>CAZJZG010000033.1:0-35157 GCA_964550455.1 uncultured Bacteroidales bacterium | reverse complement strand
TAACGTCTTATTTACGACACAAAGATAAACATTCGTAAATAAAAAATATATAACATTCGCCAACCAATATGCTTAAAAAATTGGTTATATGACCTAAGAAGATGGCAATCAATATATTGTAATAATAAAAATAGAGTATTTATTTTGAATTTACGAATGTTTTGCTATTTTTGTAAGCAAAATAATACCGAATAATATGGAAGTCGATAAGTTAATAGACGAATTTGAGAAAAAGCTTGTTTTGCAACGTTACAGTACAAATTCTATTAAGAATTATAAGAGTGCTGTAAAAAGTTTTCTACTCTTGGCTCAAAAGAAGTTCTCAAACCCTCTTGAAATAGATGAGCAGGTTATTGAAAAGTATATCTATTGGAAGGTTGACAAACATAAGATCGGTAGTTCACATCAGCGTTTAATCGTAGCTTCTATTGATAAATTTTATCAATCTCTTTATAACAGGCTATTGAATCTAAAGCATCTTTATCCTTTGCGTAAATCAAAGAGCCTCCCTGATTATATCACTACATCGGAAGTGAAACGAATGATTGACCACGTAGATAATAAAAAACATCTCTGTATCATTAAGCTCCTTTATGGTGCCGGGCTTCGACTAAGTGAATTGATTAATCTGAAGCTAACCGATATTAACTCGCAGGATATGCTCATCTATATCCGAAAAGCAAAAGGGAATAAAGATCGGGTTGTGATGCTTTCTGAAAGTCTCCTGAAAGATTTGCGGGATTATTTTATGCTTTATAAACCCCGGGAATATCTCTTTGAGGGGCAAGGCGGTGGAATGTACTCGGACAAATCAGTACAAAATGTGGTAAAGGATGCCGCACGGAAAGCTGGAATTAAAAAGAAGGTAACACCACATACCTTAAGGCACAGTTTTGCTACACATTTGCTTGAAGCCGGTACCGATATTCGTTATATACAGCAGTTATTGGGTCATCAGTCTATTAAAACCACCGAAGTTTATACCCATATTACCGATGTGTCTAAATCAAACATCAAAAGTCCGCTGGACATGCTGTAATTATGAATTTGTTTGTATAGGTTCTTTTTGAAGAAATAGTATAACGGCAACATTATAAATACTGTCCGATACCAACATAGCGTTTCCTCTGCCGTTTTGCAGTTGTTCTGTGCGTTTCAGTATCACTACAATGACTATGTAAATAATGTGAGTACCCCATACAGCCACACTCAGTTTCTGGAACATTACCATCGTAAATACAGTAAAGCACAGGGTTCTTTAAAGCTTGAACACATTGCAGGTCATGGCTACTTCTGCTTCAAAAATTATCCAGCATTAGCTGATGTTTCTTTTTGGCAAAGCTGTAGTCTAAGTATCAAATACGCACATTTGACAAACTAAGCATTTATTAAAAGGTTTTTAACTTTATTACTGTTTTTTATGTGTAAAAAAACAGTAATAAAATGATTGTTTTGGTTCCTTTTTACCATTAGAACCGAACGAAAATGCCTGCAGAAATCAATCCTTGGTAACCAAAACCACCTTCGGCAAAAAATGCAATATGGTTTCCTATACGTACACCAACCGGACTAGTGTGAAAAGCAAAAGCAGTATTGCTTTTTGTGTCGCCTAATTCATTCTCGGCTTTTGTAAAAGTGGGACCTACCGCCAGAGTTGAATAAAGCTGAAATATTGACTGATTAAGCCATATTGCTTTTCCACGTATCAAAATTGTGTGGTATTGGGTGTTCATTTTGGCAACACTATTATCGTCCATGTCGTAGGTATGTTCATAAGCGGCATGGCTGTACTGTAATCCGGCTGTAAAATGATTACTTATATAATATTCTGTACCGCCAAAGACTGTACCAAAACCTTTTGATTCAGCTTTTTCAATCATGCCGGGTAATAAAGCTGAGGTGAAAACATCTGAAAGCACGGTGATTATATCCGGCGCTGTCAATAAACCGTAGCCGACATGAATTTCTATTTTCCCCTTTGAATCAAAACCAGAATCATATTGGGCAAAACTAAAAAAAGGCAAAACTGCCAAAACTAGAACAATTAATTTTTTCATTGCTTAAAGATTTAAAATAATAGCTGCCTAAAAGGCATTTTCTGATACTGGAAAACAGTTTTCAGGCAATTTTGCTTATGCATAGAATCATTTTTTCTAATGAATTTTATATATCCCATCTCACCTGAATTATTCATAAAAACAGAAAAATACGGGTAAATATACTACCACTCCATTGAAAAGTAGTGTGTTTGCTGTACCAAGCCTCCTCATTATGGGCAATTATAAAATAAAAAAAAGCATCCTCTGATAATTTTGAGTAGAAAGATTCTCAACCCACGATTTTCAATCTTTCAGAGTATGGAAATAAAAAAGTAGTAGTGCAGTTTAAAATACAACAAATTTCAAGTGATGAAGGGCTTCTTTTTTTAAAAAAGTGGATTAAATTAGAAGGCTTATCGACAAAATAGCCGATTGCCTTGAAGATAACCGACATGCAAGCTACGTAAAGCATATAATCAACGGCCTTCTTAATCAGGGTGTCATGCTGATAGCAGCAGATAATGAATATGCTAATGCTTGTATTACCCTGTGCAAAGATGAGGTTTTGAAAGTATGCTGGCACACAGAAAACAGCTTATTTGCTCAACCTGCTATGAGCAGATTTTGGAAAAATATTACCAACAAAGGATTATTAAAAATCTCTTAGGCTTTTGCAGATTAGTTTATTGCAAGCTAAGATTGGAATCGTGTATGAACCGGAAGAAAGTTTGTCGCCTTACTCCGGAATTGGTGGAGAAGGCTATGATTCAAAACTGTGTCAATGTTGCAAAAAAGGGCGTATTGTTATTGTTTTGAGCTTCAAGTCCCGTGCGCCGCCACAAATGCGATCGGTTTTCAGACTTGCCTTCAATTCATTCTAAAACTGTCTTTTACGTGATTGCCGTTTCGGTGATTTGGATACTTGTTGTATGAACCGAACCAAAAAATATCCCTAATTACAAAAAAGGGAGAGCGAATCTTTCCGGCGTAAAAAAGAGCCGATTTCTCCGGCAAAACATCCCGATGCAACAAGCCTGTAGCGCCCCAAACAGACAAAAAGGAGTCTGCAAACTCCTTTTCCCACCTCACGCCTTCCGATTGAATCCCCATAGATAAAAATCCTGCAAGTAACCGAAGCTACAGTTCAACGTTCTGCGGCTTGGCTTTCGGACGGTAGAGTTTGCAACACACACCCTGAGAGTCAAACACATACAAAAGTTAAGCAAATTTATCCAACAGGCAAGTCACCCAAGCCTGAAACCAAATCGCTGTTAACGGGTCGGTTTTTATTTTTATTGAATTTTCTTTATCTCGATGATTTCACAGTCAATTCCTGGAGCACAAGACTCATTTAAACCAATCTCCTTATACTTGACATTTACTCTGTCTCCGGCCCTAAAAGCAATTATATCTTCAAATTTAACAATCAGAGTATCTCCATTGTCAAGATGTATTTGTTCTGCGCAAATAACTAAACTACCACTAAGCCAAACGACACCGTCTTGCTGCTTAATAGAGCCATCATTTCCTTTATCATCAGTACAGGATAAAAGTATTACAAGTACAAGTCCAAATAATATTCTCCTTGCCATAAGCTATTTTGTTTAAATTGTGTCGATAATAGATTTTTTAATGATTATGTGGTTACGCTTGTCTGTTTTTAAGCTGTCCGCTAAGGTTCTGCGGCTTGGTTTTCGGTAGGTAGAGTCCCCAACACACACCCTACGAGCCAACAGCCTGCCAAATGTACATAAATATATCTAACGGGCAAGCAAACCCTATATTAAAATGGGGAGTTTAGAAAGGTACAGGCGCAGCCTGCTTGCGATAGACCGATGGCAAGTCCCGACATCGTAATACGATTATCGGGAAACCACCTCCGAACGGGGTATTGATGCGAGCTACAATCCCCGCCATTACTAATACACATTGTTAGGCTGCGTTATTCTTTATAATCAATTGGTTTCCAGCTTAAAGCGGACAAGTCTTAAAGGATTTCCATTGGATGCTTTTAGTGTCTGTATTCCATATATATAACCATCCTTGAATACCATTTTATTAGAACTAATGTTAAGGTCATAATCATCGCATATAAAAGTGCATTTTGTAGTAAATTGTCCAACCTGATTATATACCCAAACGTGAAAGATATTTTCATCTTTCTCTTCAGGAATTTCAAAGAACAATACATTTCCATCTGAGTCTTTAATGATATTTGAGAAAGATGGTTTTGCAATAGGTGTATTTATTTTTCTCAGGTCTTCTTCCATTTCTGAAATCATATTTTTATATGCCTCCAGGTTATTTTGGACTTTTTTATCCCCTTCTTTGATATAGGCTTTATAATCATCAATTGCTTTTTGTTGTATTGCCTTTTGCTCATCAACAGAAATGGTGTTGTTGTTCCAATCAATTGTACTTTTTGATTTAAAGTTTCCTTCTAAATCGTATACAATAATTTCACCTGTATTTGGTATGGCAACAATCAATTCGTTTTTTACAGTTGTTATTTGAGGTGGGAGCCCTTTACCTGTCTGCATTGAATAAGGCATAGTTATGCAAGAAATCATTCCGCCTTCTTTTAATTTTATTGAATAATTAAAGCGGGGGCGATTGCTTAGTTTCCCTCCATCGCTCAAAATTTCCCTATCATCAAAATGTTCCCAAATAACTTTTTCTTTGTTAGTTTCATAATCAACGATTGAAATAAAAGTTCGGAATTTTTTAGACCATATTACCCAGCCAACAATGGCAAACTTACCATTGTTTAGGGCAATTATATCTTTGGTCATATAGTCCAAAGTCAGCGTTTTCTTATATTTACCATTAAAATCTGAACAGGTCATTTTTCCCATGTTGTCAAGACCGGTAAAAAGTGTATTATTATTAATTACTCCCATAACAGCTTTATGCCCCGCTTTTTCAATCGAAAATTCTTTTTCAAATTTACCTATGGGTGAAAATTTTGTTCGGTAATCTCTATAGGCGTGATTAACAATCAAAGAGCCATCAGGCAAAAGAACCAATGATTTTCTCATACCCATGGGTCTATTATATAAAGTGTCGTAATAAGAACGGAAAACCGTGCCCCAATCATTGTCTTGGGCATATTCTTTATCAGGTACAAGTTTAACAGTCCCTGTTTTGTATTTACTCATCAAATCCTGTGAAAACAAAGGGAAATGAATTATTGTAATGGCTAAAATTATTATATATTTCTTCATATTTAAAATTATTTATGTTATTAATAATCACGTAATCGTCATCGGTTTTGATATTTAGTATTTGAAAAGGTTACCATTTGAATCTGTTATTTCAATTACCATTTCCTGTTCTGATAATGGTAAATTTGCATTATATTCATTTTCAACTTCATATGAATATATAAATTCGATTTCATCTTTTGGTGTTCGATGAAAAATGAGAAATAAAATAAGAAAACACGCTGCTGAAGCTATATAAGCAATCTTTTTAAAATTGATATTTAATGTCTTTCTTTGATTTTCAGGCACCTGAAATATTGGTATTTGTATTTCGTTTTTATCATGTGAACCTATCAACTCTTTAATACGATCTGTTGTATGCCTTCTCTCTTCAACCCTTTTCGCACATATACTACAAGTTGATAGATGATTTTGTACAATAGAATTTTCCTTTGCAGAAGCTTCTTTGTCAACAAATTTTTGGATTATTTCATAACTAATACATCTCATAGTCTAACTGTTTTAAAATTTCACCCAGTTTTTTTATTGTCCGGGACAACATTTTACCAATAGAGGAAAATTTAATCCCTGACACTTCTGATATTTCTCTATATGACATTCCTTCGCTATATAATAATGCAAGTATTTTCTCTTTAGGTTTTAGCCTAGATAATGCCAGTTTCAAAATCTCTTTTTCTTGATTCTTCTCTATTGAATCCTCAATAATTGGTATTGGTTTTATACTATCTATTTTTAAATGCCTTTTTTGATACTTTGAATGGTCAATACATTTATTAATAGTTGCTCTCATGAGCCAACTTTTGGGTTTATTAATTGTATTCCCATTTTGTGAAATTTTGTGATAAGAAATAAATATTTCCTGAATAATATCGCAGACAGCATCTCTATCATTAATCATATTGAGAGCAACACTATACATCTGTTGATAGTTTTCTTCATATATGGTCTCGAAATCATTCAATGAATTGTCTTTTATAATAAGTCTATTGTAATCGCATATTTGTGACAAATGGAAGTAAATTTTTCTAAGAATTTTGAAAAATTGAGTTCTCGTAAGCTTTTTTCTATGTGTTAATGCAGCCTAACTTACTTGTAGTCAAATAAAACCCTGGCTTATGTAATATGTAGGTGTTTATATACACCAGGTTTTATTTGCTTATATATTTTTTTCAAATATATCCTGAATTATTCATAAAAATCGAAAAGATGCTGACAAATATACTGCTACTCCATTGAATAGTAGTGTGTTTGTTGTACTCAAACCTCTCATTAGTGGCAATTATAAAATAAAAAAAAGCATCCTCTGATAATTTTGAGTAGAAAGATTCTCAACCCATACTATTAGTTTTTCAGAGTATGGAAATAAAAAAAGCCGGAAAATTATTTCTTTCCGGCTTTTTTAAAAATTTCAGAATGTCTTTTAATAAAACATCAGTCTGTTATCGGTAACTTTTGCGTTATCTTCAATCGTTTTAGTCAGTTCTCTGGTTACTCTGCTTCTGTAATTATTTGTATGAACTCTGCGGATACCGTTCAAGTCATCATCCTGAGGTTCGGTAACAGTGTATTTATCAACACGTATCAGATACACAGCTTGTTCACCTTTCATTGGTTTTGAGGTCTGATTTTCCTCCATAGCAAATATTTTGCCTATAACATCCGGTTCACGACCAAGAGTAGAAAGGCTTGTTGCACTTAAAAGAATGTGCTCCAGATTTTGAACATCTTCACCAAGTTTTGATGCAACAGCTTTAATGTCACCATTTTCTTTAATGGCATCTTCCATGCGCTTAACAAGGATTTCAGCTTTTTTGTCACGGAGCACAAGAGGTTCAATATTGCCTTTTGCAAGATCAAAGGGCATAGTTCCTTTTTCCTTTATACTTTTTAATGCTGCAACCACAAATGCACCATCCACATCGAAAGCAGGAGATACATCTCCAACTTTGGTTTTACTGTTATAAGCCCATCTAATTATTTCGCGTGGAATTATAATACCTGGAATGCTGTTGTCCATCGGTTGCAGATTATCGGCGCTTCTTTTTGAAATGCCGGCGTCAACCACTGCATTATCAAAAGCTGTTAATGTTTTGTTGGTACTTGCAAACTGGCTTGCTTTGGCATAAATTTCCTGTATGGTGCGGGTACTTGGTTCAATAACCCGGTCAATTATTGCAATCCTTGCTTTTTTTATAGGCTGGGTCTTACCTGTTATTTCTACAATATGAAAACCAAACTGTGATTCAACCTGAACAACCTCACCTACTTTACCATCAATAACGGCTTGATTAAAGGGATGAACCATCTGACCATCAAGGAACCAGCCCAGATCACCCTTGTTTTCGGCTGCCGACCCATCATCGGACAACGAGGTTGCAAGTTCTGAAAATTTACTGCGGTTGCGTTTAATTTCATTAAAAATACTGTCGGCTCTGTTTTTAGCCTGATCTTTGGTACGTGTGGTCTGAATTACACCGGCACCCTGATAGGTTACAAGTATATGGCTGGCTTTTAATGAGTCCGGACGATTTGAAGTATCAATCAGTTTTGCCATTATATGTTTTCCATCTTCAACATAAGGGCTTAAAATTGTTCCTGCCGGAGCGTCAAATAATTCTTCTTCAATTCTTGGAGACAGATCTTCGCGTTTTAACCAGGTACTGTCGTAACGGGTATCAGATTTAGTATTCACAAAGAGAGGAATATCCTGCACTTCCTTGAATTCTGCATATAATCTGTCAAATTCCTCAGATATTTTTTCTCTGTCTTCATCTGAAGGCTGAATTTCAAAAATTATATAATCAATTGATCTTGACTGTTCCTGTGTAAAACGGAATTTATTATTATCATAAAACCGTTTCATTTCCTGATCACTCACTGTAACATCTTCATCAGGTACGCTTTTGTATGGTAGTGAAACTACTGACAGGCTTGCCTGACGGTTTTTTGTTCCAAAATCTTTCAATGCCAGTTCTTCAGGAATATAATAAGCTTTCAGGACCAGGTCATTATATTTTTTTGAGAGTTGATCATCTTTAATAGCTTTTTCAATATAAAGATACCTGTCGCGCATTTGCGGATCAACCTGATTCAGGTTTTTAAGAAAATTAGTAACTGAGGCAGGATCAAATGTTCCGGTATTAGGATCGGTAAAGCTCTGACGAATATAGCTATGTGGATTTGGTCCACGAACCAGATCGTCAAGCTCTTCAGTTGAAATATTAAGCCCGAGAGCCTTGTGATTTTTATCCATAATAATTTCGCGGATCATTTCGTCCCAGGTTGATTGCCTTACATTGTATTGTTCCTGAGCACTAAGAGTTCCGGTTTGGCTATTCTGACGACGCATATTGAGATTTTCTTCAAGTCGCTGATTATAAGCGAGAATTGGAATCTCTTCTCCTTCAACTTCTCCAATATTAATTGATCTGTGACCAGGTCTTGTTGAAAGAAAGTCGCCAAGTACAAATGCAGCTAATGCCACACCAACAACTATTATCAATAAGCCCGAACGTTTTCTGATATCACCAATTATTGCCATTTCTTAATCGTTTTTTAATGAGTTTGCAAAATTAATAGAAATGTTGATGCAAAAACTAAAAATTGCAAAGTAAAAGCTCAATTTCGCACTGTTTTATTATAAAAAAATCATTTTTTGTGTAGTTATAGCGAAAAAAGACTGACGATTATTGTTTATGCGCCGGAATTTTTGGATTCAGAAAGAATCAGGATTGGTCAGTAATTTCTAAACGTACCTGCTCTATTCTTGTATGAGAAGCCTGAAGAATAGTAAATGAGAATTTTTCAATTTCTATTTTCTCATCTTTTTTTGGAATATCTTCATGATAGTGAAGTACAAGCCCCGCAAGAGTCTCATAATCATCTGATTCCGGCAGATTCAGCGTGTATTTCTCATTCAGGTAATCAATTTCGAGACGGCCTGAAAAAATAAATTCATTATCTGAAATTTGTTTTTCCGTTTTACTTTCTTTGTCGTACTCATCATCAATTTCTCCAAAAATTTCTTCAATGATATCTTCCATAGTTACAATCCCTGAAGTTCCGCCAAACTCATCAACAACCAGGGCAATGCTTTTGTGTTGCTGAATAAATGTAGTAAGGATTTTGTTGGCAGTGGTAGTTTCAGGTACTATAATAATGGGTTTTATAATTGATTCGATATTTTCAGGCTTTTTATAAATATCAAAAACATGTGCATAACCAATTATATTGTCAATACTCCCTCTGTACACAGGAATCCTTGAAAATCCTGTTTTTGCCATAATTGCAGCAAGTTTCTCAACAGGCTCGAGCTCTTCTATTGCCACAATTTCGTTACGCGGCAGCATGCATTCACGGAGTTTAATATTGTGAAACTCCATGGCATTCTGTATCATTTGTATTTCCTGTTTTACCTCACTTTCATCGAGCATTTTACTATCGAGTTCTTTCATGTAATTATCAAG
Organism: uncultured Bacteroidales bacterium; assembly: GCA_964550455.1. Taxonomy (GTDB): domain Bacteria; phylum Bacteroidota; class Bacteroidia; order Bacteroidales; family JAAYJT01; genus JAAYJT01. Next base: position 25,428 of record CAZJZG010000033.1, on the reverse strand, counting down.
ATCAACAGGGCTGAATTCATATTCCTTGCCTTTAATGTTAACACGGAAAATGTACTTCAATATAAATTCTGAAATGCTTGTAAACAAAAAGTTTATCGGATACAAAATGTAATAGAATAAAGAAAGAGGCAGGGCAAAAAAACTAATTATTGCGTTTGCATTTATTCTGAAAATGATTTTCGGTAAAAACTCAGCAACAACCAGGATCAGCAGGGTAGAGAGTATGGTTTGAAAAAGAAAAACAAAAAAATCGTTATTCAGGCTTGCAGGAAGATTTAATGCTAAAAATGGTTGTAGCTTTTTTGCAATGACCAAACCATACATTACCAGAGCAATATTATTACCGACCAACAGGGCAGAAATGAGATGTGATGGTTTTTTTACAAACTGCGATATCAGCCTGGCTGAAAAAACACCTTTATTTTTATCAAGCTCAATCTTTAGTTTATTTGAACTGAGAAAAGCGATCTCCATACCAGAGAAGAAAGCTGATAAAACAAGGGTTAATAATATAAGTGTATAACTATCCATTTATTAGTTTCAATAAGAACTCAATACTACTATGGTTTAGGTGATTCATTATCATCGGATATTTCAAATTCACCTGATGTTTTTCTTATAACCCAGCTATTGAATGATTCATCAGCTTCAAATCCGTTTTCGCCGTACAATACATCGGTTGGAGTAGTGATTTTAACAAAGGCATCAGAAAAGATGATTTTTTTATTCTGATCCCAGATCATAAGCTCAGTATTCATTCTTTCACCTCTTTCATGGTTCATAACAACAACATTACGGCGAGCCTCCATTATTTTAGTACTTTCAATACTAATACCATAATCGGCAGAAAGCTCTGACTTTATGTTCATAAGTGAATCATAAAAAGTAATATGAAAGCCTTCTGGGAATTCCTGACAGGCTTCGTCGCCCATACTCACGGTTGCCACAGGTGCATTAAGGTTAAACTGGGGATTTCCTTTTTCACTGTATTGAATTTCTATATTATATGATGTCATTACCGGCAAAGTATCCTTACGGGTAATTTCGTTTACCAGAGTTATATCGTTTTCACAAGAAAAAAGCATTACCGCAATCAAGGCGGTAATGCTGAATATTATATGATTTTTAAAATTAAGTCCCGATCGGGAATAAGGTTCCATTTTTAAATTTGCCGGATTTACTATTTTTTATTTTGCCGGTCGGATTATAGTGTTTTCGTTTATCCAACATTCTACCCTGTAGGATTCACCTTCAGTATATCCATGAAAGAATATTGTTTCGACCGATGGAAAATGTCTTGAATAAATATTTATACGTTGTGTTGCTTCTTCGGCGGTTGAAGGATCAACTCTTCTGGCTTCCAGATATTTATCAACGGCAGCCCAATACACGGCATTGGTATTGAAATCGTTAGTGCCGCAGTCTTTTGCACTTGCAGCATACAGGTCGCCAATAAGTATATAGGAGTGTCCGTCGCCGGGTCTTGCCTGTATGGCTTTTAGGGCAGATTCGCGTGCTTTGATCAGATTGCCTGTTTCCTTGTAGGAAGTAGCCAGAAGCAATAATCCGTCAGCTCTGTCAGAAGGGTTTTCCAGTTTTTCTGTTTCTTTCAGGAATTCTATTGATTTTGTGAATTCCTTATTACGAAAATACATTTTGCCGATTCCAAAAGCTGAAAGAGGTGATGGGTCGAGTTTGTAAGCCATCAGGGTTGAGTTCAGATAAAGAGGGGTATCAGTACAGCCTTTTCGTTCAAAAAGCCTGATTACTTTATACAGAAGTTCAAGGTCCTCGGGGTTGTCTTCAATTTTTTTAGAGAAAATACTTAACAGATCTTCGCATGATGCATATGGCTCAAGTGTTTGCTCAATAAAACCACCAATATTTTCCCAGATAGATAATTGTTGTTGATCATTCTTGAATTTATCCAGATTGAAATTAACAATCTCTATAGCTTCCTCATAAAGATCAAAGAACTCCTCTTTACTTATTTTTTCTTCACGTGCCATTCTTTCAACATATTTAAAATACTGGGCTATGATTGCAGCTTCAGACTCGTTACCCAGAAGTACAACTGAACGGCGGAACATAACATGAAGTTCTTCATTTGCATTTGGACGATGGTTTATCAGGTTAGAGGCTTTACGACCCAATACATAACCTTCTCTGCCAAAAGCACGTATACGCTGATCATAAACCATCATCAAAGTATCAATTAATTTTTCTTTCTTTTCAGGGTCATTTTCTTTGGCTATCATATATTCAACAATTGATACCCCATCAATATAGGTGTTCTGGCTGGCAAGCGGGCAGTTAAGAAAAACCCATCTCCAGGGAACTATAGCTTCTTCAATAACAGTTCCTGTTCCTCCGGCCTGTTTCCATTGTTTAAGGAATTCACGATACAGCGAGAAGTTAATAGTACAGGTTACACTGTCTTCGCCATATCTTGGGCCTGTAATTTGTTCATACTCACCAATTTTAGCAATTTGTGCCTGAACCGGGGTTTCAAATAAAAGCAATTCAAACATTAAAAATGCTACCGAAATCATTAAGCTTACTCTCATCATCTTTTTCATAATTGAATGTATTATTGTGAAACAAAATTAAAACTTTGATTTTAATTAGCTATGTTTTTAAAAATATTTTCTTTGTTCAAACCATCTGTCAAAAACCGAAGCTCCTAATGACAACTTAAAGAACGACTCTCTGATAAGGCCATTTCGTATTGTTCCTCTGCTTCCTGCTTCAATTCCAATATTTATTGTTGACCTTGTTCTTACCAATGGTAATCCTGTACCAAAACTAATGCCAAATTCTTTTAATCTGGTATTGTTTAACTCAACATAAGTTTGCGAATACCTGAAACCAAAGCGATAATGTATCTTTTTCCAATATGGTGAAATGGTTGTATAAACCGGTAAAATCTGTGCACCGGCAGAAACTGACATGCTGTTTACAAGAGAATCGCTGCGATCAAACATTTTAAAATTCTCCCAGTTTTGCCATTTATAATCAGCCATAACCAGCCATCGGTTTGAATTTTTTAGCATTATTCCGGCACCAAAATCAGAAGGCAGCACAAAACTACCTTTTAATTTTTCAACATTGACAAGCGTATCGGTGATGTTATCAATAAGATTTGAGCCTATAAAGTAATTGTATGTCAATTCTTTGGCTTTGGCATTAATATTAACTTCAGGGCTGTAGGTTAAACCAAGAGTTAGTCTGTAAGCGTCGTTAAGATTTTGGTTGAACTGCAAACCGGTGCTTATTTTTAAATCCGATACTGTAGTAGTATTCAAAACCTTTGTTCCCAACATATATACGGAATCAGGGAATGAAAGACTACGGTTGCTCTCGAGTGAGCCAAAAAAATAAACAAGGTTGAAACCGGCGGAAAAGTTTTTGGCTATTGTTAGAGAATTACCCCAATAAAACTGATGTATTCCACCTGAACCTTCGTAACTATATCTTGTTTTTCCGGTTAGTTCATCAATTCTGTTATCTACAACTTTATAACCCAGACTTGAATAAGGAAGCAAGCCAAAGCTTGATTTCCAATGTCTTGTAACCGGAAAGCCTAACATTAAATAACCCAGTGTAATATAATTGCTGTTTTGACTTAAAGTTTCGGTTTTTAGCCTTGAGAATTTATTATGAAGACCTGCTTCAAAAACAAATGATTTTTGTTCGAAAGCATGATAGGATGCAGGATTGTTGAAATTAACAATAGCCGGGCTGTTTAGTGCTACAGTGCTGCCGCCCATACCCATGATGACCGGACTGTTCATTAATTGCAGGTCACCAATTCCAAAGCGTGAGTATGGCGAACTTATTCTGGTTTGCGCATTGCCGGCAAACATGGCAATTAAGGCTAAAACCAGTAAGATTGTTGATTTATATGAACTTTTTGTTTTCAATATTGTAAGTCAAAATAATGTACAAGCCTTTAATAGTTATATTTGGAAATGCAAAGATGCTATTTTTTAATCTTTTTATTAAGAAATTACTGTCTCCACCGCCAAAAATTACTTTCAATCCGGGGTAAATAGTTTTGTATCTATCAATAATACCGTCAATTTCAGCAATAATTCCATTTATCACACCTGAAATTATTGATTCTTCTGTAGTGGTACCTGTAAGATGTTTTATACTCTTTGTCTTAATTAACGGAAGCTTTCCTGTAAAAGTGTTAAGAGCCTTAAATCTCATATTTATGCCGGGCGATATGGCACCACCCAGGTACTCACCCGAAACAGATACAAAATCCATAGTAATGGTTGTGCCGGCATCAATTATTAATAAATTGTTTTCAGGAAACATATCCCATGCTCCTACTGCTGCTGCAATTCGGTCTTTACCCAGAGTTTCAGGGGTTTTATACTGATTTTTAACAGGCAATGCAGTGCTCGGATCAAAAAATAAAGTTGTTAAATTTTTAGTAAAAACTTTTTCAAGATATGAGGGATAATCAATTACATTAGAGACAATACAGTATGAACCGGGTTCAAGACTCAGCAAATATTTCTCAAGCTGCTGAAAATTACCGGTTTTAAATGTTTTAAGTGAAAATAATTCGCTGTTTTTAAATACCGCTGCTTTAACAAGCGTATTTCCAATGTCAACAACGATTTTCAACTGATCAGTCTTAGTCATTTATTGAAACCAAACTTAAGCCTGCAAAATTAATATAATCTAAAATCTTACAGCAATTACTTCAGAGCAATTAAGCACATGTTATCCAATTAACTGAAATAATTCTAAAATATGGTTTACAGGTTCAATTCAGTTTCATCTGAAAAAAGAATTTGAAATTCAATTACTGGCTGAAATCAGCAATTTTGTTAATACATTATTAAAATATTTCAATCATGTTGTTATTCAGTAATTTAGCTGTAATTCAAAAAATATATCCAAGCTAAATTGAAGTCCTGATACAGTATTATCTGAAAAAAATATTTTTTTAGTTTGAGTCAGATATTTGTAATTTAAAATTCTTGTTATCTTTGCAGCCTCAAAAGGCGGTACCATAGCTCAGACGGTAGAGCAACGGACTGAAAATCCGTGTGTCACTGGTTCGATTCCAGTTGGTACCACCTGTTTTAAAGCCACTTATAGCAAAACTGTTGTAAGTGGTTTTTTTATTGCAATAAATCCGATAATGATTTTATTTACTGGTTCTTACTCATAACAATTTAGCGGGAAATTTCTCTCATGCTTGTTCGTCATCTGAGAGAACGGGTGTTTCAACTGTTTCAGGATTGTCTGTTTCCTCAGGAATATCTGATTGTGCGGGTATGGATTCTTTGTCCTTGCTTTTATAACATTTGCTTTGACACAAGATCAGAATAAAAACACCTATTGTAATTGATGAGTCAGCTAAATTAAAAACGGGTCTGAAGAAAATGAATTCTTTTGATCCCAGCAATGGAACCCACGAAGGATACTGCCCTTTAAGAATAGGAAAGTATAACATATCCACTACATGCCCGTGAAACAACGGAGCGTAGCCTTTTTCGGCAGAAAGGAATTTTGCCGGTTCATAAAATGTACTTTCATTGAACAATACCCCATAAAACATACTGTCAATGATATTCCCGATTGCGCCGGCAAGAATCATTGAAATACTTACGAGAAGGAGAGGATGAGAGTCTTTTTTTGTTAAACGATACAGGTATATAAAAATAAGAATTGCTGCTATTATTCTGAACAGGGTTAAAATAAGTTTTCCATTTTCGCCTGAAAGTTCCATTCCAAAAGCCATTCCCGGGTTTTCAGTGAAGTGGATACGAAACCAGTTGCCAATCACTTTGATTTCCTGGCCAATTGTCATATGTGTTTTTACCCAGAACTTTGAAGCTTGGTCGAGGAGAAGAATAAAGAAAATGAGGAAAAGCGGTTTTTTCAAAAGTCGGGGTTTTTTTACAGTTTTCACAGCATACCCGTACCAGCTAAACAAAAAGAAATATTTTTCTGCTTACTGAGTGCATGGATAAACCGGATAGAGTTTTTACGATTTTTGATTAAGTTTTGCTTCTATACTTAAAGTTGCATGAGGCACACTACGAAGACGTTCTTTTGCAATCAGCTTTCCTGTTACCCGACAAACTCCGTAAGATCCGTTTTCAATGCGGATAAGAGCAGCTTCAAGTGATTTTATGAATTTGTCCTGCCGGGCAGCCAAACGACTGTTCTCTTCTTTTGATAGTACCTGATATCCTTCTTCCAGTACCTTAAACGTTGGTGATGTGTCATTTATATCATTCTCATTGTTAAAGGTATAGGCTTCGATAAGCATTTTAAGATCGCGCTTTGCCTTTTCCAGTTTCGTTAAAATTATTTCCCTGAACTCCTGGAGTTCTTCATCTGAATAGCGTGTTTTTGCTACTTCTTCCTTCATAATTCAGTTCCTCCTCTTTTTTATGTTGTTCACAAAGCTTTTTAGCTGTTCGACTTACTTACTAAAATATATGTTGAAATGTCGTCAGTAAGTTCTACTAATATTTTTTTATCATTATTGATTATATCATGCAGTTCAAGTTTCCTGGTTAAAGTTTCCGAGCAAATGTATGAATAATTGTTTTCAATTGCGCTTATTAAGCCATTATTTTTTTCAATATCGAGGTTTATATTATCAGTTACTTCAAATCCGCTTTCTTTTCTCAGATTTTGAATACGGTTTATAAGTTCGCGTGCTATGCCTTCCTCAAGTAAAGGTTGTGTGATAACAATATCCAGAGCTACCGTGAGGTTGCCCAGATTGGCAACTACCAGTCCGGGAATATCTTCGGTAATGATCTCAACATCGCCGGCTGTGAGTTCTATTTCCTGACCTTCAACCTGCAACTTGTACAAACCGGAAGTTTCAATCTCCTGAATTTCTTTTTGTCCCATACTTCCTACAGCGGCAGCAATTGCTTTCATCATTTTTCCATAACGAGGTCCAAGAGTTTTGAAATTCGGTTTTATTTTTTTCACCAGCAGCTCGTTATCTTCTTCAAGAAATTCAATTTCCTTTACATTTACTTCGCTCAGGATCAGAGATTTAATTGAATCTACTCTGTCTTTGAATGATTTGTCAGAAGCTGGGATCATAATTTTGTTCAATGGCTGACGTACTCTGATATTTGTACGTTTACGCAATGAAAGTACCATTGAAGAAATCTTCTGAGCCAGTTGCATCCTTTCTTCCAGCTCTTTATCAATCATAGTTTTGTCAGAAACAGGGAAGTCGGCAATATGAACTGATTCGGCATTGATTTTTTGTGTAACAGAGTTTAGGTCCAGAAACAGCCTGTCCATAAAGAACGGAGCTATAGGGCATGAAAGACGTGCAACCGTTTCGAGGCAATGGTATAAAGTCTGATATGCCGAAATTTTATCATCAGTATATTCACCTTTCCAGAAACGTCTCCTTGAAAGCCTTACATACCAGTTGCTCAGATGTTCATCAACAAAATCCTGAATAAGTCGTCCAGCCTTGGTTGGTTCGTAGTCATTATAATAATCGTCAACCTGTTGTATCAGAGTATTTAATTCTGATAATATCCAACGGTCAATTTCAGGGCGGTCTTTATATGGGATCTCATTTTCGCTGAAGGTGAATTTGTCAATATTGGCATACAGCGCAAAGAAACTGTATGTATTATAAAGTGTGCCAAAGAATTTACGTTGTACTTCTGCAACTCCTTCAAGGTCGAATTTAAGATTATCCCAGGGCTGTGAGTTGGTAAGCATATACCAGCGGGTTGCATCAGCACCGTATTTTTCAATTGTTGAATATGGGTCAATGGCATTACCAAGGCGCTTGGACATTTTATTGCCCATTTTATCGAGCACAAGTCCGTTTGAAACAACTGTCTTAAATGAAACATTGTTAAAAACCATTGTAGCTATAGCATGAAGTGTAAAGAACCATCCGCGTGTCTGGTCAACTCCTTCAGCTATGAAATCAGCAGGGAAATAATCTTCAAGATTGTCGCCTTGCTCAAAAGGATAATGGAATTGTGCATAAGGCATTGCTCCCGAGTCAAACCAAACGTCAATCAGGTCTAACTCACGCTTCATTGGTTTACCCGAAGACGAAACAAGAATTATTTCGTCAACGTAAGGACGATGCAAATCAAAGCTTTGATAATTTTCATCAGATTGATCATCGGGATTGAAATCATCCATAGGATTTTTTTCCATCAAACCTGCTGCAACAGACTTGTCAATCTCGTTTTTCAATTGTCTGACCGAGCCTATACAAATTTGCTCGCTTCCGTCATCACTTGTCCATACCGGCAATGGTGTACCCCAATAGCGTGAACGGCTAAGATTCCAGTCAACAAGGTTTTCAAGCCAATTGCCAAAGCGGCCTGAACCGGTAGCTTCCGGCTTCCAGTTGATAGTTTTGTTAAGTTCTATCATCCTGTCCTTGAAGGCGGTAGTTTTTATGAACCATGCTTCGAGAGGATAATATAATATAGGTTTATCGGTACGCCAGCAATGTGGGTAGGAGTGTTCGTATTTCTCAGCTTTGAAAGCCCTGTTCTCTTTTTTAAGCTTTACTATAATGTCAATATCAACGTTGTCATCTTTGGCAGGATCAAAATCGGGGTCATATTCAGATTTAACATAACGACCGGCAAATTCGCCCATAGCATCAATGAAACGCCCTTCCTTATTAACCATTGTCAACGATCCAAGGCCGTATTGCTTGCTGGTTCTGAAGTCGTCAGCTCCAAAACTGGGTGCAATATGTACAACGCCTGTACCATCTTCAGTAGATACAAAATCGCCGGCTACAACAATGAATGCATCTCCAGTTTCAGGTTGTGCATAAGGCATAAGCTGTTCGTAACGAACTCCCTGTAGCTTTTCGCCCGGAAATTCATCAGCAACCTCAAAAGGAATATTTTTCTGACCGGCTTCATATTCCATAAGGTCCAAACCAATGTTCTTTTCAGGGAAGAACTTTCCGACAAGGTCTTTTGCCAGAATAACGGTAATTGGCTGATAAGTATAAGGATTATAGGTTCTGATTTTTTGGTAAGTGATGTTTTTACCAATTGCCAGTGCTGTATTGCTGGGTAAAGTCCATGGAGTAGTTGTCCATGCTAAAATGAATACATCACCAAATGGATCATTGAAAAGGAATTCGCTATGGCTGTTATGTACCACTTTAAATTGTGCTGTAACAGTATTGTCCTTTACATCGCGATAACAGCCCGGCTGGTTCAGTTCATGAGTACTTAAACCGGTTCCGGCGGCAGGTGAATAAGGCTGAATTGAATATCCCTTGTAAAGCAGTCCTTTTTCATAAAGTTTTGACAGCAGATACCATACTGATTCAATGTATTTGTTTTCAAAAGTAATATAAGGATGGTCGAGGTCAACCCAGTAGCCAACCTTACGGGTAAGATCATCCCACAGATCTTTATATTTCATCACCTCCTGACGGCATTGGGCATTATAATCGGCGACTGATATTTTTTTGCCAATATCATCTTTTGTTATACCAAGAGTTTTTTCAACGGTCATTTCAATTGGCAGACCATGAGTGTCCCAACCTGCTTTACGGGCAACGTAAAAACCTTTCATGGTTTTATAGCGGCAGAAAATATCTTTGATTGCACGCGACATTACATGATGGATGCCCGGAATTCCGTTTGCCGAAGGTGGTCCTTCATAAAAAACAAAGGGCATATGATCCTTACGAATCTCAAGGCTTTTTTCAAATATATTATTTTCTTCCCAATATTTAAGAATATCTTTACCAATGCCGGTAAGACTTAATTGCTTGTATTCTTTATATTTCCTGTTCATTTTATGAGGCTTTTCCTCTGATTTGTAAATAGTTTGCAAAAGTAGTAAAAATACGTTTTGAAAAATCAAAAAACACAGAAGCAACTTCAGAGTTGTTTGTCACGACAACCGGAATATTAATCCGTTAATCGGTTAAAATCCCTGATTCACCGATATTTGCTTGCATGCTCAATTCATGATTTCATACTTTTGCCAAATAATATTAATTTTTTAAAATTATGGAAACGAATAAAAACATTGAAAATTACAATCACGAAGCCGGTCATAAAAGGAAATTCTCAAATACCCTTGTTTTAGGCATTATTGTAATATTGGCTGGTGCACTTTTGTTGCTCAGGAATATGGGTGTGATTGAGCGTCCTTTATTTCGTATATTTTTTTCGTGGGAAATGCTGCTCATTGTCATAGGCGTTTTTAGCCTTCTCAGCCACTCAAAAGCGTGGGGTGGTATATTAATCCTGATTGGCGGAATATTTCTGATCTCGAGAATCTATGGTTTTCCTATGAACTTCTGGCAATTTGCCTTACCGTCATTAATAATCCTTGTGGGACTGGTTATGATATTTTCTTCATCAAAGTTAATTTCACGACAGAAAGTAAGTATCAGTAATTTTAATAACGACCTAATAGAGGAGGTGAGTATATTTGCCGGCTCCGAACGTTCAATAAATTCTGATTCTTTCAGGGGAGGCAGGATACTGGCTGTTTTTGGAGGGTCGGAAATTGATCTGAGCGAAGTTACTTTAAGTTCAGGGGTCAATGAGCTTGAAATTACATGTATTTTCGGAGGAACTTCATTGAAAGTTCCTTCGGATTGGAATATAAAAATAGAGGGTTTTAATATTTTTGGCGGCTTTGAGATGAAACGCAATCCTGCTTTGGTTGACCTGAATAAAACTTTAATAATAAAAGGTGTATGCGCTTTTGGTGGCGGAGAGATTAAAAGTTGATAAGTTTGCACTGGTAATAAATGAGGATCACAATCATGGCTGTTTCATAAAGCCGTGCTAACTATGAATTAAACTGAGAAATGAAGGATTTTCTGAGCAAAATAAAATTTCAACTTATTTATGCTTTTTTATGGATGGCAATAACTGTCATCCATTTTTTTGCACTTCATTATATGTATAATATTGAAATGTCTATTGCTTTGGCAGATAGTCTGATTTTCAATATTATATTTTCGGTTCTCGGCATTGGTTTATGGTTCAGCATCAGATTTTCATCATTGCTGAATAAAAAGACTCATGAAATACTTATCCAGCATCTGGTTTCATGCCTTATTTTATTATTGATCTGGCTCATACTTTCAACCTCACTTCTTGAATTGATGTTTGTCGAAAATGTCGCTTATATTGATTTTCTTTATCGTTCTCTTACTTTGCGTGTAATAAGCGGATTGCTGTATTATTGCTTATTGGTTGTAATTTATTATCTGATATCAAGCTTCAGGGTTGTTGAAGAAAAAATTAAAAGAGAGATGCAGCTTACTACCATGCTTAAAGATGCAGAGCTTGAGATGTTGCGCTCGCAGATCAAACCTCATTTTCTTTTTAACAGTTTGAACGCAATAAGTTCGCTTACAATAAGCCGTCCTGAACAGGCGCAGGAAATGGTTATAAAACTTTCGGAATTCATGCGTTATACCCTAAGCCAGCAAGGTGAAATGATGAGCAGTCTGAAAAAGGAACTTCAGAATATCAGACTTTACCTTGATATAGAGCAGGTTAGGTTTGGATGTAAGTTGAATTTTAGCAGCGATATAGACGAAAAAGCTTTGTCGTGGGCGATTCCTTCACTGATTTTACAACCTTTGGTTGAGAATGCCATAAAATATGGTATTTACGGTTCGGAAGGAAAATTGAGCATAAAACTAAAGGCAACTTGCGATGAATCTTTTTTGACAATTACAATTTTTAATAATTACGATCCTGACCATTCTCTTCGCAAAGGCACCGGCACGGGGCTTAAAAATATTTCGGAGCGTCTGGAAGCGATTTATGGAAGATATGATCTGATGAAGATAAATAATACAGGATCGGAGTTTGAAGTTCAATTAAAAATTCCGAAAAATGCTGAAAATTAAAGCAATTATTGTTGATGATGAATTGCTGGCACGAGAGCTGATACGTGATTTTATCAGGGATATTGAAGATGTTGAAATTGTTGCCGAATGTGAGAATGGTTTTGAGGCATTGAAAGCAATAATGGAGCTGAATCCCGAGCTTGTTTTTCTGGATATACAAATGCCTAAAATTGATGGTTTTGAACTACTTGATGTGCTTGAAACAAAACCATGGATAATTTTTACTACTGCTTTTGATCAGTATGCATTAAAAGCTTTTGAAAAGAATGCTGTGGATTATTTGCTAAAACCATTTTCAAGAGAGAGGTTCAAACAGGCTGTTGAAAAGGCAGTTATGCGCATACACTCAGCCGATGAAAATGAGAAAATAAGATCATTAAAGGCACTTCAGGACACAACAGATGAAAGCGAAGGTGTTTTGACCCGTTTGCTTGCACGACTCGGCTCAAAGATTATTATTATTCCTGTTGAAAAGATCTATTATCTTGAAGCACAGGATGATTATGTAATGGTTTATTCCGAACTCGGCCGTCATCTTAAAGATAAAACCCTGAAATATTATGAAAGTCATTTGCCAAAAAATTCATTTCTGCGAATTCACAGAAAATATATCGTCAACCTGTCATTTATTTCTTCAATAGAGCTTTATGAGAAAAATACCCATATTGTGATAATGAAAAATGGAGATAAACTGCGTGTAAGTCAGGAGGGTTATAAGAGGCTTAGGAGTTTTTTCTAATAATTTACCGCATATTTATTGATTTTTAAACCCAAAAGCTTATTAATTGTTTAATTTTGAAGGTTCAAATATTTATTAGGTTCAATTATTACCCAATTAAAATCAGAATGTTATGAAAAATTCAATTCCACTGTTTTTGCTGGTAGTTTTACCGGCATTTTTGCTTGCTCAATGGAGCAACGATCCTTACCAAAATACTGCAATAGCAGTAGCTCAAAACGAAGAGGCTTTACCAAAGATTGTTATGCACCCTTCTGGAATAACCTATGTTTCATGGTATTCCATTGAGAATAGCAATTATAATGTAAGGCTGCAAAAGTTTGATATCTATGGTGTAAAACAATGGGCTGAAGAAGGTTTGCTGGTTAGTAACCATGAGTCAATGACATGGCTGACCGACTGGGATCTGGCTGTAGACAATGATGCATGTGCAATTATTACTTTTCAGGATATCAGAAACGGTGATAATAATATCTATGCCTATCGTATTTCACCTGATGGAGATTTTTTATGGGGTCCTGACGGGATTGCATTATCAAATAATCCCGATTTTGAAGGATCTCCGGTAGTTACGGTAACTTCGCTGAACAATTGTGTATTTGCCTGGACACGTGAGAACACCATTATGGTCCAGAAGTTGAGTTCTGACGGTGTAAAGCAATGGGGCGATGAGGGAATCCAGTTGCAAGGTACTGACACTTATGCATGGCCATTTATTGTTCCATCGGATGACGATGGTATAATAATGAGTTTTTTTAAGCAAACAGGACCTTCGTGGGCACCAACCAAAAACGTATATGCTCAGCGCTTTAGTTCCGATGGTCAGTTTATGTGGGGTGATGGCATTATAATTACTAACAATGACGCAATTCCGGTTTATGTAAAAACCAAAATTATCTCCGATAAAAACGGTGGTGCTTTTATTGTTTGGCATCGCGATAATGGCTCATATTTTGATAGCTATGTGCAGCATGTAAATGGAGCCGGAACTCTTGGCTTTCCTGCAAATGGTCTTGTTGTGAGCCTTAGCTCCGGCACTCATCAAATTGACCCGATAATTGCATATAATCAAAATTCAGAAGAACTATTTGTAGCATGGCGTGAGCATAGCTATAGCCAAAGTAACCGAGGTATTTCGGCTCAGAAAATTTCAATGAATGGAATAAGATTATGGGGTGATTCAGGAAAAGTTGTCGCACCAATGGAAAGTGGTGATAAAAGCGGATTGAATCTTGTTCTTGACAGCAATGAAGCTATTATTTCTTATTTCGATTCACCGAGTGGTAACAATTCCTTTGTAAAAGCTGCCAAACTGAGCAATAACGGTGATTTGGTCTGGGAAGGCGGACAGGTTCCTGTATCGTTGGTTGCAAGCGGTAAGATGCATAACGATGCTACAGAATTCTTTAATGGTCAGTTTGTTATTGTATGGGCTGATTCCCGAAACAACAGTGGAGATATTTATGCTCAGAATCTTAAAAGTGACGGCACTCTTGGATCGGTTTTAACTATTATACCAGGTGATGCCAATTGTGATGGAATAGTAGATATTCTGGATGTAATTACAATTTCAAGTTTTATTACAGGTTTGAATCCACAGCCATTCTGTCCGGAAAATGCCGATGTGAATAATGACGGAATAATTGATTTGCTGGATATTATCGCTATAGTTAGTATTATAATCAGATTATAAGATTGTTCTTTTGGCTTTATTTATCTTTTCTGAAAACGGAATTTTACACCAGACTGTTTATAAGTTGGTTTACACCATTTATTTTCATCTGATTACCGGAGGTTTGATAAAGTTCTTTCATTTCTCTAAGCAGAAGCGATGCTACTAGTAAATTATCAGCCGGTTCAAAGAATTCAGGTTTGGATATTACATCATGATTTTTTAAGAACTTTTCAATTTCACTCATGTTAAAAATGATCCCTTCAAGTAAAGGGTTAGTATAGAAAAGAACTATGGTAGTCTCAATAGCTGGTTTGAAAGATGTTTGGGAAGTATAGGCAAGAATGAAATTTTCGGGCAATGCAACATAATATACCGGTAGATTAAGTCTTTGGCACAAGCCCAGATATAAAGCCCCGAGAATTGAAGGATGAGCTGTTTTGTTATTAATAGCATTGTTCAGAAAGAACAGATCGGTTTCAGGCTTGCCTGAAGTGTCAGGTTTGTATTGCCAGGTTCTGAAAACAAAATGATTTACCAGTCTTATACATTCAAGCGATGTGAGATCCTCATTCATTTCAAGCCAGATGACTTTGTGCATGGAATTAACCCGATTGTTTAATTCTAATGTATCGAGTCTGCGATTATGAAATTTGTTAAGTATTTGCAGGAGTTGGAGAATATCCTTGTTGTATGAGTGTTTCCAGGCTTTAAGATCTTCTTTTATATTGTTGGTATGGATTGCAAGAATAACTTCTTCAAGTCGTTCACTCATATCAGGATCGAAAGTGTTCTCTTTTGCTTCTTCAAGCATTTCCATAGCCGGATCGCCAATATTAATGATTGACTGACTTATTTTCCCGTATAAATTTATATCGGGTTCGTCAAGCATACTAATAAGCGAGAGTATATCTTTTTGTAAATCCTGATTCACTTCCATTTATTCATAATTCGTGTTTGACCTGTATTCTATCCGGCAAAACGGTCCAGTACATGTTTTATGAGCAAACCTATGTGTGTTTTACTGTTTTTGCTGTATTCTTTATGATGTCTGTTTGCAATGGCAACGCATATCGTTAATGCATTATGCCCGAGTAATGCTGACAAGCCGTATAATGCCGAAGATTCCATTTCAAAATTACTGATCCTTAAACCATTGTATTCAAATGATTCAAGGCGTTGGTTCAGATCTTCGATACGAGGTGATAAACGCAGTGTCCTGCCTTGCGGACCATAGAATCCCGGTGCTGTAGCCGTAATTCCGCTTAACAGTTCATTGCCATATTGTTTTAATAAAGCTTCAGAAGCCTTAACTACATAGGGCTTTGCCATTATTTCAGGCCAGTTTGAATGCTTAATGAAGGCTACAGCCATTTTGTTGTCAAATGCCGGATTATTTCCCGAATAAAAATTCAGCAAGCCATCAATTCCAAGAGCATGAGAAGAAACAATGAATGAATTTACCGGGATATCAGGTTGAATGGCTCCCGAAGTTCCAAGTCGGATTAAATTAAGAGGAGTTTTTTCTTTTTTAATCTGGCGTGTGTTCAGATCAATATTTACAAGAGCATCCAGCTCATTGATCACAATATCAATATTATCGGTTCCCATACCTGTGGATAATACACTGATCCTTTTTGATTTATAATATCCGGTATGAGTAATGATCTCGCGATTTTGAATTTTCACATCAACCCTGTCGAAAAAACCAGAAACGATTTCAACTCTTTGAGGATCGCCAACCAGAATGATAGTTGATGCAATATGCTCGGGGCGGAGTTTTAAATGATAAACACTACCGTCA
This sequence comes from uncultured Bacteroidales bacterium, assembly GCA_964550455.1. Taxonomy (GTDB): domain Bacteria; phylum Bacteroidota; class Bacteroidia; order Bacteroidales; family JAAYJT01; genus JAAYJT01. The sequence continues at coordinate 9,314 of CAZJZG010000033.1, read as the reverse complement.
TCGTTTAGAATTAATTCTGATTCCTGCAATCTGTCCATAACTTTCTGAGTATTTTTGCAAAAAAGTGCAAAATTAGTGGAAAATATACCACAAAGCACAAAAATAAATTCATTGGACTTAAAAAACTGATTTTTTGATGATTGCAGATATAATAAATATAGGTGATGAACTGCTTATTGGGCAGGTTGTAAATACGAATGCGTCATATATGGCTGAAAAGCTGAATTCAATAGGTATAAATGTCCGCCAGATAAGTGCTGTGTCCGATACTCGCAAACATATAAGGGAGTCAATAAATGAAGGTTTTAAAAACGCTGATGTGCTGATACTTACCGGCGGTTTGGGTCCTACCAGGGATGATATTACCAAACATACACTTGCCGAGTATTTTAATTCGAAAATGATTATCCATGAGCCTACCTTGAAGCATGTAGAAGAGTTTTTTAAGCTGCGGGGCAGAGAAATTACTGAGATAAACCGCCTTCAGGCTGAAGTTCCTGACAAGTGCGAACCTTTATTCAATGCTAATGGAACTGCTCCCGGTATGTGGTTCGAAGAAGAAGGAAAAATACTTGTCTCGTTGCCCGGAGTGCCTTTTGAAATGAATGGGCTGATGAATGATCATGTGTTGCCTCGTTTGGCAGCTATGAACAATGGTGAGGTAATAATTCATAAAACTGTTCTTACCATGGGGCTTGGCGAATCATTTTTATCAGAAATAATTTCCGGATGGGAAGATGCTTTGCCTAAGAATATTAGGCTGGCTTATCTTCCGCAACCGGGAATAGTCAGGCTAAGACTTACAGCCTGTGGTGACAACCGTAAGAAAACTGATAATGAATTAAATAAGCAGCTCGAAATATTATTAAGCCTGATTTCTGATTATGTTTTTGGCTTTGACGATGATATTCTGGAGAATATAGTCGGTACAATGCTTAGACAACAAGGAGCAAGTATTTGCACTGCTGAAAGTTGCACCGGAGGATATCTTGCACATAAAATTACCAGTATTTCAGGAAGTTCTGATTATTTTAAGGGAGCAATTATATCATATTCAAACGTATTGAAAGAAAAACTGCTCGGTGTTGAACCAAAAACATTAGAAGCCTTTGGTGCTGTTAGCAGAGAGGTTGTAGAGGCTATGGCTGTAAATGCACAAAAACAACTTGATTGCACCTATGCACTTGCTACATCGGGGATTGCCGGTCCTGCAGGAGGATCGCAGGAAAAACCCGTTGGCACTGTGTGGATTGCTCTTGCCGGCCCTAACGGAGTGGAGGCAAAACATTTTTTATTTGGCAGTAATCGTGAGCGAAATATTCATGTTACGGCACTCAATGCATTGAACATACTTAGAAAGGAATTGCAGAAAAATAAATAAAGAGTTTTGAAATATTTCTCTGTTTTTTGCAACAATATCTGTAGTTGTAGGCCTTTTAACAGATTTTTAAGTTATTAAGAGTTATAATTATGGTTCGGATGAATAAAAAATTACACTCTTTTTTGTTGCTTTCAGAAAAAATACCGTTCTTTGCACCCCAATTTAAAAAAAACGTATTTAATAGTCATAACCATGTCAAGGATTTGTCAGATTACAGGAAAGCGTATGATGGTGGGTAACAAGGTTTCACACTCTAACGTAAAGACCAAACGCAGGTTCTATCCTAACCTGCAGACAAAGAAGTTTTTCATTCCTGAAGAAAACCGCTGGGTTACCTTGCGCGTTTCAGCAGATGGCATTCGCCATATCAATAAAAAAGGAATTAGTGAATGCCTGAAAGAAGCAGCCGAAAAAGGCTATCTGAATGCATAAAACTATAAATCAGCAGTAAAGATATTAAGCCCTGGTTATGCCATGGGCTTTTTTGTTTTTATGATGTATAGTGTTTAAAAACAGACAAGTATATTTAATTATTTTTGAATGAATATTTGTTGAAACAGAAAAAGCTTAAGCTGATCTCACTATGCCTGATTAAAAAAGACAATTATTCTTTTTTGTTTGCAAGAAAGATCGGATTTAGCCGTTATCATAGTCAGTATTTTTCTGTGAACCATTGGTAAATGAGATATTTAAAATTCTTATCCCTTATATTTTTCTCTTTTTTAATTGCTACGTCGGCTTTTGCACAACAAACTGCAATTGTTAAAGGTAAAGTCGTAGATAAAAACAAAAAGCCTATCGAACTGGCAACAGTAAGCATACAGGATTTAAACAAAGGAGTGGTTACTGATGCCGGAGGAAATTACAGGATGCAGGTTTCGTCAGGGCGCAATATAACCATAGTATGCAGTTTTCTTGGTTATACCACTGAACGTATCACAGTTAACCTTAAAGCCGGGGAAGAAAAGACCATAAATATTACACTCATTGAAACATCTACCACAATTGAAGGTCCTGTGGTTGAAGACAAGCAGATCAGAACCTCTACGCTTGCCCGTATTGATCCCAAGGTTGCTGTATCAATTCCAAGTATTTCAGGAAATGTTGAAAGTCTTATTAAAACCATGCCGGGTGTGGCTTCGGGTAACGAACTGAGTTCGCAATATTCAGTAAGGGGTGGTAATTTTGATGAGAACCTCGTTTATGTGAATGATATTGAAATTTATCGTCCTTTTCTTGTACGCTCAGGGCAACAGGAAGGACTTAGTTTTTTAAATTCTGATCTGGTTTCCTCCATACTTTTTTCAGCAGGCGGATTTGATGCCAAATACGGTGATAAAATGGCTTCAGTACTTGATATTCAGTACAAAAAGCCGTTACAGTTTGCTGGTTCGGCTTCAGCAAGTTTACTTGGCGCTTCAGCTCATTTTGAAGGGATATCAAATAATTCCAAAATAACTTATCTTGCCGGAGTGCGCTATAAATCAAATCAATATGTTTTGAAAGCAATGGAAACCAAAGGTGAATACAAACCTTCGTTTACCGATGTTCAAACTTATATTTCGTGGAAACCCAAACCTGATATCGAAGTTTCTTTTTTAGGCAATTATGCACTCAATAATTTCAAGGTAGTGCCTCAAGACAGGGAAACAGCTTTTGGAACTATTAATGAAGCTTATAAGTTTAAGGTTTATTTTGAAGGACAGGAAGTTGATCGGTTTGAAAATTACATGAGCGCAATGAGTTTTTCATGGAAACCACAAAGTAATATCAATCTCAAACTTATAGGGTCTGCGTTTAGCTCGGCAGAGAGTGAGACTTATGATATTCTGGGTCAATACTGGATAGGAAGGCTTGATTCGAACATAGGCAGCAATGAATATGCTGATATAGTTGAGGCTGTTGGGGTTGGTTCATATCTTAACCATGCAAGGAACTTCCTCGATGCCAATGTTTATAGCCTCGAGCACCGGGCTTCATGTATACTTAACAACTCATTCTGGCAATGGGGCGTAAAGTATCAGCATGAATTCATTGACGATCAATTGAACGAATGGGTGCTTATTGATTCGGCAGGCTATTCTTTACCTCATCCCATAAGTATTCCGGGAGAAATAAATGAAAAGCATGATTTCTTTCTGAACACAGCCATTCTTACTAATAATGTGTTGAATTCAAACCGTTATTCAGCTTTTATTCAAAATACCTGGACACTGGATGGTGATCATGACAGAATTCATTTAACCACGGGGGTGAGAACCAATTACTGGGACCTGAACGAGCAGTTGCTTGTAAGCCCACGCATAACCCTGTCGTACAATCCTGTATGGCAGAAAGACGTTTTATTCAGGTTTTCAGCGGGGTATTATAATCAGCCGCCATTTTACAGGGAACTTCGTAACCTTAAAGGAGAAATCAACAGAGATCTGAAAGCACAAACCAGTATTCATTTTGTTGCTGCTGCCGATTATAATTTTATTGCATGGAACCGTCCGTTTAAACTAATTGCCGAAGCTTATTACAAACATCTTGATAATCTGATCCCATACGAGATTGATAATGTACGTATACGTTATCATGCTTTAAATAATGCAAAAGGGTTTGCGCAGGGTATTGATTTTAAAATAAACGGAGAATTTGTGAAAGGAATTGATTCTTGGGTGAGCTTTTCAGTAATGAAAACCATGGAAGATATAAAAGACGATTTTTATATTAATTCAGAAGGAAAAAGAATAGAGCCGGGTTATATTCCCCGCCCTACTGATCAGCGCGTTAATTTCTCGTTGTTCTTCCAGGATTATCTTCCCCGAAATCCAACCTATAAAATGCATTTAAACTTATTGTTTGGCAGTGGTCTTACCTTTGGACCCCCAAATTCGCCCCGATACAAGCAAACTCTGAGGATTCCGCCATACCGCAGGGTAGACATAGGTTTCTCAAAAGAAATAATTGGGGATAACTCGCCTTTACGCGAAAGACCAGTGTTCAGACATTTTAAATCGCTTTGGGCAAGTCTCGAAGTTTTCAATTTGTTGCAGGTGAATAATACAGTGTCATATATCTGGATCAGTGATGTAAGGAACAGGCAGTATGCAATTCCAAATTATCTCACACCCCGGCAGCTTAATATTAAATTACAGGCAACATTTTAATCAAACGGGTTACAATAAGATATTTTCATTTTTCATTGATGTTTTTTAATTCTACGATGTTGAAAATATTATCTTTGCCTTGTTTTAGCGATCAGAATTAAAATCTTAATCTCATGTCAAAGAAAGAAATACCTGATCTTCAGTCGGTTAACTTTGTAGCTAAAGAAACAGTAATAACCGGTGAAATACAATCAAATGGTGATATCCGTATTGACGGAATCCTGAATGGTAAACTGAACTCAACTGGTAAGGTTGTAGTTGGAGCAACCGGTAAGGTCGAAGGCGAGATCATTTGTCAGAATGCCGAAATTGAAGGAGAACTCAAAGCCAAACTACTGGTTAAAGAAAGGCTGAGCCTGAAAGCAACTTCAGTATTCAGAGGCGATATCATTACCAGTAAACTATCAATTGAGCCGGGAGCTATTTTTACAGGTACCTGTCAGATGGAGAATCTAAATAATGTCCGTGCAAATAATATCCAGCCAGATAGTCCTGAAGAATAAATACTTAGGTAAATGGCAAATTATAAGATATAATTGGTGTTATTTGCCGTTATGAGCATTATGAATGAGTTTTCTGGGATTTTTGAAAAACATTTTCAGTTTGATTTTTGTTAAACTATGAAAATCAAATCTTTATTCTTTAATATATCATTTGATAAGTTATGATGTTTATTACCCGGCGCGAACATTTTAATGCAGCACACAGGCTGTATCGTGAAGATTATTCTGATAGCCGGAATCTTGAAGTTTTCGGTAAGTGTTCGAACCCTAACTGGCATGGGCATAATTATGTATTATATGTTACAATAAAGGGCGAAGTAAGCCCTGAAACCGGATTTGTCGCCAATTTGAAAACTCTTGGCGAAATCATCCATCAGCATATAATTGACAAGATTGATCATAAAAATATGAACATTGAGGTGGATTTTATGAAAGGAAGAATGGCTTCAACAGAAAATCTTGCCATAGCTATCTGGGAAGAACTTGAAACCCCGATAAAATATATTGGTGCTGAATTACACAGCGTCAGGGTTCATGAAACTGAAAACAACTATGTTGAATATTTTGGAAAACACTAAAAATTAAAATATGACAAGTCAGATCATAAAAGAAATGTTGCAGGAAAATATGATGGATGGTTATGAAAAAATTGACCTTTATAATCAGGAAATAATTGAAAAGCTTGCAGTACATTATTATGAAATCATTAAACTTATTGGTGAAAATCCTGACCGCGAAGGTTTGATGAAAACTCCTGAGCGTGTTGCCAAAGCTATGCAGTTCCTTACTCATGGCTACTATCTCGATCCTGATGCTATAATTTTATCAGCCATGTTTAATGAGGATTACAAGGAGATGGTCATAGTTAAGGATATAGAGATATATTCAATGTGCGAACATCATATGCTTCCGTTTTTAGGGAAAGCTCATGTGGCTTATATACCTAATAAGCATATTGTCGGGATAAGTAAAATTCCCCGTGTCGTTGATGCTTTTGCCCGCCGATTGCAGGTACAGGAACGTCTTACCCGTGAAATAAAGGAATCGCTGATGCGCACTCTTAATCCTTTGGGCGTAGCTGTGGTAATTGAAGCACAGCACATGTGCATGAGTATGCGCGGTATTCAAAAGCAAAATTCAGTAACTACAACATCTGATTTTTCGGGTGCTTTTACTTCAGATAAAACCCGTGCCGAGTTCGTTCATCTTATAGGATCTAATCTGCATTAATAAACAGTCAATCTTTAGAGTAAAAGTATAAGCCGGGTATAAAAGTCCGGATAAATGAATTTAATCCAATAAGTTTATCTTAATTGCTCAGGGCTGGTTCTACCATTTTTAAGAAAAACCTTGTGGTTATTAAACTGTAAATACATACACAACTCAAAACAATACAGATATGAAAGCTTATATTTTCCCGGGACAGGGTGCCCAGTTTGTTGGTATGGGTAAAAATCTTTATGAAGAGTCAACACTGGCAAGGTCAATGTTTGAAGAAGCCAACGATATACTTGGCTTTCGTATTACAGACCTTATGTTTGCCGGCAGCGATGAGGATTTGCGCCAGACCAGGGTGACTCAGCCTGCCATTTTCCTTCATTCAGTGATCCTTGCAACAAATCTTGGGGAAAGTTTTCGGCCACAAATGGTTGCAGGTCACTCACTCGGAGAATTTTCGGCTTTGGTAGCTGCTAAGGCATTAACATTTGCCGATGGCTTACGTTTGGTCTCGGCACGTGCCATGGCCATGCAAAAAGCCTGCGAAGCTGAACCTTCTACAATGGCTGCCATTATTGGCCTTGACGATGAAACTACTGAAAAAATTCTGGCAGAAATTGATGAAATAGTCGTTCCTGCTAATTATAATAGCCCAGGACAGCTTGTGATCTCTGGTTCGGTTAAAGGAATTGAAATAGCCTGCGAAAAATTAAAGACTGCAGGTGCAAAAAGAGCGCTTCCGTTAAAGGTTGGCGGTGCGTTTCACAGCCCGTTAATGGAGCCGGCACGGATTGAACTGGCTGATGCAATAAACAAAACAACTTTTCATAATCCGGTATGCCCTGTTTATCAAAATGTTAATGCATTGCCAGCAACAGATCCTGATATCATAAAGCAAAACCTTATTGATCAGCTTACATCTCCGGTTCGCTGGACGCAAACCGTGCTGAATATGATATCAGATGGTGCCCGTACCTTTATTGAAGTTGGTCCCGGAACCGTGCTTCAGGGATTGGTAAAAAAAGCCGATCCTTCAGTTGAAGCATACAGTGCCTGAAAATAGGTTATAAGCTATTTTTTTAATTACTTACTTAACTTTCGCAAGCTTAATGAATTATTGAAAATGAGATGAAAAGCAGTATGCTGCTTTCTTTATGTTATTGAACAACAGCTCCTGCAAGATTTCTTAAGTTGCTTAGGAATAATAATATGGCCATAAAAATGGTAAGAAAGACCGTCGGAACAATTCATAAAAACCCGGAAGTAAAGAAAAGGCTGCGCGGTGTAAACGACATCTTAATTACAGTTACCGATAATCTGAATGGTTTTACCGTTACTATCAATAATGTATTTCCGGAGTCTCAAACACAGATTTGCGTTATACATCAGATCAGAAACTCTGCGAGTTACGTTGTATAGAAGGTCAAAAAAGAGTTTGCAGATACACATCAGATTGGAATGGCAGCCTTTATTGCCAGCAAACGAAGCTGGATTGACCATATATTTAAAGACAAAGTGGACAAAGATGACTTTTCCCAGCTAAAAATGCCGCTTTTGGCATTCAAATGTCCGGATTCGTAGACCTCTTAACGAGAAATCTGACGAATTTGACCAAATTATTCTATTTAAGAATATTTGGTGCGGTTTTTGAGTACACAGACAAAACCATAATTTTTCATAAAATTTTACTTTTACAGGGTGAATTATGCCCTTTTTGTTCCTTGAAATCTTGATAAGAATTCAGATTATCCACCTTATTTAATTTATTATGATTCATAACTTTAAAACATTTCGTGAATGAAAAACATGGAAAAATTACCATTCGCAATGGAATTCTTAAATTGTTCGGTTTGTAAGCTGGACATCTCTGTACGTTTGTTGAATAACTTTTTGAAAATGAACGTAGAGGTTTTATTGGATCTTCTGATCCTGATTTACAAAGACGACCCCGTTTTGGAGTGTCTCGGAATGGTTTCCAGAGTGGAAATTTGTCGACTGTTTTACCGGATTGATCCGAAAATAATCACAACCCTGCCCATTGAGTGGCAAGATTATTACTCGATGAACCCAAGATTCATCGGAAGATTTACACCTGATAAATAATTGGTTTTCGTATTGAAACTCACATCCTTTCTAAAGAAAATTTGACCAACAGATTTTTTAAACTTATTGAATATCATTTGAGTGGACTAAAATTTTATGGGAATAATGAAAGAAGTAACTGTTTACAATCCGTATGATCGGTATATTCTTAATAACTGTATGGGCATTGAAGACCCGTTGAATGCTCCTTTGGAAAGATTTTTCAAGGAAGATGATGTAAGGCAGAATCTCAAAATGCTGAATGCAGAATGCATTTTGGACATCATTATTCTCGTATACAAGGACACTCCTGCTTTGTGTGATTTGTACAAAGAAACCCGAGGAAAAATTTATCTCCTCATTGTTGCTGCCAACCCAGAGGCATTCAGGCATCTGCCGGAAAAATGGCAAAAAACAATCCCTACAGGGACCGTGGATGCATGAAAAGTTTGTTCATGATTTATGTGCCTGAATAATCAGATTCCTCATCAGTTGAAAAATACTGATGAGGAATTTTCAGCTCCCTTCGTTCTTTATTTAGTCAAGCCTTAAAAAGCCAATTTAGTTTGTTTTTGCAGAAAAATAAGATCAAGAACCCATCTGAATAATTTTTGAAAAAAGTGCCAAAAAGATGATTTCCACTTATTCATCATCCTTTTAAAGTTAAATGCAGCAGCAGCTAACATAATATTGATATTATCGCCTACCACTCCTTTGTAAAAGTAGCGGTTTAACCTATGATCTGATTTAATGTGCCCAACTACTAGCTCTATAGCTGCTCCTTTTTTATGGGCCTTACTTATCTTCTTTCGTTTGTAGTAATTATCTGTTTTTTTGAAACAGACGGAATTAGAATATCTATTTCTCCTATTCGATTTTTATCCCGATAACCTCTATCCACTTTTGCTGTTTTCGTACACTTGCCCGTTAATTTATTGACTTGTTCTAAAACATCTGGCAAAGTGTGCCCGTCATATT
>CAZJZG010000032.1:0-35410 GCA_964550455.1 uncultured Bacteroidales bacterium | reverse complement strand
CTGTTTTTAATCCCAAAAAGTAGAAATTATTCTATTTTCTGAAAGTGCCTATTTCCTAAAAAATATTCTTATCCTTTCAAACCTACAAATGAGATTTTCAATGAAATTTCGTCATGAATAAAATTGTCTTTCAGGTTATCAAAAAACTTCCTTGAACCATATTTAACATTCCATTCTGAACGGTCAATAATAAAATTATCAGTAACAGCTTTTACAACTCCATCCCTGATTTCGATATTTACCGGAAAAGCAACGTTACGGGTTGCATCTTTCATTGTCAGATTGCCGGAAACAAAATGGGTAAAAGCATTTTCACCTGTTTGTGCTCCTTCATTTTCTGAAACCGATGTAAATTCAAAACGGGCTTCGGGGTAATTTTCAACATCAAAGAAATCAGGAGAAAGCAAATGGCCTACTAAATTAGCATTAGTTTCGGAGTCAGTAAGATCGTGATTAACAATTGAACTCATATCAATTATCATTTCGCCACCGGTTATTTTCCCATTTTCTACTGATACATAACCTTTTGCAAGGCTGATAACACCATTATGTTGTCCGGTAGGTTTGGTACCAATCCATTCAATCATACTATTATCAACATCAGCCAGAAATGAATCGCCTTTGGCTTCCATTGCTGTTTTCTCATCGCTTGTAACAGCTTTTTCGCCCTGAGGGCCTCCACATGACACAACAAAAAGTGTTGCTAAAAACATTACAGATAATGCAAGTTTCGTCTTCATAAATTCACAAAATTGTTTAATTAATAATTATTTGAACCAAATATTTTTTTTTGACAGTATGCCAATAACAACCATCATATTGGTAATGTTCAATTATGGGTTTACACTCTTGACAATTTTGCTCTCAGAAAATGATCGCATAAAACGAGTGCAGTCATAGCTTCCACAATTGGTACAGCACGGGGAACAACACAAACATCATGTCTGCCCCTGCTTTTCAGAATTATTGGCTGCCCTGTATTATCAATTGTTTGCTGATCTTTCATCAGGGTAGAAACAGGTTTAAAGGCAACTCTGAAATAAATATCCTGCCCATTTGTAATACCGCCTTGTATTCCGCCGGAATAATTTGTCATTGTTTTCAGAAAAGCACTACCTGCTTCATTAATATAAATACCTTCAGGGATATCATTATGTTCAGAACCTTTCATAGCAGAGCCGGAAAATCCACTACCATATTCAAAACCCTTTACTGCATTTATGCTAAGCATTGCTTTGGCAAGATCGGCTTGTAATTTATCAAACACGGGTTCGCCCAGTCCGGCAGGTGCATTTTTAATAATACAGTTAATTATTCCACCGGCAGTATCACCTCTTGTTTTCAATTCTTCAAGATATTCGATCATTTGCACGGCAGCATTAGGGTCAGGGCAGCGCACTTCGTTTGAGTAAATATCGGATGGCGAAATATCAGTGAGTGATTTGCTGATACTAACAGTACCAATGGCTGACACCCATGCAGTTATTTCTATCCCGGCATGTTTAAGCACATGAATGGCAACAGCTCCAGCTGCAACTCTGATCGCAGTTTCACGTGCTGATGATCTTCCACCTCCCCTGTAATCGCGGATCCCGTACTTAATATTCCATGAGAAATCGGCATGAGAAGGTCTGAAAGCATTTTTTAGATGCTCATAATCTTCAGGTCTATGATCTTTGTTTTTAATTAAAAAAGCAATAGGAGCCCCGGTTGTTTTATTTTCAAAAATCCCGGAAATAATTTCTATCAGATCTGATTCCTGTCTTGGCGAGGCTGTCCCCGATTGTCCTGGCTTACGCCGGTCAAGAAAAACCTGAATAAATTTAGTGCTAATAACAACGCCTGCAGGGCATCCGTCAATAACACCACCAATTGCAGTACCATGCGATTCGCCAAAAGTAGTCAGACGAAACACAGTACCAAAGGTATTACCTGCCATACTATTACATTTCTCTCAGATAGCGCAGCTTAGCTTCCATAAGCGCTAATTCCTGCTTAGCCTGGTCAATTTTTTTCTGAAATTCTTCCTTTACAATATTAGCGTTCTTGGATACAGCCAGATATCCGATGTTATTTTCCCATAACTTGATGTCTTCCTGCAATTTAGTGATCTTAATCTGCAGGGCATTTCTTTCGCGGTAAAGCATTTTTCCTGCATCTGGCATATCTTTTATGGATTCAATACGGTTCTTATAATTCAAAGCCGTAATCTCCGATGCATCAATCTTCAGTTTATCAAAGTACTTGTTTATAACAGTGCGGAATTTATTCTGAAGCTTATCTTTTTCTTTTATAGGAACATGTCCTACTCCAAGCCATTCACGCTGGAAATTTTTCAATGCTTCAAGGTTTTCAGCTCTATTTTCCGTAAAATTGAATTCCTCCAAACGTTTAATGATGTCTTCCTTTTTCATCATATTTTCTTCTTCAACCTGAGCTATGTTAGAGAAGAAATCAGCTTTACGCTGGAAAAACTCATCGCAGGCTGAACGGAAACGCTTCCATATCTTATCAGAATGTTTGCGGGGAACAGCACCAATTGTTTTCCATTCCTGCTGAAGCTGTATCAGTTCCTGAGTGGTTTTACGCCAATCGCTGCTGTTTTTAAGTGCTTCAGCCTGAGCACATAAGTCAAGTTTAAGATTATAATTATTGAGTTGTTGTTCCTTTAACTTTTCCAGATATTCCTTATAGCTGGTGAAATGGGTGTCGAGGCTGGTCTTGAAACGATTCCATATCTCATTATTCTGTTTTTTCGGAGCCGGGCCAATTGTCTTCCAAATATTCATCAGCTCGTTTATTTCATTCGTGCGCTTTTGCCACTGTCTGAGCGTAGCAGGATTATTGGAAATAAGTTTTTCAGCTTTTTCACATAATGCTGTTTTTGCAAGGAGATTATTTTCAAGCTCATTTTGTTTTTCACTGTAATATTCCCTGCGGCGCTCATTAATCTGATCCGAAGCTGTTTTGAAACGTTCCCATATCTCATCTTTCTTGTCCTGAGGAACGGGACCTACCTCCTTCCACTCTTCATGATATTGCTGAAGTTGTTTAAATGATTTAATTATTGATGTTTCAAGAAGTAACTCCTCAGCTTTTTCACAGATCTCAATTTTCCGTTCGAGGTTTTTCTTCAGATCCAGATCTTTGAGTTCCTTATTTATCTTTACCTTATCAAAGAATTTCTCAACAAGGAAATGATAGTTTTGCCATAGCTGGTTGATTTCATTCTTAGGAACCATGCCAATCTGTTTCCATTGTTCCTGAAGGGTTTTAAACTCATCGTAAGTTTTTTTCAGGGTTTCTTCTGAACTTATTAATGCTTTCAGTTCCTCAAGAATTTTTTTCTTTTCTTCGAGATTTACAAGTTTTTGCTTCTCCAGTTCTTCGTTATAGCGTTGACGATTTTCGCGATATACACTGTTGGCTTTATAAAAACGTTCGCTAAGCTCATCCTGTTCGGGGGCATAATCTTCGGGTATGCCGCCTTCTTCCAGAAAGCTATCGTATTTTGCCTGCAATTCTTCCTTTTCTTTTTGCAGATATACTACTTTTATAAGTGCTAATTTCGATTTAATTGAAAGAATGTCCGGCTCCTGTACCAATGCCTCAAGTTGCTCAACAAGCTCAGCTCTCGACAAATTCCGGTATAGTTCTTCACTTATTTCCACTTCTTCGTCTTCTTCATCAGAATCATCAAGATCGTCGTCAGTATCTTCTTCTTTTTCTGACATCTTCCTGGTTTTATCGGGCAATGCAGCAGCTATATCCTGTTTTTCAGGACTTTCTTTCAGCTTATCTGTAATCTCATCTTTATCTATCTCTGCGCTGACTTCCACTTTTTCAGTTTTCGTTTCCTTAACTTCAGAAGGTGTATGAACTTCCGTTACTGATTCCTTTTCCGGAATCGAGGTTTCAACTGATTCTTTTTCCATTAAAGGTATTTCCTTAACATTCGGTAAATCTTCGGTTTTCTCAGAAATTGCCTCAATAATGGGCTCAGATTGTTCAACAGTTGAACTAGTTTCATCAACCAGCGTCTGAGCCTCCGACATTAGTGGCTCCTTGCTGATATGTTCTGTTTCAGTTTCAGGGGTTGTTGCTGATAATTCCTTGTTGCCAACTGATTCAACAGCATCAGGTTCTGACAAATCCGGAGTTTCCGGGGTTACGCTTGCAGAAGTTGCAGTGCTCTCTTCCTTTTCAGGAGTCTGATTAGATAGATCTTTGGTTTCCATACTATTAATTTTAATGATTTTCCGGTATGGCTTTCAGTTATAATACTTTAACAAAACAGCATCTCTTAAAAGCCTTTCCGAGGAGAGATTAATAAAATAATTAAATGTAGATAAAAGTAATTTGATTTTGATTTTAAAAAAGGATTGCAAAAATAACAATATTTCTTAATGCCGTTAATCCAAGATTTAAAAGGTGTAAGAATATCTTGTTAAAATTGGGCTATAATTCGGTTTTTCGCATCTTTATAAAAATACTCCAGGCACACAACACTGAAATACAACGCCTATGTCAACGATTCAGTTAATCCAGCACTCTTTTATTAAAAATAATGTATCCCAGGTTGAACAACAGATTTACAGGATCTTCATTTTTATTGAAATAATCAACAGTAAAACTGATAGGTCCTATAGGACTATGCAGAATTATGCCTGCCGATGCAGCAAAATTGAATACTGAATATTTATCACCATATCCGGCAGTATAATCATCTTTCCTTATTATTGGTCTATAGGGCATAAACGTATAACCTTCGAGCCTTACATCAAGATTGCGACGAACAATGAAGATATTCTTTAATCCTGCTGCAGCATAACTATGTGCCCTGTAATCAGGTGAAAACCACGTTTTACTTATAGGAACCGGATAAAATGCCGGTGCATTTAAAACAGTAGCAGTATAGTTATTGAATATTTTTTGGTTTGAAAACACTATTTCAGTTAACAAACCCAGACGGTATGGCTTTGATACTGGAAATATTTTCTCATATGACATTTTTAATTGCCACCATTTCTGAATTTTCTCAGTGCTTATTAATCTTCGGGAGGTAGAACCCGGTACATGAGTTTCCTTACCATAAAATGCACGTGCAGTGAAATTAAAAAAACTACCGCTATTTGCAAACTGCTTATGGTTCAGTGTATTCTTTTCGTAATAAATGTAAGGGTTAAGCCCTTTGAACGAGGTTTGGTCGGCTGTATCGGCTCTTGTAAAATAATTGGTCTGATAATAATCGTTTCTAAGCCTGAATGACGAAAATCCTCCAACTACTTTGCTGTTGCTGCCAACAGGGAAGCCCAGGTTAAACATCCAGCTTATCTCATTTTGTTTTAAAAAAGAAGGTACAATGTCCTCAACAAAATATTTTTTTGAAGTAAAATAATCCCATTGACTAAGCGTAATCACCGGTTCGAAATAAAACGGTATTACTGATGAAAAATCCAAACGGGCTGCACCCTGAACTGAACTGTAAAATCTCCCGATATATGAATTCAATGAAATTGCAAGTGCATGAGTACCTAACATATTATATCTTATACCTACAAAAGCTGAATTAATTGACGAAGAGGATACATTTCCTCCAATATCCACTACGATATCATTTTTTCTGCTTACATCAAGATACAAATCATAAAAGCCGGTGGCTTTATTATATTGCAGACGGGGGAATATGTGGTCTATCTTACCATCAATAATAAGTTTAAAATATTCGGGTTTAATTTTTTCAAGAGGTAGGGTTTCTTCTCCTAATCTTAGTATTCGGTTTATATAAGTGCTTTTTCTATCGTCCAGCCCTTGTATATAGATTTTATTTACAATCAACGGAGGATTCTTTTCAAGGAACTTTTGTCTTCTTTTGTCAACTACTTCTTTTGGAACGGTATCATAAACAAAAGAACGGATTTCAGGGATCATTCTTCTTGCGGCAACATATCCGCTGTCAATAAATGCATGGCTGTGTTTAAAATCAACTATATTCACATTTTTCAACTGAGGCTGAATAAGAATACCATTATCGCAAGGAACTTCGTAATCGGTGGTAGTGGTAAGCATTGCAGCAAGTTGCGAACCAAGGTTATCTTCACTGAGAATATTAAAATCACCTGCTACCCGGCTTCCAATTATAATCTCAGGAAAAAACTCGTCATACATTACATCAACAGGGAAATTATTATACATACCACCATCAAACAGCAAACGATCGTTAATAGTTATGGGTTTGAAATAAAACGGGAAAGTCATTGATGCTCGGATGGCATGACCAAGATCACCCTCTTTTAGTGCTATTGCCCTATTTTCAAGCACATCAGCAGCCATGCAGCGAAAAGGTACAAAAAGGCTATCAAAATTATAATCGGCGGCTGCAGCTGCTGAAGAATAAATCTCCATAATAACATAATCCATGACTACCGGAGAAATAAGGTTTACCGGCATTTTATAACGTAATACCGAATCGAGGCTGAAATTAAAACTAACCCATGAAGCATCGGGTTCAGGCATCTTAAAGTAAAACTTATATTCATCGTCTATTTCTCCATCAACCCAATGTTTAAACTCTTCTGACAGTATTACTTCTTCCATTTGACCGGTAGTCCATCCTATGGCGTATAATCCTCCTATTATTGCACCTATCGAAGTTCCTGCAATATAATCAATGGGAATGCCTTCTTCTTCCAAAGCCTTTATCACACCAATATGCGCAGCTCCTTTTGCTCCTCCGCCACTTAATACCAGACCCACTTTCTGACTATAAGAAAAATAAGGCAGCATAAAAGCAAGTACAAGTACCAGAAACCTGCTTTCTTTTAACAATCTTCTTATTGATGCCAGCCAAAGTCCTTCCATGAATTATTATTCTTTAACAACCTATTATTCAATATATTATCATCCCGGCTCCATTCCTTTTATAAAACAAGCAGAAAGATACCATTTGTGCAAAGTTAAGAAATGAAAATAGTAAAAATCAATAATTAATACATTTACTGTTTAAACCATAGCCAAAGCCTGATCGAGATCGCTGATCAAATCCTCAACATCCTCAATACCAACGGCATAACGAACCAAACCATTAGTAATTCCGGCTTTAAGTTTAGCTTCAGCCGAAACTTTGGAGTGAGTCATTGAAGCCGGATGCTGGATCAATGATTCAACACCGCCCAGCGAAACAGCCAGTAAAGCAACTTTTACATTATCCATAAGGCGTTTGCCAGCTTCAAGTCCTCCTTTGAGTTCGAACGAAAGCATACTTCCCGGACCTGACATTTGCGATCTGGCTAATTCATACTGAGGATGCGATTTCAAGCCAGGATATTTTATCCATTCAATTTTGGGGTGTTTCTCAAGATAATCCGCAATTTTCATAGCATTTTGCTGAGCCCTTTCAATTCTGATACCCAAAGTTTTCAAACCCCTGATTACCATATATGCCTGATGAGGATCCATGTTACAGCCAAGATTTGTCATAGTTGACCTAAGCTTTTTATATAATCCTTCTTCCTTTGCAATCACTATTCCGGCAACTATATCGGCATGACCATTCAGAAATTTTGTCATTGAATGAAACACTATATCAGCACCAAGATCAAGAGGTTTCTGTAAGTAGGGGCTACAAAATGTATTGTCAACCACCAGATAAAGATTATTCTCCCTTGCAATTTTAGCACAAGCTTTAAGATCAGTTATTTCCATTGTAGGATTAGCCGGAGTTTCAATAAAGATCATGCGTGTATTTGGTTTTAGAGCTTTTAATATAGCCTCGGTATCAGCAGTATTTACATAAGTTGACTCTACCCCAAAACGTGAATAATGCTGTTCCATTACCACTCTCGAAGGTCCGTAAACAGCTGCTGAGCTTACCATATGATCGCCCTGATTCAGCAATCCGAAATAAATTGTATTAACAGCAGCCATACCCGAACCAACTGCAATACCACCATAACCATTTTCCAGTTCGGCTACCAGATTTTCAAGAGCACCAATAGTAGGATTCCCGATGCGAGTGTAAATATAACCCGCCTCTTCGCCAGAGAAACAAGCAGCACCATGATCGGCATTCTTAAATGCAAAAGTTGAAGTTTGATAAATAGGAACAGTAGCGCTTCCAAGTGGATCTTCATAGCCACCGCCATGAATGAGTTTGGAGTTAAATCCAAGATTTTTACTTTTCATTTTTGATATATTTTGTAGTTTAATAAAATTAGTCGGTTAGAGTAACGGCAAAATTAATGTTTTCATAATTAATCAGGATGAATGTTTGAGTTTAAATTAACAGGGGTTGAAAATACTTTTTTTCGCACCAGATCTGCCCTGGTTTTATATTTTCAGTTTTATGCTGTAAAATATTTCAGCACAAAACACTCATTGCATAACATAAAAGTACTAATTTGGCAGCTTTAGTGAAATTAGTAAATTAGCCCTTTATTTTTAAAACAGGGTGTCCAATCCAGAATGTTCTGTTTCAATGACCTGGGATATTAAATAAAATATCGGACAATGAATATTACAGATAAAAATCAGGAGCTCATTATTGAACTTGATCGAATAGCCGAAGTAGCTGGTTTTCTGTGGCAACGTAACTGGGCAGAAGCTAATGGAGGTAATATTTCGGTAAATCTCACAGAAAAGTATATAACAGAAACCTTTACAGGGTCTGAAAGAGTGTTTACAATTATTATATCTGAAGATATTTCAGCAATTGATGGCAATATTTTTTTTGTAACGGGTGCAGGGAAGCGCATGCGCGATATTGCAAGATCACCTTTGAATAATGGGCTGCTTATCAGGGTTTCAAATGAAAAGCAACAAATAGAAATAATTGGTGGAAAAGCATTAACACCAACTTCTGAACTCCCTTCACATCTGATTATTCAAAACTTTCTGAAAAGGGACAGTATTAATAACGGTGTTGTACTCCATACCCACCCTACTGAGCTTATTGCCTTTTCGCACTGCGACATTTTTCTTGACTCATCGCATCTTACTCATACACTTTGGTCAATGATCCCTGAAGCCCGTATTCTGGTTCCTAAAGGTATAGGAATAGTGCCTTATGCCCTCACAGGGACAGATATTTTGGCACAGGCAACACTTAAAGAGCTTGAAAAGCATGATGTGCTGATATGGGAAAAGCACGGAGTTCTTTCTGTTGGCAAGGATATTATGGAATGTTTTGACATTATTGATGTACTAAGTAAAGCAGCACAGATCTATCTTTTTTCACGTTCCTTGGGTTGCGAACCAAAAGGATTGAGCAAAGAACAGCTAAAGGAACTGGCTGCAGCATTTAAATTACCGGATACTACATAATTAATTCAGGTTCAGAGTCTGATAAATAATATCCCAAGCTGTAAACTTTTACAGCCTTTGTTTTTATCTGCATTGGCTTACCTTTGCAAACACATTTTTATTCCAATGAACAATGAACATAGTATCGGTTGAGAATCTTACTAAATCTTTCGGAGAAAAATTACTGTTCGAAAACATTAGCTTTGGGATTGAAACCGGACAGAAAATAGCGCTGATATCAAGGAATGGTGCCGGAAAAAGCAGTCTGATCAAAATAATAACCGGTGAAGAAGCTCCAGATTCTGGTAAGGTAACCATAGGAAATAATGTAAGGATTTCATATTTACCGCAAAATCCGGTAATGGATCATAATTCCACAATACTCGACTATCTTTTTGATGCCGATGACGAGTTAACAAAGTTGGTTCGTGAATATGAACATTATGCAGGTTCATCACAATCAAACAAACATGTTCCGGTTGACATAATCAGCCGTATGGACGAGCTGCAAGCCTGGAATTTTGAAGCATCAATAAGAGAGATTCTGGGCAAATTCGATATCAACGATCTGGATCAGACCATTGAAACCCTTTCGGGCGGAATGAGAAAAAAGGTAGCTCTTGCAAAGGCTTTGATTGGTGAGGCAAACCTAATTATACTCGATGAGCCTACTAACCATCTTGATATTGCTATGATCGAATGGCTTGAAAATTTTCTTGACCGACAAAATCTAAGTATTTTCATTGTAACTCACGACAGGTATTTTCTTGATAAAGTCTGTAATATCATTCTTGAACTTGATAATCAGACAATATACAGATACAAAGGTAATTATGCCCATTTCCTTGAGAAAAAAGCTGAGATGGCAGAAATAGGAAAAACCGAATGGGAAAAAGCCAGATCGCTTTATATTTCAGAACTTGAATGGATGAAGCGCCAGCCTCAGGCACGTGCTACCAAAGCAAAAGCCCGTGAACAGGCATTTTATTCACTAGAAGAAAAAGTAAAAGGAAAACGTGCAGATGACAAACCCCGTGAATTCAGTGTACAAATGCAAAGACTGGGTGGAAAGATCCTGGAATTAAATTATATATCAAAGCAATACGACGATAATAAACTTATTGAGGATTTCACATATACTTTCAAACGGGGTGACAGGATTGGTGTAGTGGGAAAAAACGGAACAGGTAAATCAACACTGTTAAAAATCATTATTGGAGAAATCAAACCCGACCGAGGAAAAATAGTAAAAGGACAAACGCTTGAAATTGGATATTTTCAACAGGATGGAATGCCTATTACAGGCGACAAACGTATTATTGACATCGTTAAGGAAATTGCCGAGCAAATTGTAATAAGAAAAGGCAGCATGTCACCGACACAGTTTCTTAGTTATTTTAATTTTCATACCGATATACATTATAATTACTTTTCGAGCCTTAGCGGTGGCGAAAAACGTAAACTTTATCTTTTAACTGTTTTATTGCGGAACCCAAATTTTCTCATTCTTGATGAGCCTACAAATGATCTCGACATAGAAACCCTTAATAAACTCGAAGAATTTCTCCAAAACTATGAAGGCTGCCTGATGATAGTGTCGCACGATCGTTATTTCATGGATCGAATGGTAGACCACATCTTTGCTTTTGAAGGAAATGGAAAAGTAAAAGACTATTACGGGAACTACTCAGAATATTACCAAACAAAACAAAAGCAGGAAAAGGCATTAAAAGCAAAACGGGCTTCAGCGGAAAAACCAATCAATAAAGTAAAGAAAGAATCAAACAAACCAACTTACAGGCAAATAAAAGAATATGAAACGCTGACCACAGAAATTGAGTTGCTTGAGAAACAAAAGGAGGGTATTCTAAGCAAACTCAATAGTGGCACCGGCACAGTTGAGGAATTGCA
This sequence comes from uncultured Bacteroidales bacterium, assembly GCA_964550455.1. Lineage (GTDB taxonomy): Bacteria > Bacteroidota > Bacteroidia > Bacteroidales > JAAYJT01 > JAAYJT01. The sequence goes on along the minus strand of CAZJZG010000032.1, from coordinate 24,199 downwards.
GGAATGGTCAAACGATGTAGGTGAAATAATGAAAAAAATTGATGAATTAACCGATCTTTGGCTGGAATTGAGTGAAATCATTGAAGGAAGCTAAGTAAGTTAGTTTGGCAAACTCAACTCAACCAAGATAAAAAGCTTAAATCCAACAGCAAAAAAAACAGGCTGTAAAATCTCATCTACAGCCTGTTCTTACAACATTCCAGATATATTTTTATTTTTTCAGCAAATCTCTGATTTCCGTCAGAAGTTCCTGATCTTTTGTAGGAGCTTCAGGAGCTTCCGGCGCAGGTTCTTCTTTCTTTTTAGCTGAATTGATAGCTTTGATTATCATAAAGATTGCAAATGCAATTATCAGAAAATCAACAATATTCTGAATAAACATTCCATAATTAATGGTAACAGGTGCAACATCACCCACGCCCTCCTTAATTGTAATCAGAAGATCTTCGAAATTCATACCTCCAAGTAATAAACCAAGAGGAGGCATAAGAACATCGCTTACAAAAGAAGCAACGATTTTCCCGAAAGCACCACCAATAACAACTGCAACAGCAAGATCTACAACATTGCCACGCATGGCAAATTCTTTAAATTCTTTAACAAGACTCATAATTAACAAATTTTGGTTATAAAAATATTAAAAAAACAATTATTCAACTAAAAACGAGTAATTATTTTAGTAAGAATCCAATAATTACCGCTTCAAAATTACACAAATATTTATCGTAATTCATTGCATTAGATCTTATATGAAAGTCCGACTCCAAGAATTTGTTTAAACTGAACTTTAGAAACTCCTTCTCCATCGTCTTTAAACATTGTAATAATATCAGCATCATTTATCAGATGTGTTGAGAAACTGACAGTTATAAGCTTTCCAAGTTTCATCAGCAGCAGTGTTTCCCAGCTTACATCAATATTTTGCGGTTTGTTAAGATAATTTGAGAAAAAGTCTGCTTTGGTTTGAAAAGCAATACTATTTGTAATATCAGTCTTATAGGCAGCACGGATATAACCACCAAATTCGCTTAGTGTTTTCTTACCCTCCTTCACTCCATAAGCACCCAAAGCAGATAATCTATCGTCATTAACCACAGTGATCTTCCCGGTAACAGGAGCAATGAAAACTGATAATTTCTCACCTGGTTTATAATCCATTCCCAAAGCGCCGAGTATATAACCGGGAGCCATGAATTTTGAAATTGCTACAGAATCATTTGGATAATTATAACCATCTGTCATTTGAGTTTTCAAACTCAGCAAACCAGTATAAAACCAGTTTTTTGAAGCCTGTCGTCCAGCTTTAGATACAAAGTCAAGCTTATCATCAGTTTTAAAAACATTATCCTCACCTTGTTTCATCAAACCATAACCCAAGTCAAGGCTATTGTTCCAAATAAAAGTTTTCTTTTTATAATCTGAATACAAGCTAATCATTCCTGCACCTGAAAGTGAATTTTGACCGCCAGCAGCCCAGTTAGTGAGAGAAACCTGTGTGAAACTCACAGAAAACAAACCGCCTTTTCCCCAGCCATCAGGGATATCACTTTTTATTTTCTTAACAGATTCTTCAGCTTCAGTAGTTTGAGAGAATGCTGTAAAAACTCCAAAAAACATTAATGCAAGCAAAACAAATGATTTTTTCATACTTTAAAAATTTTAGTTAGTCTTAATAAGTTTTAAAAATTGGCGCGCAAAGTTACAATAATTTAAATTATCAGTATAATATTCACAATAACACATAAAATCCGATTCATGATAAATATTGTTTTAAATGTGCTGACCTAATAAAACTGGGCAGAAATTTACTAACTTTAAATTTTTTGTACCATGAAAAGAACAAGAAGAATATTTAGTACAGAATTTATAGCTAAGGTAGCCATTTAAGCAATCAAAGAAGTAAAAACCACATCAGAGCTGGCACAGATTTACCAGATTCACCCAAATCTCATAGGCCTCTGTAAGAAAGAGTATCTGTTGAATGCTACCAGGACTTTTGACAGTGGCAAAGAATAGAACGAACAAATCAGAAAGCTAAAAAAGGAAAAGGAAGACCTTATTCTTCAGATTGGTCAATTGACGGTTTACAATAACTGGTTAAAAAAAGGTTCTATGATTCCGTTGGAAATGCGTAAAAAATTAATAAAACCCTGTGACAATCAGATGAATATCTGTAAGCAATGTGAGTTATTGAGTGTATCGCGTAGTACGCTTTATTATACACCCTCAAAAGCTTCGGATAAGGATCTGGAGATTATGCAGAAGCTTGATATGCTTTATTTGGAAGACCCAACCCGCGGTACTCGCAGGATGTACAAGGAGCTCAGGAAGTTTGGGTACAATATTGGTCGCTGTCATGTACGGAGTTTAATGCGTATTATGCGTTTGAAAACTGTATATTGCCTGCCACGTAACACAATATCGGATCCTGCTAAGTACAAATTTCCCTATCTGATGCGTAATCTAAAAATTGACCGACCCAACCATGTATGGTCATTGGATATCAGTTATATTCCTATGCCCAAAGGATTTATGTATTTGCTGGCTATTATGGATGTTTACAGTCGCTTTATTGTTGGCTGGAGTTTATCAAATACCTTGGAAGCCGAATGGGTTGTGAACACTCTAAAAAATCTGTAACACAATATGGTAAGCCTGAAATTATCAACTCCGATCAGGGAAGTCAGTTTACTTCGGATGAGTACGTGAATTTCATCAAGAGCCTTGAAACGGTAAAAATATCAATGGATGGAAAAGGAAGAGCAATAGACAATGTATACAGTGAGCGATTCTTCCGCACCATAAAACATGACAAGATTTACCTTGAACAACCAGCAAACGGAATCGAATTACAATCAGTTTGCATACAATTTATACGAATTGTATTTACAAAATAGTCCAAGCTGTTTTGTAAATTACAATCGTTAATGCCGGTGGTTAAAACATTCAGAACAATTGAGCGGAGCGAAAATTGGTCTGTTATATTTTTCCAACCGGTATTATTAACTATTATAACCAAAGACGGGATCATTCATCTATCGGGGATGTACCGCCAAATAAGATTTACAGGAGGGTTGCATGAGTTATCAATAAATCATGGAAGTTATTAGTCTCCCCCCAGTCCACTCTCATCTAACCAATAACAATTATATTTGTAAAAAATATTGTCCAAAGAGGTTAGACCATCACAATTTCATCCTGTTCAGATTAGCTTGTTTAATAATACAGTATAATAATCCCGTATTGTTTATTTATTTGAAATTAAGGTACTTAGTTGAAATTTAATAAAAAGTATCTGATAATTAGCAGATATTATTCTGCATTCGAGTTTTTTCTATTCACAAAGAAATTAGTTTCCTGAATCACAAGATTTTAGAACTTGCAATCCGAGATTTCGCAAACTCAATATTTGCATTGCTATGATCTGTGCCTTTGTATTTGAGCGTAAAAAACAATTTTGATGGATTGAGTCATAACCTTGCTTGCAGTTTAAAAAATATTCGTAAATTTGCGCATTCAAATACTTAATTAACTATTTTCATATTTATGGCTTCATTTATTGGTATCTCAGAGGCTGCATCGCTTGCAATCCATAGCATGGCACTCATTGCAGTTAGTGAGGAAAGATTGAATGCTGGTCAGATTGCCAAAACAACGGGAGCCTCACGTAATCATCTGGCTAAAGTACTGCAAAGACTGGTAAAATACGGGTTCTTAGATTCGAACCGGGGACCAAAAGGTGGTTTTGTTCTGAAACGCGATGCCAGTAAAATAAACCTGCTTCAGATTTACCAGCTCATCGAAGGTGAAATTGAAGAAAAATACTGTAGTATAAAAAATATGCCCTGCCCCTTTACTGAATGTATATATGGCAGTGTAGCACAAGACTTTACTACCCATTTCACCGATTATCTGAAAAACAAAAAATTATCTGAAATAAAAATTGAATCCTGAAGAATTGAAGAGAACGATTATAAAAATTGATGAAGATCTATGCAATGGCTGCGGCGAATGTATCCCAAACTGCCATGAAGGCGCATTGCAAATAATTGACGGCAAAGCACGCCTGGTTAGTGATATTATGTGCGATGGACTTGGAGCATGTATAGGGCATTGCCCTCTTGGCGCTATCAGCATTGAAGAGCGCGAAGCTCAGCCCTATGACGAAATTCTGGTAATGGAACAAATGGTTAAAAAAGGCAGAAATACTATTCTTGCTCATTTGCAGCATCTACGTGACCATAATGAAACAGAATACCTGAAACAAGCTATTGACTATATCAAAACAAACAATATTGACCTCAGTCCTGGTGCAAAACCTGAAAAAGGTATCGGGCAACCCACCCTTAAACAGGTTATAAAAGAACAGAAAAAAGCCAATCATACAGGCTGCCCGGGTCTGGCTTCAATAGATTTTAGTAAAATAACTCCTGAACCTCTTGCCAATGAGCCAAAGATTCAAAGCAACGGCAGATCGGAATTACGCCATTGGCCGGTTCAGCTTCACTTACTCAATCCCAATGCTTCATATTTAAGAAATGCCGATGTTGTGCTTGCTGCCGATTGCGTTGGTTTTGCACTCGGCGATTTTCATCAGCGCTATCTGAAGGGCAAAAGTCTTGCTATTGCTTGTCCAAAGCTCGATTCAAACCTCGATGTGTATGTTGATAAGCTGGTTGCCATGATTCAGGATGCCAATATCAACACACTTACTGTAGTAATTATGGAAGTACCATGTTGCAGCGCACTTCAGCGTATTGCGCAAACAGCCATTGCAATGGCAGACAGAAAGATTCCGTTGAAACTCGCCATGATAAGCCTGCAGGGTGAAGTATTAAAAGAAGAATGGTTATAATCACGAATAAAATCCCCAAAACTTAAGACTAAACTTACAGAACTCAGTTAAACTAAATAATATTTAATCACACAAAAAAACAAATTAAAATGAGTACAATGTTTTGTTATCAATGTCAGGAAACAGCAAAAGGAACTGGATGTGTAACCCGTGGTGTATGCGGAAAAACAGATGATGTTGCCAATATCCAGGATTTATTGATTTTTGTTTTAAAAGGGCTTTCAGTTATACACAACAAAGCCCGTGCGCATAATCTTGTAAACAGAATGGTTGACAGGTTTGTAACCGAAAGTTTGTTTACAACCATTACTAACGCCAATTTTGATTTTGATGTCTTTACAAAAAGAATTTTCAAAGGCATAGAACTTCGCAAAGAACTCGAAATCAAGCTTAAAGAAGCCGGTATCGAACTCAATCCTGCCACTTTGCATGAATGTGCAACATGGGAAGCTAAAACCGTTGAAGAAATGGTTGCCAAAGCTCCTCTTGTAGGCATACTTGCCACAAAAGACGAAAACATAAGATCATTGCGCGAACTCATCATATATGGACTCAAGGGTATGGCTGCCTATGCAGAGCACTCCATGGTACTTGGCTATGAAGATGATGAGATTTATTCTTTTATGCAAAAAGCACTGGAAATCACCCTCGACGACAGTTTAAGCCCTGAAGACCTTGTAAAATGGGTTCTTGAAACCGGAAGCTACGGAGTAAAAGTTATGGCACTGCTGGATAAAGCCAATACCAGCACCTATGGTCATCCCGAAATGACAAAGGTAAATATCGGAGTGGGTAAGAACCCGGGCATCCTTATCAGCGGGCACGATTTAAAAGATATGGAAGAGCTTCTGCAGCAAACTGAAGGAACCGGCGTTGATGTTTATACTCACAGTGAAATGTTGCCTGCAAATTATTATCCTGCTTTCAAAAAGTACAAACACTTTGTAGGTAATTATGGAAATGCATGGTGGAAACAACGTGAAGAATTTGAAACTTTTAACGGACCTGTACTTTTCACTACTAACTGTATAGTACCCCCACTTGCAAAGGCAAACTATAAGGACAAGGTTTTCACCACAGGCTCATCAGGATTCCCCGGATTCAAGCATATTCCTGACCGTGTTAATGGCAACTCCAAAGATTTTTCAGAAATCATTGAATTAGCTAAAACATGTCAGCCGCCAACAGCTATCGAAGAAGGTGAGATCATCGGAGGATTTGCTCATAATCAGGTGTTTGCAGTTGCCGACAAAGTAGTTGAAGCTGTAAAATCAGGTGCTATCCGTAAGTTTATTGTAATGGCAGGTTGCGACGGACGTTTGAAATCACGTGAGTATTATACCGAATTTGCTCAAAAACTTCCAAAAGACACTGTCATATTAACAGCAGGTTGTGCTAAATATCGTTATAACAAACTTCCTTTGGGTGATATCAATGGTATCCCACGCGTACTCGACGCAGGTCAGTGCAACGATTCTTATTCACTGGTAGTGATCGCACTGAAACTGAAAGAAATTTTCGGGCTCAATGATGTCAACGAACTGCCATTAGCATTCAATATTGCATGGTACGAACAAAAAGCCATCATTGTGATCCTTGCCTTATTATCTCTCGGCGTAAAAAATATTCAGCGCGGACCAACAGTATCGGGATTCTTCTCACCGGCAGTAAAAGAATTACTGGGCGACAGATTCAACATATCAACCATTGGTGATGTAGATGAAGATATAGAATTGCTGGCTTATTAATATTTATGATAATTTACGGGTGTTTGTGCGTGTTCATAAACACCCGTTTTTTTTATTCTACCAAAAAACAGAAAAATGGAAAACAAAGGATTTGAACACTCAAAAATAATGAATTTCAGTGAGCTTATTGAATATTCAGCTAACGGAATAATAAGCAAACAAATCATTAAGAAACCTACAGGCAACGTTACTCTTTTTTCATTTGACCGCGGTCAGGGTCTGAGTGAGCATACTGCGCCATTCGATGCCCTTGTTAATATAATTGAAGGTGAAGCCATTGTTATGATCAATAAGGTAAGTTATAATCTGAAAGCTGGGGACGCAATAATTATGCCTGCAAACGTACCTCATGCAGTATCGGCTCTGGTGCAGTTTAAAATGCTGCTTACAATGATCAAAACCTGATAATTCCGAACCTACGGGATTATTTCATAAAAAACCCGAGGTTTATTTTTTGTGAACCCGGCCTTGTATTTCTCAAAACAAGAGAAATACAAAAACTTGAACAGTAATGTTATTCCGGCTGTTTATCCCGAAATAGAAACTCTACCCTGAATGACATAGAATCATGTTCAGAATACAAAGATCCAGACATATTGAAATAGAGAAAAGAACTGTAGCTGCAATGATTACGATATATTGTCGTGGTCATAATCATGAAATCCCCTGCCCTTCCTGTAACAAGATCAGGGATTATGCTTTAAAACGCCTTGAAAGATGCCCTTTCGGCGAAGATAAACCTTCGTGTAAAACTTGTCCGGTTCATTGTTATAGTCCTGCAATGCGCGAAAATATAAAAACAGTCATGCGTTATGCCGGCCCACGCATGATATGGAAACATCCGTTACTTGCCACCCGGTACAAACTAAACCAACTATTTTATAAACCAAAATCCTGAATAAAAACTCAATCATTTACCATGCTAAAAATTACCACAATAGAATCAGCTCCTAAAGTTCCGTTTCAGTTGGACGGAAAAATAATGTTTTCAAAACCCGACCTTGAAATTATCCATCTTACACTCAAACCCGGAGAGATAATTGCAAAACACATTAACGATTTTGATGTGATAATGTATTTCATACAGGGTGAAGGCTTAATTGAAACTAAATCGTCATCAACGGCCTTTTTTCCGGGAATGATGGCAGAAATAAAAAGTGGAGAAGAAAGAGGCCTCACAAACAAAGGTTTAACTGATGTCAAACTGCTTATCTTAAAGCTGTTACAATCAAAATAGATTTTAGTTATTTTCGGTTTTATTTCCGGAAGAACACAGTTCGATTTCGGACAGGAATCAAAACCAATAAAGATATCAGCAAGTATTTCTTTCTCAAACGCAGCACCATATTACCCTGATAATCATAATATTATTTGATTTTCAAAAAGACAAGGGCTGTCTGCCAGAATAATATTTTGTAAATATTCACGAATGATTTACATTTGTTGCGTGTATGGAACTGTTGAAAATCGTCCTGACTAACAATTTGCAATGAATTAATTATATGAGAAGACCAAGAGTAAAGATTTGCTGTATCAGCAGTGTTGAAGAGGCAAAATTGGCCATAGAATATGGTGCTTCCGCATTGGGTCTGGTCGGGCATATGCCAAGTGGTCCCGGCGTGATAGAAGACAAACTAATATACCAGATAGTTAGAATGGTTCCTCCTCCAATTTCAACGTTCTTATTAACAAGCGAAACAAATTCCAGAGATATTATTTCGCACTACAAAAGAGTTCAGACTTCGACAATTCAAATTGTGGACGAACTGGAAAATCGTGATTATGAGCTGATACGAAATGAGTTGCCTAATGTGAAACTGGTTCAGGTAATTCACGTTATTGACCACAATTCAGTAAAAGAAGCTATTAAAATTTCAAAATATGTTGACGCAATACTACTGGATAGCGGGAACCCCAATATATCAGTTAAAGAATTAGGCGGAACAGGCAGGACTCATAACTGGGAACTGAGCCGCGAAATCAGAAGATCAATTCCTGTTCCAGTATTTCTTGCCGGAGGACTTAACGAAGATAATGTAAGGAAAGCTATTGAGACTGTTGAACCATTCGGGCTTGACCTTTGCAGTAGTGTCAGGACTGGTGGGAAACTTGACCGCCAAAAACTGAACGCTTTTTTTAAAGCAATTGATAACCAATGATGGAACAAAAGTGCAGTAACACAACAAACAAATAGTCAATAAACAGGTTAAATAGCCTGGTGTCAACGATAATGCAAAATTTAATTTTTATTCTTGGATTAAGATAAAATAAAAAAACAACAATTGTCCGATTGCTGGGGCATTAATAATAAAAATCCCCCAAATAACACATTGTATCAGTTAAAATAAAATCTAAAAATGGAATTCCTTAAGCCAATAAAATTTGTTCACAAGCTTAACCGCAAAAAGGATGACCCGGCTAAATATGATTTTACGGGAGATCTGAAAACTGACAAAATTGATATTCAGCTCTTTAAATATAAAAAGGAAGGGTTCGAAGAAGTAAAGAATATCTCAGCTGATGATATACAAAAGCTTGAAAAAGATGGAGAAAATTACTGGCTGAATATTTATGGATTACACGACACTGACACTATAGCATCAATTTGTGAAAAACAGGGAATTCACAGTTTAGTTATCCAGGATATTCTTGATATTAACCAAAGACCCAAATTTCAGGAGTATGATAACTTTTCCTTTTTGACCTTAAAATCAATTGTTCCTTCTGAAAATGAAATGATTACAGAACAAATAAGCTTTGTTTTCAGTTCACATTTTTTAATTTCATTTCAAGAGAGAAAAGCAGATTTTTTTGAACATCTTAGAGTCAGGTTAAGAGAAAACAAAGGTATTTTAAGGGAACGCACCGTTGATTATCTGCTATATGCAATGCTTGAGTCAATTCTTGATAATTATTTCAAAACCCTTAATAAGCTTGACGAGGATATCGAAAAACTTGATTTTTCTGACATTAACAAAGAACTTGCTCCTAACACACTGGAAATCATTGAAAATCACAAGAAGTTTGTTAATTTTATCAAGAAATCAATATTACCAATTAAAGAATTCTCTCAGATAGTGGAACGGGGTGAGTGCAGATATATTGAACAAAAGCATATAAAATACTTTCTGGAAATTAAAGACCTGTGCCTTACCCTGATTGACAGCAGTGATATGATCCTTGCCTCACTCGAAAGCGCAACAAATATGTTCTTTTCGCTACAGGGACACAGAACGAATCAGGTAATGAAAACCCTCACAGTTGTTGCAACCATATTTATTCCGCTGACTTTCATTGCTGGTATCTACGGAATGAATTTCAAAAATATGCCTGAACTGGATTGGAAGTATGGCTATTTTGGTGCCTGGCTGATCATCATTGTAACATTTTTAGGTATGGTGATTTATCTGAAAAAGAAAAAATGGTTCTGATATGATGCGACTATCATAAAACCTATACTATAGATTTATTATAGCTTGGAAAATAGCTGTTTCAATGATCTGAAAAAAATTATTTAATACTACTTATTAACTGTTTTGGGAATTTTACGAAAACCATAACAGAAAACTTTGATCATAGCAGCATGATTAATAAAAACCTTAACAATATTAAGCATCAATAAAAAATCCACAACAATTTATCCTGTATTGCAATTACACACAAAATTGTATCTTTATCGCGCAAATTGATTGTCATCTTTCGTATAACCTCTACACCAAAAGAATGATGTAAATAGTAATTCCAGGATTGAGAAAATGAATAATGATACAGGAACAAGGACATACCGTTTACCCGATTGCCTTTATTGATACTGAAATTGACCCGCAAAGTCATAAGATTCTTGATATTGGGAGTATAAGGGACAATAGAAATTCATTTCACAAAGCTTCGACAGCAGAATTCATTCAATTTCTTCATGGCACACAATTCGTTAGCGGGCACAATATTTTTAATCACGATATAAAATACATTGGCAAAGCTCTTAGTTACGCCGGAATAGATCTATCCAACATTATTGACACTTTATTTCTTTCACCTCTTCTTTTTCCTACCAAACCATATCATTCACTGTTGAAAGACGACAAACTTCAATCAGATGACATTAATAATCCTTTGAATGATTCAATCAAGGCAAAAGATTTATTTTATGATGAAATTGCCGCATTCCGGCAGGCAAACAGCACAATCAAAGAAATTTTTTATTTGTTATTAAACGACAAAAGGGAGTTTAATGCCTTTTTCCGGTTTATATCCTACAAAAGCGAAAGCACTGATGTTGAAAGCCTTATTCGCCAAAAATTCAAGGATGAAATTTGCGAACATGCTAATTTAACCAATATAATTCTTGAATCCCCAATTGAACTTGCTTACTGTCTGGCGCTGATTCACTCTTTTATCGAACACAAAAAAACAGATTCGGTCACTCCGCCATGGGTTTTAAGAAATTATCCCGAAGTTGAACGGATCATGTTCCTTTTACGTAGCAATCCATGTTTGTCGGGTTGTTCATATTGTAATAAAGCTCTGGATGCGTGTAGCGGATTGAAAAGGTTTTTTGGATATGATTCATACAGACTTATTGGAGGTGAACCATTACAAGAGGAATCAGTAAATGCGGCTCTCAGAAATAAATCATTACTTGTGGTTTTTCCTACCGGCGGAGGAAAGTCCATTGCTTTTCAGGTACCTGCCCTGATGAGCGGAGAAGCCTCAAATTCTTTAACTATAGTAATTTCCCCGCTTCAATCGCTCATGAAAGACCAGGTTGACAACCTCGAAAAAATCGGAATCACCGATGCTGTTACAATCAATGGCTTACTTGATCCTATTGAAAGAGCAAAATCTTTCGAGCGGGTTGAAGAAGGTTCAGCATCTATTCTCTATATCTCACCTGAATCGTTACGATCAAAAACTATAGAACGCCTAATCCTGGGAAGAAAAATTGCACGTTTCGTGATTGACGAAGCGCACTGTTTTTCAGCCTGGGGACAGGATTTCAGAGTGGATTATCTTTATATAGGTGATTTCATAAGAAACATTCAGAAAAAGAAAAATATCGAAAACGGAATTCCTGTTTCATGCTTCACTGCAACAGCAAAACAAAAAGTAATAGAAGATATATGCGATTATTTTAATGAAAAGCTTTCGCTGGATCTTGAACTTTTTACATCAAAAGCATCACGAACAAACCTGCATTACAAAGTCCTTAAAAAAGAAAATGAAGAAGAAAAATATCAAACAGTCAGAGAACTCGTCTTAGAAAAGAATTGTCCTACTATTATTTATGTTTCCCGAACACTCAGAGCATACCGACTTGCAGATAGGTTAACAAAAGACGGTTTCAGCGCAAAGCCCTATCATGGAAAAATGGAGAAAAAAGAAAAATCAGCCAATCAGGATGCTTTTATCTCCGGAGAAGTACAGATAATGGTTGCTACTTCTGCTTTTGGAATGGGAGTAGATAAAAAGGACGTGGGCATGGTGATCCATTATGACATTTCCGACTCACTTGAAAATTATATTCAGGAGGCTGGCAGAGCCGGACGTGATGAAAATATTACGGCAGATTGTTTTGTGCTGTTTAATGAAGAGGATTTAGCAAAACATTTCATTCTACTGAATCAAACGAAGCTTTCAATAAAAGAAATTCAGCAGATTTGGAAGGCAATTAAAGAAATCACACAACTACGGTTAACAGTTTCAAATTCAGCTCTGGAAATTGCAAGAAAAGCAGGTTGGGATGACAGTGTGGCAGAGATTGAAACCCGTGTTATTACAGCTATTGCCGCATTGGAAGAAGCCGGTTATCTTAAACGCGGGCAAAATATGCCTCGGATATTTGCAAATAGCATTCTTACAAAAAACGCTCAGGACGCTATTGAAAAAATAAGAAAGTCTGAAAGATTTAATGAAAAACAAAAAGTAAATGCAACGCGGATCATAAAAAAACTTTTCTCGAGCAAGAGTAGAAAGCATGCTATTGGTGACGAGAGCGGAGAATCAAGAGTTGATTATATCAGCGATCATCTGGGAATTATAAAAGCTGAAGTAATTAATATTATAAATCTTCTTCGTGAAGAGAAAATCCTGGCTGACAACAAGGATTTGACAGCTTTTATCAAAAAAGGTGAAAATATAAACCGTTCGCTCAATATTTTGAAATTATTTGTTAAAATAGAAAAATTTCTACTCCCGTTTATTGAGCAGGAAGAAAAGGTCTTCCATTTAAAAGAACTTATCGAAGAAGCTGAAGCAAAGGATCTTAATGATATAAATACACAAAAGATCAGAACCATTTTCAATTTCTGGGCTATTAAAAACTGGATCAAACGTAAAAGTCTGGAATCAAGAAATTACCTGGCTATTATTTCGCTTTACCCAAAAGAGTCACTAAAAGAAAAATTGGATAAGCGATACGAATTAGCTGAGTTTATTGTAAAATTTCTTTACAATAATAGTATTACAAGCCAGTCAGAAGAGGATTCTGAGAAAGAAGAAGTTCTCGTTGAATTTTCTGTTCATGAGCTTAAAACAGCTTATGAGAACTCGCCGGAATTGTACAAAACCAATATTGATATCGAGGATATAGAAGATGCTTTGTTTTATTTATCAAGAATTGAAGCAATAAAAATCGAAGGGGGTTTTCTTGTTACATATAATGCTCTGACGATTGAGCGAACCGAGCCAGACAACAAGAAAAGATATACCAAGGATGATTACCTGAAACTTCATCAGTTTTATGAGAATAAGGTTCAGCAAATACATATTGTTGGCGAATATGCAGACATGATGATCAGGGATTACAAAAATGCACTGCAGTTCGTGGATGATTATTTTCAGCTCAACTATTCATCATTTCTGAATAAATATTTCAAAGGAAGCAGGCAAAACGAAATAAAACGAAATATTACTCCTGCCAAGTTCCGGCAACTTTTTGGCGAACTTTCACCCACTCAATTGAGAATCATAAACGATAATGAAACCAAACACATTGTTGTTGCTGCCGGTCCGGGAAGTGGTAAAACACGGGTTTTAGTCCATAAACTTGCTTCACTTCTTTTAATGGAAGATGTAAAGCACGAGCAATTGCTCATGCTTACATTCTCGCGAGCAGCAGCTACAGAATTTAAAAAACGACTACTTCAGCTTATTGGTAATGCAGCGCTATTTATAGAAATGAAAACCTTCCATTCCTATTGTTTTGATTTGTTGGACAGAATAGGAAGTCTTGAAAAATCAGATGAAATAATTAAAAAAACCATCGAAAAAATCAAGAATAAGGAAGTTGAGCAAAATCGTATCACTAAAACAGTTCTGGTAATTGATGAAGCACAGGATATGGATGAAGATGAATTCAGCCTGATAAAGATATTAATGGAGCAAAATGAAGAAATGCGAGTGATTGCAGTAGGTGACGACGACCAGAACATTTATGAATTCAGGGGATCGAGTTCAAAATATCTCGAAGAGTTTATTAAGTCAGAGAATTCTACCAAGCACGAACTAGTTGAAAACTACAGAAGTAAAAACAACATTGTTGATTTCTCAAATCAGTTTGTTAAGCTAATTACCAGACGTTTAAAAAAAGCAACAATCATTGCAAAACAAAATGAAAACGGGCAAATAAAGATTGTGCGCTATAAAAACGGTAATCTGATAAATCCGCTTGTGAAGGATATACTCAATACCGGGCTTTCAGGAACAACTTGCGTGATGACTAAAACAAACGAAGAAGCTTCGCAAATTGCAGGATTGCTTTTAAAATACAATATCCCGGCAAAATTGATCCAATCCAGCGACGGTTTCAGTCTTTACAATCTCGATGAAATTCGTTTCTTTCTGAATGAACTGAACTTAACTGATGATGTTTACACAATCAGTGAAGAAGTCTGGGACATCGCCAAACGGAATCTTAAGAACAAATATCGCCACAGCAGTAAGCTGGAAATTTGTAATAACCTCATCAAAGATTTTGAGTCTACCAATACAAAAACCAAATACAAATCAGACCTTGATGTTTTTATTCGTGAATCAAGACTGGAAGATTTTTTCAGTGAAAAGGGAGAAACAATTTTGGTTTCAACCATTCATAAAGCAAAAGGAAGAGAATTTGACAATGTTTTTTTAATGCTTGAAAACTTCAATCCCATTACTGACGAAGACAAGCGATTGCTTTATGTAGCTATAACAAGAGCTAAGAGCAATCTGACCATACATTTAAACACAGGCTTCCTTGATCATATCAGAACCGGTGATCTATTGCGAATTGAAGATAAAGCAATTCATTTGCCACCAGATGAAATAACTATGCATTTGTCTCACAAAGATGTCTGGCTTGACTATTTTATGAACAAACAACATCTGGTTGCTCAGTTTATAAGCGGTGATGATCTGACAGTAAATGATAACGAGTGCCTGAGCAAAAACGGAAAACCTGTTTTAAAATTCTCAAAAAGCTTTACTAAACAAATTGAAAACAGGAAAATAAATAACTACACACTTAAAAGCGCCAGGGTGAATTTCATTGTTTACTGGAAAAAAGAAGACAACGAACAAGAAGTTAAGATCATATTACCTGAGTTGTCTTTTAAAAGAATTACTGATACATAGAAAAACTGCGTTGAGCAAACGCATAACCAACGCATTTTTTGCGGAAATAATTTGGCTATGCGAAGAATGAACACTATTTTAGCCGCAAACCATTCGGAGAAAAAGACCATATATTTATATGTAGTTATTAGTAATTCGATAATAAAAAGCATAAGAAGTTGATATGAAGTTTATTACTGATTTAGTTTAAAAATCAAAGATTGATGTTTTTATAAGTTAATTAAGCAATAAGTAATTCGCTAAATCATTGAAACTAAAATAATTAACATGGCAAAAACAGAACCTTTTAATAAACATCTTGACCAATATGAAGAATGGTTTTCTGAAAATCATTACGCGTTTCAATCAGAACTTGCAGCCATCCGGGAAGCTCTGCCAAGGAGTGGCAGAGGAATTGAGATCGGCATTGGAAGCGGAAAATTTGCTGTGCCGCTTGGGATCAAGGAAGGTATTGAACCATCAAAAACAATGAGAGAAAAAGCAATGGAGAGAGGCTTGTCTGTTATTGATGGAATTGCAGAAAACCTTCCTGTACCGGATAACAGTTATGATTTTGTACTGATGGTAACAACAATTTGTTTTGTTGATGACATAAACAAGTCATTAGCAGAATCGAACCGGATATTAAAAAAATACGGCTGCATTATACTGGGTTTTGTTGACAGAGAAAGCCCCGTTGGCAAACTATACCTGAGTATTAAAGATAAAAGCATTTTTTACAAAGATGCTATTTTCTATAGTACCAATGAAATCTATAAGTATCTGATGGATAGCAATTTCAGAATTATTAAAACTTACCAGACCATATTCGACTTGCCCAAAAAGATCACAGAGATCCAGAAGGCTCAGAATGGATATGGTAACGGTAGTTTTGTGGTTATAAAAGCAAAAAAGATTTTAGATTAAAATTGACATTCACCTGTTCTTTAATTCAGCGGTAATAATTATCAAATTCAATGCTGACCAGTTTATGTTAAATCAAAGTTCACAAAAAGGAACCTTTGCAAAACAAGCTCTAAACATCTATGAAGCAAGTCATTGTTACGCGTGAATCTATATTTAATCCGGGAAATCAGGACTTTCTCATAGAAATCTTCAATTTCGTCTGAATATTTACTGATTATTCACCGTGCAGCAGCATCATGAAAGCATTAATGACCAAAATTATACGATTTGTATTTACAAAATAGTCCAAACTGTTTTGTAAATCTACAAACGTAAATGCCGATGGTTTAAATATATAGAACAATCGAGCAGAGCGAAAATTGGTCTATTATATTTTTCCAATCGGTATTAAATGATTATATTCGCCTGAAAATAGTTATTGTTAATTTTGAAAAAAAAATCGAACAACGTATTAGTTGTGTAATTTTGAGAATCTTTTGAACACTTAAAATAATTCAGTCAACCTGAACAATGGTGAACTTTTTACCGGAAATCGAAGCACTTAGAAACAAAATTCTGAATTGCAGAAAATGTGATATCTGTAAAACACGCAATCATGTCATATTTGGCGAAGGGAACCTTCATGCAGGGATATTGCTGATAGGTGAGGCACCAGGCAGAGATGAGGATATTCAGGGCAGACCCTTTGTGGGATTATCTGGACAATTACTGGATAAGATTCTTGCAGCCAGCGGTTTTACCCGAGACAAACATGTATTTATCAGCAATATAGTCAAATGCAGACCACCGGGGAACAGGCTGCCGTCAGATAAAGAAGCATCTGTTTGCATGCCATGGCTGACGGAACAAATTGAGTTGATAAATCCACAAATTCTGGTATTGCTGGGCGCCACTGCCCTAAAATATATGGCAGGGGCGAATTACAGGATCACAAGGGATCACGGAAAACTGATCAATATCAGGAATCGTATTGCCATACCAGTTTATCATCCTGCAGCCCTGCTGCGTGACCCTTCACTTAAACGAACCACCTGGGAAGATTATAAGGTCATCTTTCATAAATATCGTGAGACAGTAGATCCAAATCATCATTCTCCTCATATAAAGTAAAAACACAGGGCTGAATCCGAGGCAGTTATGTATACGATTTGTATTCACAAAATAGTCCAAACTGTTTTGCAGGTGGTTTAAATATATAGAATAATATAGGAGAGCGCTAAAGCCAATAATGTGTTGTCACCCCTTTTTTCACCACCGGCTAAAGCCGGTGGCAATTCATAAACAAAATTTCATGAATAGGAACACAAAACCCTGAAACTGAGGTTCTCGAAGTGTTAGGGTATTTAAAAGTCGCATCGAGAGTTTCAACACCAGGAGCTCATAGCCCCGTAGGGGCGAAGACGCTTACAGGATTTAATAACAAATGAATAAAAAAGAAGGAATAGGGATGGGCTTCAGCCCCGTTTGCTGGATGTTTTACACTAATCAACCGAAATTTCTGATTTTCGGGAGATGCAACTCGTCAGCTTTATTCACTACTTTTGGTGCGCAAAAACAATTTAAATTCCCACAACAAATATATGAAAGGTCTTTACACAATCGGATTGCTTATATTGTCAAATATCTTTATGACTTTTGCATGGTATGGTCATTTGAAATTCAAAGATATGACCTGGTTCAACAATTTGCCCTTACCCTATATAGTTCTGATAAGCTGGGGTATTGCCCTGTTTGAATATTCATTTCAGGTTCCTGCCAACAGGATTGGTTTTAACGAAAATGGCGGAGTATTTAATTTATGGCAACTTAAAGTCATACAAGAAGTTATAACTCTGATTGTGTTTACTTTCTTCACTATTTTAGTTTTCAAAAACGAAACCTTCAAATTAAATCATGCTATAGGATTTTCTTTTCTGATCCTTGCAGTTTATTTTATTTTCAAAAAGTAGGGATCTGATATTATGAGCATATTATTCAGAATTTTTAGAACCAAGAAATTATTTTTTATAGACAGAAACTCCTGAACTCAGGAATGTTTTAAGAATAAGAAATATACTATAGAAAGCGAAAGTCATTATTGCAAAGTTGGATATCATTAGACAAATCCATGATGAATAGTTTTACCAAATTCATTGATTTACAGTACTTCATAAGAGTGTTAAAGTACTTTTAAGTATAACAGATCATCAATTCAATGGAATAAAAAACTCTCCCCACTTTGATAAATAAAAAAATTGTATTTAATTTTGGCAGGATTATACAGAGAACAATTTATTGCTGTGACTGTGGTAACTCCTATAATCCGGAAACTACAAATGTTCTTAAATAAGAAGTAATGTAATAGATTAAAAAATACAGACAACTATGGCTACAGAGATAAAAACTTGGGAAATAATTGATGGTGAATTGGTAGAAATCAACACAACGCTTGCCCAAAATGAACGTAAAGAAAAAGACGATCTGGAAAAGTGGCTAAAAACAAATCCCAAAATTCTTGGAGACAATATTTTGATTTTCGGAGAGCAAGTTAGAACAAAATCAGGACCACTTGACTATTTGGGAATTGACAATAGCGGAAATTTAGTAATTGTTGAATTAAAACGTGATAAGTTGGCAAGGGATGTTTTAGCCCAAGCAATAGATTACGCCTCAGATGTAGCAAATTGGGATATTGAGAAACTAAATGAAATTTGTTTAACCTTTTCTGGTAATTCACTTGAAGATTATATCACTGACCACTTTGAGAATATTGAGCTTGACGATTTGGTAATTAATAAAGCACAAAGACTTTTGTTAGTTGGCTTTTCAATTGACGAAGCATTAAGTAGAATGATTGAATGGTTATCCTCAAAATATGATGTTGGAATAAATGCAATTATCTTAAATTATGTAAAAACATCTTCAGGAAGCGAATTGCTTTCAAGAACGGTAATTATTCCAGAAGAGATTGAAAAGGAAAAATCGAACAAGAAAAAATATACAATTCCGATGTCGGACGAGCCTGGAACATACGATCCAGAGCGATTAAAAGAATTGCTTAAAATTTATTTCAGCAATAAACAATGGTCGTCAAAACGGCTAAAAACTATTTTATTACCAGTTCTACTCAAAAAAGAAAAAATAACAAGAGAACAACTAAAAAAAGAATTTGTAAAAGCTGGGGAAGCGACAGACGAAAATAAAGCCGGATATTTTATTGCTTTAATGTCGAACCAACTCGGTCAGACAAAAAAGGATTTTTTGAGGCAAATCATTCATTATGAATATCCAAAGTATCATTGGGAAAAGGACAATTTTAGCTTAAGACCTGAATATAAAGACTTAGTGAAAGAACTTTTGGAAATAGATGAATAAAAACTGCTGTAAAACACATGGTATAAAAATTTCTGGGGTAGTATGTTATTCAAGGGTTTTAGCCCGCTACAACTTCTGTGTAAGTTGATGGAGAATCGTCAGTATTTAGCAACTTTTCATACCGACAATCACCAGCAGTCAGTGTAATAATGCCACCGAAAACCAATAGAAACCAAACAAAGTTATTAATCATGGGATATTATATTGACCTGGAAAAAATTACAATTGATGATTATCGTATAAAGCTGAGATCAGCATATTTATCACCGGGCAGGATGATCCTAAAAGAGAAATTGGATGAGCGATTCGGATATTTTAAGAGTATTGGGATTAAAAATGTCAAAGAACTGATTGAGTTAATCAGGAAAAAGGACAAGTTCGCAGAACTATCAAAAGTTGATAGCTTGTCAGGAGATTATTTAACTGTTTTGCTCAGAGAATTAAACAGCACTCTGCCAAAGCCAAACAAGCTTGCTGATTTTGCCGGGATTTCAAAAAACACATTTGATAATTTGGAAAAAGCCGGAATTACAAATACAGAGAAGTTGTACGACAAGGTCCTGAGAAAATCCGACAGACAGAAACTCGCAGATTCGTTAGGAATTGATCCTCAGGACATAATGGAATTAACCAGACTGGCTGATTTGTCAAGAATAAAATGGGTTGGAGTGACTTACGCGCAGATGCTATATGCTTCAGGCGTTGATACAGTGAAGAAAGTATCAGAAACTGACTCTGTTGATTTACATGCAAGAATTAACCAAATGATAAAAGAGAATAATATTTTCAAAGGTGCAATAGGATTGAATGACGTAAAAATATTAATAGAATCTGCGAATGAATTACCTTTGGACATTGAATATTGATAGTTGAATAAACAACAGTTGCCAATAAGCTGTGTAATGTGCTGCTGCTATATATATCCGGGCTGCACATCCAGTATTAGAAACAGTTGTAATCTGGGATAAAATGCTTAGGAGTGCCAAACGTTTCAAATATTCATACGTTAAACTCAATAAAAAAACACCCTGCAGAAAACATGATAGAGGTAAAAAATTTAAAAAAATCCTTTGGAGACAGAGAAGTCCTTAAAGGAATTAACTTTTCAATTAAAAAAGGGGAATTGTATGGGTTGTTGGGACCCAACGGAGCAGGAAAAACTACCGCAATATCCATTTTAAGCTCCTTGCTAAATGCAGATTCCGGAGAAGTTTTCATTGAAAACCTCAACTTAAGAACGGATACAAACGCAATAAAAAGAATAACAGGTGTCGTGCCTCAGGAAATTGCTTTATACAATGATCTTACAGCTTTGGAAAATTTAATGTTTTGGGGCGGGATTTATAATGTTCCAAAACAGGAATTATCACAAAAAGCAAATGAATTACTGCAACTATTTGGGCTTGAAGACAGAAAGAACGACAGGGTTAAGAATTATTCCGGTGGCATGAAACGCAGGATAAATATAGCAGCAGCCTTGCTGCACAAGCCTAAAATTCTGTTTTTAGACGAACCAACCGTTGGAATAGACCCGCAAAGCAGAAATTTAATTTTTGAGGTCATTGAAAAACTACATCGTGAAAGGATAACGATCATCTATACTACTCATTATATGGAAGAAGCAGAAAGACTTTGCGATCTGATAGGCATAATTGATAACGGAGAAATTATTGCGGAGGGGACACTGGAAGAGCTGAAGAAAAACAGCCCTGTAAAAGAGATTATTTCCATTACTTTTTCGGATATGAACAACGATAATTATAAAAAACTGAAATCTTTCCGGAGCGATATAAAGCTAACTGAGAACATTGTTCATTTCTATACTTCTGATGCTAAAACTGAACTGCCCAAACTGGTGTCTTTCTGCAATCAGGCAGGACTGGAGTTCAACAATATCGAAATATTAAAAACCAATGTTGAAACAATTTTTCTGAATTTAACAGGAAAACAATTAAGAGATTAATAGTATGATTAAAATTGTTATAAAAGATCTTAAACTCTTCTTTAACGACAAAGGCTCAATGCTTATGGCGTTTGCTGTTCCCATTGCACTTATTACCTTGTTCGCATTTGCATATGGCGGCGTTGGAAAAGGGAATAAAAGCAATAAAATCATTCTGCAGGTCAGTGACCTGGACAACACAACAGAATCCAAAGAAGCTATTGAACAGCTTGA
Source organism: uncultured Bacteroidales bacterium (assembly GCA_964550455.1). Lineage (GTDB taxonomy): Bacteria > Bacteroidota > Bacteroidia > Bacteroidales > JAAYJT01 > JAAYJT01. The sequence continues at coordinate 2,550 of CAZJZG010000032.1, read as the reverse complement.
TTCCTTAAAGTCAATACAAATTAAATTAAAGGACCTTGAAGATGCAGAAAATGCCATAAAAACAGGTGAAGCAAGTAGTGTGCTGATCATTCACAAAGGTTTTTCAGATTCTTTGATGGCAGGTAATGTATTGCCTCTGGAATTAAAATATGATGAAGCCAGAGAAATTGAAATCGGACTAATACAACAATCCCTTATTCCAACTATCTCGATGTTGCCATTCCGTCTGAAAGGTTCAAAAAATGTGATAGGGAAAAGATTTGTCAAAATGACAGGAACCGAAGATCTGCAAACTCAGCAATCAATTCAGAACCAGTTAGACAACCTTTATGACGTTATTGCCAAAAGCATTGCTGAAAGTAGCCAGAGTAATGATAAAATGAAAAATCCTTCATTCGGTTTTTATGGAGAAGATATGAAAATGACCAAAATAATAAAAGCAAAAAATGGCAACAGGATAGGATTAGTTCAGGCAGTAGCCGGGACTTCTGTGATGATGCTTTTATTTTCAGTTGTTGGTATTGGATTGGGATTACTGGATGAAAAAAAGGAAGGCACACTTAAACGTTTAATATACAGCCCGATAAAACCCGGAAACATCTTGTTGGGCAAAATGATTTCTGCCAATATCATGTCCATTTTACAGCTTTTCATAATGTTCCACTTTGCCTGGCTTGCCTTTGGACTGAAGATTGGCTCACAATTACCCGGAATGATCATAACTATTATTGCTACTTCTTTTGCATGTTCTGCCTTTGGAGTGTTCATAGCTTCCTTTGCAAAGAAAAGAGAACAGATACAGGGACTTTCTATTTTAATAATATTAGCAATGAGTGCCATCGGGGGGAGCATGATGCCACTGTTTTTCATGCCTGCTTTTATGCAGAAGTTAGCCGCAATATCTGTGAACTACTGGAGCATACAAGCATTTTTCGATGTTTTCTGGAGAAACCTGTCTGTAACTGATCCGGTCTTTCTCATTAGAATCCTTATACTTTTTTTAATTGGAGGAATATTAAATGCCATAGCAGTAGTACTATTCAGGAAAAATATCCTGAAACTGGTATAGAATATCAATAAACAGTGCGGGATTTAACAAGCAGTTTGAACACTAACAGAAAATCACCTGCACATTTAAATATTTTTCATAAATTTGAAGCTCGGTTTTGCCTTTAAAAGTCAGTGGTAAAAAACCCCTGCCTAGGTTAAACATCCTGAATATCGCACTTTATATTTACAAAAACTCATAAAACCAAAACATAATGAAAAGGGCAATATTTCTTACTTTATCTGTTCTGTTTATCTGTCAGGGTTTCATTGTTGCTCAGGAAAATGTAACAGGTAAAATAGGGATTTCTTTTTCTTCTTTTGGAAACAATGAGGTGTTCAGGTTCAGTGAATTAGACGGAGCAGCAAGTTATTCCGGTGATCATTTCTTTACCGTTGGTGGCATTTATCTGCATCCGGTAAACGGCTGGCTGGAAGCTGAAACGGGATTGGAATACTCAAAACACAATATCATTATTAAACCCAATCTGCCTCCCGGCTTTGATGACACTCCGCAAAAAGCACATTTTTCACTGCTTAATATCCCATTAACATTAAGAGCCAACTTCCTGAAATACTTCTTTATAAACGGCGGACTGTTCGTTGATATTGATATTTCAACAAGCAGCCCAGTTGACAATCAGACCGGCATTGGTGCGCTCTTAGGCATTTCAGTGAAATATGACTTTAAAAATGGGATATCGGTCTTTGGAAATCCCTATACAAAACTTCATTCCCTCATCCCTTTTTCTGACACAAAGTATCATCAAAGGATACTGGAAACCGGGATAAGAATTGGAATCACCTGTGACCTGAGAAAGAAATAAATACGAAGTAGCACATTTTGCTATGCCCTACCCACAAGTCCACCTTTCAGCATTATCAAAAAGCCATTTTCTGCCAGCCCACGAAAAAGAATATTATCCTGGCTTTATCACTTATTTTTCATACCATTTACAAATGACTGATTATTAGCGCTTTATCATTTCTGCGACATCTTTTTGGGTGTCGCAAACAAAAGTCATCTAAATTTGCAACATGTATGTACGCAAAAAGCCAAATAGATCAGGTAGCACAAGCGTTGTTGTGGTCGAAAAACGCAACGGCAAGATTCATTATCTCAAAACCATTGGTGTGAGTTCTGACCCTATCGAAATAGATGATTTCTATAAACAAGGTAAAAGATGGGTCTCAGAGCAGACAGTTAAACGAGATATGTTCTTAGATCAAGTTCGCCAAGAAGAAGAAAAGCTCGTTGTAGAAGGGCTTTTAAATAAAATTGAGCACATATTGATCAATAGTACCCAGTTGATCTTAAATCCTGTTTATCAAAATATTGGTTTTGATAAAATAAACGAAGATGTTCTAAAGCATTTGGTTGTATCGCGCATCTGTCAACCACAAAGTAAAGTTGTCACATCAGATTATTTGAAATCCTATTTTGACGAGTGTATATATTAATTGAAAACTATACCACCTTCCCGTTGAAAAGTATACCACTTA
>CAZJZG010000031.1:0-36708 GCA_964550455.1 uncultured Bacteroidales bacterium | reverse complement strand
TATTTTGCCATCCGGTATAATTGGTCTGTTATATTTTGCCATCCGGTATAATTGGACTATTATATTTTCAATCGGTATAAATAATAATTTTAGAATACTGTATAAAACCAAAATTCGTTTATACTTGTTTGATTTATGAACATTTAGTGGAGAGTATTTTAAAACTAAACCCTCCATAAGTGTAACTCTTTGAATTTCAAATTATAGCAAATATTTAATTTCAATAATCATGAAAAAAGACAGACAAACTTTCGATTTGATTGAGCAGGAATACGATCGGCAAATGCATGGACTTGAATTAATTGCATCAGAAAATTTTGTAAGTAGTCAGGTTCTGAAAGCCATGGGTTCGGTTCTGACAAATAAATATGCCGAAGGATATCCCGGACGCAGATATTATGGAGGCTGTATGATAGTTGATGAAGTTGAACTATTGGCAATTGATCGCGCAAAAGCATTGTTTGATGCAGAATGGGTCAATGTTCAACCTCATTCCGGTGCTCAGGCAAATATGGCGGTGTTAATGACTGTTCTCAAACCCGGCGATACATTCCTTGGACTTGAATTATCGCATGGCGGACATCTTACCCACGGATCACCGGTAAATTCTTCAGGAATCATATACAATCCTGTTGCTTACATGGTTAAGCGCGATACCGGCACAATTGATTACAATCAAATGGAAAAAATAGCTATGCAGCAGAAACCAAAACTGATCATTGCCGGTGCATCAGCTTACAGCCGTGACTGGGATTATAAACGTATGCGTGAAATTGCTGACCAGATCGGAGCTATTCTTATGGCTGATATAGCCCATCCTGCAGGTCTGATTGCCAAAGGTTTGCTTAACGATCCTCTCATTCATTGCCATGTCGTAACCACTACCACTCATAAAACATTGCGCGGACCTCGTGGTGGAATGATAATGATGGGTAAGGATTTTGAAAATCCCTGGGGTATAAAAACTCCCAAAGGTGAGTTGAAAAAGATGTCAGCTCTGCTCGATTCTGCTGTTTTTCCGGGTGTTCAGGGTGGACCACATGAGCACACAATTGCGGCTAAGGCTGTTGCATATCATGAAGCTCTCAGCGATGATTTTATGGAATATGCAATAAAGATAAAGAAAAATGCAAAGGCAATGGCAAAAGCATTCATTAACAGGGGTTATCATGTGGTCTCAGAAGGCACCGACAACCATCTTATGCTTATTGACCTGCGCTCCAAATTTCCGAATATTACCGGAAAACTTGTAGAAAACACTCTTGAACAAGCAAGTATCACCATAAATAAGAATATGGTTCCTTTTGATAGCCGCTCACCATTTCAAACTTCCGGAATACGTCTTGGAACACCTGCAATAACTACCCGCGGATTAAAAGAAAATCATATGGAAGCAATAGTGGATATGATTGACGAGATCATTTCCAATATCGAAAATGAAACTGTAATTGCTGCCGTTCGAAAAAGAGTAAATACCATGATGGAAGAATTTCCGCTTTTTGTATAGAATTCTTAACCAGGCTATAAGAATTGATCTCAAAGGAGAATTTAGAAAAAAGAAATTATTTTGTTCTCTCGTTGCTCTTTGTCACAGGCTTAGCCCCAAAAAACTGATCCCGAATGAGAGGGGTCAGCATCACCGGAATATCCATCATTAACTAAATTTTTTATTTGTTCTTTTAAATTGTTGATTTCTGACATTCTAATAATTTTTTAAAAAAGAATTTATTATTAAGATAAAATTCGTTTTCGGACGATTCAATGATTTTTTTAAGACCAATTGCTGAACTTGCCTCAAACCAATCCCACCATATTATTTTGATGTTGTTCAAATTTTCAATTCTTCAAATATCCTTTAAAAGCCTTTGGAGGTATCTAGGAATTTCAATAGTTTCCACTTTTTCTCTCAGAGGTGGAAGTTTTTCCAATTGATGATGTGGTGTGTTTTGTCCCATAGTCTTTTAAATTGTCCCCAAAATACAAATTATGGTACGATTACCAATATGCCGGTATTTTTTTTACATTGTGGCTAAAGTTCCGTGGCTTTGCCTATTGGCGGATTTTAGCATCCCGTACGTACGGGATTGGACCTTGCATATAATTGTCATATGAAGCACTTCAATCGCCATTTCGCAAAACCGATGTTGTGCTTTCGTGCATTATTGCTATCTTTTTATTATTAAAACCATTCACGGCTTAACTGATTTACCAAATGAAAGGAATTAATCTATCTTTAACTTCTTTGCAATATTCAGAGTATCCGATCAATTCTTTTTGCAAAGTAGTATCCTCATAGTATGTTCTGATAACAATTAACAAAATCATAATAATCAGAGGAATAAATGCAAGTATGGAGCCTATTGCCAAAGGTAATGCTATCGAACCTGAAAGCATTCCAAGGTATCCTGGGTGGCGCACTATTTTATATGGTCCCGTCTTTATTACATAATGGTTTTTATCTTTTTGAATACGAACGACACCTTCAAAGAAAGGATTGTGAAGCATTGGCCATGTAGAAAATATTGCTGAAACGATGTACAGCATAATACCTACATATAAATAGTAGAAAGGCATTGCATCAGAAAGGTTTAATCTCATATCAATTCCGGCAATAAGTGGAGTTATTATAATAGCAAATAAAAAGTAAGTTAGGAGAATACACTTATCAAATTGTTTTGTACCTTCTTGCTTCTCCCCCCTTTCATTTAAGAGTTTTGGCGATTTTTTTATGAGAATCACACCTATGATTAGACCACCAACAATATATACACCAATATAAATCCATACTCTTAAATTGTTGATTTCTCCGGAAGCAAGAAAGAATACTAAACCTGTTATGATTATCCAAATAATCGGTGCAAAGAAAGTCCTTATCCCGGATTTCGTTATTTTTTTTCCCATTTATTGCCTCCTTTTAATAGCTTATACTTCCTTATTATTCGAGTCTTGATATTTATTATTGCATATAGCACAACTGTAACGTATATGAAACGTGGGGCATTTCGCAACTCCTGCCTATCAAGTGCCCAAACTGTTTTGCCGATGGCTTAAATATATAAAACCATCGTGCAGAGCGATTATATGAATTGTATTTACAAAATAGCCCAAGCTGTTTTGTAAATTACAATCGTTAATGCCGGTGGTTAAAATATTCAGAACAATTGAGCGGAGCGATTATATGAATTGTATTTACAAAATAGTCCAAGCTGTTTTGTAAATTACAATCGTTAATGCCGGTGGTTAAAATATTCAGAACAATTGAGCGGAGCGATAATTGGTCTGTTATATTTTTCCATCCGGTATAATTGGTCTGTTATATTTTTCCATTCGGTATAATCTAATCCCTAAGGCACCGCATGCTTACACCGTCTTTCTTATTGAAGTTGTAATTGCGATTTACGTCGCCCCAATGTTCTATACTTCGGGCCCATGCATACGTCGACGAAATCTCAGTAGAACTCCACCAGGCAGCGCAGGCACCAATGCCGAAGAAATAACCATAGTAACCACGGTAACCGCCCGGAAGCGCCGAAAAGCTAAACTCATCAAAACCGTAAAAGTTAGGATATTCATTCCATCGCGGATGTTCAGATGTGCCACAATCTCCACCCAGGGGAGAGTTTACCTGCCGGCAGGATTTTAGAGCATTGCCGGCACCATTGGCTATATTTTCGTTAGGAAAACCCTGTAAAACCATGTAATCAACCAATTGTGTCCACTCTTCATCGCTTGGCACATGCCAGCCTTCGGGGCAAAGATCGTTTGTATTATTTACTGCATGCCAGTTATACAAGGCTCCATATTTTTCTTTCCATGATATATCATTATCGTACCAGGCATAAGCGCCGGTTGTGTTGTTGTACCAGGCATCGTTGTTTGTACCAGGATATTCAATGGGAGTTCCGTTGCGGTATTGAGTGGTTTTCAGGTTCTCTTTCATCCAGCACTGGTCGCCGATAAGCACGGTATTATAAACGTTACCGTCAATGTCGGTAACGGTGGGTGTGCCGGGGCAGGGTTGCCCTTGTCCACCTGTGCCACCATTGGCAAATGTTATGCTATCAATTGAACTCAGAGGAATGGTTATGATGCTTCCGTCTGTTTTGTGAATTTGCAAATCCTGGGCATGCAGCCCTGTTATTGCAATAGCAATAATGAACAGAGTAAATAATGTATTTTTCATAGTTTTTGGTTTTTAATGTTTTATGATTATTTTCTGAGTTACTGATTCGTTGTTTTGCTGCACACGGCAGATATAGGTCCCGGCAGCCAGATGATTTGTATTAATACGATAATTGTAGTCTCCGGAGTATTGTAAACCCTGTTTTATTCTTTCAACAAGCAAGCCTTGCATGCTATAAATTTCAATGTTCACATTTCCTTTTTCTTGCAGGGAATAATCAAGCACCACATGCTCTTTGCCCGGATTGGGAAAGACTTTGAGTTTTAGCAGTTGCTTTACAAGCTCAGGGTACTGCTGAATTCCCGTAGTAAGGTCGAAAGTCAGCTTTTGAATATCGGCAATGGCAACTTCAAAAACAGTACCATCACTTTGGTTTATGCGCATGTATTGCTGTGCTTTTGCCGGGTTTATTACTAAAAATGCAAGCACAGAAAACAAGACTAGTAATGATTGTAGTCTTTTTCTCATAATTTTGAATTTTTCGTTTAACAATATGTTCATTCAGGGCATCAGTTTGTTATGATTATTATGTTGGCTAACTAATAAATTTCCCCACAAAGTTATCACTTTTTGCTTGTTTTGTCTTCTTTATTTCTGTTTCTCATTTTATCTGCCAAACAATCAATCGGGCTTTGTAAACGGTAAACTGTCCTTTCGCTTAATGGGTGTAATATGTATGATAATATGTTGATGCAAGATTTTCACATTGCAAATTTATTGAAATCATCGTTCTGAACGATTATACGAATTGAATTTACAAAATAGTCCAAGCTGTTTTGTAAATTACAATCGTTAATGCCGGTGGTTAAAATATTCAGAACAATTGAGCGAAGCGACAATTGGTCTGTTATATTTTTCCATCCGGTATAATTGGTCTGTTATATTTTGCCATCCGGTATTATATTCTTTTTTTTCGTTTCTTTTGATAATCAGAAATCTCAGAATATAGTTTAACAGCCTTTGAAAAAATCAGATGAGTCAAAGCACAAGCCATCCTATATCCATCAACTATTTCAACAACACACATTATTCCGGAAATATCCCCACTATTATGAACACTCGTAATAGTCAACTCTGTTTTTAAAGTAATTGGGTGTCCATTTATACGAAAAATCTGCACTAACTCTCGTGTCGGAAAAGCTTTTAAAGGAAGATTCTCTGTAATCTTTATTGTCAAATCCTTGTATTGCTCTGATATATCCATAAATCTATCAGGTTACCATAGGTCAAACTTACGTTGTTCAATTGGTATCTTTCTCACTTTCCCAATGTTTGTCAATATTTTACCAAGTACCTTTTTAAAGTCCTGTTTTCGCGGTGGGTCATCAAAAAAAATTTCCATTATTGCTTCTTCTAATTCCCAATCTGTCAACCATTCTTTAATCAGTAATTAAGATTCATCAAGATATTCATTGTCTGTATTGCAATGATCAGCTAATACACCAAATTGCAACATTAAATCATGATGAAATATCTCTGCTGTATCAATAATTGCATTATGTGTTTCCCGTGATAAATCGTTAGTATCCATATGCTGTGTCGTTTATTTTCGTCTTGCTTACAACGGTCAGAGGTATGTGTAGTTGCTGGGCAAGAGTAATGTTTTATCGTATTAACACTGACAATACATAGAGTGATAATGCTGAATGCCAGCAAAAGACGGTAATTACATACACCGGCATGTTCTAAGCAGTAGTATTGTATTGATTTATAACTCAAAGCAGCCGTAATCCTTTTCATTCAATAATGCGTTTACTTCATCTTTATCAAAATACTCCGGATCAAATTTTCCACCCAACCATTCGATGTAACTTTCATATTCAGCATCGTCAGGATTCTTTAAAATATCAAGCAAATCTGAGTAGCCCCAAATTCCCCCGCAATCTTCAGGTGGACAATTCATCTTACCTTTCACACAGATTGGATAGTTTATTTTGCCGTCAACGGGAAGGATCTTTTCTAAAATAATATCGTGTTCCCATCCATCTCCAAAATCATACTCGTAAATAATTTTCTCATTTTCTGATTTCAACAAATCAGATATTTTTATTTCTTTGTAATCCACGTCGTTCATTTCCCCCCATGTGTCATCATCAACCATTCTCTCTGTATAAAATATCCCATTTTTTATAAATTGGTGTAAATGAGAATTTGTCCATCCCATTGTTGTTTGAATTATTTTATGAAAATCCGATAACAATAAATCTGAGGAAATCAATAATCTCCTCCAAATTTTGGGCTTAAATCCTTTCAAGGCTATTTGAATCTGATAAATTTTATGTGCCATAATGTTTTTCTTTTAAATATAGTTAAATTTTTGATTTGGAGTCTTTCTCCAATTGCTTACAATAGTTCAGGGATTGGTGTTCTGGCGAAAAGGTCCGCAGGAACATTCACGTTTGAGCATCAGTTCACCAACGCCAAACCCTTGTTATACAAAGATCGTTAATTTTTTAGTCTTTCTATTTCGGTTTTAATTTGTTTAATAACTTCCACATTATATATTCTCTTTTTCCCCCCTATTTTTGTGGAATAAACAAAGAATACTTTTCCTCCAAAATATTTTTCAAACTTTTCGTGATTCAGCCTGTGCATTTCAATCCATTGATATTGGTTTAATGCTTGTCCTGATTCAATTGGTTTAATCTGAATACCAATGTACTTTTCTCCAACTTGAATAAAAAAATCCACACTATAAGTTCTGTCCCAATTGTCAGGTGCTGATTCAATCTTCATTCCAATAGCACCTTCCAATTGACCGTAAATAGTTTCTATTTCAGTTCTATATCCATCATAAGTTCTTCGGAGAACTAGATTATAAGCATAATCTATACATTCTTCTTCTGTTATGGAAGCCAATTCACTTTGAACTACTTCTGATAATTTTATGTATAGTGTTTGCCCTAAGGAAGTAATGTATTCCCTATTAATATTTATTCCATTCTTTTTTTTCTGAGTTGCTTTGGAAAAATAAAAATTTTCCCATTCTTGATAGTCATTGGGGGCACAATCTCGAATTAACTCCGATAATGCACCAACACTATAAGCTTTATTTAATCCCCAACGGTTTAAAGCATAATTCAAAAGAGTTTCGTGTTTGAATTTGAATCCTTCACCTTCGGTTTTAGTACAATAATCTTTAACCATTGATAAATGTGTTAAATTTTGTTTTATACTTAAAGTCAATGGAATTATCTACCAATGCTAAATTTTCTTTCAATAAGTGAGCATTTATGAAAGTTTTGTTTTCAAGATATAGATAAGCCATTAAATTATTTTCCTTATCGTGTTTTACCTCATCGTATTTCAAAAACACCTTTTTCCCACGAAGTTTATTAATTAAATACTCTGTTGCTTTTTCTTTGATTTGCGGGTTTTGTTTAATGCCAATCAATCGAATGGTTAACTCATTATTTAGTCGAACCAATTCGGGACTGATGATTTCTTTTACAGAGAAAAACTCTTCCCGTTTTCCTGTGCTGTTTGCATCAATTTTGGAACCGTATTGAATTTTCTTAACGTCAATTTTCTTGTCCAACTTATGCGTGTCCACAAATTGATACGGTAACTCCTTTATTCGTTTTTCAAAATTGATTTTTAATTTAGGTTGCTTTATGATTTCGGTTTCTACTTTTGTGAAAGCATCATCTGTTCCGATTTTCTCTTTTATAATCGGAATAAAATCAGGATTAATTTCATAACCGATAGAATTTCTGTTCAAATTTCTAGCCGCCAATGCTGTTGTTCCGCTTCCCATAAAAGGGTCTAAAACAGTTTCTCCCGGAAATGAGAACATTTTAATCAAACGATGTGGTAATTCTTCGGGGAACATTGCCAAATGCTTATCTTGTTTTGCTCCCGAAAAATACCAATGACCATTGAAATAGGTGTTCCATTCTTCGTTAGTCATTGTGGAATTTTCCTTTTGCTCTTTTGTTGGTTTTGGTGCGTTTCCTTGTTTTTTGAATAATAAAATATATTCAAAATCCAATTTTACAATCCCATTTCTCGGATTGGGGTAGCTTCCCATAATGCTTGCACCACCCGATGTATTCATCGTAGTAGCTTTTTGCCAAATAATTTGTCCCATAAAATCGAAGCCAATCATTTCGCAAAACTTAATAATTTCTGTATGAATCGGAATAATTTTGTAACGGCCGTAATAAGTCGAACGAGCAAATTGGTCTCCGATATTAATACAAAGACGACAGCCTTTGTGTAAAACTCGTAAACATTCTTGCCAGGTTATATTTAAATGGTTGATATATGTTTCATAGTCATCGTGAAACCCAATTTGATTTTCAGTTCCGTAATCTTTTAGTTGCCAATATGGTGGCGAAGTCGTAATTAAATGAACACTTTCGTCTTTTAGCTCACTCATCTGTCGACTGTCTCCGTTTATAATTGTATGTTTTGTCTTGTTCATTTTTGTTTCTCATTTTATCCGCCAAGCGCTCAATCAGGCTTTGTAAACAGTCATCTGACCTTTTGCTTAATGTGTGTAATATGTATGATACTATGTTGCTACAAGATCTTCACATCGCAAATATTCTGTGCTTTGGGCAAAAATAAGATATTACTTTCGAATACATTATTTTTTATTGTAATTTTTTTATGCTGAATTTCAGATCATGCTCATAAAACATTCACTTAATATTATTAGGACAGATATAGGTATTCGCTTTCAGGCTTTTCTTTATCGTTTTCGGCTATCGCTCTATATTGTATGCAATAATTTTTATACAGTCTACAAAACAAATCATTGCCTAAGTTAGCGCTAACAAGGATTATCATCAAGTGGCTAAAACACAAGAGCCTGAATATCGTACGACATTCAGGCTCTTTTAGTAGCGGGGGCAGGATTCGAACCTACGGCCTTTGGGTTATGAGCCCAACGAGCTACCTCTGCTCCACCCCGCAATATATTGTTACTTTTGTTAGTTTTTTATAAAACGGACTGCAAAGGTAATTTTTGTTTCTTTGCTAACCAAATTTTTTTGCAATAAAATGACACATAAAGCAGGATTTGTTAGTATTGTTGGAAAACCAAACGTGGGAAAATCCACTCTAATGAACGCAATAGTAGGCGAAAGGCTCTCAATAATAACTCCAAAAGCTCAGACTACCCGCCACCGGATTCGTGGAATTATCAGTGATGAAGATTTCCAGATAGTCTTTTCTGATACCCCCGGGCTATTACAATCACATTATAAATTGCATGAATTTATGATGAGTGCGGTAAATGAATCGCTTGAAGATGCTGATATAGTGCTATTTATGACTGAGTTAACTGAAAAGCCGGAATCATCAGATGTTATTGAAATTCTTAATAATATTGATATTCCGGTAATAGTAGTTATAAATAAAGCCGATCTCGCTAAGGATGATGAGTTATTGCTTGCCGAAGAAGTTTGGAGTAATGCCATTCCCAAAGCTACCGTTATTTTAGTATCGGCATTGCAGGGTTTGAATCTTGGAAAACTAATGCAAATCATACTCGATATGCTTCCCGAAGCTCCTGCATTTTTTCCTAAAGAAGAATTAACTGATCGTACCATTCGGTTTATAGTTGCAGAAATCATCAGGGAAAAAATTTTTATGAACTATAAAAAAGAGATCCCATATTCTACAACGGTTATTGTTGACAGTTATAAAGAAGATGAAAATATTGATCGCATTCATGCCCTTATCTTTGTTGAACGTGAAACTCAAAAAGCTATCATTCTTGGGCATCAGGGCAGGGCAATCAAGAAAGTGGGAATAGAAGCCAGACAAGATATTGAGGTATTTATTGACAAGAAGGTATATCTGGAACTAACAGTTAAAGTCAGCAAAGATTGGCGAAATAAACCCGAAATGCTTAGACGATACGGATATTTATAAAATTTCAACCATGAATTATTTTTCAAACCCCGAACTAATAAATAAAACTATCAAAGAATGTGAACTACCTCATATCACTGGATTGTCGCGTACTGAAAGCCTGAAGCTGATCCTCTCCTGCCTCGACCTAACAACCCTTGAAGGCAGCGATCATGATGAAAAAGTTATTGATTTCTGCAAGAAAGCCAAAAGTTTTAACAATTTTGATTTGCCCAATGTGGCTGCTGTTTGCGTTTATCCTGTTTTTGCTCGTCTGGTTCGCAAAAATCTGGAAAACAGCAATATAAAAACCGCCTGCGTTGCCGGAGCCTTTCCTGCAGGGCAATCGCCACTGAACATCAGGCTTGATGAAGTAAAATTTGCAGTTGATGAGGGCGCTCAGGAAATTGACATGGTTATTTCTCGTGGTAAATTTCTGCAGGGTGATTACGATTATATTACCAAAGAAATTGAGTTGACAAAGAAAGTCTGTGGAACTGCGCATTTAAAGGTCATTCTGGAAACCGGCGAGCTGGGTTCTAATGAAAATATCAGAAAAGCAAGTAATCTTGCCATTGAAGCAGGCGCTGATTTCATTAAAAGCTCCACCGGTAAAATTAAACCTGCTGCTACTCCTGAAGCTGTTGTAGTTATGCTTGAAACCATTAAAGAACATTATTTGAAAACAGGAAAAATGATTGGGATCAAACCGGCAGGAGGAATATCAGAACCTGATCAGGCTATTTTATATGCTAATCTGGTTGAACGTATCCTCGGAAAATCGTGGCTTAATAACCATTATTTCAGAATAGGAGCCAGCAGGCTAACTGATAATATTGTCAAAGAATTTCAAACAAATCAATGAGGAACATTATAAACATCACATTATAAATCAATTAGCAAGCAAATACATAGCAATTATATCTGTGTTACAAATGCACGTTGATTTCCTTATTTTCAAAAATGCCTAACTTTGCCCCGAAATTATTGATTTTATGAGCAATATCCTTGCTATAGTCGGCAGACCCAACGTAGGAAAATCCACCTTGTTCAATCGCCTTACAGGTATGCGCCAGGCAATTGTTGACCCTACTTCGGGAGTAACTCGTGATCGCCATTATGGTCGGTCTGACTGGAATGGTGTGGAATTTTCAATTATTGACACTGGTGGGTATGTTATTGGTTCAGATGATATTTTTGAAAGCGAGATACGCCGCCAGGTTGAATTGGCTCTTGAAGAAGCTGATATCATACTTTTTATGGTTGACGCACGCGAAGGTCTTATGGGTATGGATCAGGACATTTCTGAATTGCTCCGGCGTTCAGAAAAAAAGACATTCGTTGCTGCCAATAAAGCTGACAGCTCAGAACATTATCACGAAGCAAGTGAGTTTTATTCTCTTGGGATAGACCAGATTTTCCCTATTTCGGCAATGAATGGTAGCGGAACCGGCGAACTACTTGACGCTATAGTTAAAGAATTTAAATCACCTGTAATTGAAGACATTCCGGATATTCCAAAAATTGCAGTAATTGGCAGACCTAACGTTGGAAAATCATCACTGGTGAATGCCTTGCTTGGTAAAGAACAAAATATTGTTACTCCCATCCCCGGCACTACCCGCGACTCGGTATACACCAGATATAAAGGTTATGGATTTGATTATTTTCTGGTTGACACGGCAGGGGTAAGAAAAAAAAGCAGAGTTTCAGAGAATATTGAGTTTTACTCTGTGATGCGCAGCATTAGAACCATCGAAAACAGTGATGTATGTTTATTGATGGTGGATGCAGAACAAGGCTTTGAATCGCAAGATACCAATATTTTTTCGTTGGCTCAGAAAAATCATAAAGGCATTATAATTGTCGTAAATAAATGGGATCTGATTGTTAAATCATCAAATACACATAAAGAATTTGAAGCTTTGATCCGGCAAAAAATCTCTCCGTTTTCCGATGTTCCTATTGTTTTTACTTCAGTACTAAACAAACAAAGAATACATAAAACAATTGAACTGGCTCATAAGGTTTATGAAAATCGCCGACAAAAAATAACAACTTCTAAATTAAATGAACTTCTGCTACCGGTCATCCATAATACTCCACCACCTGTTACCAAAGGAAAAGTTGTGAAAATAAAATATATCACCCAGCTTAAAACCCCGTTCCCCGCTTTTGTTTTCTTTTGCAATCTGCCTCAATATGTAAAAGAACCTTATAAACGATTTGTCGAAAATCAGTTAAGAAAAATGTTCGACTTTTCAGGAGTTCCTATTGAGCTGTATTTCAGAGATAAATAGATAAATAACAACTTGTTTTATTATAAACAATTTCAAACAAAGGGTTTTAATGGTTAAAATTGGAAATTCAATATCTCATTTTAATTAAAACTAAAAATATATGCCCGAAACTATCAGAATAGATAAATGGTTATGGGCCATTAGAATATATAAGACCCGAAGTCTTGCATCTGAAGCATGCAGAGCAGGTAAGGTGAAAATAAGCGGGATTACAGTAAAACCTTCAAGAGAAATTAAAGCCGGAGATATCATCGTAATAAATCTATCGCCTCTTACAAAAACAGTAGAGGTTCTTGAACCAATAAAAAACAGGGTAGGTGCTAAATTAGTACCTCAATTTGCAAACGATCTTACACCGCAGGAAGAATACGACAAAGTGAAATTGATAAACGAAATGAATTTCGAACGCCGTGACCGTGGTTCAGGGCGTCCAACAAAAAAACAAAGACGATTGATTGACTATCTAAAAGATGAAATCTGAAAATCAGGGCTTTTTCAACATTAGTTTTGCTTCTTTGTCTAACCCTTCTCTAATCTCAGCCAGAAAATCACGAACATTTTTAAGAGTTTTTATCAGTTCAAATTCATCAAGTGAGTCCTGAGGGTTATTTTTAAGCTTGTCTTTTGCACCCTGAAGGGTAAAGCCCCTTTCTTTGACCAGATTATATATTATATGAAAATTATCAACATCGGCACGAGTAAAAAGGCGATTACCCTTTTTGTTGCGATGGGGTTTAATTATATCAAATTCATTTTCCCAAAAACGAATTAAACTGGTATTCACATTAAAAAGCCTGGCTACTTCTCCGATTGAGTAGTACATCTTTTCAATCTTTTTCCCTGAACCTGCCATACGTTTTGGTATTAATCCATTGTTTGACCCGGCCTTGATGACCACTCTATTAACTGATCATACTCTTCAGGGGTTATGTCATTATAAAAATAGTGAATAGGATTAACAGGTTTACCATTACGTCTGACTTCATAATGCAGATGAGGCGAAGTTGATTTTCCGGTATTGCCAACATATCCAATAACTTCACCACGTTTAACCTTTTGTCCTTTTCTCACATTGAATTTTGACAAATGGGCATATAAAGTTTCGTAGCTAAAACCGTGATCCACTACAATTTGGTTTCCATATCCTACTCCACCTCTTTCAACATTTGTAACAACACCATCTCCGGTAGCATAAATTTCTGTTCCGATAGGAGCAGAAAAATCAATTCCTTCATGAAACTTTTCGATTTTATAAAATGGGTCTGTACGATAACCGAAATATGAGCCTATACGGCGAAGATCGCGGTTACTGATAGGCTGAATGGCTGGCAGGGCAGCAAGAAGTTTCTCTTTATTTTTAGCCATTTCAAAAACCTCATCAAATGATTTTGACTGAATATACAACTGCCTTGTAATTTCATCAACTCTGCGGGTTGTACTTATCATTATCTCAGAATTCAAAAACCCGCTAAGGCTTGCATAACGGTCAGTACCGCCAATACCCGCTTTTCTTACTGAGCCTGGAATAGGCTCTGCTTCAAAAATCACACGATAAATGTTGTCATCCCTTTCCTGAAGATCGCTTATTACCATTTGCAACTGATCAAGACGGTCGTTCAGAACCTTATAATTATGCCTAAGGTTTTCAATTTCTCTATATTGCATCTTTTCTTTGGGTGATTCCAGAAAATTATATGCAAGGAAAATTACCACAGCAGCAAACACAATGCCTGTGATCAAATGAGAAAGAAATTTAAATAAACGCTCTTTTGCGGTAACCAGAACTTTCTCGAATTCAAGAGTTTTGCTGTTGAAACGGAATCTGTTCTTTGCCATTTAATAAAAACAATTAATTAACGTTTAACCGGTAAATTTACCGGATTGGTTTTTTTCAACTTGCAAAAATAATAATTAAACTAACTTTGTCGGCTTTTTAAGATGTTAGTTTTATTAACAAAATTACCTGAAATATTAAAAATTGTATGAAAGCATCAGAGATAAGGAATAGATTTTTGACTTTTTTTGAATCCAAAGGACATCATTTAGTACCATCGGCACCAATGGTTATCAAGGACGATCCTACGTTAATGTTTACCAATGCCGGTATGAACCAGTTTAAAGATATTTTCCTTGGGAACACACCTATATTACACTCACGTATTGCCAATACCCAGAAATGTTTGCGTGTTTCAGGCAAACACAACGACCTTGAAGAAGTCGGACACGACACATACCATCACACAATGTTTGAAATGCTCGGCAACTGGTCCTTTGGTGATTATTTTAAAAAAGAGGCAATTGCATGGGCTTGGGAATTATTAACCACAGTTTACAAGTTAAACGCCGAAGATCTGTATGTTACTGTATTTGGTGGAGATGAAACCGATGGTATTCCCTGGGATGAAGTAGCTTACAACTACTGGAATGAGATAATTGATGGGTCAAGAATACTGAAAGGAAGCAAAAAAGATAATTTCTGGGAAATGGGCGATACCGGTCCCTGCGGACCATGTTCTGAAATACATATTGACCTTCGCAATCCTGAAGAAAAGGCATTGATCCCGGGTGCGGAACTTATCAATGCCAATCATCCGCTGGTTATTGAAATATGGAATCTGGTGTTCATACAGTTCAACAGGCAGGCAAGCGGAAAACTTGTAACTCTGCCTTCTCAGCATGTTGACACAGGCATGGGACTTGAACGCCTTTGTATGGCAATACAGCATAAACAATCAAATTACGATACTGATGTTTTCCAGCCCATTATTCATCAGATTGAACTAAATACAGGTTTCAGATATGGTCAAAAACCTGAAATTGATGTTGCAATGCGGGTAATTGCCGATCATTTAAGAGCTGTTTCATTTGCTATCGCCGACGGACAACTACCATCAAATAACAAAGCAGGTTACGTCATTCGCAGAATTTTGCGCAGAGCTGTCAGGTATGGATACAGCTACCTTGATCAGAAAGAGCCTTTTATTCATGAACTCGTACCCGTGCTGGTAAAAGAAATGGGTGGTTATTTTCATGAATTAAAATCGCAACAGCAAAGCATTACGAAAGTGATACATGAAGAAGAAACCTCTTTTATTAGAACCCTGGCAACCGGTATAAATCGTTTTAAACATTATGTTACCGAACATAAAGAGTCCAGCATTATTGACGGCGTTTTTGCTTTCGAACTCTATGATACCTATGGTTTCCCTATTGATCTGACCCAGCTCATGGCAAAAGAAAAGGGTATGACTGTTGATATGCCTCAGTTTGAAGTCGAACTTAACAAACAAAAGGACAGATCGAGAAAGGATGCGGAAATTGATACCGGCGACTGGATCATTGTGAATTCAGGAACTGAAACGTTTTTTACAGGATGGGACGAAACCTCAGCAAAAGTAGCCTTGTTGCGGTATCGAAAAGTAAAATCAAAAGGCAAGGATTTTTATCATGTGGTTACAAACAAAACCCCATTTTACCCTGAAAGTGGCGGTCAGGTTGGTGATACAGGTTTTCTTGAACAAAATAAGACTAAATATCAGGTTTTAGACACACGCAAAGAAAATAATCTGATAATTCATATCCTGCAAGAGTTCCCTGACAAACCTGATTTCTTCTTTACCGCCTCGGTTAATACTGAAAAGCGCCAGCTTACAGCAAATAACCATTCAGCTACTCACTTGATGCACGAAGCATTAAGAAAGATTTTAGGAACCCATGTTGAGCAAAAAGGCTCATTTGTTGGTCCTGATTATTTACGTTTTGATTTCTCTCATTTCGGCAAAATGACAAATGAAGAAATAAAACAGGTGGAAGCCTTTGTAAATGATAAGATAAGAAAGAATATCATTATTGACGAAAAACGCAGTATTCCCTTTTCTGATGCAAAAAGAATGGGTGCGCTGATGTTCTTTGGTGATAAATACGACGAAAATGTACGCGTAATTACATTTGGCAATTCAATAGAGCTTTGCGGAGGCACCCATGTAAATGCTACAGGACATATCGGTATGTTCAAGATAGTTTCAGAAGGTGCAATAGCAGCAGGAATAAGACGCATTGAAGCAGTTACATCCAGAAAAGCTGATGAATACATTGAGAAAAAACTTGAACTTCTTGCTCAAATGACCGAACTGGTTAAAACTCCTGCCGACCCTTTGAAAGGACTGAAAAATATTATTGAGCAAAACAATAATCTGCAAAAACAAATAGCAGAAAAGAATGCACTTCTGGCAAAAGCCGAAAAAGAAAAAATCCTCGCTGAAGTTAAAAAAGTTGGAGAAATAAGATATCTGGCAAAAATCACCACACTCGACAGTAACGCTATCAAAGATCTTGCATTTAATCTCAAAGAAACTGAAAAACAGCTTGTTATCTTACTTGGCTCAATCAGTGACGGTAAAGCAAACTTAAGTCTTTTTATCAGCAACGACCTGGTTGAGAACGCAAAACTTGATGCTGCAAAAATTATCCGTGAGCTTGCTAAAGAAATTCAGGGTGGCGGAGGCGGACAAGCATTCTTTGCTACAGCCGGTGGAAAAAATCCGGCAGGCATAGAAGCTGCTTTTGAAAAGATGCACGAACTACTGAAACAGTATTAAAATTGTTTCTTCTTTGTTCTGATTACTTTTTCGTATTGTAACTTATCACCCGTTAAAGCCTTTGCAGCCTAATTATACTTAAGCTGTAGGCAATTATCATTATACCGGAACGGCTATGGTTCAGGAAAAATTCTGAACCTTGGATTATGATTGGAATAAAAGCAACGTTTTAAACTTTTTTTCAAGTATGTTGTTTACCTATCAGTTCACAGAAAACACTTAGTAATTCAATTTGCTCTTTGTTTTAAATCACCTTTAGCAGGTAGTTAACAACCAAAATTATTATTACATCAATGGTAAGTTATTCCATAACTGATTTGGAAAAAATTACTGGTATTAAAGCTCATACTATCAGAATATGGGAGAAGCGTTATAAGGTATTTAACCCAAAACGTACTGCTACCAATATCCGATGCTATACTGATGATGACCTTAAGCGCCTGATGAATATTTCGCTACTCAATCGTTACGGACTGCGGATATCGAATATTGTAACAATGTCGCAGGAAGAACTGAATCAGAAGGTCATTGATATCACTGAAAACACATCAAGCCATAATATGATTATTGAGCAGATGATTGTTGCTATGATGGAGTTTAATGAGGATAAATTTGAAAAAGTACTTACCAGCGCACTGATAAAATCAAATTTTGAGCAAACTGTTACCAATGTGATATATCCATTCCTTGAACGAATAGGGATATTATGGCTTGTTGGCACTATTACTCCGGCACAGGAACATTTTATTGTGAACCTGATCAGACGAAAAATGATTGCGGCTATTGATGGCTTAATGGAAACCCCTGTAAAAGATGCGAAAAAGTTTTTACTGTTTCTTCCTGCCGGCGAATTTCATGAACTAAGTCTGCTTTTTTACTGGTATAATCTGAAAAAAATGGGTCATAAAGTTATTTATCTGGGTCAATCGCTGCCAGTTGATAACCTCAGACTATTCACAAAAACACAACAGCCTGATTATATTCTCACAGTGCTTACAACTGCCTTGAATCCGGAGCAATACGAATCATTGATTTCAACTTTTGCCAACGATTTCAGTAAGCAGACTGTGCTGATATCTGGTTTACAAACCAGGGAGCATACTATAGATCTGCCTTCAAATATTTCAATTCTGGAATGTCCGGATGATCTTTACAACATTGTAAACGGCAAAAATTAGCCGTATTTTCAGTATAAGATCAGTGATTCAAAAGATTTAACCATAATTTAACACCTAAACTATCTGTCTTACATAAACATGATGTAAGATTGCGTCTTTATTTCGGTTAAATTTTGTTTAAGTGATCATAACCCATTAATAAACAGAAATATATAGAGGTTTCTACATACATCATGTTTAATATATCATTATATCTTTTAAACGATTTATAATTTATTCAAATAAACCGCTCTTTTTTATGTATTTGATTTTCAATATATTACAGAATTTAACATATTTTTAACAATTAATTTTGTTGTTTTAGTCATTTTTGTGTTTAACTTTGCAGCGATTCAATTTAAACAAAGTAATCATTAAACATAAGCCATTATGACAGCAATTGAATTCAACAATCAACTAATCAGCTTACACAACAGCCTGAAATTTTTTGCAAATACTCTTACTTCAAATGCTGAAGAAGCTGACGATCTCATTCAGGATACTTACCTGAAAGCCCTGACCAACAGAGATAAATTTGCTGACAATACCAATTTGAAAGCATGGACATATACTATCATGAAAAACACTTTTATAAATAACTACAGGCGTAATGTTAAGGCGAGTACTATTGTTGACTCCACAAAGGATCTGTATTATCTGAATATACCTCGTAGAGAACAACAATATACTCCCGATGGCGTATTGTCAACCAAGGAAATCAATGCAAGCATCCTTGAACTGGATGAAGAGCAAAGATTACCATTCGAAATGCATACAGCAGGTTATAAATATAAAGAAATTGCTGACGAGCTTAATTTATCAATAGGTACTGTTAAAAGCCGGATATTTTTTACCCGTAAAAAACTTATGGCTGCGCTTAAAGAATTTCAAAATTAAAACCTACTGTATGTAAATCTCAATTTCTCATACTTTCTTTAAAGAATCCGGCCATAATAAAGTCGGATTTTTTTTTGTAAATACCGGAATTAAAGGAAATCTCAACAAAAAAACACTCTGCTGAACAATCAGTATTCACTTTATTTTCAGGCTGATGAAATAAAATTCTTTAAAACCTACCCCTGAACAAAATACAAAACGTCTCAGCTTTTTGCAGTTTTTCGGTTCTGATTGCCCGCATTTGCCTGTCTGAGATTCAACATCACTATTGCAAACAACAAGGTAGCAGCACTTAACCACTGAACCAGGTTAAGATGCTGTTTATTGATAATGTAATCGAGCAGGATAGCTACCAGCGGAAAACAAAGCTCACAGATTGTGGATACCATAGCACTAACATTTCTAAGACCGTAGTAATACAGAAAAATAGCCCCCGAGCCGGTAGTGAATGCAATTATCGTGAATATCAACCAATTAAGGGGTGTCGTAACAAAGATCTGTCGTATGCTACCAGTAACCAACACATAAACTAACATCAACAAAGTAGTGAATCCATAGCGATAAAAAGTAGCTGTGTGAAATGAATAGCGGTTTAATATTTTTTTACTCAGCACTGTTCCGCTACCAAACGAAGCAGCAGCGATCAGCGAAAACACAGAAGCATAAATAGTTTTGATATTTGATTCGATATGCGGAATATTAAACCCGAAAGCAAGAAAGTAACCGGCAGCAATTGCCACGGTAGCCCACAGATAATATCCCTTTCGGGGGCGTTCACGCAAAATTATTGCAGCTAAAGCAATGGCAAACACTGGCTGGGTTTTCTGTAAAAGAATTACAATGCTTAATTTTTTGAACTCAACTAAAAACAATGCTTTTACAATGGATAGAGTTCCCAAGGCACCTCCCAGTAATGCAATGAGCAAAAAGATAAAAATATCTGATTTCGTGAAATTCCTGACATGCCTGTACTCCTTATAAAGAAAAATATTCATTATCACAAAGGGTATCAGATGGATCATAAACACC
Source organism: uncultured Bacteroidales bacterium (assembly GCA_964550455.1). GTDB lineage: Bacteria > Bacteroidota > Bacteroidia > Bacteroidales > JAAYJT01 > JAAYJT01. The sequence goes on along the minus strand of CAZJZG010000031.1, from coordinate 16,682 downwards.
ACGTATCCGATCTCAAGATTGAAAAGATTGGGTGTAAGGACAATTCCATCAAAACCCCATAGTGATGCCGAAATACATATTGCAATAGCACCTATAACTGCAGCACGCCGGTTGTTTAGAATTTGCTTTATCATCTTACTTTCAGTGAATCTCTACAAAAACTTTATTCCATAATGTTTAAAACAAGTCCCTTGCTTCCTGCTTTACAAATTCAATTGCTCTTATAACCGGATCAATCTCCAGCCCTGTAAACAACTCAAGGATTTTTGCAGCAAGAACAGTTGAAGGTTCATCATTATCAATATCCGCTGCAGCAGTATTAATAAGCCTTATCATTTCTTCTCTGGCAGACTTTGTCAGATCCCATGCCTTTGACGAAACATATACCTGTTGAGATAAATTATGGTCAAATTCATCTCTTATGGTTTGAATTAGCAAAGGCTGAAGCTGTCCTGTGGTCATACCTTGTTTGTTCAGCCTCAGAATTAATTGATTCGGCGAAATACGCTCAAGCAGCAGAACAATACGTTCATAAGCCTGCATCCGAACCGAAAAAACATCATGACGAATGCTTTGTTTACGTTCATTTTCCGAACGCAAAATTTCATGCTGAAAAAAACGTTTAAGGATTAGATAAACCCCGCCAAACATAATGATAGCAGGTAATGTATATTTTAATATTTCAAGCAATACTTCCATTCTGATTTTCTTTCAAAAATATAGTTTTTCGGCAGCAAAGGTCGTAAATAAGTTGTAATGTAACAAAAAATCAAAAATTGTCATCCTAACCACAGATTAACATCTCAATAATCGCATATTGGCTCTAAAAAGATTAATTTTGCATTATAAAGTAGTTCCATGCAGGGCAGAACAGAAATAGCAGATAAGTTCAGTTTGTCAAAGAAATACCGTGAACTTTATGAAGCCTCCGGTGTGGCTTTGAACAGCAATGATGCCAAATTGCTTAAATCAGCCGTAAAACTATTGATGGAAGCACATCAGGACAAGGCTGATGATATTAAGAATTACCACTTAAGTCATTCTATTGAAGTAGCAATTATTGTTGCCCGGGAAATGGAATTGCATTTTAATGCAATTATCTGTGCATTACTGCAATATGTTTTGAAAGACACTGATATCAAACCCGGGAAGATTGAAAAATTATTTGGACCATCGGTTCGGCAAATGCTGGAAACTCTGACAAAAATTGCCAGACTCCGCACCGATCGTATCTCAATGAATGCCGGAAATTTCATTAATCTTTTATTGACCATTACTGATGATGTAAGGATAATTCTCATACGTCTTGCTGACCGTTTGCACTATATGCGAACCCTTAACCAGATGAATACAGAAGATAAAATCCGGATATCATCTGAAACATCTATTCTATATGCTCCTTTGGCACACCGGCTTGGGTTGTACAACATAAAAACTGAGCTTGAAGAACTTTCAATGCGGTTTTTACAAAAAGAAATGTATGAATCCATTGAAAAAAAATTAAAAGAAACCGAAGAAGAACATAGCCAGTTTTTAAATAATTTTATGATACCAGTAAGAAGGGTATTACATGAAGCCGGTTTCAAATATGAGTTGAAAGGAAGAACCAAATCCGTTAATTCAATTCATGCCAAGATGGTAAAGCAGAATGTTGAGTTTCATGAGGTTTACGATTTATTTGCTGTACGGGTAATTCTTAACAACACAATTGATAATGAGCATGCCGATTGCTGGAAGGTTTATTCGCTGATTTCCAATATCTATCAACCTGACCCAAAAAGACTGCGCGACTGGATCACCACTCCAAAAGAAAATGGTTATGAGTCGCTGCACACCACCGTTTTAGGCCCGCACAAACGTTTTGTGGAAGTTCAGATACGAACCAAAAGAATGGATGAAAATGCTGAAAAAGGTTATGCGGCACACTGGAGATATAAGGGCACCGGTAAACAGCAAAAAATGGATGAGTGGCTGAACCATTTAAGAAATTTACTTGAAAAACCGGAGGATTTTGCATTCCATGGAGTTTCCGGCACAAAAACAAAAGAAGCCAGTTATATTTTTGTTTTTACCCCTCAGGGCGATCTCAAAAAGCTTCCTGCTAAAGCCTCTGTTCTGGATTTTGCTTATGAGGTTCATTCAGGTTTGGGCGAAAAATGTACCGGTGCAAAAGTCAATGGCAACATTGTTCCTATAAAACATGAGCTGAAAAATGGCGATCAGGTTGAGATTTTGAGTTCACGCAATCAAAAACCTAATCTTGATTGGCTAAACTGGGTAGTTACAGGCAGGGCGCGTAACAAAATAAAACGATATCTGAGAGAAGCCCGCTATAACAGAAGCGAGGAAGGAAAGGACATATTGCGCCGCAAATTATCGCAACTGGATGTACCATTTAACGACGAAGTGCTTAACAAACTAATGTTGCACTTTACAACCGAAGATCCTTTGGAATTTTATCAGCAGCTTGCTGAGGGAAAAATTGAACCGGCAGATATCAAAGAAGTATTATTAGGGGTACCACAAAAATCAGATCAGGAATTCCGCGATAAGATAATTGAAAAGATAATTTCAAAAGCCACAGGTGCTCCTGCCGGTGAATATGCTTTGCTTATTGAAGGAAATCCTGACATAATAGATTATAAACTTGCGAAATGCTGCATGCCTTCAGTAGGCGACGATATTTTCGGGTTCATAACCGTAAGTGATGGAATAAAGATCCATAATGTTAATTGTCCGAACGCTCACGAAATGAGAAAAAAGTATGCTTACAGGATAGTTAAGGCACAATGGGTCAAAAAATCCGATATCAAAGGAAGGATTTCAAAAATTCATATCACCGGCACTGATCGTTCAGGTCTTCTGAACAGCATTACCAGAATAATAGAGAACATGAAAGAAAATAATGCAGACCTGAAAATAAATCTGGAATCAGTATCATTTAATTCAAGATACGGTAATTTTGAAGGCACACTCAGGCTTTTTATCAATGATGACAAATACCTTAAAAACCTGATTCACAAAATCAAAGAAGTTGAGGGGGTGTCAAAAGTAGCAAGCTACTGATAAACAACTCATTCTGATGGGAGCATATAGAGAAAGATACGAAAACCAACTCAATAACATATCAATTTACGGTGAAGAATACAGAGTTGGCGAGTGGTATGACTTTTTGGTTCTGAAAACATTTAAAATGCCTGACGCTGATGAATATTTTGTGCTAAAAAGCCGGAATGAAAATCATTTCCTGATACCTGCAGCTTACTATAAAAGTTATGAGTTAAAACCGGGTAAAATGATAAAATGCATGGTTGACAAGATCAATTGCTCAGGCAGGATTTTTCTTGAACCTGAACATCCGTATTTTATAGTTGGAAAAAAATATATTTTCAGGCTTACAGATAAAACCCAAAGGTCAGGCAGTAAATTCAGGGTAATAAAACAATACAAGCTTAAGGATGAATGGGATAATGAAGTACTTGCTGAATATGTGAGTAACTTTCATTTACCACTGCACTCATTGATTCAGGCTGAAGTAAGTAGGATTCGTAAAGGAGCTCTGATACTGGGCAATGTGCGGGTTATTAACAATTGTTAAATACGAATGTTAGTATCCTATTGATATTCAAAACCATAACACCTGGCAGCAAGATTTTTTTAGTACTAAAAACAATTAAACAAAGAATAAGCTGAGGTCTGTTAAAATTTCCTTTAGTAGCCCGGCAATAACCAAAGTTGTTTATGCAAATCAGGAAACACATTATTCTTTTCGCATTTCATTATTGTAAAAATCAAATAACACCTTTTAGCTTCTATTGAAAATTTCATAATCATTTTTACTTTTACAGCCCGAAAATTGAATCCCGGTTTTATAACTTATCACATTTATTATGAACAAATTAGCTGTTGTTGCTTTTGGCGGAAATGCTCTTCTTCGCGGTGATCAGAAAGGAACTATTGATGAACAGGAAGCAAATGCATATATTACAAGTAATCAGTTACTTAATCTTATTAAGAAAGATTACGACCTTGTAATAACTCATGGAAACGGTCCTCAGGTAGGTAATATTTTGCTTGCAAATTCAGCAGGAGCTAAACTACACGGACTTCCTGATATGCCAATTGATGTAAGCGTGGCATATTCGCAAGGGTTCATCGGCTATGTTATCGAGCAACAGCTCAGGAATGTACTGAATGTCAATAAAATCAATCGTGATATCATCACTGTTGTTACTCAGGTTTTAATTGACAAGGATGATCCGGCTTTTAAAAATCCGACAAAACCAGTTGGTCCGTTTTATTCAAGTGAAGAAGCTGAACGAATTGCTTCTGAGACAAATTCAGTTTTTAAAGCTGATCCCCGTGGACGTGGTTTCCGGAAAGTAGTTGCCTCACCACAACCCCTGTCCGTTTTTAATATAAAAATCATTGAAAAACTGGCACGTACCCACGAAATTGTGATCGCGGTTGGTGGAGGCGGAATACCGGTGTTTGAAGTTGATGAAAATAAGTTTCAGGGAACTGATGCAGTCATTGACAAAGATCTGGCTTCTGCTTTACTTGCCGTTGGAATCAATGCTGATGAATTTTATATTCTGACCGATGTTCCTAAAGCATGCCTTTATTATAATACACCTCAGCAAACTTCAATTGACCGGATGAGTGTGAAAGAAGCAAGGCAATATATTGAAGAAGGACATTTTGCTGATGGTAGTATGGGACCAAAAGTTAAAGCAGCAGTATATTTTACCACTCAAACCGGTAAAGATTCCTTAATAACCAGTGCCGAAATGCTTTGTTCAGACAATGAAGGCACAAGAATAACAATACCGTAAAATCAGACAACAGATTCAGAACCCATAATCATCACAGATTCTGCAAGTTATAGCAATAAACAACTGCTAAAATTATACATCTTTAACGTACTTTATGAAAACCCGGGTTTAGTTTTGTAACTTTGCTCTTTCAAAAATGTATTTTATGACTGCTGTTGAAAACCTAAAAAGACTAAGAAATGAAATCCCGGAACATGTTAAGATAGTTGCAATTTCAAAAACACATACCGAGCAGGAAATACTTGAAGTTTATAATGCCGGTCATCGTTGTTTTGGTGAAAACAGATCTCAGGAACTAATTAACAAACAACCCCTCCTGCCCAACGACCTGGAATGGCATTTTGTTGGACATCTTCAAACTAATAAGGTAAAATATATTGCCCCCTATATTTCTGTAATTCAAAGCATTGATAGTTTAAAATTACTTGTTGAAGTAAACAAACAGGCACAAAAACACAATAGGACGATAGATTGTTTGTTACAGTTTTTTATAGCCAGGGAAGAAACCAAATATGGGCTCGACTTGCAGGAAGCCCATGTTTTGCTGAACTCAGACGCATACAAAAACATGAAAAACATCAAGATCAGGGGTGTTATGGGAATGGCAACATTTACCGATAATACTGACAGGGTCAGAAATGAGTTCAGAGAATTAAAACAAATTTTTGATTCGCTGAAAAACGATTTCTTTCCTCACAATGCTGATTTCAGCGAAATATCAATGGGAATGTCGGGCGATTATAAAATAGCCATTGAAGAAGGCAGCACAATTGTAAGAATAGGTACGGCAATCTTTGGTGAGAGGAACGTCTGCTAATCAAAACAGAATCTATAAAACCATGTTAAACAACATTTTAAACCACCTTTAAATCGTTTTCAATTAAAAATAAAATTTCAAGAATCAGGTAAATGTCAGGTATAATAAAATATCGTATTTGATTATCATAAAAACATGTAGTTTTGCACATCAACTTATCAATACTTTAACACATGAATACAAAGAAAGATCCCGCAACAAGAATTCAGGAACTGAAAAAATTTGGCGAGTTTGGAGATGTAAATCCTTCGATATCCGACTCAGCAACATTTACTTTTATGAAAGCGCAAACTATGCTTGATACTTTCAAAGGTGAAACCGAAGGTTGTTTTCTTTATTCAAGACATTGGAACCCAACGAACAAGTATCTTGCTGATGCACTTGCCGCCATGGAAGGCACTGAAGCAGCCTGGGTTACGGCATCGGGTATGGGTGCTATAACCAGCGCTATACTTCAACTGGTAAACAGTGGCGACCATATTGTATCAAGCCGGACTACCTATGGTGGTACTTTTGCATTCTTGAAAAACTACCTGCCAAAATTCAATATTGATGTAACTTTTGTGAATATTTCCGACCTCGATGATGTTAAAGCTGCTATACGTCCCAATACAAAAATTATTTATACTGAATCGCTCACCAATCCGATGTTGCAGGTTTCAGATATTCCGGCATTAGCTGATATTGCCAATAAAAATAGTTGCAAATTAATTGTGGATAACACTTTTACGCCAATGATAATCTCGCCCACTGATCTCGGAGCGCATATTACTGTGTACAGTATGACGAAATTCATCAATGGTAAAAACGACTGCGTTGCGGGTGCTATTTGCGGAACCGAAGAATATATAGCCTCATTGATTGATGTTAATAATGGAACTGCCATGTTACTCGGACCGGTTCTTGATCCTCTGCGTTCTTCAAGTATTTTAAAAAACCTTCACACCCTTCATATAAGAATGAAACAGCATAGTGCAAATGCTATGTTCCTTTCAAAAAAATTCAAAGAAACAGGATTGAAAGTTACTTATCCCGGTCTTCCTGATCATCCTGATCACGAGCTGATGAAAAAATTAATGCATCCTGATTTTGGATTTGGCGGTATTTTATCAATTGATATGGGGACTTTTGAAAGAGCTGCTTCAATGATGGAGAAAATGGAGTTGGAAGGCGTAGGATATCTGGCTGTCAGTCTCGGTTATTTTAAAACCTTATTCAGCAATTCCGGCAAAAGTACTTCAAGCGAAGTACCGGAAGAAACTCAGCGCGAAATGGGTATGAGTGAGGGACTTATTCGTTTCTCAGTAGGTTTGGATCATAATATTGAGAACACATGGGAGATCATAAAAAAATGCCTCAATGAAATTTGATGCCTTTTAATTGATTTTCTGATATATTGATAAACAGGTTTACTAATTTTCGTAATCAAAATTGTAATATATTGGTTCTCTGAACACCAATATATAAGTGATGGTTTAATCCAAACCTCTGGTTCAAATCACAACTTTGCTTCTCCAATTTCCTTTAAGGTAATAAAGCCATGACAAAATGGCTCCGACTATCCATCCCAACGGGATAGCCCACCATATCCCAACTGAACCAAACATACCGGAAAACCAGATTGAAGCCGGGATCCGTATTATCCAAAGTGCGAGCAGGGTAATGAACATTGGAACTACTGTTGCACCTGCTCCGCGAAGTAAACCACCAATAACAAACATTGCTGAAAAAACAATATAAAACGAACAAACCACCAGTAAATACTCAGCTCCAATTCGTATTACCTCAGGATCGGACGAAAATATAGTTATTAGATTGTGCCTGAATAATATTACCAGCAATGTTACTGCCACTGAAACCGAAGATGACATTTTAAGTGTGGCGTTCAGCCCTGAATAAACTCTTTCAGGCTTTCCGGCACCTAAATTTTGCCCTGTAAAAGTAGATAAAGCGGCACCAAAGTTCATAGCTACCAGTGAGGCAAGAGAATCAATACGCATTGCAACGGTATAAGCAGCTACTGTATCGGTTCCGAAATTATTGACTATACGAAATAAAGCCAGTGCTCCTATCGAAACAAAAGTTTGCTGTAACCCGGATGGCAATCCTATACGCAGGCTCTTACGGAAAATATGGCGGTCGAACTCATATTTGCGCCAGGAAATATTAAAGATATCATGCGAACGGTTCAGATAGATTACTGCCGTTATAAAAGCCCCGCCCTGAGAAATAATTGTAGCAATGGCTGCTCCGGCAATTCCCCATTTAAATACAAGAATAAAAAGCAGATCAAGCAAAGTATTTGTTAAGGTGGCAATTATCAAAAAATACAAAGGAGTTTTTGAATCGCCCAAACCACGTAAAATGGAACTGACAGCGTTAAAGCCAAAAAACAAAACAATCCCGCTAATATTAATATTGAAATATAAACGAGCTTGTGGAATTACCTCTTCAGGGAGTTTTATCAATTGAAAAATCTTGCCGCTAAAACCCAAACCTGCAAAGGTAACAATGATAGAAGCAAAAAATAAATAGATCAGCATGGTGTCAATTGAACGCCTGACATTCTTCATATTTTTGGCTCCGAAATACTGTGAGATAATTATCGCTGCCCCATTGGCAATGCCAACAATAAAAGAAATAAGCATGAACATAATTGGGAATGAAGCTCCCACAGCCGCAAGTGCTTCTTTACCAATAAAATTTCCTACAATAACACTATCTACAATATTATAAAGCTGCTGGAAGACATTTCCAACAAGCATGGGAGTTGCAAACTGTAATATAAGCAATGAAGGTTTCCCCTCAGTGAGGTCTTTCATTCAGAAACAGCAAATATGAACCAAATGCAAAGAAAAGAAACATTTTATGTATTTATTGTTCTTTCATCAATAATTCCTGAACAAGAAACTATAAGTTCCTGTATGGATGGCTTGTACGAAACACCTCAATAAACTCACGATACAGTTTTGAATGCTCGCCAAAAATACGAACATCGCTCCGTACCACCTGAAATGTACATTTTTCGCCGGCAATTTCAGAGAAAAGCACTTCATAAACCTCATCATTTTCGTCTATCATAAGCACTCTGGCAAGATTGGTATGCCTCTTACATGCCAGACGTGCATTGCAAATAGGGCAATAAAAATTTGTCCTTTCTACTTCATTCACTGTAAATTCAGGATTACTGACCATTGAGTAATCGCCTAATTCCGTACTCAGAAACAATAAGCCTCTTCTGTTCTTTGTCGTGGTAACCGAAAAAACAACATGTTTTCCCACATTAATGTAACCTTTGCAACTTGAGCACAAATAATTGTTTGACATGGCATTTTTATTTTAAAACTTCACTTTTGGGTATAAAGATACAATAAAAATCAGTATTTTTCTTAATCCTATTGAGAATTTCTTAAAAAAAACTGAAACTACACTATTTTTGCCTCAGCAATTATTAAAAAAGCGATCCATGGAACTGATAAAAAAGTACTTTCCAAACCTAGATCCTGATCAATACAGGAAATATGAGCAATTGTACCCATTATATCAGGAATGGAATGAAAAGATAAACCTGATATCGCGAAAAGATTTTCAGTTTCTGTACGAACGCCATGTATTACACTCACTTGCAATAGCAAAGACTTTTAATTTTCCTGATAATGCTGTTATTATGGATGCCGGAACCGGAGGTGGATTTCCCGGAATTCCGCTTGCCATTTATTTTCCAAATGTTAATTTTCACCTGGTAGATTCAACAGGCAAAAAAATCAGGGCAGTGGAAAATATTGCCAAAAATCTGGATCTTAAAAATGTAAGAACCGAAATAAACAGAGCAGAGCTGATAAACAACAAATATGACTATGTTGTAAGCCGTGCTGTAGCACCTTTACAAGACATTATCAAATGGACATGGAAAAAAATCCTCACCAACAAAAATGCAGATCCAAAACCCGGTATCATTTATTTAAAAGGTGGTGAAGTACATGAAGAATTAAACCAAATAGATTATAACTACCGGATTATCAGAATTAAGCATTTCTTTGAAGAAGAGTTTTTTGAACACAAACTTATTATCCATATAATCCGGTAGTTTTGTTAATCTGTTCAGTTACCCGGCATTCAAGGGTTATATGAACCAATGAATTAACATCAGATACAAATATTGTTAATATTATTAGTATGCCGGATTTATGAGAATATCAAAATTTTTCTTTATTTAGCGCATTAGAAAGCTATACTGATCAAATATTAACTAAAAACATTTAATTATGACACAACCAAAAAAGTTTGTGCCTTTTATTTCGTCTGAGACAAATATGGCTGAGTTTACTTTGCGAGCACTTATCATAGGTTTGATCATGTGTGTGGTTTTAGGTGCTGCCAATGCTTATCTAGGATTGAAAGCAGGAATGACAATTGCCGCAACTTATCCTGCAGCAGTAATTGGAATGGCTATTTTAAGAGCTTTCAAAGGAACCATTCTTGAAGAGAACTTCGCCCGTACCGTAGGTTCTATTGGCGAGTCAGTTGCTGCCGGAGCAATTTTTACGTTACCGGCATTTTTTATTGCCGGTATCTGGAAAGACTTTTATACTCCGGGAAACTATGTTATTTCTGCCCTGATCATGATTGTTGGCGGGGTTCTTGGTATCATGTTCGTTGCATTGCTTCGCCGTATTATGGTTGAAGATGCTGACCTCCCCTACCCTGAATCAGTAGCTGCTGCCGAAATCCATAAAGCTGCTCAGCATGGATCGGGCGGAAGTAAATTCCTGTTTCTGGCTATGATTGGCGGAGCTGTTATAAAAGCTTTGGGCGAACTCAAATTTTTTGCATCAGCATGGAGTAAGTTTTACACTTTTATTAAACAAACTATCCCAGGAAGTAATTTCGTGGGCGAAGGCGGATTATTGGTCAATTCACCAAAAATCAGTCCGGCATATATGGGAGTTGGTTATATTATCGGACCCAAACTTGCATCTCTGGCTTTTGGAGGCGGATTAATTGCCTGGGGTTTGCTGACTCCAATAATTCTTTATTTTCTCTCAAGCGGTTATGATGTACAGGGTCTTATAGCTTCAATAATGGCAGAAAAAGGCATATCTGTACAAGCTGCTACCAATGAAGCGTGGGTGACTCTGGCAAACAATGTATGGGGAAGGATTGTAAGACCTATTGCAATTGGCGGTATGCTCGTAGGAGCTTCATATACATTGTATCGCATGCGCAAAAGCTTGTTTGCCGGTATTTCCCGTTCGATCAGTGATGTAAAAAAAGCCGCCGCAGGAACTACTGCTGATATTGAACGTACTGAAAAAGATATCAGTTTTTCATGGATAATGATAGGCATTGGATTGGTAGCCATTGCAACTTTTCTGATCACCCTGTTAATCTTCAAAACTTCAGTATTGATTGCCTTCGTTGCTGCTACAGTAATGATAATTCTGGCATTTTTCTTTGCTGCTGTATCTGGCTATCTTGTAGGTATCATGGGGTCAAGCAATAATCCAATCAGCGGACTTACACTTACTGCTTTGGTTGTAACTGCACTTATTCTGGTTGCTTTAGGTGCAAAAGGTCAGGAGGGGATTGCTGCAGTACTGGGTGTTGCTGCAATTGTTTGTGTTTCGGCTGCTGTAGCCGGCGAAATGCTTCAGGATCTGAAGGTAGGTCATATTCTGGGAGGAACGCCATGGAAAATGCAGATTGGAGATATTATCGGAGTGGTATTAGCTGCTGCTGTATTGTTCATTCCATTGTTCATTTTGCATGAAGGCGACGTGGCTACAGGAATACGTGAAGGTTATGAAGGTGGTTTTGGAAGTAAAGAACTACCCGCACCACAAGCCAGCCTGATGGCTATGCTTGCACGAGGAATTGTTGGTGGAGATATGACCTGGCCACTTATCATCGTTGGTATGCTGATGGGATTTGCATTTATACTTATTCAGGCCGGCAGCCCTATGCTTATAAGTGTTGGCATGTACCTTCCTTTTGGGACAGTTTTTGCAATTTTTACCGGTGGCATTATTAAAGGAATATTGGATCTGCTTTCTAAATCACGTAAAATGAATGAAGCGCAAAATGTCAGAATTGAAAACGTTGGTGTCCTCCTCGCTGCAGGGTTTATTGCGGGCGAGGCACTGATTGGATTATTATTTGCCGGTTTTGCATTTGCCGATGTGGAATTGTTCGCTTTCTTCAAAGAACCTCCATTCAGCATAAGTTCAATTATTCTTGTTCTTGTTGCTTTAGCATTGATCTTTGTTCCTTTACGTAATGCAGGAAAACCTGATGAACCAGCTCCACCATCGGCGGGAGGACACTAAACTGAAGTAACATAAAAGAAAAAGACAAAGGCTGTTATTAGTATATAGCTTATTATCAATCACTTAATTCAAATATTTTCTGTGGGACTTAATATATTCCAGCGCCGCCGCATTCTTAAAGGTGCCAATTATCTTGAACTGACTCCGGTACGCACTCAGGCTTTTGAAATTGACGATGACAGGAAAGTCGTACTACTGGTTCCTAAATTCTCAAACAAAAAGCTTAGTAATTTTTTAATGCCTAAAGGCAAGCCTACTCATTTCAAAATCCATTTCGATGAGTTGGGAAGTGCAACCTGGCTTACGATTGATGATAAAATGAATGTAAATCAGCTTTGTATGTTGCTGTCAGAAAAATTTGGAGAGCAGATACATCCGGTTTATGAAAGGGTTACCAAATTTCTGACCCTGATGTATGAACAAAGGTATATCACTTTTAAAGAACTGAGCGATGCTGAAAAAAGGCTCAGAAATACTTAACCCTGTGAATAACAAATCTTTTTATAAAACGTTTTAGCAATATTATACAGCAAGTCACAATTTGCAAAAGATTAAAAAAAACTGTCAAAATGAAGGCTAACATCACAACAATATTAGTTCCCGTAATATCCGGAATATTGGCTGTGCTTGTAGTCCTGTTTTTATTTAATTTATTAGTGTACGGTGGAGACATTTTAAAGTCGCCGGACAACGGGTTTTTAACCCTGTTTGTTCCAATAACGACTCTTTTTGCATTAGCTGTCCAATATTTGCTAACAATTCCTTTCTGGAAAAAATTTAAAATGAGAACAAAGGTTTGGGGGCTGAATCTTATTCAGTTTACCGGGCTTCTTTCTATTATTTCAGGAGCAATTTTCGGTTTGGTATTTTGGGAAAGGAACTTTAGACTAAAAGAACTGATTCTGGTAACACTTACAGGCATAGTTGCGTTCGCAATATACTGGACAGTTAATCTGCTAATATTAAAACGCTTAGATAAGCAATGAAGAATCAATTTTATAATATAAATCTTAATCAAATTAATTACGTATGAAAAAATCAATTTTGGATCTCGAACCAAAACTTGTATGGAAGCACTTCCACAGTCTGACTCAAATACCGCGACCTTCAAAGAAAGAAGAAAAAATAATCCGGTTTATGAAAGAATTTGGTGAAAACCTTGGTCTTGAAACCATTGTTGACGAAGTAGGTAATGTAATCATTCGCAAACCTGCTTCTGCCGGAATGGAAAACCGAATTGGCATTGTTCTTCAGGGTCATATTGACATGGTACCACAAAAAAACAGTGATAAAATCCATGATTTTGAGAAAGATCCCATTGAAACCATTATGGATGGCGACTGGGTAAAAGCTAATGGCACTACACTTGGAGCAGATAATGGTATGGGTGTGGCAGCAGCAATGGCTGTGCTGGAAGATAAAACTCTGGTTCACGGACCTGTGGAAGCATTATTCACTATTGATGAAGAAACTGGAATGACTGGTGCTTTCAATCTGCAACCCGATATTCTAAAGGGTGATATTCTTATTAATCTCGACAGCGAAGATGAAGGCGAACTTTATATAGGCTGCGCTGGCGGAATTAATGGCAACTTCAGGTTTACCTATAAAGAAGAAGCTGTTCCTAAAAACATGAAAGCCTATAAAATTGGCATTTCAGGTTTAAAAGGAGGTCATTCCGGGCTTGATATTGCCCTTGGAAGAGGCAACTCATGCAAAATAATGATACGCCTTCTGCATCATGGAATTGAAAAGCACGATATGCTCCTCTCCTCAATTGATGCCGGCAATATGCGCAATGCCATACCACGCGAAGCCAATGCTGTTGTGGTAATACCTAACGAAGAAGAGGAAAAGTTCCTGAGTTGCTTCAAAAAACTCACTGCTACAATTAAAGCTGAACTATCAGTTACTGAACCGGATCTGAAAATCACAGCCGAACCCACTGATACTCCATCATTCGTAATGGATGCTGATGCCCAGAACAGTATGATCAGAGCTACATATGGATGCCCTAACGGAGTTATAAGAATGAGTGATGCAATGCCCGGATTGGTTGAAACTTCAACCAACCTTTCAATCATAAGCTCCGAAAAAGGGATAATTAAAGTTATCTGTTTGTTGCGCAGCTCAGTTGATTCAGCAAAATTTGACCTTGTTAATATGATGGGAGGTATTTTTGAACTTGCAGGCGCTGAAGTAGATTTTGAAGGTGAATATCCGGGATGGAAACCCAACCCCGATTCTACGATCCTGAAACTTATGCAGGAAGTTTACCATAAAAATTATGGCAAGATCCCTGAAGTTAAAGCAATTCACGCCGGTCTGGAATGTGGAATACTGGGCTCAGCCTATCCAAACTGGGATATGATCTCTTTTGGTCCAACAATCCGTTCCCCTCACTCTCCCGATGAAAAAGTAAATATACCATCAGTTGGAAAATTCTATGATTTTCTGCTGGAGACATTAAAAAATGCTCCGGTAAAACCAATCGTTTAGGAATTATAGAATAAAAGTCGTGGTCGGTAGTTTGTATAGATCTGTTTATCAATAATGTAAGAACCACAAGTCAGATTCATCAGAATCAGATTACTGACCATGACATTTGATTTTTCAGCTATCCATTTATGGAAAAAAATACTTTTTAATGTTTTTTTAGATAAAGGCTTGCTGATATCGAAAAAAGCACTACTTTTGCAAACTCAAAAAGTTAGACAATCATGAAACGTACATTTCAACCATCCAACAGGAAAAGAAGCAACAAGCATGGATTCAGGAAAAGGATGTCAACTGCCAAAGGCAGGCAAATTATTTCTGCTCGCAGAGCTAAAGGGCGTAAAAAACTCTCCGTTTCTGATGAAGTATTAGACAAACGTTAAAAAATCCTGATATTTTAACTATAGAAGATTTTCTATAAGCCGCCCAACAGCGGCTTTTTGTTTTTATATGAAACAACTTTGCAAAGATCACACAGTATCTCTCTAAGCAACAAAGGCCTAAGAAACCCTTCTGGCTACAAAATGATTACTTGCTGTTTATCTCAAAATGAGGAATTAGTTATAAACTACTGATAAATAAGCTCATTATATATTGTATTTCCCGTTACCCTATCCTTGCAACATGAGAAAATCAAAAAAAATTACTAAATTTGCAAACCATTGGAATTTATATTGAAAATTGATGGAATGTGTGTTAAAAAGTTGCTATAGCATAGGATTTGACTGGGAGTTATTAAAATAGAATATATAATATATAAGCATATTAAATTAATGCAACATATAGATAATTGATAGTTTATATATCATTCTTAATATTTTATCATAACATTTTCATTACTTATTAACACATTCAAAAAAACAATATTACTCAAGTAATTAACAAAACATAAAAGATAAGTTAACTCAATTATAAACTAAATTTTTTAAATTATTAGTATGGAAAATAAAAAACAGATGACTGGCTACACTGACACGGTATTTATGATTGAACCCGTAGCCTTTGACTACAATCCCGAAACAGCAGTAAATAATCTTTTTCAGAAAACTGCCGATAAACAAAGTACCGAAACACAAAAACTGGCGTTGGCTGAGTTCAATAATATGGTTAACCTGCTTAAAAATGAAGGGGTTAAAGTAATTACTATAAAAGACACACCACAACCACATAAACCCGATTCAATTTTCCCGAACAACTGGGTGTCGTTCCATGAAAACAACCAGGTGGTACTCTATCCCATGTTTGCAGAAAACAGACGCGTGGAGCGCAGAATGGATATATTGGAAGAAATTGAAAAACAATTGGATCGGAAATTCAAGATTACTGATTATTCTGACTGTGAAGCAAAAAATATTTTTCTTGAAGGTACCGGTAGCTATGTACCCGATAGAAAAAATAAAATAGCCTATGCAAGTATTTCGCAAAGGACCCATGAAGTCCTGTTTAAAAAGTTTTGTGAAGAGAATAATTTCAAACCCGTGATTTATAATGCTTCACAAAAAGTAAACGGAGAGTTTCACCCTATTTATCATACCAACGTGATAATGTGTGATGCTGCAAAACATACAATAATCTGTCTTGAAGTTATCAGGGATGAACAGGAGCGTAAAATGGTGGTGAGCGAGATAGAGAAATCAGGGAAAAAAGTTTTTGAAATATCTGAGCATCAGATGAATAACTTTGCGGGCAACATGCTTCTTGTAAAAAACAAATCAGAAGATCTGATATTAGTTATGTCAAAATCGGCATTTGACTCGCTAACCAAAGAACAGATCAGTGAACTTGAAAGTAATTATAAATTACTGGTTTGTCCGATACCAACCATTGAAAAATATGGTGGCGGAAGCGCAAGATGCATGATTGCAGAAATTTTCTAAGAAAAGCATTTTCTTATCATTCAGAATTATCCTGTTAACAAACTCTTAAAACACAGTTTTTATAAAGCACAGGGTATAAATTCCTGAGTTCAAACACTTTGGTTTGAAAAAAACCTAAAGGCATACGGTGATAGAATAGAACGGCTTATTCTGTATTATTCTACTCCGGATAATGCCTTTAAGGCCTGTGGTTGTAGCTGATTTACAACATGGATCAATTCAAATTAGTTGCCTTTCAGAAAAATCAAAACTAATTTGAACCGCTACTCCTATGGGTATTATACGAATTGTATTTACAAAATAGTCCAAGCTGTTTTGTAAATTACAATCG
>CAZJZG010000030.1:0-39060 GCA_964550455.1 uncultured Bacteroidales bacterium | reverse complement strand
AAATCTAATGAATTAAAAATGAATTAATTACAATTTAAATCTTTACGTATGAAAAAGAATATATTAACTCTTGTTTTAATAATTAGTTCCTTGTTAGTACTGAATGCCCAGGCGCCTGTACGCATTGCTCTGTTAAAATACGGCGGTGGTGGCGATTGGTATGCTGATCCTACGGCATTACCCAATCTGATAGCATTTTGCAACCAACAGCTCGGAACTAATATACATCCGGTTCACGATGTGGTGGAAACTGGAAGCTCTGATATTTTTAATTATCCTTTTGTTCACATGACCGGTCATGGTAATGTGGAGTTTAGTTTACAGGAAGCACAAAATATGCGTAACTATCTGATTTCCGGAGGTTTTCTTCATATAGACGATAATTATGGAATGGATCCTTATGTTAGACCACAAATGAAGAAGGTTTTTCCGGAACTTGATTTTATTGAATTGCCTTCAAATCATGCAATTTATAATCAGAAATTTAAATTTCCTCAGGGATTACCTAAAATTCATGAACACGACGGAAAGCCACCTCAGGGTTTTGGGTTATTTTGGGAAGGGCGGCTTGTTTGTTATTATACTTACGAAACCGATATAAGTGATGGCTGGGAAGACCCGGAGGTTCACAACAATTCACCGGAAACCCGGCTGAAAGCCTTAAAAATGGGAGCCAATATTATTGAGTATGTATTTACAAAGTAAATGCTGGCTGTTTAGCAAATATCAATTAAGCTTCCAGGCAATAGACTTTATAACCTATCAGAGAGTATTTTTAACAAACTAAAAATCTTTCTTCGCTGATCTCCATTTTAGAATAAACACTGGAGTAATAGTCCATAGCACTAATATGAGCATAGCTATGGTACTTCCCAGATAATTGCCGAAAAACATTTTAAAAAGTGCTCCGGTATATCCAAGCATAGCTGAAATATCAAGTTTTAGCAACATCATTATCCTTGATAAATCAATGGGATTAAAAATACTGAATATAAGCGAAAATTTTTCCAGAGGGTATTCGTGAAGCATTACCAGGGCTATCATAAAAATCCCATCATAAATCACAGCCATAAATAACCATGCCAGTATTGCGAATCCAAAGCCTTTTATCCTGTTTTCGTTATGTAAGGCAATATTATATGAAATGCCGGAAAATATGAAACTCAGGAATGTGCCTAAAATCAGCAGTTGTCCAAAATGCCATATATCAGCTGATTGAAAAATTCCGTAGATGACAAAAGGTATTCCCAGCCCGATTACCAGACTTAGTGATAGCGATATTGCCACACCAAAAAATTGCCCTAAAAAGATTGAGCTTCGCTTTAACGGAAGTGCAAGCAGGAGCTCAGTAAATTCTTTGGAGCTGTAGTAATACATGATTCCAAAAACGGTTCCAATAAGAGGTACTAACAAAATAATAACATTCATTAGCGTAAGTATTGCTTTTGATAAGCTGGTACTTAAAAATAACAATACTAAACCCAAAGCAAGATAAAACAACAGGTAAACATAGTTCCACCTGCTTCGCATTAAATCGTAAAAGCTGTATTTGAATATTTTAAACATTCTGTTCAGTTAAAAGATTAGCAATAGCATGAATAAAATCAGGTTTTTGGGTCTTTTCTTTTAAAAATTCTGCAGTACCCCTGAAATACACATTACCTTCCAAAAGAAATATTATATCATCAGATATTTCTTCTACAAAACTCATAATATGTGAAGTGAGTACAATTATTTTGCCTTTGCTTTTTTCTTCCTCTATCATTTCCTTGAGTATGATAAGTGCCGCAGGATCAAGTCCGGTGGTAGGCTCATCAAGAAAAATATACGGACTGTCGAATAAAAAGGTAAGGGTTAAGTTTACTTTTTGTTTGGTGCCTCCTGATAAATTGCCGAGTTTCTTACTCAGATAAGGTTCTAATTTGAGTCTGTTTATTAACGGAGTTTCATCCAGATCAGGTTTTCTTCTTAAGTCTTTAATCATTCGTATTAGTTCCTTCACGGTAAGGTTCCCGGGGAAGTTAGCAATCTGAGGCAGATAATCAATATCTTGCCTGTACTTCCAGTTTTTCTTTGTAGGCTCACCCCTGAGAAGTATTTCGCCCGACGTAGGAAGCACCATGCCAAGGATACATTTCATTAAAGTGGTTTTACCGGAACCATTAGGACCCAGAATAGCATAAACTCCCTTACCTTCTATTATCAGGTCAATGCCTTTTAATACTTCCAGTTTGCCAAAGTTCTTATATAAATGCTTAATTTCTATCATGTGTAATCATTCTCATTTTTGGTGTTTCGTCCTGAAGAATATTCGGAGTGATTGTCGGAGAAACCTTCTCGGCAAATTCTACCAGGTCAACAAATATACTTCTTAATAATATGATTGCTTCAGGTGAGCGGTTTACCAGATTTGAAAACAATTTTACGGGTTTATACGGAATATCCCCGATATTATCCTTATCCAGATCATAGCCATTATAATCGCTCCAGTAATTTCCGTTGAAAACGTTTTTGTTTAATGGTCCGGTATAAGCAATATCGAATGAGTTGCTTATGAAATTGTTGTTCGTAAAATTGTTTTCATAATTGGCTCCCCGTGAATATATAGCCCATCCGTTACTTTCAAAATCATTGTATTCATATAAAATTCTTGAACATCCTTCAACGAAGATACCTGCTGTGTTTCTTAAAAACACATTATTTGTTATTTTGGCATCATATACTTCCTTAAGAAGCATTCCGTAAACAGCAGAACCCCAGTTATCCATGAAGTAATTATCTGATGCTTCCATGTCTTTTGAAAACATAATGGCAATGCCGGCACCGTTGTTTTCATATCTGTCGTTCCTGACAATGTCATTGTTTGAGAACATAAAATGCAGGCCATACCTTACATTGTTCTTACTGACATTGTTACCTATTGTGCAGTTATTTGAAAATTCCAGATAAATTCCGTCCCTAACCTGGTAAATAGTGTTATTAAATATCTCAATATAATGAGCATACCATAAATGAATACCATTACCGGCATAAAACTCGCTTACAGCATTTCCGTATATCTGATTATTATACACCTTTCCATAGCTCGATTTTTCCAGATAGATGCCAAAAAAAGGTTGACGGATTATAAGATTTTTTATTGTAAAATGTCGGCTGCCTCTAACTCGTACGGCTGCATAGTCGCGCAGGTTGCTGGTTCCAACATTATGAAATTCAAGCCCGTCGAGAGTAACGCTGTCACTTCTTATTACAATGATCTCACTCAACATTTGTCCATCGAGGATGGCACCAGGCTCACCTATTATAATAAGAGGCTTGTCAACTAATATCTCAATTTCCTGATATAAACCTTTTTTTACAATAATAACATCCCCTCTTTCAGCCAGTTCTACAGCTTTTTTTACAGTATTTATTTCACAATTCTTACAAACCTCAATGGTTTTGGAAGAAATGACTGTTGAAAGACATAATGCAATTATAAAAAGTCCGGCTTTAATCAGTTGGTTCTTCATTTGTTTGATCAGGATCAGCTTCGTGGAAAGTTTTTAATGGTTTATCAAGCTGATGTTTTACTTCTTCCCATGTAAAAAGTTCACCACCGTGTTCTTCAAGAAGTTTTTCTGCTTCCTCTCTGGTTTTCAAAGTTGAAAGAAAAGCTCCCATAGGGCTGGGAATATTTTCTGAAATTATAAATGTAGCTTTAGTAGCATCAATTAATACTCCTGCATCAAGATAATTAGCAGAAAGTATATGTAGCATATCTTCCTCTTTAACTTCTCTTTCCATGAACCTTATCATGCACTCAGTGGCATCGAATTTATAATTTTTTCCTTTTTTACTAACCAGTTGGGCTGCGTGAGTTCTTGATATTATTTTCATTCTGCATGCATCACATTCATCTTCTCCATAACGGATAGGCTCAATTTGGGGAGCGCATGAGAATAATAATGAAGAACCTAAAAATATTGGTATCATATATACCAATGCAGCTTTAGCCCGTTTAGTTGCCTTTATTCCGACAAGATAGGCTAAAAATACTAATAAGAAACCTACGCCCATAACATAACCTCCTGTGCTTGGTAACGAATAGACGTCAAAATTAAGCATTTTTTGATAACCAATCAATGGTGGCTTATAAGTCATGGCTTTGCCGGATTCATCCAATAATTTAATACTTGCATTGGGATCCAGGTCACTTCCGTATTGAACAAGCCATAGATTGAAGTCGTAAACGCCAAGTATTCCAAGAATTCCCATTACTACAAGCCAGATCAGAAAAACTGATGGTTTAACTTTTTTCATCATTCCCAGAATCCCAATTAGTATTCCTATAGCAGCCATTATTCCAACCACAAGAGGAAATACCCTGAACTCCCACATATCTTCGGCTTTCGGCAAATGCTTCATCCCTATGTAGTGATTCAGCATATTAATGTTTGAAATGTCATTTTTAGATACCCCTTGTAAACCATCAATGTAAATATTCATTCCCAGTCCTTCGGGGTACTGTGGGGCAATCAGATGAATGCTCCATAAAGGTAAAAAGAACAGCCCCAGAAAAAGGGCGGCTCCAACAATCATTAGTAAACCAGCATTTCTCATACTTTGAAAATTTTAGTTGTTGAATAAGTCATATATCAAGGTGACGAAGTACGAAAAATTCATACCCCGTCACCTGTTTTAGATAATTAGCAAGAAACTTACCAGCAATCTGATTGTTAGAATGCTATAAAGTATCTTATTATTCGTAATTTTCATGGTTCAATGCCCAGGTCAGCTTTACATTGGAGTTTGAGGGAGATACTCTCACATATCCCTGCATTTCCTGATGCAATGCTGAGCAGAAATCGGTGCAATAGAAAGGATAAACTCCTTCTGCCTGAGGTTCCCAAACAAGAGTTTCAGTTTTTCCCGGAACAATAAGCATTTCAGAATTCCTTGCACCAATCATTGCAAAACCATGAGGTATGTCATAGTCTTGCTCAATATTGGTAACATGGAAATAAACCTTATCACCCACTTTCACGCCTTCAATATTGTCAGGGTTGAAATGGCTTCTGATCATGGTCATATATATATGTACGTTATTGCCTTTGCGCTCTACACGTACGTTATCCGGTCCTTTTGCCACTCCAGGGTGTTTATTCTCATCCAGGTCATATATCTGCAGGGTTTTGTTTTTAATCTTATCAGCATGGATCATTCCGGCATAGTGTGGTTCGCCTATCATCGGGAAGTCAAGCAGCAATTCCATCTTTTCGCCGGTAATATCAAATAACTGGCCTGCCTGATTAAGCTCAGGTCCAACAGGCAGATATCTGTCTTTTGTAATCTTGTTCATGACCAGCAGATATTTGCCATCCGGTTTTCTGCTATTACCACCGGGTATGCATAAGTGACCGGGTGAATAGTATGCAGGTTGCCTGTCAATTATCTGACGGGTTTCAACTTTCCATTTTACTACTTCTGATGAAACAAAGAATGTGGTATAAGCATGTCCTTTATTATCAAACTCAGTGTGCAGAGGACCAATACCTGGCTGTTCAACTATACCGGCAATGGTTTCTTCAAATTTCAGAATAGGAATTCCATAAGCTTCGCCTTCATACAATTCTTTTTCAATGGCATTCATAATTTTTGAATATGAGTGAACCACCAGATTTGATGATAGCTTTCCGTTACTGACAATATATTCACCTGTTGGGTCAACATCGCAACCATGAGGTGATTTTGCTGAAGGGATCAGATATACAAGTCCGGGAAGTTTTGATGCATCCAGTACAGTAACTTTATCCTTCATGGTATGAGTAGAAGTATGAGATTTTTCGTCGTAAATATTATGAGCATATCTTGTTTGTTCTACCACACCTTTGCCTTCTTTAATATATTGTTCGGCTTTTTTCCAGTTTACGGCAGCAACGAAATCTTTATCCTGCTGCGAAGCATTAACTTCCAGTAGGGTATGGGCTTCCTCTGTGTTATATGTGGTAAAGAAAAACCATCCATGTGATTTGTTTCTTCCGGGGTGTGATAAGTCATAGTTGAAACCGGGCATACGGATCTGGAAAGCTATGTCCATTTGCCCTGTTTTTTGATCAACACTCAAGAAAGTCAAAGAAGCCTTGAAGTTACCTTTATAGTCCTGAATTGGCATATCGCGCTGTGGAATTGGAACTGCGAATCTTGTACCAGCCACAACATATTCAGTATTTTCTGTAATAAATGCTGAGCTGTGGTTTCCGGCACTGTTAGGAATTTCAATAATTTCTGCAGTATTAAAATCTCTTAGATCAACACGTGCAATACGTGGAGTATTATTAGCATTTACAAACACCCAACGGCCGTCAAGTTCACCATTGGTTTGTGAAATATCAGGATGGTGGAGGTCGTCCCATGGAATGAATCCATATGAGGTTTGAAGCATTTGCTTGCTTTCTTCGGTATATCCATATCCTGTTTGAGGATCCTGTGAGAATACAGGGATGATTTTCAACAATCTTGCTGATGGAAACCCATAAGCATAGAGTTGTCCGCTAAAGCCTCCTGAAAGAAAACCATAATATTCATCATATTCGCCCGGAGCAACATATACTTTTTCAGCAGCACCTTTTTTACTGCCAGATCCGGATTTATCACCTGACATTCCGCCAGGACTGCAACTTGTAATAAGCACAAGAGCTGTAATAATGCTGGTTAGTTGAATTAAATGTTTCATGTTTTGAAAAAAATTAGTTAATAAAAAATATTAATTTGGTTTTATAGAGTTCTGAAATATTCCAATATGGCACGTGCTTTCTCTACTGTTACTCCCTGGTTTGCCATTGGTGATCCGTTATATTCAATCAGGAGCTTCTTGGCAATGGGATCTTCGGCAACCATTTTTTCAGGATTTATGATCATATTCATTACCCATTCAGGAGCTCGTCTCTCAAGTACACCTTTTGGTGCAGGTCCGATAAACTTCTGGTTTGGACGATGACAGGCCA
The DNA here is from genome assembly GCA_964550455.1 of uncultured Bacteroidales bacterium. GTDB lineage: Bacteria > Bacteroidota > Bacteroidia > Bacteroidales > JAAYJT01 > JAAYJT01. The sequence goes on along the minus strand of CAZJZG010000030.1, from coordinate 32,074 downwards.
AACATAAAGTATTGTAAGCTTCTTCTCCTTCTTTTGCCAAAGCCATGTCAATAGTTTCAGGAATGGTAACAGATTTTACCGGTCCTATACCTTTGTTGTTCATGTCAACAGCAACCCCGTCAACTTTATCATAAACAGGTTCTTGTTCTTCAGTTTTGGCAATTTTAGGAGCTTTGAACTTAGGTGGTTTGCCTTTTTCACTATTACTGGCACAGCCAAATATGATAAAAGAAGCTAACAGTAACAAAACAAACTTTTTCATAACCTTGGTATTAATAATCTAATTCTTTACTGTGCTTTTTAAATGCAATAGATTTACATATTTATATTTGATGTGCAAAATTAAAATTTCTTTGCAAACGCAATGCTATTTGATTGAAAAATATTTTTTAGAAACAATCTTTATATTCATTGTATTTGATTTTGTACCGCTAAATTACCTTTTTTACCATATTTTGTAAATACTCTTGTTTTTTTGATTTTTAGCAAGTATATTATTACTCTGATCCTCACAACCAATATTACAATCTTTGTCAATTTGTCAGCCATAAATGGCATGGCACATGCTTTGGTAAGCGTTAAAGCCAGAAATAAAATATTACAGATATGAAAAAAGGAACAATAAATGTTAAGACTGAGAATATCTTTCCAATTATTAAAAAGTTTCTCTACTCTGACCACGAGATTTTTCTTCGCGAGCTTATTTCAAACGCCGTAGATGCTACAAAAAAGCTTCAAACCCTGGCTTCAGTGGGAGAGTATAAGGACGAACTCGGAGATATTACCATAAAAGTCCTGCTGGATAAAGATAAGAAAACCCTTACAGTTCGTGATAAAGGCATAGGTATGACTGCTGCTGAGATTGATCAGTATATCAATCAGATAGCTTTTTCAAGTGCTGAGGAATTTATCAACAAATACAAAGGAAAAGGAGAAACCGAGCAACTTATAGGGCATTTCGGACTTGGATTCTATTCTTCGTTCATGGTTTCCGATAAGGTAGAGATAATCACAAAATCGTATCAGAAGGGTGAAGGTACGGAGGCTGCTCACTGGTCGTGTGATGGCAGTCCTGAATACACGCTTAAAAAATCGAATAAAAAAACCAGAGGCACTGATATTGTTCTTCACATTAACAAGGAATCGGATGAATTTCTGGAAGAATACCGCGTTCTGGAACTACTGAAAAAATATTGTAAATTCCTTCCCGTGCCTATACAGTTTGGAACTGAAAAGGTAACTGAAACTATTGAAGGAGAGACAAACGAGGATGGAAGCCAGAAAACCAGAGAAGTTGAAAAGCCGCGTATAATAAATAATACCCTCCCTTTATGGAAGCGCAAACCGGCTGATCAGAGTGAAGAGGATTACAAATCGTTTTATAGTGAATTGTATCCTATGACTTTTGATGAACCACTGTTCAATATTCATCTGAATGTGGATTATCCTTTCAATCTGACCGGAATTCTTTATTTCCCTAAAACAAAAGAAGGGTACGAATTTCAGAGAAATAAGATACAACTATACAGCAATCAGGTTTTTGTTACTGATTCAGTTGAAGGTATAGTACCTGATTTTTTAACCCTGCTGCACGGAGTAATTGATTCACCGGATATTCCGCTTAATGTTTCGCGTTCGTACCTGCAGAGTGATCCCAATGTTAAAAAGATTTCGAACCATATAATGAAGAAAGTGGCTGATAAGCTGGAATCTTTATTTAAAGACGACAGAGCTACTTTTGAAAAGAAATGGGATGATATTAAGATATTCATTGAGTATGGCATTGTTTCCGAACCCAAATTCTATGAGCGTGCTGAGAAATTCTGCCTTCTGAAGAATACCGAAAACAAATATTACACCTTTGATGAGTATAGTAAGCTTGTAAAGCCGGTTCAGACCGATAAAAACAAAAGGGTGATATACTTATACACTTCAAATGTTGAGGAACAACATGCATTTATTAATGCCGCCAAAGAAAGAGGATACGATGTACTGGTACTTGACGGGATCATTGATACTCATTTTATAAATACCCTGGAACAAAAGCTTACTGATACTACATTTGCACGTGTTGACAGCGACCTGACTGATAAACTGATTTTAAAGGAAGAGCCTTTGCCATCGCTGATGAACGAAGATCAGAAAGCGAAGATCAGAGAAGTTTTTGAAAACAATATTGATAAGACAAAATTTCATGTGCTTCTTGAAAGCGTTGGTGCCGACGATCTTCCGGTAACTATAACACGCCCTGAATTTATGCGCCGGATGAAGGATATGTCGGTGTTAGGTGGTGGTTATTCTTTTATGGGTGATATGCCGGAACACTTCAATCTGGTAGTGAACCTGAACCATAAACTTATAATGCGACTTGCTGACGATACTGAAGATGAAAACAGTAGAGAATCGCTTGTTAAGCAAATTATTGACCTTGCCCTGCTTTCACAGAATATGCTGAAAGGGCAGGCGCTTACCGATTTTATAAAACGTAGTGTTGAAATAGTAAAATAAATTATACTTTCGCCATTTGCTTTTAAGATTGTTTAACTCAAAAACTTATTAAACATGGGTAAATTTAAAAAACCTTTAATTGGTATTATAGTCCTTATAGTTATTATTTCCTGGATTGCTGGTATTTATAACGGAATGGTAAAAGAACAGGAACAGGTGGAATCACAGTGGGCACAGGTTGAAAACGTTTATCAGCGCCGCGCTGACCTTATACCTAATCTTGTTGCCACCGTAAAAGGATATGCCGACTTTGAACGTCAGACACTTACTGATGTTATTGATGCCAGAGCAAAGGCAACATCTGTAAATATCAATCCTCAGAATCTTGATGAAAATTCGCTGCAGATGTTCCAGGAAGCTCAGAATCAATTAACCGGAGCTTTGGGAAGACTGATGGTTGTGGTTGAGCGTTATCCTGAGCTAAAAGCGAATCAGAACTTTTTAGAACTGCAATCGCAGCTTGAAGGAACTGAAAATCGCATAGCTGTCGAAAGAAACCGTTTTAACGATGTGGCACGACAGTATAATACCTTGATCCGTACTTTCCCTAAAAATATTCTTGCATCACTCTTCGGCTTTGAACGCAAACCATATTTCGAAGCAGATCAGGAAGCTTCAAAACCTCCAAAAGTAGAGTTCTAAAATGAGCGCTTCGGCAAAGAATTTTTTTACAAAAATTCAGCAGGCTGAAATACTGCTTGCCATCAAGAGTGCCGAACTGGATACCAGCGGCGAGATAAGGGTTCATATTGAAAGCCATTATCACGGCGATGTCCTTGATCGTGCTGCACAGGTTTTTGACAAACTCAAAATGCAAAACACCAAATTGCGAAACGGGGTTTTGTTTTATTTATCAATTGATAACCGAAGGTTTGCCGTAATTGGTGATGCCGGCGTCAACGCTGTTGTTAAAGATGATTTCTGGAATAATGTCATGACGATAATGACAGAATATTTTATAGAGGGTAATTTTACTGAAGGCTTGATTGAAGGCATAAAACAGGTGGGAGAGGAGTTGAAAAAGTTTTTTCCTTATCAGGATGATGATGTAAACGAACTGCCGGATGAGATTTCATTTGGTGAAAATGAAAAGTAATGTCAATAAGAAATAAGCACATACCGTTTGCATTCATTGCCTTGTTGCTGTTTGTTTTGAATGGCTATGCACAACAATTGCCTGTCCGCCCGAGCCCCCCAAGGCTTGTAAACGACCTGGCAGGGGTGCTTTCTGACTATCAGCTACAGCAACTGGAAGATACCCTCGTGGAATTTAACAATAAAACCTCAAATCAGATAGCTGTTGTAATTGTTTCAAGTCTTGATGGTTATGATAAAGCTGATTATGCAATAAGAATAGGTCATGAATGGGGCGTGGGGCAGCAGAAGTTTGATAATGGTGTGGTTGTACTTGTTAAACCCCGTTACGGAAATGAACGCGGTGAAGCTTTTATTGCTGTCGGGTATGGGCTGGAACCGGTGATTACTGATGCTGCCTGCAGACGTATCATTGAAAAGGAAATGATCCCTCATTTTGCTGAAGACGATTATTACAGCGGAATTAATGCTGGTATTAAGGTATTAATGGGGCTGGCTGCAAAAGAATTTTCGTCAGAAGATTATGCGCCGCAGGTTAGCCCGCTTGTAGTACTTATCCCTTTCCTTTTATTCATTATTCTCATTATTCTGTTAAAACGCCGAAGTATGCGTCATCATAATATTGGCGACGATATGTCATTATGGAACCTTTTACATCTTTTAAGCAGAATGGAGGACAATACCGGAAAATTTGATGATTTCCGAACCGGGAAAGGCAGTTTTGGAGGAAGTCTCGGTAGTGGAGGAAGAAGCAGTGGTGGATTCGGAGGTTTTGGTGGCGGCAGTTTTGGCGGAGGCGGCGCCGGCGGAAGCTGGTAAACTGCATTGCGTTTAAGCCCAGATTATTGGCGGCAGTTTATTTCTTACTTATCCAATCAGTTGTCTCTAAAAACAAATCATTGCTGATATAGAACTTTCTTCCACCAGCACCAGCAAGTGGTGGAGAATTGCAACCCCAATACTCGACGAGTATTTGTAGGATAACTTTGTTATTTTGTTTGTCAAATACAAAGCAATGCCCACTTTCTAGAAAATCAGCCAGGACAAAATCTAAACTATTTGAATTGAAATATGTTGACGCATATAGTATATCAAGATTTTGTCCATCAGTAACAATCTTTTCTAGAGTATTTAAATATCTATCATAGTCAGTTGCAAACAAGTTATCCAAATCGCTTAAAAAATAATTTAAAGGAGTTTTTACCAAATATTTCTCATTTTCAAAGAGCATTACTGTCTTTTCAAATATTACATAATCATCTCTTTCCATTAGAAAAACAGTAAACTTTTTGCATTCTTCATTTGTTGGATCATTGTTTTTCTCACAACTGAATAATGAAAAGATAAAAAATCCTGTCAGAAAGAATAGTTTTATTTTATTTCCAATAGTTTTCATTGTAAAAATTTTAGTTCAGAATTAAGATGATGAAATCTACAAATCGTTGCATTTATGTAATTTAAATTGCCGCCAACGGTCGAGTGTATGTGCCGTAAGGGATTGCGGGCTTCATCACTGTCCGCCGTTTTAAAAACCAATGCGGAAAATAATATTTCAATTAATTGCCTGAACCCCAATGTTTTATACATGATATTGCCAGTAGTGCTTTTATTTTTGTCCATACGAAACAACGTAAAAATTTTGGTTTAAATCAATTGTCAATTTGCTATTTTCTTTGAATTTTTGAAATGCTTCAAAATCAGTACTTAGGTTGTCGGGGACAATTACTATCATATCAAATTGTTCCATTATAAACTCGTTTAAAAAACCAGCGTCAATTATGGCATTCAGTTCAGATAAATAGTTTGAAGTCCATTCATCTTTTATTGTCCACTTTTTTTCTTTATGAAATTTTACGAATTCTTTCAATGCCTGGACTTGCATTTCAAGATATAGGCTTGGAAAACCAGAAGCCCTTTCATCTTCTTTAATATTTTCCGTTGCCCATTCAATCTTTTTAAATGCGCTTCCCATTGCAGAACCTAACAGTGTCGAATCTCTAAAAGCGAATTTAGAAAAATAAACGTCTGCTTTCTCGTTGAGTGGTCTTAATGCGGTTAATCTTGAAGGGTCAAATTTTTCTAATATTTTGTTTTCAATATCTGCAATTTGAATACTATCCAACTCATTAGAAGTTAGTCTGATTTTAAAGAACCATGCACCACATTCATAAAGAGTCAATTGGTTAAAGTTTGTTGAACTAGTTTTACTAATTGCCTTGAAACCATTACAAACATATTTTTCTCCTTTGTGTTTGACTGCAAATTGTGTCGCATGAAGCCTATTGTCGCTCAAATTGGCAAATGATTTCATTGAAGTTATGTATTCACTTTTCAGACGTCCTTCATATCCATCACCTGCTGGATAGATGTAAATGGTTATAGTCGAAGATTTATCGCCAATTTTTCTATCATAAACAACTACTAAATTTTTGCCAGAACGGTCAAATGAGTTAATGCTCTGTCTATTGAATGTTTCAAATTGTAATGGGAATGTTGTCTTTGAATTCGTATGTAAATAGTCGCCTTTTGCTTTAATTTTTTTTGGTGTTGACCTTAAATCGGTCTGTCCAAATGCCGTAAGCCCTAAAATTAGGAAGAGAAAAAGTGTCGTTTTATTTTTTGTTGTCATAACTGTTTGTGTCGTGGTAGCATTACTGTTAACGGTTGGCGATATGGCAGTAGCGGTTTGCGGTTTGCGTCAATGCCCACAGTTAAGTGACTTTAAAAGGGGCAGAGCGGTGCGAAAAGACGCCAAACCCGCCATTGGTTATATTGCGTGTTATGGGGACGTTATTATTCAACTTCTAATCTTTTCAAATTATAAATTCGATTTATTGTTTTATTATCGTCTGTCTCAAAAATAATCTCAATTCTGTCATTATCAATATATCTAACATCTTTTCTCCAATACAACGACGATATTGACGTTGAATAATCATTTAAAGGGAAAGGACTTATTTCATCAAGTTTATATGTTTTCTTTGCATTTCCTTTCTCATCATAGACAACAAAAACATTTACTCCATATCCAGTTGAATACCAGTTGTCAAAGGTCGCAATTGAAGAACCATCATTTGCAACTATCGCATAAACAGGACAAACATAATTTAATAATGTCCTTTCCCAAATTAAAACTGCATCAGTTCCTTCTATCCGATATAATTCCGCTGTACATGGTATTAAAATAGTGTCTTGGGCGGAAATGCTCCGCATAAACTTTTGTTTTTTCCGCAAAATCTTTTTTGTCTGAGGATGGTTGCTACTCTTGTAGTAATCCCATAGATAATACTTATCGGAAGTCTGTCTGGGTGTAATAATTAATTTAAATTCATTATTATCCGAATAATATGTCTTAACTCTTGGATTATCCCAAGTATCAGCTTTTGCAATCATTGATACTAAAAGTCCAAAAAGAATCAAAAAATAAATCGGATGTCTTAAAAGTCGTTTCATTTTGACCTAATATTACATATTATTTACTGATTACTAATTACTGATTACTAATTTATCAAGGTGTTTTTATAATGCCCCATAACTTACTTATAGTTTAACAGAGGCTTAAAACGCAATTCCGTAAACTGCATTGCGTTGGAGCCCTGATTATTATAGGCAGTAAGTTTTAATTCTTATTGTTTCTTTATCCATTTTCCTGTTTCAATGGTTTTGTTTTTGATGTCCCTTAATCTGTAAAAGTATATCCCTGATTTAAGTGATTCAGTGTTTATAACACTCTGATTCTCATCAAGTTTGTGTCGAATTAAAACTTGTCCATTTAAGTTAATTAATTCAAAGTCAGCGTTATTAATTGAGGTTTTGATATTTAAATTGTCAGTGCCAGGATTAGGATATACTGTTGATTCTGGTTTGTTAATCTGTATCTCCTGAGTCCACGTTATCAGTCCGTTACTGTCAACTTTAACAATGTAGATATCCCTTTCCTGATTTTGTGTTTCATAGTCATATCGGTTGCCAACCATAATACATCCGCCATCATTTGTTGCAAGAATACTGTAAAGGAAGTAATATGCATCACCACCATACCAGTATTCCCAGATTGGTGAGATGTTAGGATTGATTTTTACCAGATGGAGCCAAGAATCATAAGTACTCCAAAATGGATTGTAATAATCAAAGTTTGAAGTCCCCCCAATGTAAATGTTATTTTCATTTTTACTTACACCATTGTACATAGCCGGGTGGTCCATCATATTACCGCCTATTTCGAAATGGTTATAGTTAATTAATTCTGATTCATTATTTATTGTTATGACATTTAATGAGTAAAGTTCTGATTGGTCAGGACTTCCTTTTGCACAAAGTAAGATTTCGTTTTCGTTTATGTATGTGGGTGAATAAAAATCATAAACACCTTTAGGTAGTGTGTCAATTTTAAGACTATCTAAATCTTTACTTAGTACTAACTTTTGTCCACCTGAACTGCCAATAAAATGGCTTACAAACGCATAATATTTCAAATTGTCTGGGCTTTCAACTATATCGAATGAGAAAAATAATGGTATATATGAGGTATAAAACCTTGAAGTTAATGAATCGCCAATTAAATTTATTTTGTAAAAAAAAGCATCATTATTGTAATTATTTGATTCATCTATTCTTGTGGTATATCCAGTAATTACAATATTTGTATCAGAATCTATAATTGAGTTCATATAAGAAAACCACCTACCATTTGGAACACAAAGTAATTTTTCATTCTCAATTTCCAGATTATTGTTTAGTTTTAAAAACCATAATTTTGATGTATCAGGATAAACAACCCTTTTAGTACCTAAAATATAGAAATTATTGTCAAACGAATGGATATTAAAAAATTGCTTTGAAATACTGTCATTTGGGCTAATAATTTCTTCCTGTAGCAAACTTCCTGTACTATCAATTTTTATTATATAGCCACAATAAAGATTTGATTCAGTATCCTTAATTCGACCTACCATTATGTAATTACCATCATTGTCTTCAATAATATTAGTAATTATTTGGTCTTCAGGCTCCGAAATTACTTTCTCAAAAGTATGTTGAGCCTTTAAATAACCGCTGAAACTACAGAAAAGTAATAGCAATAGAACGAGTAATATTCTCATTTTAACCAATATTAGAGCCCTGAGAATCATTTATGATTCTCAGGGCTATTTCAATGGTATTTGGGCGTTGAGCCTCAGATATAATGCCAAAATTGACTTTCCATCCGTCAGGGTGTTTTCTGCTGTTGATAATGGTGTAGTTGCCGTTTGTAGAATTAACAAACACGTACTGGCAAGAGTGATTCCAGTTGGCAAAGGGTAAATCATCCACAAAGTAAACCCAACATTCATCGTAAGGGATAGCAATTGTACTGTTGTCATAAAGTGCGAGTCCGCTTTGATCGGTTTGAGCATCAGCAAGCGAAAAAACATCCACTTGTGCTAGTTGATTTGCAAGTACCTGATTAAGTACCAAGTCGTTGGCTTGTTGTTTGGTAAATTGACCCATGCTAAAGGTTGTAACCAAACATAGAATTGCCGTTACTGAAAAAAGACGTAATTTTGTCATGGTTTAAATTCTCCGTTTTTTGAATTATAACTTGATTAATTTAATTGTTTGGCGGATTTTCCCGTTTACCTTCAGGTAAGCTATAAATGCGCAGGGCTTGTGTTGGTTAGCGGCCTTGTCAAGCCCGCGCCATTGTATTGTATATTTACCTCCTTTCAGTTTTTCATGGGTTAAACATTGTATGGATTTACCATGAATGTCGAAAACGGACAGCTCCACCTGGGCTGTTTTTTCAATAAAGTACTCGAAAGTTGTCTCATCCGTAAATGGGTTGGGGTAACATCGTAAGCCTGCCAATGATTGATTTACATCCGGATTATGAATACCTACCGGTGTGCTAATAAAATTACCGTTTCCATCGTTGAATAATAGTTCGAGATTGTTTGCTAATGGTCTATAGATTGTTCTAACTATTGCAAAGTCGTTATAACCGTTACCATCAAGGTCGGTGCAATGAAAATTACGCCATCCTTCGCCGTAATTGTCTAACCCTATGAATTGAGGTTCAGATAACTGGAAGTTTCCTTGATTGTATAGTATTATTATTCCCCCGATAGTATTTGTAATACCTGTACCGGTTGTATCAGGATACTGGGTTAAACATGCAATATCAGGTAAATTGTCGTTGTTGAAATCTGTTATTGAGAAATGACTTGAACCGGGCTGGAAATATACTTCGGGCATTGCCAATAAAATTGTATCTCCCTGATTTCGATATACAACTATACTGGTTACATTAATAATTGGAATGTCTGCAACAGATATTAAATCGTTATATCCGTCGCAGTCAAAATCATTTATGGAAACCATATTCTTTTGTGCCATTGGGTCAAGGATATGCCTTTGAAAACCGGATGGTGTAGAGTAAAATATTTCAATTGCTTGCCCTGCAATTACCACATCATCCCGTCCGTCGCCATTCAAATCTCCGCAAGCGATGTCAACCGGGTAATAGCCTGTAATGTAATGGTATTCGGGAGGAGATAAAACTCCATTACCTAAATTATAAAGTACTCCCCAGAGCTTTGCATTATTTGATAACACGAGGATGTCAATTAAATTATCACCATTAACATCACCATAGGTAATATCTGAAAAAGTTACTGAACTGTTCAAGCTAAAGTCTTTAAAATTGTTAAAGCTTCCACTCTGATTATACCAAACTCGTATAAATCTTTTGGCAATTCCGCTTGAGTGGTCCGAATAAAAAGTAACCAAATCAGGGTACTCGTCATTATCAATTTTGCAAGCAAAAATATTCTCCTGATAACCGCAAAAGCTTTTTAAAGTATCCTCAATTACAAAATTACCGTTACCAGTATTCTTCAATACTGAGATTGTTTTATTTGTTGCTTGCCACATTGTCTTATGTCCGACAATTATATCCATGTCCCCATCCAAATCAAGGTCTGCTGAGGAAACTGACCAGGCGGCAATAGGAATAGTATAGGTGCTTCTTGGTGAGTAGGAGGCAAAAGCAAGTAGCAAAGGAATAAGAACCAAGTATTTGTAATTTATCAACCTTGAAATAGAATGTTTTTTCATAGCTATAATGTTTTTTTGGAGTTTCTTCATATAGCCTGTAACTTACTTATAGTCCAATAAAACCCTGGCTTATGCAGCACGTAGGTGTTTATAAACACAAAGTTTTACTTGCTTCTATATTTCTTCAAAAATACAAAACAATTTCTATAAATCATCAAATGGGCTTATAATTTTTTAATATTTTTTGTTGGTGCTGTCGGACAGCAGACCAGCTATATGAGGAAGGCGGCGGCATGGGCGATGAGCTTACTGAAGCTGCTGTCCACAAGTTTTTTTTCCGGACTACTGAAAAGCGGGAAGGGGTTCTCATGGGAGTAATTATACTGAAAATCCCATATCTCGGTTTTTACTGCCTTCCGCCCTGAGGAGAATTTCAGGGTGTCAACTATTCCTGCAGCCGGTATAACACGGTCCTTTGCCAGTCCGACCGAGGCCATTCGATCACTTAGCGCTGCAAGGGATTTCTCCCTTAACTTCCTGAAGCGGGTATAGTCTATCATAGACCTGAAGGTCATGCCCAGCCTTGTTGATAAAATCTTGTCCATAATCTTCATGCCGCTTCCTATCTCCCTTTCGAAATCCTGCATGTAATAGCTGTAAACCCTGTCGTAGGCTTCACTGTCCATAATCAGCCTGGAAGCCCCCTGCATATTGCTGAATACGGATCCCCCGCAGAACATGAACAGTTTAGAATTGCTGAACAGGCTCTGCTGATCGGCCATCACAATTATTTCGGCGAGGAAGGCTCCAATGGAATAGGCGAACAGGTTGACCCTGTTGGCGGCCGGAATGAAGGGATGCCTGCCGTCCCTGATATGGGCTACCAGCTCTTCCAGATCGCGTGCCGTCTGGTATCCGGAATTGAGGAAGCGTCTGGGATCCTCCGTAAGCCTCTTGCTTAAAGCTATATTGGCAAAGCTTGTGAAGCTGTTGTCGCTGCGCCTGCTGTTCCTCTCCTTCAGCAGGCCGCTCATGGCCCTCGGATCCCTCCATGATTCAGGTGAGCGGTTCATATGGAAGGATATGGGAAACAGAACCACATGACTATTGCTCAGGTCGGCCAGCGAATATGCCCAGCTCAGGTATTTGATCCAGCTCCTCTCATTCAGTCCGTGCAGCAGTAGTATCACTCTGTCTGTTTTAACCTCCTCATTAATAAAAACGGGATAGGTAAAACTCATATTCTCGCTGATGGATGAATCGCCTTCATTCAGGAAGCCCTCACTGGAATAATCCGAAACGAAGCCGGTATTCCTTATCCTGATGCCGGAACCGGGGATTAGGATATCTTCCTTTCCCGGGTCATACAGATTGCGGAGCTTTTCATACAGTTCTGTATATTCCATTCCTGGCGGATTTCTGATTATTCCTGATACAAAGGAAAGGCCGGCAGCAAAGGCATCCAAATTAATGTGCCGGGTGCCATGACAAAGGGACGAAAGGGGGCGGTATGTGACGAAATACTGTTATGTGTGACGGAAAAAAGGAGGTGTCGGGGTCGCATTTTTATATTAACAGTGTTAATGAGAAAAAATGTAATTTTACACTCGATTAAAAACAACTGACTTGGATATTCAGAAACCCATAGCGCCATATCTGATAGAGAAGAAAAATATTGTGAAGATCATAATATTCACAGCCCTGTTTGCCCTGGTGTTCATCAATATCTACTCCCCCTTCGGTGCTGATAAGTGGTTCAATCTTACAAAGCTGCAATTCTTCACCTATTCCAGTCTGGTAATTCTTACCGGGGTTATGGTGGTGGTTATCAGCAGGATAATCATGTATTTTGTGTACAGGAAAAGGACTATAAACTATGTTTACTTCATTATCTGGATTGGCGCGGAAATACTGTCAATGGCCTCTTTTTATGCCCTCTTTCAGAAATTTGCACTCAATGATGCCAGGGAATTCCTTGATCTGGTAAGGCTGTCGGCCCGGAATACCGCTCTCGTTCTGCTCCTGCCCTATTCCATATCATGGCTTTATCTGTCGTGGCGGGATAAGAAGGAAATGATTGACAGGATGGGGGAAATCACATCTGTTACGGGGAGTGAGAAGGAGATGATCCCTTTCTATGATGACAGATCGGTGCTGAGATTTTCTGTCAGGAGGGAGAACCTGCTCTTCCTTGAATCTACTGAAAACTATATAAGCATATGCTATCTGAATAACGGTAAGATTACGAAGTACCTGCTGCGCGACACCATGAAGAGGATGGAAGAGAAATTTGCAGGTTCTGATATAATCCGTTGCCACAGGTCTTACATGGTCAATTTTGGTAAGATAAAGGTAATACGCAAGGAAAAAGACGGACTGAAACTGGATTTCGGGGATGCCCAGCTACCCGATATCCCGGTGTCCCGCACCTACGTTGCCAATGTGATGGAGATTTTTACGAAGTACAGCAGATACCCCGACGGGGAATAAGGGCATTATCCTGATATGTTTTCTGCCTTTCCCCGTGTTTTCAATTGCTTATGCAAATATTGCAGATTCAGTTGTATTATCATGTAATGACACATTAATTTATAAAATTGAAGCTGCGAAAAAAAGTTCGGGAAGAAGCTCCTCCCGGACCGGTGTTTCGTTGTTGTATTACAGTCCTGCTTGCCGTAACAGGCAAGCGGCTGATCATGTCTTCCCGCCTCTACCAGACATACTTGATACCCAGGGCTGTACCCCAGCCTATACCGGCATGGTCGCCTACCAGGTCGTACATGGGCCTGACATCCAAACTGAGGAGCAGGGGAATATTCCTGGTGGCGAAATTGTTTTCTATACCAATCTGACCGCCTATACCCACGTTGAGATAAGTCCTGGAATATTTGTAGTTGGAGCCAAAACCGAAGCACCCGGGCTGAGCGAAGTCGAAGCCTCAGATCAACAGGAACTTAAAACGCAACTCCGTAAACTACATTGCGTTTAAGTCCTTATTATTATACCCAGGCTTCTATTCCCACTTATAAGCCGTCTTACCTAAAGGGTCAATATTCATATAGGCACTAAAACTCTCATTTCGATGTTCATGCCACCATTCATAATATGCTTTGGCTGCAGTTCTATGAGAATCATCACTACTAACAGGGGAGTATTCCGTAGCATTTCTTAAACCTAAAACAGGGTTCTGAGAAGGGAATCTCATTATCAGGTACTCACTGTTAATTGCAACTGCCCTTGTTGACTCAACGGTCCATAAAACATACATGCCTAATTTGCACTCAGGCAGCCATAAAGATGATATCGGATTACGGGGAAATTTTGTAATGGTCTGAGTCTCATTTCGATATTTGAGCAATGCGGGAATGTCATGATATGTGAAGGCCGGAAGGTCTATTGAGTCATATTGATTAGATTTTAAAAGCTCAATGTATTTTTCAACATTAGGGTTTGGATACTCTTCGGTATCATTTTTATCACAGCCAATCAAGAATGTCATTGAAGCCGCGATAACGATAAGGTGTAAGGTTTTCATAATTACGTCTTTTGAATATAAAAGTGTCATCACAATCTAATCTTTATTTGCCTGGGTATAACGTGTGAGTGTATGACCCGTTAGGGAATGCGAACCGAGTATGTATCCACCGTTACAAACGTTGATGCGGGCTACTGCACTTCGCAAACCACTGAAATCCTCATGGCTTATACACTGTGTTAACGGTTCATTGTTTTTATTTCAACTTTTTTATTGTATTGCCTTCAAGTAGTGATTTCATTTGCGTAATGGCAACTTTGTTGAGTTGAATAAGTCTTTCGGTTTGCAGTAGTCCCTGACGGATGAGCAATGCGTTGATACTCTCCATATTGCTCAATACAACAAGCTGTTCCAATGTAGCGTAATCTCTGACGTTTCCACTTTTGTCCGGATTGTCGTCCCGCCACTCTTTTGCAGTTATTCCAAAGAGGGCAACATTAAGCAAGTCGGCCTCGTTGGCATAAACAAAACTTGCCTGTTGTTTCGTGATTGCTTTCGGTATCAGGTTCTCTTTAATTGCATCGGTGTGGATTTGGTAGTTTACTTTAGCCAGTGTCCGCTGCAAGCTCCACTCTAATTTCAGGCGGTCGTTTTCATCTTCTTTGAGCCGTTGATATTCTTTTACCAACAATAATTGAAATTTCGGGCTAATCCACATTCCGAAATGGAACGCAATATCTTTGTGAGCATACGTGCCTCCATATCTGCCTGCTTTTGCTGTTATTCCAATGGCATTGGTGGCTTTTATCCAATTTTTCACGGAAAGGACGAAATTGTTGCTTCCTGCTGCATTTTTAATTGTACCGAAATCGGTATAATTAAAATCGGGATTGTACAACGCTTCCCATTCGCCAATGTACTCAATAGTGCTTTTCAGGCTAAGCCACTTAATTATGATGGCTTCCTGCATTTGGCTTTTCGCCATATCGGTAAGCGAAATGTAATCGTCCTGTTTTTGAGATATGATTGTTATTTCGGTTCCTGCAATTTCTATTTTTCTGTTTTTTGCCATAGTCTCCCTTGTGCTTTTGAATCACAAATGTAACAAAATATGGTGAAGTTATTTACTTGATTACTTTCTTGTTAATTTTTTCTTGTGTTTTTAAATTTTTTTAATAGCCCAATCGTAATGGCTTGAAGTTGCCGAAATACAATAACTTCCTAAACTTGTTGTACCTGTCCACGAAAAGTACTTGTTTGTAAAAAGCTGTTCGTTTGTAAATGTGTCTATTAATTGCATAACTTCTGCGTGGCTTGTCTGCAAAAGAGTTATAGCGTTCTGATAAGGCGTAGTCTGGTGTTTATTCCAAAATTCAATGTTCATTTGTAGATATGTTTTCCAATTGTAAGGCTCTGGTAAAAAATTAGATTTCTGTCCTGACAGATTTGACTTTACCCAGTTCAACAATAGTTGGTGCAATTCGTACAAATGCACTAAAACATCACGAATGTTTTTATCTCTATCTTCGAAAAAGAACGATTTCTCCTGCTCCTTTATGGTCATTGAGTTGATAAGAGTGAATAATTTATTGAAAATTTCTTCACTCTGCTCAGAGAGTTGCTGTTTTGTCGTTGGACGTCCCATAGTTGTTTTAAATTTTCTCGCCTACTTTCATGGCTTTGCAGGCTTTCCAACATTATCTGTTTGATTTAATCCTGGTAACAATACCTCTGTGTAATTATTACTATCAGAAGCTGTTTTATCAGCTAGACTAAGATCGTTGGATGAAAATTGCATTGAATGGTTCATCTGTGATATTGACATAAATGGAATTGCTAATAAAACTAAAAAAAATGTAAGTTTAATTTTTTTCAAGATAAATATGATTTTGTTGTTAGTACTAATTGTTTATTCGAATATAATTTTGCCTGTTATAGGTTTTAGATTTTGGCCTGAAATGCGATACAAATACAAACCAGATTTGTAGTTGAGCTTACTAATGAGAATCAGCTTGTTATCACCGATATTTACACGATTAACTTTTTGACCAAAAACATTGTAGAAGTCGATGTATTGGTACAAGCAATCTGCAATAGCAGTTAAATCGATGACACTAATATTAGTTATCGGATGAGGAAATATTTTAATAATGTTGTTTACTGGCTTCATGTCGTTAATTGCTGTTAGTATCGGAAAGCAAGTGTTGTATTTAGGGTTTAAGTATTTAACCTCATCATCCTGATTAAAACATATTAATTCCCATTTTTGAAAACCTGTTGGTTGAGCAGTAATGGGAGAAAGTAGTCCGCGTGTACTCCCAATGCCTTCAATCCAATATGGTTCAAAGCCTGCAAAATGAATTGTGTTTCGATAATTCCCATTAATCAATACTGAATCAATGTTGCTAATAATAAGGTAGGCCTCAGGGCCAGTTCCATCAGGACCCACAAATACAGTATCGCCAATGGATTTTGAGAAATCATAAAGCAACACTTCTTCATTGCCAGAGCCGGGATAAGTACACTCCGATCCGATAATAAAAATTCTTTTCGCACTGTCTTCTCGGATTGCTCCACAATATTGGCCGGGCACTATGGGGTAAATGGTATCAAGTAGTCTAAAAGACTTTATGATATATTACAGTATTGATGATCGTATCGCCCGAAATTCCATACTGGTAAGTTTCAATTTTATCAGGCTGATAACTTGTAAAAACCTCGCTCCATATTGCGTTGGAAGATGGAAATGGAACATATTGCTGCCCTTTTACATCGGTTTGCCAAATCAAGATGAAAATCAAGATGTAAAATAGCAAAATCAATTTTTTAAGCCGGGATTGATAAAAGGAAAAAAATGTTTTTTTAAATACTTGATAGTAATGCTTTTCCATAAGGCGTTTTATTTAATTTGTAATTTACAAAAAAAAACTTAACCACAAAGTTACAACACAATGAGGTCAAATTTTGACCTCATGAAAATTATTTCATTTTTTAACACAAATTCTTTTGTTGTTCGACAATAATAGATTATAACCTGTAATATTCATAAAATAAAGAAAATGCGGGCTAAATATACTGATATGTCATTGAATATCAGTATATTTGTGTTGCCAAACAGCCCGCATTATGAGCAAAGATAAAACAAAAGCCGTAAACACCAAAACGTCTGGGGATAAATTCATTCAAACTACTCTTTTTAGTCTATCAGACGTTGGTAAAAAGAAAACAGAGGTCCGGTTTGTAACAGAGCATATATCAAGTGATGGCGGACTTCTTTTCCTCAAAGAAGTGGACAAGAACATAGGTCTGATTGATAGTATAGCAGACTGTTTAGATGACCAACGACATGCAGGATACGTAAAACATGGTATCAACAGCTTTCTTGATCAGCGTATCATGCAGATAGCAGAAGGTTATGAAGATGCTAATGATGTAATACCTTTCGTAATGATGAGGGTTTGAAAGTATGCTGTGAGACAGCAAACGGATTATACGATTGGCATTTCCAAAAAATAATTTTGCAAAATCTCTCAGGCTCAGGCAGATTCATTTACTTGTTGAACCTTTGGGCTCGTAAATAAACCAATTTGGTGTTACTACTCCTTATATGAGATAGCAATATTCAATATTGGGTGTTGCTTGTCTTTTAGTTGTAGTATTTCTCTGAGCTTATCTTTTTCCATCCATGCCCTTGGTCTTGCCAGTAATCCTTCTGAAGCACAGAAAAGCATAATGTTCTGCGCTACAATGCCAGCATCTATATTAGCCATTTCGAGGAGTTTTGCATCATCACCCCTGCTAAACCTCGAAAGGTCTGAAACCAAAAGCAAAAATAAAGGAACAGCGACAAAATTTTCCTGAGAACTGGCTATCTCACGTCTGTGATCTCCTTTGGCAGCCTGTTGCAGAATATTTTTTACCGGATCATAAAAATAAATCCCTTCTTTTATAACTACGTAAATATCAATATCCTGTGCATTAAGAGCTGAAGCTGCTGTGCGTTTGTTTTCTTCAGGTCGGTTGATGCCGTTAGCAGCCCACAGTAAATCAGATAAATCGCTGATACTTATCTCTTTAGTTCCAAATTCATGAGCAGAGGCTCTGAGAGATAATGCTTTCATAAGCGGCAGACCCCGTTCAAGATCAGGCTTGTTAAGAACGATTGTTGAATTTTGCTGAGCAAAAAGTGAGTTAAGTGAAAACATAATGGCTAAGGTTAAAATCAGGTGTTTCATATTACAGTGAATTTAATTTTCTGTTTTTTTAATAGGGCAAAGGTACAATTAATAGGCATGTTTTGTAACTGACAGCAGGAAAAGAATAAAACTGCCCGAATTATATCCGGTAGGGTAAAACTTTTTAATTTTATCCACTCAAAATATAGTAGGATGAAATTGAATTCTTTGCGCTTCAGGATAATATATCTGATTTTATTTGTTGTTGCATGTATTATTGCTGCATTCAGACTTCCGGCGTATATAAGCCGTTTACCCTGGTTTATTGTGTTGGTGATCAGTGATCTTTACATATATCAATGGCCTTACAAACCTGATGTCCGCATAGGGCGATCTTTACGCATAACACTTGTCTTTTTTACATTTCTGCCCTCGTTAATGATACTGTGTTTCTTTTTGAGTCTTGCAATTTTTAGTCCTCTTGATTGGAACCCTGTACTTAGGACATATTTATTGGCTTTTGCCTTTTTGTTTTATCTGATCAGATTGTTTCCTTTATGTATATTGCTTTTAACTGATGTCAGAAAAGTTGTCATTTCAGTGATTCTTCGAAAGAAAACCGGATGTTTTAAAATCCGGCTACCAATTATTGTATCGCTTATTATGTCGTTTTTTACCGCTGTTCTTTATTTGCTTGGAATGTTTTATTGGGTCTATAACTTTCAAATTGTAGAAAAAGAGGTCTGTATAAAAGGATTACCTGAAGATTTTGACGGATATCGCATTGTGCATATTTCAGATTTTCATTTGGGGCGCTGGCACTCAAAAGAACCGTTGAAGCGGGCTTTTAATATGGTCAATTCATTGGATCCTGATATGATCGCTTTTACCGGTGATTTGGTTAATTATGCAACTGTGGAAGCACAGCCATTTAAAGAAATCCTTGCTGGTATTAATGCAAAAGATGGAATTTTTGCAGTTATGGGCAATCATGATTATGGCGACTATTTACGTTGGAATGATGCTGATAAAAAAACTGAAAATCTGAAGGATCTACAAAAGCTTTACAAGGATTTGGGCTGGGTCTTGCTCGATAATACAAATGATATTATCATCCGGAAAAATAGCCGTTTATTTATAGCCGGTACAGGAAATTTCAGTACTAGTGGTCATTATCCTGATTACTGCGATTTGAATGCTACTTTGAGAAATATTCCTGATTCCGGCAGACTTGTGTTATTAACTCATAACCCAAGGATTATCAGCGAAATAAAAACAATTGACCGGTCTTTTGATCTGGTTTTATCAGGCCATACGCATGGCTTACAATTTGGAATTAGTTTATGTAACAGAGAATTTAGTCCGGCATTATTTAATTTCAAATATTGGGGCGGATTTTTTGAAATTCATACTGATCAGAACCAAGAAATAAATCTATATGTAAACCGGGGCTTGGGTCATATCGCGTTTCCGGCACGTATTGGTATGAAACCTGAAATTACACTGCTTATTCTCAAAGCAGCATGATTGGTTATAATGCTCAGAACCTTAAGGGTTTAAAAAGCCATAAGGTTCTTTAGTTTGAATACCGGAGCTTTGATCAAAAATCAATGAGGTAATGAAAGATGCATCTGAACAAGCTTCCATTGCCCGTTCTTGTTTTTCAGGACACCGGTATAACGAATTCCTTCATACTTTTTAGCAACACCTTCGAGGAGATAATTATAATTGATCATTTGTGAGAACCATGCAATTTTCCCACTTTCATCAATGTTAATTATCTGGTCTCTGGCAGAAATATAAGTGTTGCTGAAAGAATTAAACTGATGCACAAAAGTACTTTTTATATCCTGCCACCCTTGCAGGCGTTCACCTGCTGCTGTACCAAAAGCCTCAATGTCTTCATCCGTAGCCCAGATTTCTTCCATTAGCTTTATGTTTTGGGTTTCGTTGGCAGTAATGTAGTTTTCAAGTACACTGATGATTTTCCTTTTTTCTTCTTTAAGAGCTTTCTGATCAAGTTGAGCAAACGTTAATATACTGAAACTCAGTAATGTAATTAGGAATAAAAATTTTTTCATGGCTGATAGATTTATTTTTGTTACTAAAACTAAAACTTCAAATGGAGTTAATTATTGAGTTATTTGTTTTGCATCAAAAATAAGCAGTATTTATCAAATAAATGCACAAAACATCCTGTGACCTGAAGATTTTTTACAAGATTTTATTTTTTTAAGCCTTTTAATGCCATATGTTTTTTGGTAATCCCATAAAACAACAATGTTAATTATTTGATAACTACTAATTTGCGCCCTTCCATTTCACCTTTTAGTATTTTTAAAATATATTCCGGTAAATCTTCCAGATAACATTGACTTACTATTATTTCAAGTTTGTCCGGTTTCCATTCATTGCCAAGTTTCTTCCATAATTCCTGTCTTATACTCATAGGACAGGTAGCTGAATCAACGCCTAACAGATTTATTCCGTTTAAAATAAAAGGAAATACGGTAGTATGAAGTTCTACTGACAGCACATTTCCCATGGCAGCAACATTTCCATGTTTCTGACAGGCTTTGAGTATAGTGGCAAGTACGTTCCCTCCAACAGTATCAATGGCTCCTGCCCATTTGGGTTTAATCAGCGGTTTCCCTGAGGTGTCGTTTACTTCATTTCTGTCAGTTATTTGGTTTGCCCCCAGCGCTTTCAGATAATCAGAGGAACCTGGTTTACCGGTAGATGCAATTACTTCAAATCCTGCTTTTGACAGTAATGCTACTGCAAGGCTTCCCACACCACCTGTAGCACCTGTGACCAGTACCGGGCCATTTTCCGGCTTCTGGCCTCCCTCAATAAGTTTGTGCAAAGCATAAGCAGCAGTGAAACCTGCGGTTCCCAGCATCATTGCTTCTTTAAGACTAAGACCCTGAGGAAGTGGCACTGCCCAATCTCCGGGAACAGAAATATATTCGGCAAATCCACCGGGGGTGTTCATGCCAAGGTCGTAACCGGTAACAATGACTTCGTCGCCGGGCTTGAAGCGCTTATCACGGCTAAAAGCCACCAGCCCTGATGCATCAATGCCGGGTGTGTGGGGATAAAATTTTGATACCCCTTTATGTCCTGTAGCCGAAAGAGCATCTTTATAATTGAGTGAAGAATAGTTTACTTTTATAAGTAATTCGTTATCCGGCAGATCGGTGATCTTTCGTTTCACTACTTCCTGAACAAAGATGCCGTCTGGTTTTTCGCTTACCAGTAATGCTTTGAAATCCAGTGTGTTCATAATGTGTTGGTTTTAAAGTTAGTGCGATTTATTTCAAATATAGCTGAACAAAATTAAGTTTTTAATTCTTGCGTAGCTTCAGCTTTTCTATAATAATTAAAAGCAATAATAGATTGAAAGTTCAAAATCAGGTTTTTTTTAAAATGTTGCTGTTCCTAATCAAGAAATTGTTTTATCGCTGTTTAGCGGGCATAACAGGTGAAAGGATTTATGCTTTATCTTTGCAATTTAATAATCAGTCAGGTTTTGTTGTTTATTCAACATGTCGAACACAATAAATATTAAGAACAAAAAGGCTGCTTTTGAATATTTTCTGATGGAAGAATTCACTGCAGGAATTCAGCTTACGGGTACTGAGATCAAGTCAATACGAGCCGGAAAAGCCAGTATTACCGAAGCTTATTGCACTTTTATAGGCAATGAGCTTTTTGTTCGTAATATGCACGTTGCAGAATATACAATGGGTTCATACAATAATCACGAACCCAAACGCGATCGCAAACTATTGCTTACCAGGCGTGAGCTGAGAAAAATATTTAATAAGATCACTGAAAAGGGTCTAACAATAATTCCTTCGCTTCTATATATTGATGAAAAGGGACTTGCCAAATTAACGATAGCAATTGCCAAAGGAAAGAAACTTTACGATAAGCGTGAAACGCTTAAACATAAAGACCAGCAACGCGATATTGACCGGGAAACCAGAAAGTAAAATTATTTCCCTGTAATTATCAGAACTTCAGGTTTATACCTGCAAGAAAATGAATTCCTGCCTGAGGGAAGTAACCATCTTCAATAGTTATCAAGCCCTGACTACCGACTACGCCTTTATAAATCCAGCCATTGGTTATATATTTGGTATCCAGTAAGTTGTTGATTTGCAATGTGATTTCAGCATTACCCAGTAAAATAGTATTGAAAGAGTAGTTAGCTCTGAGATTGTGAATAAGATAAGCATCGAGCATACGTTCCCGGCTCGAAGTATTATCAATGTATTGATCCCCAACGTATTTTGAACTAAGGCTGAAAATCAGATTTTCAAACGGTTTGTACGAGATCTGACTTGACGCGATTATTTCAGGAGAGAAAGCAATTTTTGTATTCCGGTATTCCTTTATGTCAAAATCTGTCCAGTTCCAGTTATCATCATATTTGTCAGAATATTCGATAAATTTAGGTATTATATGACGGCTCAGGCTTAGGTTCGCATTCCACTGAAAGGAATTGCTAAGCATGAAAGCTGCTTCAATCTCTATGCCTGCGCGCCAGCTCTTTTTTACGTTCTGGCGTGCAAATTTGCCAACATCATTTATTTCGCCTGTTAGGATCAGTTGATCTTTATAATCCATAAAGAAAATATTGCTATTCAGCAACATGCGTTTTCCTTTATGGCGATACCCTGTTTCAATATTCTTCATGATTTCGTGTTTTGGTCTGCTATCTGGCGAAGAATTGGTAAAATCGCTTCTTACCGGTTCGCGGCTGCCAATTCCAGCATAAAGGTACAAAGCACCGGAAGTATTTATTTTGTAGCTAATTCCCGCTTTTGGATTAAAAAAATTGAAGTTTACTCTTTGCTGCAAAGGAGCAACCTCATTCTGTATCCATGCCAGTCCAAGAAAATCATAGAAAATATTGCGATATTGCAGATCGGCAAACAGATGTAGCTTTGTAACAGGTTCAAATTCAACTTTTAAGAATGAGTTAAAATCTTTTTTCAATGCATCGTTGTCGTAATAACGATCCCGTATATTTGCATTCAATGCATATTTAGCCCAGATTATCTCACCGAAATGCTCACCCTGATATATCTGATAACCTCCTCCAAGTACCAGTTTCAGACGATTTTTGGGTTCATAGTTCAATGAATAGGTAAATCCGTATGCATCATTGTCGAGCCAGCGTCTCCTTATGAGGTCGGTTCTTTTGATAGTTTCATTACCAATAATTATGTTTGGCAGATTATAACTGCTGAATTTTTCATTGGGTTTGTATTGTTCGTAATATCCTTTTCCAAATGTGTAATGTCCTGAAATATTGAAATTAAGAATATTAGAAACCGTTTGGGTGAGATGTACCTGGAAATGTTCCTGGTGATAGTTGTCAATTTCGTTATCGTAATATTTCAGATTGCCTTCATCGTCATAATACATTCCTGAAGGATTCATTGTCCTGTGCGTTTCAAGCGAATCGCCCGGAACGCCGGTCCATGCCTGATAGGTTTTCTCTTCTCCAGAGAACGTAAGCAGTTTAATTACTGTGTTCCTGCCGTAATAAGCTCCTGAAAGATAGTAGGATGTAAGTTTTGCGGATGCTCTGTCAACATAGCCGTCAGATGTTATACGTGAAATCCTTCCATCGAAAGTCCAGTGCTGATCAATTAAGCCTGTACCAAAACCCAGTGAGTTTTTCAGGGTATTGTATGAACCTGCTGAAGAGCTTATTTCGGCATAGGCTTTATCTTTTAGGGTTGTTGTTTGCAGGCTTACAGTAGCGCCAAACGCACCGGAACCATGTGTGCTTAGTCCTAAACCTCTTTGTATCTGGATGTTATCAGTAGATGAGGCAATATCAGGCATATTTACCCACCAAACTCCATGCGATTCGGCATCATTTACCGGAACCCCGTTCAGGGTAACATTTATCCTGGTATTATCACTGCCACGGATATTCATCCATGTATAGCCAATTCCGGCTCCGGCATCCGAACTTGTAATCAACGATGGAGTGAGATTAAGCATAAACGGAAGGTCCTGCCCTAAATTTGACGAAGCAAGGTCTTTGTGGTTCAGATTAGAATGGGTAGTAGGAGTGTTTGAACCTGCACGGATAGCCTTTACGACTATTTCGTCAGTCATAATGGCACTTTTTTGCAGAGCTATATCGAGTTTAATATCGGAACTCAGATTTATTTTTTTATTAATTGTCTGATATCCAATAAATGATACTGTAAGCTCATAATCTCCTTTTGGTAGATTTTCAATTACATAATTTCCACGTGCATCAGAAACAACGCCTTTGAAAGTGTTTTTTAAAGCAATATTAGCACCTGTAAGTGGCGCACCGCTTTCAGAATCGGTAATTTTACCTTCAATCAGATATTGTCCTGACATAAGCAAAGGCACACCTATTGACAGGATCAACAGCAGAATTGTCTTTTTCATTTTTTTGAGTTTTTTGGTTAAACTTTAAGTGGCTTACAGAGGCTATCAGCCACTATAGAAAAGTTTAGGCCCTTCCCTTCGCCGGCATTATCCGGATCAGGTTCAATGGGTTTGATCTCAGCCTTTAAAATATCAGGCACCCCTATAATGAGAACATGATGCAAAAATAAGTTTTTTTTAATTACAAACCCTTTGATTAAATAATTTTACACCTATGTAAAGAGAGTGCCAAGATCAACAAAGCCAGGATGAAAGTAAAATTCGAGGATATTCTTCGGCAGGTCAATTACCGGAAGCGGTGTCATATCAATAATTACAGAATCGGAAGTAGCTAAGATGCCCTCATTAAGGTTTTTTAAAATATAATCGGGCGAGATATGTGTCTGGGCAAAACCTTCCATATCAAGTTCTGACAGAGTATGGTTTATTCTTTCACAAAGCTTTCCGCTGAAGCTGATAGGACTGTCAATGTAGAACCGTACATTTTTAATTCCATGATGAAGCAAATATTTAAAAACCAAATCCAGACTGCGTTCTATCAAAGAAGTCCTGAAAACTTTACCATGAATTTCTGATGCATCACGCAGAAAATCATCATTGCTGATAAACACAATATTCCCGTTAAGATAACTTCCAAGCGTTATTAATACATTGCAGGCATCAATTGATAATGGTTCTAAATCTGAACTTAAATTATTGATGAGTTTGGATCTCCTTTTTGCAGCATCAACTGATGAACTGACCCCCCTGTAAAGCATACTTCGCTCAACACCACTTAACTGGTAGCGATCGCCAACAAGCTTTATCAATGTGGACTGAGGGTAATTCCTGTTGAGCAGGTACAGATAGTCATGTGCCGCTGCATGAAAATTCGGACTGAAAGTTTTCATTGTTTTTTTGGTTCATAAAACAACATGCTCAGATAATGAACTACTGAATCTTCAAGATTTACCAACCCTGAATGACCTCTGGCTAACAACCCGATTTGTGTTCTTTCATTTGATATTTTACAATATTCAATCAGTGTCATAATAGGAGCATATCCGCAAATACTGATATCATGCCTGGTTACAGTATCATAGAATCCGGCAGCATCAAGCTCGTAAATGTGTTTTACAGCTTTGTCATCAAGTTCTGTCCCCGTTTCAGGACTTACAAAGTGCGAAAAATCAGAAGAGGCAATAATGAGAGTATTATTGTTTTTGTTTACTGTAACCTTACTTAATTTTTCAGCCAGCATTCGGCATGATAAATAATTGAGCCGCGACAGGGCTATAGGCACAATTTTAAAAGGATGCGTAAGAAAGAATTGTAAAAAAGGCAGCATTACTTCGGCAGAATGTTCGAAGCGATGTGCATCGGCTGAGATTTTCAGACCCAGAGCAGAAGAAATTTCCAGATCAAGAGCTGTAATACCAAAAGGAGTTTCCCATGCTTCATGAGTGTCAAGCGCTATTTGCGGTCCTGTACCGTAATGATTAGGATGCAGGATAATAATAGTCTCAAATTTTTGCCCGGTAGTAGCCAGTAAGCTGAAAAAAGGTAGTGCTATCCTGCCGGAATAGATATAGCCGGCATGGGGAATAATTCCGCCGGTAATTGTTCCCATATCTTTTATTGCTAAAGGCGATTGTTGTAAAGCCATTTCTCTGATCACTGAACTCAGTTCCTCCTTATAAGCCGGATAAAAACTGCCCGCTACGGCTGGTTTTCTGATTTTCATAACTCTAAAATATTTTCGTTTGTTTTATATATTGTTGTCCTGCAAGGTTTTAATCGTTATTACTTCTATGTGAATTGTATTATGTTCTGTCCGCAATTACTGCAATTACCATTTTCGTCAAGTCCGCTAACATTCACTTCGTAAGCATATCTTTCAATCACTGTTGAATGGCAGTTATGGCAAGAGGTATCAGAAAAACCATCAAGAAAAATATTCCCAAGGTAGACATAGGGTAATTTTTGCTGAGCCTTATCAAACATGTATTTCAGTAATGACGGGGTAGTAGGGGGCCGGTTCATCTGATAATGAGGGAAATATCTTGAAAGATGCAGCACTGTGTGCTCTCCAAGCTCATTGACAATCCAGTTGAGCATATCATCAAAAAGCTCTGTATTATCACTCATTCCGGTTACTATCAGATGAGTGATCTCAAGATGACAATTTCTTTTTCTGATAGTTTTAAGATTTCTGAGAACCGGACTTAATCTTCCGCCTGAATGTTTTCTGTACAGGTCATCTGAAAACACTTTCAGATCAATATTAAAGGCATCAATATAAGTTAAAAGATGCATCAGAGGCTTTTCGGCAATAAATCCATTACTTATCATAGCGGTTTTTAAACCGGATTCTTTTGCTTTTACAGCCAGTTCAAACACAAATTCATAATTTATAACCGGTTCATTATATGTAAATGCGATGCCGATATTATCTTTGATTTGTTTTGCTTTTTCAATGATTTCATCAACGCTTGCGTGATGCAGTTTATAATGATTTGTTGGGAAAGATTGGGATATTTCCCAGTTCTGGCAGAAATCGCAATGGAAATTACAACCAAATGAGCCTATTGAAAGAATATTTTTGCCCGGATAAAAATGATACAGAGGTTTTTTCTCAACCGGATCGGTATGTATTGCTGAAATTACCCCATAGCTTTTAGCAATTAACTTTCCATTCTCATTTATCCTGACCCTGCATTTGCCTTCTTCACCGATACTGAGCCGGCAGTGATGCGGACATAGCAGACATTGTACTGTATCTGAACCCAGTGTTTTATAAAATAAGGCTTCTTTCATCGGTTTAATGATTTGATCAGGAAATATACCAGTCAATGGCATGTTTACCTGCATTGGTGAGTAATATATTTGTCTTTGAGAAATGTTTGCATCCGAAAAATCCTCGTGAAACTGACAAGGGCGAAGGGTGGGGAGCTTTCAGAACATGATGTTTTGTGGTATCAATCAGGACCTCCTTTGCCTGAGCGTAATTGCCCCAGAGTAAGAATACTACCGACTCTTTGTTTTTGCTTATGGTTCTTATAACCTCATCAGTGAAAGTTTCCCAGCCCTGTCCCTGATGTGAACCTGCCTGATTGGCTCTTACAGTGAGTGTAGCGTTAAGAAGCAACACACCTTGCTTTGCCCATTTTTCAAGATTCCCGGAAGCAGGAATTGGCAATCCCATATCGTTATTAATTTCTTTAAAAATATTTTGTAGAGAAGGCGGTTTTGAGATCCCATCAGGAACTGAAAAACACAGACCATGAGCCTGGCCGGCACCATGATACGGATCCTGTCCCAGAATTACAACCTTTAGGTTATCAAAAGGAGTGTGTGCAAAAGCTGCAAAAATTTTGTTTCCGGGAGGGTAAACAGTATATACCTTCTTCTCCCGAACTAAAAATTCCTTTAGTTTCTTAAAATAATCAGCTTTGAACTGCTCAGACAGAAGTTCTTTCCAACTTTCTTCAATTTGTGGGTTAATATTTTCCATATCTGATGATCCGGGATTGTGTTTCTTTTTTTAATATATTTGTAATTAGTACATTATCGGTTTGCGGCTATATGCAGTAAGGGATTGCGGGCTATTTACTTTGTCCACTTGCACCTAAGTTTGAGCGGGGCAGAACGCTTATATTACCTTTGAAACCCTTATTGCATATAGCTTTGCTTTTATGAGCAGTTATTATTTTTCTAAACTTCTCTGTTTGTTGAATAACTATAGATGGGTAATTAAGTGATTTAATTAATTCAAGTACGTTGGTTTTATGCTGAATTCCACGCTTAATAATAAAATCGAAATGAACTTGATTGTCTTGATAGATATTATCGAAATAATATGTATCATACATACCTTCAACTAGATCTATTGTGTCCAAGTCATGAGTGGTAACAACTACTATGCAATTGAAATAATTAAAGTAAAGTAGCATAGAAGCAGCTAAGGCAATTCTGTCTTGTGAATTTGTTCCCCTAAATATTTCATCAATCAAAATTAGATGTGGTTGTTCACTTTCATATATTTGAGTAATTATAATGTTTGCCCTCTCTAACTCATCCATGAAATAACTTTTACCTTGCATTAAATTATCATTACTCGCTATTGATGAAATAACTTTTATTTTTGGAATTTCAAGATAATCACAAAAAGAATAATTAATAGTTTGAGCAAGGAAAATATTAATGCCAAGTGTTTTCAAAAAAGTAGTTTTACCGGACATATTCCCACCTGTAATAATTACATTTGTACCGTCAATTGATATGCTGTTAACGATGCAATCCTCTATTAGAGGATGGTAGGCGTTCTTAATATTAATCAATTTGTCTGATGATGAAGATGGTTTAACACCTTTAGTGTAGTTTTTTAAATAATACAAGGATTGAGAAGTGTCAGATATCCCGATATAATCAGAGGTCTTTTGAATTATGTCAATATTTTCTTCAATTAACTTAATCGTACTATTAAACTGCAACCCATCATACAAAATTGTGGCTTTAATGATTTCAATTAAATAATAAACTGCTGCTGATAATTCGTCCGCATTTTCTATATTTAATGAAAGATAGAAACATTTCTTTGAGATTACTTTCAATTTTGCTAATTCTTTTTTTGAAAGGTAATTATCCTGGTTTTCCAGCTTGGCAAGCTTCAAATAATTATCATAAAGTGCTTTAATATTCTTGAACTCAAAGTGAAATAAATTAATTTTCGTTTTAAGGTAATAATGAACAGCTGTGTTAATTATAAGAATAGCAATAAATGGCAAAATAAATGATGCATGAAATAAACTTCCAAAAGCAAAGCTGAAAGAAGAGAAACTTAATATTCTAATCCAATATGGGACCCGTTTATATCTTCTTAAATGCAGAAATGATTGAAGACTGTAAGTAGAATTCTTTTCATACTTTCTCAAAATTTGAGCTGCTTTTGATAATTGGTCTGGATTATTAGAATAATGACTTATAATACAATTAATCAATTCTCGCTGAGAATTTGTTTGCTCTTTTTGCAACAGTCTATAAAAGTACTGCTCACCAGTCTTAGTTAATGTCCTATCAATAAAGGAGAAAATATAATCGAGTTCTAAATCCTTCCATGTTCTATCATCGACAGTATTTTGTAACCCCTCACTTAAATTGACATATTGATTTATTAAGCTGATATTTCTTGATTTTTCAAGTGGTTTTGTTCTATCTATTTCTAGCACGACTGAGGACCGGTTAAAGATACGATTAATTATATTCATAATATTTGGAGTGTTAATAAGGGGAAAAGTGTCAGCAGAATGAACTGCTGACACAAATATATGTCTTTAGCTTGGAAAATAGTAACAAAATGATGCACAAACAGCATAATATGTAAACCATGCAGGTGGATTCCATTGTAATGTCAAGCATCTCATATAACAACCAGATAAGCATAAGTAAACGAGATCCCATTCTGGGCCAGGAGTTTTTAAACTATTATTATGACTTTGCTCTTTATTATTAAAGAATTTCTCTGCACCTCCACTTTTTTGAATTATTTTAACAATTGAAATAATGTTAGAAAAATGAGTGCCATCTTGCAAACAGTTACAATCTGTTGCTTCAAAATTGTCAGATTGAGGCGCTGAATGCAAAGAAACTAATTCCATGAAAGACCTAATTTCTTCCTCAGAGAATTTTGATAATCTTAATAATTCATTGTAATTCCCTTCATCAATTGCATTTTGAATATCAGAAATAGAATTTGACGAAAGATTCGTCCAAAACTCAATGTATAAATCCAAAATAATTTTTTTGCTTTCTGAGGTAAAATTATTAGTTTGAATTTCAGATGAATCGAGGGGTTCTTCTTGATAACTTTTCGTGCAACTATTGAGGTTGATTGTAATCACGAAAATTGCTAATGCTAACATCAATAATGATTTTATTGTTTTCATGTTAATTTGTTTTAGATGTTCATCTACTCTTAACAATTTTCAGTATCCAAGTCAATATTATCAGATATTGAAACTGGCTACTCTTCTCTTTCATATCGTTTTTCGCTTGCACATTCACGGCTTTTAGTAGTTAGCCATTATAGAACTGCTATGTCTCCTTAATTGCCCATAACAGTATTTTATGTTTTTGCTCCTATAGCTTGAATTTGCAAAATATCATCTGTTTTGAACAATATCCCAAAGTTACATTAGTTATATATATCTACAAAGGTTTTTGCCTGATAAGTTTCTGAAAAAAAATAACACACTTTATAAATAGGATGCGTTTTAACAACCTGAAATATCTTAAAATTCGTAAAAAGGCTTTAGTACTGCTTTTTATTTTTTTAGCGGGAATAGTGGTCTCTTCCTGTAAAACCCGTGAAAAATGCCCCGCTTATGGTGAATACCGTAAGTTCAAAAAAGAGCAGGGTTATTGATTGGTTAATATTTCAGATTTACTGGCTTAATAATAGGTTGCAGGCGATTAATATCGTAATTTTGCAATCTTCAAATCAGTGATCATGCGAAATGTTTTCTTTTTGCTTGTCGCTTTTCAGTTACTCCATTTCATTTCGGTTGCTCAATTTCCGGAGGAGATGGACGAACCTGATATATTATTGCAGAAAGAGCATTTTGGCGGGGTTTTTATCAGTTCTTCCGGCGCTGGGATTGAGTTTCGGAAAGGTGAAAACAAGACTTTTTACACCAAATGGCTGTATGAGTTTAATTTGCTTGAAATAAAAGATGCCCGTGAAACCCGTATTTATAACCCTTATTACCGTAATTCCAGAAGTTATATTTATGGGAAGATGAATAATCTGTATGTGTTGAGGGGTGGGGGCGGACAGCAAAAAATATTGAATCGCAAACCATACTGGGGAGGGGTCGAGATCAGGTATTTCTGGTTTGCAGGCGGGAGCCTGGGTTTCGCAAAACCAGTTTATCTATACATCATAAAGGAACTTACAGTTAACCCCAATTTTTATGAATATACCCTTGCAGTAGATAAATATGATCCGGAAAAGCATTTTCTTGATAACATATACGGCCGAGCTCCTTTTACAAAGGGGTTTGATGATTTGAGCTTTCATCCCGGAGTTTATGTGAAGGGAGGCTTTTCGTTTGATATAGGCCGTCAGAACCAAAAAATTTCTGCTTTTGAGTTGGGTGCTGTTTTTGATTATTTCCCAAAAGGAGTTCAAATGATGGCTTTACGGGAAAGAGAATCTTATTTTCTTAGTTTTTTCCTTGGATACTACTTCGGTAAGCGGTATAACTGATTTAGAACCTACAGGAATCAGTCAATGGTGTTTTATTTCGGCACTTTCAGAAAAGGCTTAAATATTTGATTTATAAATTATTAAGTTGTA
>CAZJZG010000029.1:0-39324 GCA_964550455.1 uncultured Bacteroidales bacterium | reverse complement strand
AATTACTTCACTTTTCATGCTCACGAGTGTCGAAAAACGTCATGGGTGTTTCATAATGATATTATCCCGAATTGTAACAACATTCAATTCGGGATAATATTTTTAGCGGATTTATGATTATTCCTGGCTCTAACCTGAATTATTCACAAATAAAAAATAATACAGACAAACACACTGTTATTCTATTGAACATCAGCATACAATGCAATAGATAAATAAGGATATGAATAAAACACCCGTTTTCATAACCTGAATATTTATTGATGTGTAATTCATTTTTCCATTAAAGAATACCACCGTAAGGCATCGGTAGAAGGCTTCAACAGCGAAATATTACTAAAGCCAAGGTTATATCCTGGAATAATATCCCGTTTATCCAATTCCGATCTATTTGGTAAAACAACTATATTTGTCTGCATCAATTAATGTTATCCAAGTGTCGTTAAAAACCTCTTACTCCATGAACCTGAGAAATTTTGAATTTAAAGCCAGAGCTGACGAAATAGAAAAATCTGAAAACCTTTTGCTTACGCTTAACCCGGAATTCAAGGGGATTGATCATCAGACAGATACCTACTTCAATGTTGTACACGGAAGGCTGAAACTAAGGGAGGGCAACATCGAAAATTCGCTGATCAACTACGAAAGGGAAGATTATGCCGGCGCAAAGGAGTCGAGGGTGATTCTCTACAGGCACACGTCCGATGCGGCTCTGAAGGAAATCCTTACAAAACAGCTCGGAGTTAAAGTTGTGGTGAAGAAAAAGCGGAAAATCTATTTTGTGGAGAATGTAAAAATTCATTTCGACCAGGTTGAACAGCTTGGTACATTTATAGAAGTGGAGGCAATTGATAAAAAAGGCTCATTCACTACAGATGAACTGAAGGAGCAATGTAATAGATTTTTTGATTTCTTTGGGCTTAAAAAAGAGGATATCATTGACAAATCATACAGCGATATGATCCTGGAGATTAATAGCACCATTTAACACAAATTTAATTTATGTCGGAATTTATTGCCAACCATCAGGAGCATTATCAAAACCTTTACAACTATTGCTGCGGCATTGCCGAAGGCAGGGAAGGCAAGGCGCTTTACGACAAGTACCGTGCAAATATTGAATCGGTCAGCCCCGAAGAGGCCATGCACCTGCTTGACGACCTACTGCAAAAATACGATTTTGCGCGGATCAAGGAAATAGTCGCCAAACTGATCAACATCTTTTACAAATCGCTGAATAGCCGGGAGTGGGAGAAGCCGAAGGAGGGCCATTTCCTCTACTACCTGATGCTCGAGAACGAAAAAGCAAAGGAGCTGATCGAGGGGATCCGAAACATTATAAAAAAGTTGAACACCCTGCCTGAAGCGGAACATGCCCGCCTTTTTGCCGGAATGGGCAGGCTGATCGCCGAACTGAAATCGTATGAGCTGCACTATATAAAAAAGGAGAATATCCTTTTCCCCTACCTCGAGGCTACCTTTGCAAAATACCGCTGCATTCAGCTTATGTGGTCATTCCACGACGATTTCCGCAGTCTGATAAAGCAGATTGAAAAGCTTTTGAAACAGCCGGCACCCGATCTGAAACAACTGAACAGGGTTACCGCAGATCTGTTCTTTGTGGTTCTGCCCATTATGTTCAGAGAGGAGAAGATCGTTTTTCCTGTTGCATTCCGCTCAATTCCCCCATCTGTCTGGCATGAAATGATGCAGCAATCGCATGAAACAGGGTGGTGTTATATTCAGCCGCCAGCACAACAAGCGGCTGCCGGTGGTGCCTCTCCCCTTTCAGACGGGCTTATTGACCTGTTCACCGGTGCTCTTACACGGGAGCAAATCATATTGCTGCTCGAAACCATGCCCTATGATGTAACTTTTGTAGATGAAAACGATACCGTCCGCTATTTCTCAGGTAGCGTTCACCGCATCTTCCCACGCTCTAAAGCCATTATCGGGCGAAAGGTGCAAAACTGCCATCCGCCTGAAAGCGTTCATATGGTAACCCGCATCGTGGAAGCATTCAGAAAAGGGGAAAAAGACAATGCCGCTTTCTGGATCAATCTCAGAGGAAAATTTATCCATATCCGCTATTTTGCACTCAGGGACAGTGAAGGAACATACAGGGGCACAATTGAAGTCAGTCAGGATGTTACTGAAATCCGCTCTCTTGAAGGAGAACGCCGATTGCCTGACTGGGAATAAAACTCAGGAAAAATATGAGCAGCGCTATTTGTAACAGCCATTTTCCTAAAACTTCTAAAACCTGACCCTATCAATTTCCATTTCCACCGGAAGGGGATCAGAATTAATTGCTCCCACCCAATTGCCGACAAGCTGCATATTGAGAGGCTGTCCAGTACGCACCGCGAGCCTGCTAAAACCAGAGTCAGCTTTTAATTTTGTATAAACTTTTTCTGTCAGCTATTCTGAAAAACCACAGGTAAGACCTGATCTTTTAATACCTATGAAGATCAGTTTTTAATAATATCGAAAATATTTTTTGAACTACATAAGATCGCTGTTTAGGATCCAGTAAGACTGAAAGATTTCATGATCTTTCAACTTAATAAACACTGAAGTTACAATATAAGTAATCCGTCCAATCAAATAATAATGATTCATAATAACAATCCTGAACTCTTCCTGTTATCATTTTATGCTAAAATCACTATTTTTGCATCATCAATTACTAATAATTAATCTTTAAAATTTATGGACAATCAAAAAAACAAAAAGAAACTTTTTTCTGTTTCAGGACGACCTATTGCTGAAAATCAAAATGTTAAAACAGCCGGTAAAAGAGGACCGATGCTGATGGAAGACTTTTGGTTTTTGGAAAAATTGGCGCATTTCGACAGAGAGGTAATACCCGAAAGGCGTATGCATGCCAAGGGATCAGGTGCTTTTGGAAAATTTACCGTTACTCACGATATTACAAAGTATACTAAGGCCAAAATGTTTTCAGAAATTGGGAAGGAAACAGAAGTGTTTGTTCGCTTCTCTACTGTTGCCGGCGAGCGTGGCGCTGCAGATGCAGAACGTGATATTCGTGGCTTTGCCATGAAATTTTATACCGAAGAAGGTAATTGGGATTTAGCAGGAAATAATACCCCGGTATTCTTTTTGCGCGATCCATATCGTTTCCCCGATTTGAATAAAGCAGTGAAGCGCGATCCAAAAACAAATCTGCGCTGCAAAAATCATAACTGGGACTTTTGGACACTTTTGCCCGAAGCACTGCATCAGGTAACCATTACCATGAGTGAGCGCGGTATCCCAAAATCATACCGTCATATGAACGGCTATGGAAGCCATACCTTTAGTCTGATTAATGCCAAAAACGAACGGATTTGGGTGAAATTTCACTTTAAAACCGAACAAGGCATCCAAAACCTGACGGATGAAGAAGCCGCAGAAATCATTGCAAAAGATAGAGAAAGCCATCAGCGCGATCTTTTCAACTCCATTGAAAAGGGAGAGTTTCCAAGATGGAAGCTGAAAATTCAACTCATGACCGAAGAGCAAGCTAAAAACTGTGCATTTAACCCCTTTGACCTTACAAAAGTGTGGTCGCAAAAGGATTTCCCACTTATTGATGTCGGTGTGATGGAGTTGAATAAAAACCCTGAAAACTATTTTGCCGATGTTGAACAAGCTGCCTTTAACCCGGCAAATATTGTTCCCGGTATCGGCTTTTCACCGGACAAAATGTTGCAGGCTCGTTTGTTCTCCTACGGAGATGCACAACGTTACCGCCTTGGCGTAAACCATTACCAGATTCCGGTAAACCGCCCTCGCTTCCCATTCCATAATCCATCCCGTGACGGCGCTATGCGCGTAGACGGCAACGAAGGAGATACCTTGCACTATTTCCCAAACAGCTATGGACAATGGGAAGAGCAAAAAGAATTTGTTGAACCGTCACTTCCATTGGAAGGAGATGCAGACCATTACGATTTCCGTGAAGATGATAATGACTATTACACCCAGCCCGGAAATCTGTTCCGTCTGATGACGAAAGAGCAGCAGCAAGTATTGTTTAAAAATACTGCCTGTGATATTGGTCCTGCCGAGAAATTTATCCAGAAACGTCATATCGCCAACTGCTATAAAGCTGATCCTGCTTACGGTAAAGGAGTAGCCGATGCGCTTGGAATCGACTTGAGCGAAGTAGATTTATCATAATCTACTTTTAACCAATAAGCATATCCGGATTATCAGAAGTATTATTCGGATATGCTTTTCTTTCTTCAGACATTGAAAATAGCAATTTATTATGCCTCAACTTGTTATATCTGCCCGTGAAGCTTCAATCAGCGCCGGCTTAAGCGTAAAACGCATTTTGCCTTTCAGACAAAAACGAATGGTAGGGCCCTTCATCTTTATGGATCATGCCGGTCCCATAAATATCAATGAAATTATTCCTGAAATGGATGTGCTGCCTCATCCGCATATCGGGCTTTCTACCCTAACTTATTTGTTGGATGGCAGTGTGACCCATCGCGACAGCTTAGGTATTGAACAGCTTATCCGCCCTGGAGAAGTCAACTGGATGACCGCTGGAAAGGGAATTTCCCATTCCGAACGCTTTGAAGACCTGCAACTTCTGAAAGACGGGCAATTGGAAATGTTACAGATCTGGGTCGCCTTACCCGAGGAGGCAGAAGAAATTGATCCTTCTTTCTTTAACTATAAAACAGAACAACTACCCGTTTTAACTGACAAGGGGGTATGGATGCGACTGATTGCCGGCGAAGCATTTAATGAAAAGAGTGACGTACATATTCATTCGCCTCTTTTTTATCTGCATGCCGAACTCGAACCAAAAGCAAGTATCCATCTCCCGAAACAGTATAGCGAAAAAGCTTTGTACATTGTTAAAGGGAGTATCGAATTTCAGGGACACATTTACACATCAGGACAGTTGTTGCTGTTTTCCAAACATCAGGAGCCGGTGTTTACCGCAAAGGAAACAAGCAGTCTTATGTTATTGGGTGGTGAACCTTTGGGCGAACGTTTTATCTGGTGGAACTTCGTTTCCTCAAAGCGCGAGCGCATCGAACAAGCCAAAAATGATTGGAGAAACGGCAAAATCATTCTTCCTCCCAACGATAACAAAACTTTTGTTCCACTGCCGGATAATGATTTTAGGGCAGCAAGCAGTAAAGGTTCAAAACCGGCTTAAAATGTTCTCTTTAACGGATTAGGATTAAATGCGGATCCAGACTTCTTATGATATAATCAGTATTAAACAAATGAAATTTTGTGCATTTATATTGGTTTTGCGCCATTAAAATTCTGATATGGAAGCATAATCAATCCATACTGCAAGCAATTATTGCTAAATTTTCGCATCTGTTCATACAGGGGCTGACCTGAAAATTATACGATTTGTAATTACAAAATAGTCCAAACTGTTTTGTAAATCTACAAACGTAAATGCCGATGGTTTAAATATATAGAACAATCGAGCAGAGCGAATATTGGTCTATTATATTTTTCCAATCGGTATTAAATAACGGAAAATATCATGAATACAAGTCATTATGAAAACTAATTTCATACTCGCTCCATTATTGATTTTCAGGCTTTTGACTGTATTTTCCAGAATTGCCGGAAAGAATATAATCATATCAGTTTTGAAGGCATTCTCCCTGGTGGAATTGCTCCCCTTACGGTACACTTCAGCGACCAAAGCATCAATAAGTCTTACTCCTGGAATAGGGATTTTGCTGATGGTACTACAAGTACCGAACAAAATCCTTACAAAACATCTGGGAGTTAAATTCAGGTTAAAATATGAGCAGTGCTATTTGTAACAGCCATTTTCATGAAACTTATAAAACCTGACCCAATCAATTTCCACTTCCACCGGAAGGTGATCAGGATTAATTGCTCCCACCCAATTGCCGCCAAGCTGCATATCGAGAAGCAGGTAGTGCTTGCTGCCTGCAAAAGGAAACTGCTCCTCCTTATCAGTATTGATTCGCGGATAGGCAAATGTCCTTTTATCGTTTACAAAAAACACCACGCTATCGGG
The DNA here is from genome assembly GCA_964550455.1 of uncultured Bacteroidales bacterium. Taxonomy (GTDB): domain Bacteria; phylum Bacteroidota; class Bacteroidia; order Bacteroidales; family JAAYJT01; genus JAAYJT01. The sequence goes on along the minus strand of CAZJZG010000029.1, from coordinate 33,284 downwards.
ATACTTCTCAACAGCAAACACATTGAAACCCTCAGGATCGAAAGACGCTGTGCCATAATGCACCGGATCATCCTTGATATTCAGCTTAATGGTATAATATGAATGCACGGTCTGATAAACGATGGTATCGAAGTTCAGCCGCTCCATGATATCTATTTCGCCTCCTTGCGGATACTTCTTTCCCTCAGCAAGCATCCAGAATGCAGGCCAGGCACCTTCAGCGCCATTAAGTCTGGCAGATATCTCAAGTCTGCCAAATCCGAAGCTTACTTTTCCCTTTGTATAAACGCCGCCTATCAGATATTCAGCAGTATCACCGGCAAATCCGGGATTTTTGATACCCCTGAGGATAAGTTTTCCGTCACGCATAGCATAACAACCTTCGTAGTCGCTCATATGGCGGTTCCAGTCGGCGGCACCCCGCGGTATTTTCGACCAGCGGGTGGTATCGAACGAACCTTCCTGATCGAAGTTCTCTTCCCAGTAGGGAACCCGGACGGTTTTTTGCTCCGGCTGTGAGCAATAAAACAGCAGCGTCAGTGGAAGGAGTATGGTAAAAAACAACAGGTTTCTCATAAAATCATCTTTGATTACTTAATTTTCAACCCACTCCAGATCGGCTATTACCGGCATATGGTCCGAAACTTCCAGGTTCTGAATTACCTTGTGTTTCAACACCTTCAGAGCGCCTGCGGGATAAAACAGGATAAAATCTATGGCACCGGTCTCACCCTCCTCATCAAAGGTTGGGGGACAATTGCGGCAAGTCCGGGCAAAAACCTCATCAAATATCCGGATTTCCTCATCACCTTCATAAGCATTCAGATCTCCGGCAAGGATAAACGGAACAGAGGTTTCTTTTACAATACGGCAAATTTCCTTCGCCTGAAGCATCCTGCTTTCATCGTTGTATGCTTCGAGGTGGACAGTTCCAAAGCGAAAAGTTTTACCTCCGGGCAGGGTCACTGTTGCAGCAGCTAACACACGTGGCTCTTCAATATCTGATCCGGACATGGGTAATTTATGGGTTGAGGTTTCTGACAGCGGATATTTCGAAAGGATCATTATTCCATACTGCCCGCCGTCATAATCCATCGCTTTTCCGAAATAGTAATCGGGGTAATTCGTTTTTTCAGCCAGCAGTGCTGCCTGATCAATGCCTCCACTGCGTCCGGTGTTGACATCCACCTCCTGAAGTGCAACTACATCGGCATCCTCAGCGGTAATTACAGCCGCTATTGCATCCACATCAATAATCCCTTCCCTGTCCGGTGGGTTACAGTGATGAATATTATAGGTCATAACCCTGATTCCGGGCTTATCACCGGATGCAGACTTGCGGCTGCCTGTTCCGCATGAAAAAAGGAAAAGCAGCGCAAAAACAACTGCCAGTCCATAGAGCAATTTCTTCATTTTCATTATATTAAAGCTTATTCATTTACCAAAACTCTGGCTTTTTCTATCATTTCCTGTGCAGTGACTGACGACAGCGCATTGATCTTAAATTTAGCAAGCTCAGCTTCAAGTCTTTTCAATTTTCTGATTTCCTTTTTGGCTTTATATTCCTCCCTCAGCAGCCTGATCTTTTCAAAATCCTGAATGCCTTCATTTAGCTTTTCAAATCGGATTGAAGGGAGAGGACCCGGATAAACCTGATAGGTATCGCCTGCAGGCCAGGCGGTAAAACGACTGTCTTTCAGCGGATTTGCCGTAAAACTGTTGTAAGCCCACCGCAGATAGCCATCGAAGTCGACAGCAGCGGTGTACCAGCCTATCCATACCCCCTCATCGGGCGCCGAAAAGGTGAACAGGTTGGGATAGGCTTCGGTGCAGCAGGTGTACCATGTGCTCAGCTTTCCACTCTTCTCACGGGCTTTCAGCACATTATCGGGGAAGGTAAAACGCGAGGCAATGCAATAATCGAAGATATCGCCCTCAATTTCATCGTGGTAATCACCTGCCAGGGCAATCTTCCACTCAGGATCTATTGACTTCAGCAGCGCAATCACAGATTTCATATCCTCCATAGGACGTTCATCCATGGCAATGGCTGTTATGCTGAACCATCCCATCTTTTTCAGGTGAGCCGTGAAATCTTTCAGCATGGTTTCCCAGAAGGCGTTGTACTCTTCGGTACCGACACTGTGGGTAAACATTTGCCCTATGCCGGAAACTTCATCATAATAGCTGAACTCAATTATCCATGGGATCATACTGTAGCAGTTTATCCTTCCGGTAATACCACAGCTCATTACAAAATCAACATATTTATCAAACAAACTGTAATCAAACTCCCAGTTCCCGTCTCGCTTTTTAGTCCATTTCACCAGCCCGGGATAATCGTCATAAGTCTGATGGTTCCAAGGTTCATCCACAATGCTGACAGTAATGGCTTTCTGACCAATGCCTGCAAGCATGGTATAGTAGTTTCGCATCAGGCTGAAGTGCTCATTGCTCCATAGGGACACATTGTGCACCCTTGCTATGGCAGCGGGATGCTGCCACAAATCCAACTGAAACGACCTGTTTTTGATGAAAGGAAGCGCTCTGTCAATAACGGTCAGTTCAATTTTCAGCTTATGATCCCTGCCATCGGCTATAACGGTAAGTTCTCCCTTATAAAGCCCCGGTGCTACATCAACGGCTATTTGGATTCCAAGCCATACCGGCTGTGTATTCATTGGTGCTACAGATGAGCTAAATAGATCAGTACGTATGATATCTGCCACCAATGATGAATCAAAATCTGCTCCTTTGCGGTAACCACAACCATCCCGAAACTCATCAGTAATAACATATTGAACAGGACCTGTAAAAAATGCATCCCTGCCAATGGTTCTGCCATTATCACCCTTCAAATCGCTCAGCAACCAGTTAAAGTTTTTCACTCCTTCTTTTGACCAAACCAGAAACTGAGTATTAACCTTTTCGTTCTTCCAGCCCCATATCTTCCAGGTATCGCTCAAATGACCTGAAGGCGGCAACTGCTGCGGATATCTCACCGATGACGTTCCAAAACCAATCTGAACATCATCTGGCTGTTGCATCCACAAATCGCTGATCCGTGATTCGTTCAACGCCGGTGACTTCTGCAATTCGAGGCTTACATCCTGAGCAAAACCACTCTGCAGGATTGAAAAAACAAAAACAAGCACCAGTATCCGGTTTATTGGAAAAGATAAAGAGGTTGTTTTCATAAATTTTCTTTTTCAAAATTTCATCAACGTATCAAGCACATTATTATATACAGCATTGAGCATCTTTTGGTTCATAAACCTGAATACTCAGAATGATTTGTTGCCGGCAGTATTTATCTGTCAGACCAAAAATAGAACTTTTTCAGAAAATGACATTACGCTTTCCTCCTTCCTTAATATTATTGCTCCGATTTCAGAAATAAAAAAACGGACAACGATGTAATTTTGACCGTTGTCCGTTTTAAGAAAGGGAAAAGTCTTTCTTATTTAACCAGCTCAAAACGTGCTAGTGGTGCCATTCTTGCCTTATTCAGCGACAGGTATTCACCGTCAGTTGAAAGATTATCGGCTTCACCAAGTACATTCAGGAGTTCTTTCTCAAGATTCTGATCCGGACATGCCATCAAGGTGGTCAGACCCTGACCAAAGATCACCCTGAATTCATTTTTAATTCTGTAATTAACCGAGATCAGGTTGCAGTTTGCCTTGGCTTCTACGCGTCTGTCAGCAGAATGGAAAACAATGTAATAGCTATCCGGATCGTCTTCCACAGGTTTTCCGTAAATTTCAACCAATTTCCACTTTCTGTCTTCCACCAGTTGATTTCCTTCCTTGGCAAGTACATAATATGAAGCCAGATCACCGATTATTTCATTACCTTCCAGATCGAGATGTTTCACCCGATTTTCTTCAACCTTAAATGTCGAAGATCTTTCATTTTCAGGTATTCCCTCAAGATGAACATTGTTCCCGTGCCAGTGGAACTTGCCTGTAAGTGTGTCGGATACAACAGGTTCAACACCCATATAAGTCGAAACAAGCATATAGGTATTGTCGTCATTCAGAGTAAGCTCGGTTTCTATGCCCTGGCAATCAGCGCAAGGGAGCATTCCGGAATAAGTTCCCTGCCAGTCGAGAGATATTTTAGCACTATGTTCATCAATCACATCTGATTTAGCAGATTTATTGTTGTTGGCACACGAAAATGCAGTAAAGGCAACAATCACCATTACTACAAACATTTTTATCTGTTTCATTTTATAAAGATTTAATTGATTTTCAAAGTCAATGATTTTTTCAAAAAACCTGCAATCGCTTTTTACAACAACAGTGCCACAACCTTTTGTTTTGTATGAATAGCTTAAACAAGCCTTTTGTTTTCAGACAGTTCCTAATTGAAAACCTGATCCATAGACCTGCCGATCCACACCTGAGGGGCATCCAGATCAAAAATTCGGGCTATAGTCGGGGCAATATCGAACTGCATCATGCTTTCGACGAAAGCACCGCCACTTCTGATGTTCTTGCCGGAAATGATAAACGGGGTTTCCATCTCACTCATGGTTTTTCCTCCATGACCCTTATTAATACCTCCATGGTCGGAAGTAATTATAACAATACTGTTTTCATATATTCCGGCATCTTTCATTGCCTGTATGATCCTGCCAACGTAAGTATCAAGCTCTGTCAGTTTGGCATAGTATTCATCTGATTATTTTTAATTTTTAACAAAAATCAAAATCACTATGATATTATTAATGCGACCCACCGGTCTGATCATCTTATATACAGATCAATGACCAGTGCAGGAAAATTCATGTCAGTTATAAACATACCGTAGCCAGTAAGCCTTAAAAGGGTCAGGAATGTTTTAATCGGCAATCATTATTTTTAAATTTTTACTGACAGGGCTATCTGATTGACCTTCAGGTATGGCATTAAAATGCAGAAGATAATTTCCTGCTTTTAAGATGTTTCCGGTATTTAACTCAAATTGATAAGTTCCTTCGTTAAGCTTATTTTCCTGAAGCTTCAGCACTTCCTTTCCTGAAATATCAGTGAGCAGTATTAATACTTCAGAAAGAGCCGGTATTTCGACTTCAACAAAAAATCTGCTTTTTGAAGGGTTCGGATAAGTCTTCAAAACATAATCTTCTGCCAAAACTGCAGGAGCATATTGAAATTTTTCAACTTTAACTTCTGCTGCATTATAATTGGCAACTATTACATTACCCCAGGCAAGACCTAATGTAGGATCATTAAACGTAAAGAGCTTTATTCTTCCTGATGGAAATGGTTTATTATCAAAACTGTATACTAAACCCACAAGCTTCCCATCCACAATTGCCTCGGAAAACTCATATCCGGTAAGCAATAAATTCAGTTGATCAGTTTGAAGTCCTTCAATCTCAAATTGCAAACCAGCAACAGTACCATCGCTTTGAATATCAATACCATTTTTGTTCAGGAATATTCTGGCTGTTTTTGAATTTACAGGTAGCATAACTGCCTTTTTTTCACCTAATATAATATTAGCTGTTCCTACCGCATCCAGAATATTAATTATGCCATCATTGTTAATATCGGCATTATCAAAACAAAACGGGGTTGGATTCTGATTAAGGATATAAGCGGTCACAGTCACAATGTCTAATATATTAACAATACCATCACAATTTGCATCGCCATGCAATATCTGGCTTTCGCCGGTAGTCCATACAGCTTCCCAGCCCGGAGCATTATAAAAAGCATCGGAGCGGAAAATCACCATCATTTGTCCGGTATTTGAAGTAACTGGCGGAGGAATGGCATCCCCTGAAAATTGTCCAAGTATCTGGTTTCCCGGAATTTGCATTATCTGAACATAGTCTTTTTCCGGTTCGGTATTCAATGCAGTAAAATACAATGTAACACTATCAACGCCGGGAGGTTTTATAAACCATCTGCAAAAACTATTATGGTTATAATTATGATCGGCACTTCCATCATTAAACATACCTTCAGGCTCCAGAACTGTTACAAGACCACTGCAATAAACAGGCAAGGTGCTTGAAAACTCGGCAAACCAACCCGGAGCAGTGCCATTAGCATCAGTAACAAATTTTATGAACATACGATTGCCTGTAGCAGTAACCGATGCAGGCAAAGTATTACCAGAAAACGATCCTAATACCGGTGCGGTTTCGTCAGAACCATTATAAACAGTTACAATGTCATTTTCGAGTGTATTAAATTTCAGAAAATTAAGAGTAATTGAGGTAACTGAATCCGTTGGAGCGATTAGCCATCTATAATCAGCATTATTAAGATAATTATGTATAGGACCGCTTCCATCTTCAATAGTTCCACGCATGTATGGAATTATATTAGTTTCTCCATTAGTATTATAGTAGGGATAATTTGTTGAAGGTGGGTAGAAATTTCGTATAGTTTGCTGCCAATCACTAAAAGGAGGAGAATTCCCCGGATTAAGGTTATTAAGATGGTAATAGCCGTCGTAAGACCCACCCCATCCCCAGTTGAAATGGAAGTTAACATCATTACCGACCTGCTGATATCCATCACACAAAAAAGCATGACCTCCATCGTTGCTATGTCCGGAATAATATAAAGGATAACCCTGATCAAGCTGACCCTTAAGCATAGTAACCCAACTATCATAAGTATAAGAGTTACGTGAAGCCATACTTATCTGACTATTATAGCGGAAATAATTATATGCCGCTGAAGGTACAACATCGCTCACTGCCCCCGATCCATTAGGTGAATATTGCATATTTACTGCAATACCACAATGATACTGTATTTGTGACATTGCATGTATGGAATTTCCACCTGAAGTTCCCAAAGAAGTAAGCATTGCATCCCATTGGTAGTATGTTTGCCCAAAATTTGCATGCAACGGTCCGTAGGAACTATAATGCGTTTTTGAACCTTGCCCTACTTCGGGATAGCGATAATAATACATGATCATTGACATAGCTGTGGCAACACAACCAGCATAAACATGACCCCCCGGTCCGGCAGGATCTTCAGGACAAAGTGCATTGTACGGGTAATCCTGATTCCATGGAGTCATTAGCAGAGGTTCAACATTTGTAGTAGCTTCAGTGTCGAAAGACCGGATTTTACCACTTTTCAGGAAATTCCATTCATCACTGATTGTCCTGGTTGCTTCAAGGTTCATGCGAATACCGGTTGCAGCTTCTTCAGCAATGTTATTTATAAAACCGGCAAAAGCTTCCGGGTGATCCTCAGTAGAGTAATTTCCTTTAAACGCATAACCAATTATTGGTTTAAGAATATCATCAGCCGAAACAATAACAAAACCGCCATCAGCAAAATTCACTGCATAATATACCGGCAGGTCTTCATAATATCTTACTACAATATTGGCAACATCAAGGTTAAAATCATTATTATCAGCAAAAATATTAAGACGTTCAACCATAAATGTCAGAGCCACAGTACGGGCTTCTTCCTGTTCAATCTTTTCTGCTTTAAGCTGTGTACTAAAGCAAAACATCACAAGAAGCAGAATTGGTAATTTTTTAATTTTCATTAGTGATATTGGGTTTAAATTAAAGAACATATGTTTTTTCATGCATTGAAGATTTTTCAGTTAAATGCTCACTACCGGAAGTCTGCCAATTTCAGAATTCCCAACCCCACTCCCGGTAGTTTAGGATCAAAGCATTTTAATAATCATGCTTTCCGTTAACAACAATGTTAACAGTTGCAATGACATCCAGCACGTTGATTAAACCATCCTGAGTTACATCAGCATTTTCAAAACAAAACGGCTGCGGATTTAGACCGGAAACATAATTTATTATTGTAATAGCATCAATTATATTCACAATTCCATCACAGTTGGCATCGCCCGGGATAACAGATGGCTGTTCCACACCATGAAAGTTGATATCATCAAGTCCCCAGCCATTTATATTGTAACTATTCGCTCCATTAGCGCGAAATCGTACCTGAAATTCATGACCGGCCATACCATTTAAAAGCTGATTGGTACGGACAAATTGAACTGTACCACCGGAATTAGTAAAATTCTCAAGTAAAATCCAGTCGTTACTGCCTATGGTCTTATACTCAACTGCCATTTGTTCTACAGTGGAAGTACTGTAATTATTGATATACAATTTAAAGTCCAGTTTTATATCAGAAAAACCAACTGCGCTGATCAGAGGACTGACAAGCGAATAGGAATAATTGGTTAAGGAAGGGCTCCAGCCAAAAAATGCATTGGGCGCAGTACCTGAGGGTGGTGTATATGAAGAACCGAAGCCCCAGTTACCCTGACCTTCAGGGAAAGTCCAACAACTGACTGACGGTGTTCCAAAAGGCTCAAAATATGGCAAACTGAATACATCGCAAAGCGTTGTAAACGGAGCAGGACCTGCCCAGGCACTTATCTGATTATCAGGATAATGCCCTCTTACATAAAATTCATATCCGGTTACAGGTGTCAAACCGGTAAGTTGGTAAGTCATTGTAGTAAGATCCTCTACTATTGTGCCTAACGAAGGAGTAAATCCTGCAGGACCCCAGCTTACATCCCAAATTGCTTCATCGCCACCAGGCATCCAGTTTAGCTGGGCAGAGGTGGCTGTAACTGAAGTAGCAGTGAGATTCTTAGGAGCAGAATAAGCAGCAGGGAATGGAAATGTAATAAAGTCAATCCAGGCTTTGTCGCTTCCACCTGCAACTGAAACATCCTTGGAATATGTCCAGCGAAAAGTTTTATATCCCGCAGTGACCGGAAAACTAACTTCTGCCCAATCCATATTGCCTGACCACTGACCTTGAAGCTGATCATTAATGTAAAAACTCAGAAAGTCATAATTCGATTCGCTTGAAACCTTACGGTAAAAACTAATTAATCCTTCAATATCTGTCTCCATTATATATATCATTGAAGATGTCTGGCTATTGCCAATAGCACCTGAGCGGGCAGAATAGGCTCCATCCCATGCCGTAGTATTATCTATTATCCACGGAAGGTTGCCGCTGAATGTCCATCCTTCAGGAAACTGTCCATTTTCAAAACTAACAGCATGTGCTTCATGCAACTCAAAATCCACAACAGTATTCTGTAATGTTACGTTCACCTCTTGAATAACAGTAAGATAATCAATGGCATATACACGGAAATTATAAATGTTTTCATAAATCTCAGGTATTATATATTGACCTGCCGCATTGGTATGAACCGGTTCAAGTGGGGTTCCCATAACCTGGATTGTGGCATTCTCAACAGGTAAACCGGTATCGGCATCAGTAACTGTTCCGGTTACAGTAATAACCTGACTTGGAACTAATTCTACGTTAAGAACAGTTTGATCCAGATTATTGATGTTAACATTGGTAAATGTTTGTGAAATATACCCAAAGGCTGAGAAAGTAACCGTATAATTACCATTGGACAATAACCTGTAATATCTGCCAAATGCTTCATCGCTTTTGTATGGATCGCGATACATTCCGGTATTGTCAATTACCGGAATATGTATTTCAGCCACTACCGGTTCACCAGTTACTGAGTTGGTAACATGCCCTGTAAGCGTTGATTTATCGGTTCGGGCAAGTAATAGTAATGCAGCCTGCAGATTATTCTGGCATATTACTGGAACCTGCGCAGCAGGAGGTATAAACTGAGTTGCCAATTCTACTGTATAGCAAAAAATTCCATGCTTTCCATAGGCGTAATCATTTAAAACTCCACCATGAGGATAAAGCTGCCATGAAGGCTCGGGATAATACGTTCCTGATCCCTGGCTTGGAATTGCCTGTGCCAATGCGGTGCCAAGTGCTGCCATTGCAATATTATCAGGTACAATGGCATTGCTTTCATAACCATAAGGCCATAATACCAGTTCACCATAAGTATGATATGAAATACCAGAAACAAAATGACGAGAATCCATTAAATCACGCAAAGCCGCTATTTCAGGTTCTGACCATTCTGCCGGACCACAATAGGTCTCATCACTTGGCGAATGACTTGCATTAACACCCCATTGCCAATCGTAATTACGGTTCAAATCAACTCCATCATAGCCATTCAATGTTATTTGTCCATTACCATCGTTATCCCTGATATTTTTTCGCCAGCTTGTATTTATCTGATCTATTACTATTTTATGACCATCAGGGTTTACATTTGGTATGAACCAGATTTCTTTGGTATTGATATGATTTGTGATTTCCGGGTTCACACCATAATTCTGTAACAAATGATTTAAAACATGAAATGTAACTTCAACACTTAGTGGCTCGCGTGCATGATGTAACCCCATGTAAAATACAGCCGGTTTATCTTCGTCAAGTTCAACATTTGAGGTTACTTTTAAAGCCCAGATATCATGCTGATAGTTTACATAATTATTGTTTCCGGCATTATAGTATTCCTTCCCGCGCGTATCTCCGATATCATATAATTTACATATAGTTGGATGATCAATTACCATTTGCTGAAGTTCGGCAAGAGATTCAGCATATGTTCGGTAACCCGGTAAACCATCGGCAGAAACCAGATTGGCAGCCATTTCAGCTTCGGTTTGAAATAATCTAAACCGATAACCCTGTGCCAGCAGATCAGAAAATTCATTTTTACTAACCACAAGATCAAGATATTCGGCAGGGCGGTACGCTGCGATATCGTAATTATTGGTTGCAAAATATTTTACCTGTTCAGGCTGTGGATCTTCAAGCCTGATAATCACCTTATCCTGTGGATAAGCGATTGAGACAAAAAACAACATTGTCAGAAGAGCAAAAAATCTTTTCATAACTTTTAATTAATTGATTATACGAGATTTATGAGGTATTAAAAAGGTTTAAGCAAGTTTATATCTTCTAATAATTAAAACCAAAATAAGATATTTCACAAAAGTATATGTTATTGAATTAACAAGTTCGCAAAAAACAAATTAATTACAAACCGTCATACAAGAAATTGTTTAATAAGCAAGAATCAGTTTTTATGATTTTTGCTGTTAATTATAAATAAATTTTGTTTATTCACATTCATGAGACTTCTTGTTATCAAATATAATATTTACTGTACCAATAACATCCAAAATATTTATAGTACCATCTACGGTTACATCAGCATTCTCAAAACAGAAAGGTTGTGGATTATATCCTATCACATAATTCACTATTGTAATAGCATCAAGTATATTAATTATTCCATCGCAATTAGCATCACCCGCCAGCATTGGAAATTCCACACCATAAACATGAATATCATCCAAACCCCATCCATTAATATTGTAACTATTTTGCCCATAAGCCCGAAACCTGATCTGAAATTCACGACCAGTCATTCCTTCAAGTATCTGATCAACACGTATATATTCGGACTGAATACCAGTTAATTCGGCAGTTGAGAAGTTTTCAAGCAAAGTCCATTGTAACTGATGAATTGATTTATATTCAACAGCCAATTGTTCTATGGTAGAATTATTGTAATTGCTGATGAACAGTATATAATCCAGTTTTATATCGCTAAAATTAGTACCATTGAACAAAGGACTTGTAAAAGAATGTGAATAGTTAAGAATGGTTGGTGTATAATAGAAATATGCATTAGGAGCTCCCGTGTTTGATGAAGGAGGAGTATATAAATCCCCAAAATTCCAGTTCCCTTGCCCGTCAGGAAATGTCCAGTAAACAATCTCACTTGTGCCAAATGGCTCAAAATAAGGAATCTGAAAGGGCTCACATAGCGTTGAAAAAGTAAACGGTCCATTCCAGGCACTCGTCATATTTTCATCGCATATTGACCTTACATAAAAATCATAATATTTGCTTGCTGCCAGATCTGTGAGATTATAGCTTGTGGTATTGATAAATTCAACAATATTGCCGGTTTCGTATGGATCAAATCCCGCAAGTTCCCATTTTAAATCCCACGAACCTTCATCATAACCTGCGTCCCAATTTAAAACAGCAGAATTTGCATAAACACTAGTTGCATTTAGATTTTTTGGAGCCGGACAAGGTGATGTGGGTGGGAACACAATATAATCTATCTGTGCATAATTTAATTCCGGTGTAAAAGAAGCTTCCTGCTTGAATTCCCATTTAAAGGTTTTAATACCGGGTTTTACCGGAAAAACCACTCTGCCCCAGGGAATATCACCCGACCACTGCGCCATCATCTGGTCGCTAATGTAAAACCTTAAAAAATCAAAATTAGCCACTGATGATAGCTTCCGGTAAAATGAAACTGAATCGCTGGCACCAACATCATAATCAATGATAAGTTGCGAAGTCTGATGTTGAGAAATATTTCCCGATCTTGCAGAATAAGAACCCTGATATGGATCATCGCCTGTAATTACCCAGGGTGAATCACCACCGCTTACCCAGGGAAACATGGTAAAATTTCCGCTTTCAAAATCCTCAAAAGTCAAACCAACCTGAAGTAAAAAAATCTTAGAGCCTGTATAAGAACCGGAAGTGACTTCATTGATCATATAAATCGGTGCCCCTATTGGCGCATTTTCATCAATGGTAATGGTAAATATCAAATATGATGTCTGTTCCGGAGCCAATGCTTCAGCATAAACATTTCCAACATCAACGTTTATATAAGGGTTCGAACAATAAAGAATACCTTCTATACTGTTTGTATAACTACTTCCTGAGTTGCTAATTTGTATTTTTAAATCCAGAGTCTCATCGGGGTCAACCTGTCCATTATTATTTCCCGCCTGATCCAGAATATTAAGAACTACTATTGATAAATGCGGTGCGTAAGCTACCAAGTAAAAAGAGGAAGTCCATGTTTTTATCCCGTCAGTTAACTGAAGTTCAAACTGCAGTCTGGTATAATCCGGAACATTATCAGCAACTGTAAACTTAAAGGCATCTTCCTTCATCATCACCTGATCAGGCAAAAGATTGCCATAATTCTCAACATTGTCAGTGATAGTAACATAAGGCGAAGTAGTAGTTAAATTGGCTATAATATCTGAAGCCTGCTCCAAACCAATATTTTTTATTTCAACTCCCAAAATAACAGATTCTCCGTATTCAATCTTACCATTTCCGTTACCACCCGTCACATCGTTTATGATATTTGAATAATAAACGAGAAAAGGATCTGAATTCGGGATTACTTTAATTTCTTGCATATAAGTAACCCTGTTGTATCCCAAAATTGTAATTTTCATTAAACCGGGCGTTGTAAGTTCAGGAAATTGTATTACTACACTGCCATTTTCAATATACCCTGTACCAATAATTTCACCATCATGGGTTAATGAAACAATTGCTCCCTCAGCATCAGCATTAACTATTAATTCAGTTGAGCCAAGCATAAGCACTGAATCATGAGTTGCATTGATTAATGTTGGGTTGGCTGTTCGGAGTGTAAGGCTGGGATCACCGAAAAGAAACCATGCATCATGATTTTGTCGCCCGATATTCCCATATCCTTCTATCATTTTGGCACTGCCATTTATTGAAACACCGCCTAAGGTCCTTTTAATATGATCACGCTTTTCAACAAGAATGGTAACCATTTCATCCTGACCTGTCATAGGAGCCTTCCAGTCTTGTGATATCCATGACATCATGGTTCCTATAGCGCCAATAGGCTCTCCCGTAACATTATGCCTTGAACGCATCCATACCTCAGCAAAACATGTTCCGGAAGTAAACTTACCATTTTCACATGCACAAGACCATATGAAAGGGAGTTTGCCAATATTGTTCAATTGCTTTACATGATTAACATTAAATCCGCCAACACTCCAGCTTGATATTGAACCATGATTGCAGAAATTAATAATTGTCGCACCATCATTAATTCTTTGGGAAATTTGTTCAGCAGTTGTATTTGGCAAACCCGGAACATTACCATCATACTCACGATAAACAGTTGCATACGTATAGTTAAGAAGGCTGTCGCGGATAAAATCTATGTGTTCATAATCAGATTCCCCACCGTTGTGTCCATTTCCCGCACCCTCATTTCTGGCTATTCCAATACCAGTGTTCAGCCATGTATCTGATTCATTTATATCCCTTTCATAATATATTGTCCTCTGAACCTGAGTTTCAACATCCTGCACTGACTCAGCCGAAAATCTTCCTACAAATACCTCGCTATAGGAGTCATCACCAAGGATATAACCGTAATAATAATCAGAATATTCTCCTGAAATATCATAGCTTGGTATTTGCTGATGGTCGCCAACAAGTAACAGATGGGTCAGACCTTTAGTATTGTAATAATTGGTAATAAAAGCTTTAAGTGCAGCAGGGATTGTACCAATAGTAGAAGCATCCACTATTTCAGTTGGTCTTCCAATGGTTTTTTTCCATTCTGCCAATGGCTGAACAGCATTAACCCAGGGTCCATGGCAGATAATCAGTAAATTACCTTCTTCTTCAAGTATTGGATATCTGTATTGTGAAGCGTTTATAAAATGACGATTATAAATGGCTTTAAATTCCCTGACCATTTTATCGGAAATACGGTCACGAAAATACTGGTTTGCCCCTCCTGTTCCCTCGTTGAATATCTCAACCGTAAATTCATGATACACTCTCAGGACTTTTTGAACCGGATTATAGCTAATGGGATAAACCACAAGAGTCTGACCACGATAGTCTCTGAAAATATATGGTTCACGAAGCTCCGACAAAACATCCGGATAAAATTCATCCTGAGTATAGGCATAGCCATAAGTAAATGGGATCTTGTCAGGGTCTTCGCTTCTGGTATAATGGCCTTTTGAAGGAGCTACATCAATGTCAGTAAAATCAGTATAGTTTGAACTCAATATCCTTACATTCATAAGGTCAAGGTCGGGGATAATGGCTGATACTCCGTGCATTGGCAACTCAGGCATTGATTTGTCGCTAATGAAAACCATGTCGGGTACTGAAATCCTATATTCTTTCCCGCGGGGTGTCTCAACAGGGGTCATAAAAAAACCTTCGAGGTTAAATTTGATAACAATACGTTGATCAGATGATTCAATTAATTCTTTTTGAATCGGAGTTGGGTTATCTGAACTGATCTTTTTCCAGTTATGACTATAAGAAGAAACAGAAAGCAATGTTGATATTACTATTAAAATAATCTGACTTTTCATTTCTTATTTTTTCTTGTTACAGTCAATGAACGACTGTTAGCAATCACGCTATATTAATGACAAATAATTCGGAATTGAAAATAAATTTCACTCCTTACCAATATCCAAAACTCAATAAAAACAAAATGTTGAAAACAAGCTTTTAATTCTTGTTAGCCTGTTTTCAACATTTTTATCAGTTTATTAAAAATTAATTAATCAATAATTTTATATTCTTATGAATCACATCTTCCAAAATATCCAATGGACTGGCAATTAATTGAATGGTATAAATGCCGGATTTGAATATTCGTCCTTCATTAGCCACAAAATTATAAATACCCTTATCATATGACTTCTCTGTAATTATAGAAACGACTTTCCCGTGCATATCATAAATCTTTATTGATACCCATGAAGAAACCGGGACTATAATAGAAATATTTGTCACACCATTCGATGGATTTGGATGTGCATTTAGCTGAAATTCACCGGAAAACAAATCTTTGCCTTCTGTAAAATGTTTTACGACCCTTACCTCTTCAGCATTTAAATTGCCTGCTATAACCGATACAAGTTCAGCGCTATGCGATTCGTTATTGAATCCCAAAAGATTTATTCTGCCGGCAGGGATCGGTGTATTATCAAAACTGAAAATCATACCAATAAGTTTGTCATCTTTAATTGCAGTAACAAACTCATATCCTTTTAACAAAAATTCAGGAATTTCAGTACTAAGACCACTAATTTCAAACTGAAGCCCGGCAAGAGTACCATCGCTTTCAAGTTCAATACCCGAACTTCCAAGATAAATATTGGCTGTAGCAGAATTAAATTCATATCCCGATGATTTTTTACCATTAAGTATAATGTTAACAGTTCCAATAACATCAAGTATGTTGATTATTCCATCTTCAGTAACATCAGCGTTTTCAAAACAGAAAGGCTGCGGGTCATTACCAGCTATAAATTCAACAATGGCAATAGCATCCATTATATTTACGATTCCATCACAGTTGGCATCACCGGGAACAACTGATGGCAGTGCTTCACCATGAAAATTAATATCATCAAGGCCCCAGCCATTTATATTATAGCTGTTTGCTCCATGGGCACGGAATCGAACCTGAAACTGCTGACCTGCCATTCCATTAAGCAGTTGATTGGTTTGGTTAAATTGTGCTGTGCCACCTGAATTACTGAAATTCTCAAGTAAGATCCAGTCGTTACTGCCTATTGTCTTGTACTCAACAGCCATTTGTTCTACAGTGGAAGTGCTGTAATTATTGATATATAATTTAAAATCCAATTTAATATCAGAATAGCCAACTCCATTGATCAGCGGACTGACAAACGAATAGGAATAATTGGTTACTGACGGGCTCCAGCCAAAAAATGCATTGGGTGCTGTAGCTGATGGAGGTGTGTATTGTGAACCAAAACTCCAGTTACCCTGACCATCAGGGAATGTCCAGCAACTGACCGCAGGTGTTCCGAAAGGTTCAAAATATGGTAAACTGAATATATCGCAAAGCGTTGTAAACGGAGCAGGACCTGCCCAGGCACTAATCTGATTATCAGGATAACGCCCTCTTACATAAAACACATATTCAGTTATAGGTGTCAATCCGGTAAGTTGATATTCGGCACTGGTAAGATTCTCTATTATTGTGCCTTGTGAAGGAGTTGTTCCTGCCGGACCCCAGCTTACGTCCCAAATTGTTTCGTCGCCGCCGGGTAACCAGTTTAGCTTTGCTGAAGTAGCCGTAACTGCAGTAGCCGTAAGGTTTTTAGGAGCAGAATATGCTGCCGGAAATGGTAAAATGATAAAGTCAATCCAGCCTCTGTCGCTTCCACCTGAAGCTGAAACATCCTTAATATAAGTCCAGCGGAAAGTCTTTACCCCCGCAGTGACCGGAAAGCTAACTTCTGCCCAATCCATATTGCCTGACCATTGTCCTTGTAGTTCGTCATTAATGTAAAACCTGAGAAAATCATAACTCGCTTCACTTGAAACCTTACGATAAAAGCTTATAATCCCCTCAGTATCTGTTTCCATTGTATATATCAGCGAAGAAGTCTGGTTGTTGCCAATAGCTCCTGAACGGGCAGAATAGGCTCCGTCCCATGCTGTTGTATTGTCAATTATCCAGGGAAGGTTGCCGCTGAATGTCCACCCTTCAGGAAACTGCCCATCCTCAAAACTAACTGCATGAGCTTCATGCAACTCAAAATCCACAACATTATTCTGAGGATTAATAGTTATTTCCTGACTAACAGTAAGATAATCCATGGCATAAACACGGAATGTGTATGTGTTTTCATAGATTTCAGGAATTATGTATTGACCTGCCGCATTGGTGTGAACCGGTTCAAGTGGGGATCCCATAATCTGTAATGAAGCATTCTCAATAGGCAAGCCGGTATCGGCATCAGTAACTGTACCGGTTACTGTAATAACCTGTGCAGGCACCAATTGCGCATCAAGAATGGTTTGATTCAGATTATTTACGTTAACATTATTGAAAGTTTGTGATATATAGCCAAATGCTGAGAATGTAATTGTATAATTGCCATTGGGCAACATTCTGTAATATGTGCCAAATACTTCATTACTCTTGTATGGTTCACGATACAATCCTGTATTGTCAATTCCTTGTATATATACTTCAGCTACCACAGGCTCACCTGTTACTGAGTTGGAAACGTGTCCTGTAAGTGTAGATTTATCAACTCTGTTCAGCAAAATAAGTGCAGCCTGTAAATTATCCTGACACACCTGTATTACCTGAGAAGCCGGAGGTATAAACTGAGTAGCAAGTTCAATAGTATAGCAGAAAATACCATGTTTTCCGTAGGCATAATCATCTGTACCCCCTGAAGCAGGGTACAATGCCCATATAGGTTGTGGAGTATAGGTGCCTGAACCAAGTTTTGGAATTGCATTCCCCATAGCAGTTCCCAAGGCTGCTAATGCAGTGGCATCAGGAGCTACTGCATTTGATGTATACCCATAAGGCCATAAAACGAGTTCGCTGTAAGTATGATATGATATACCAGCAACAAAATGGCGGGAAGCCAATAAATCGCGAATTCCAATTAATTCAGGTTCTGAAAAAGGTTCTGGTCCACAATAGGTTATATCTGAAGGGTTTGTACTTGTACCTTCTTCTCCCCAATGCCATGAATAATTTCTGTTCAGGTCAACACCATCAGGATAATAAAAACTTCCATTCGTTATTTGTCCGTTGCCATCGTTATCCCTGATATTTTTTCGCCAGTCAGTATTTATCTGTTCAATAACAATTCTGTGACCGTCAGGATTAACAATGGGGATGAACCATATCTCCTTACTATTAATAGCTTCTGTGATCTCAGGGTCAACACCATAATTCTGCAATAAATGGTTCAATACATAAAAAGTAACTTCAGTACTGAGCGGCTCACGTGCATGATGCAGCCCCATATAATAAATCGCCGGCTCATCTTCGTCAAGTTCAACATTATCGGAGACTTTAAGTGCCCAGATATCATGCTGATAGTTCACATAGTTATTATTTCCGGCATTATAATATTGTTTTCCTCTGGTTTCACCAATATTATATAGTTTACAAATATCGGGATATGTATTCTCAATTTGCTGTAACTCCGCAAGGGCCTGAGCATAAGTCCGATAACCAGGAATACCTTTTTCAGGTTGCAGATTGGCAGCCATTTCAGCTATGGTCTGATAAATCCTGAAATTATAACCCTGTGATACCAATCGCTGAAATTCACTGGTAGTTACTACCAGATCAAGATATTCACCGGGTCGCACAGAGGCAATATCATAATTATTTGTTGAAAAATATTTCACATCTTCAGGCAGCGGTTTGTCGAGTCTGATAATGACTTTATCCTGCCCAAAAAGTGCAGCAACAATAAAAAAGCCAACAAAGAAAAATAGAAGTTTTTTCATGATTTAAACTTTAATTTGATAAATAAAAAATGAAATTATTATCTGATAAGTGAATATATCATAATTTGTTCACACTGAAGTCCCAAAACAATAATCGTCGGATAGTTGCTAAAAAACAACTACCCGACGATTAATATATTCTGAGGCAAACTATTAATTAGCAACAACCAGTTTCTGACGTTTTATAATTACAGTTTCAGCTTCATTATTTGGTGAAGCCTGAACAGTCAGAAAATAAATTCCATTACTCATATCGCTGTTAATATCATAGGTATATCTTCCTTCCTGTAAATAGCCTTCATAAACCCTAATTACTTCTCTACCCATAATATCTGTGATTTTAATTATAGTTTCAGAAGCACATGGTATATAAGCTTCTATACGGAATTGTCCTTGTGAAGGATTTGGATAAGCATTCAGCATATATTCTCCTGCAAACAAATCAGTATTTCCTTCAATATGTTTAATAACCTTAACTTCTTCGGCATTTAGATTACCGGCAAGCACTGAAATCCACGCTGTTTCTGTAGTTTCTTTTTCAAAACTGAAAAGCTGAATTTTTCCGGCAGGGATAGGTGTGTTGTCAAAACTGAATATCATACAAAGAAGCTTATTATCTTTCATTGAAGTAGCGTATTCAAGACCTTTGGGTAAGAATTTTAAAATATCAGCATTCAAGCCTGAAATTTCAAACTGCAAGCCTGCCAGTGTACCATCACTTCTAAGCTCTATTCCATTGTTATTCAAATAAATATGAGCTGTTTCTGAGTTTACTCTGTAAGGAGAAGTTTTCTTACCATTCACTACAATATTAATTGTTGCAATAAAATCAAGCAAATTCACTACTCCATCTTCAGTAACATCAGCATTATCAAAACAGAAAGGCTGAGGATCTTCACCGGTAACAAAATTCACAATAGTGATACCATCAAGTACATTTACAATTCCATCGCAGTTAGCATCACCTGGTAATACTGATGGAGCTTCAGTACCATGAACAACCACATCATCAAGTCCCCATCCGTTTATATTATAGCTATTTGCACCATGAGCACGGAAACGTACCTGGAATAATTGAGCAGCCATTCCATCAAGAGGCAGGTTTGTACGATTAAACGAAGCTGTACCACCACTATTGGTGAAATTTTCTACCAAAGTCCATTCAGTACTGTTGAAGGCTTTATATTCAACCGTTATCTGTTCAACAGTAGAGGTGCTGTAGTTATTGATATATAATTTGAAATCCAGCTTGATATCAGTAAATCCAGTAGCACTCATAAGAGGGCTGACCAATGAATGTGAATAATTGGTTATTGACGGGCTCCAGCCAAAAAATGCATTGGGTGCGCTGCCTGAGGGTGGTGTATATGAAGAACCGAAGCCCCAGTTACCCTGCCCATCAGGAAATGACCAGCAACTTACTGACGGACCTCCGAAAGCTTCGGTAAACGGCAATGTAAATGTATCGCACTGTGTTTGAATAGTAACCGGACCATTCCATGCACTGGTAGTTGTAGGATCGCAATAACTTCTTACATAAAAATCATATTGGGTTATAGCCTGTAATCCTGTCAAAAGATAAGGAACTTCAGTAATGCTTGAAACCAATGTTCCGGAAGTGGCAGGATTAAACCCTTTAGGTCCCCAGATAAGATCCCATTCGTCTTCATTTCCTCCGGGCGACCAGTTTAACAGAGCAGTATTTGATGAAGTTGACACAACCTGGAGGTTCCTTGGAGAAGGACAAGCTGCAGGTGTGGGAAATACAATATAATCAATCCATGCACAGTCGCTTCCTGAAGAAGATGATCCGTCTTTCATATATTCCCATTTAAAAGTTTTAAAACCCTGAGTTACCGGAAAAGCAACCCTACTCCATTCCTGAGTACCTGACCATTGTGCAACTACAGTATTATTAATGTAGAATTTAAGAAAATCATAATTGTTTTCGGAAGACACTTTACGATAAAACGAAATAGTATCATTTGCTCCAACGTCATATTCAAGTATAAGCTGAGTTGACTGGCTATGAGAAATCGCACCGGATTTAGCTGCATAAGTACCTTCAAATGCACCGGTATTGGTAATTGTCCAGGGCTGGACACCACCGGACATCCATGTGAACGATGAGAAATCTCCGGTTTCAAAATCTTCGATGATCAAACCTACCTTTATCACAAAACTCTTGTTTGCTGTGTAAACTCCGGAACCTACACTATAATTAATTGTAATAGGAGTTCCTATAGGTGCGTCATCTGCTATTGTTATTGTAAATTCAGCATTCTCTATCTGGTTGGGATCAAGTGTTTCAAAATTAACCTGTCCTACATTTATTGTAACATAGGGACTTGAACATGTAATAGCGCCTGAAACATTAGTAGCCTGGCTATGCCCGTCGTTTAAAGTAGGAATTATCAATTCAATTGTTTCTCCCGGATCCGCCTGACCGTTATTGTTACCTGAAGGATCAGAAATAGTGAGATTACCAATCGCAAAAGAAGGTGCATAAGCCATCAGGCTGAAATTGCTCTCCCAGGTTTCTGTTCCGCTTGTCATTGTTACAACAAATGGGATAATAAGATTATCGGGTATTTCATCGCTGACATCAAATGCAAAAGCATTCTGCATGCTCACAATCTCATCAGGCTGAATAGTACCAAAAGCATGTGAATTATCAGTAATTGTAACATATTGTGATGTGGTGCTCAAAGTTGCCATTACATTGACAGCAGGATCAAGACCTACATTTTTTAACGACATGTCAAGAACAATTGATTCTCCATAATCAATTAAACCATTATTATTACCCTGAGCATCATTAATAACGCTTTGGTTATAAATAACATATGGGCCATCCGGAGGAATGATTTCAAGAACGGCTTCGTAACGGTAATAATTCTGAAGTGTAATGGTTACAAGCAGATTATTTCCGGGAATCTGCGGTGGGATTGGAATAGAAACCGGCATTCCTGTTCCTTCTCCAACACCAATTAACTCACCATTAACTGTCAGTCCTATCAAAGCTCCCGGATTGGCAGTAACTTCAAATACATCCAAACCACTGAGTAAAACAGGCATGTGGTTTACAGTAAGTTGCTGAGGAATTTCGGTATATACTGTGCTGAAAGCATCGCCATGATGGTGAAACAAATAATAAGTAATTTGTTTGTCTCCAGGATTGTATGGCCAGTTTGATTGTTGCAGGAAATATTTACCTGCAGTGTTACCAAAAGCTGGTAAAATGTCACGCGAAGGAGGTGTAGTTCCATAAGCCGGCATAAAGCCAGGCCACAAATTATCCATAAGTCCCCACACATAAACGTCGTTAACGAATGAATAAGAGGTCTCGCTGGCAGCAGTGATGCTTAGGGCACCTTTTTGATGTCTGTGGAAAGCTTCTGCAAAACATTCTCCTGAAATATTGAATTTTCCTGTAAGACAGTTGATTGAAAATACGTGTGTCAAATCATCATTATTGAGTCCTGATAAATGTGTATTTCCATAATCGGGCTCTCCCCATCCATATTCATAGCCATGGTCACGGTGCATGATCATATAAGCTCCGGCATTAATAGCCTGATTAATAGTTGTAGCATTGGCACCCCAACCGAAATTATTAAGGTGGGCAGGTGTTGCCGGAATATAATTCAAACCACTAGGTCCAAAATAATTAACAATGATGCTTGTATTTGCATTTGACGACCATGAAGTTCCCGGAGAGCCACTATAAATATTATTTTGACGCAATGGTTGTTTTCCGAGTTCATATTCCCAGAAACCATTTACTATTTCAGAACAAAGTTGGAACCAGCGTTCAGTTTGCCAACCCATAGCAGTAATAGGCACGTTATAAAAATTAGTATTGGTTGGCGGAGTTCTTTCATAGTTCAGGAATTTAGGAACCATAATCTGCAAATCAGCAGCGTTACGTGCTGTAATACGTGCCAGAGTAATATCAGGAAGATGGTCGTTGTTCATATCACCAAAATACACGTCTGATACATAAGCAGGACCATAAGGATGGTCGTTTCTTGTTTCGCTGGTAATTGTACTGCCTGAAGTTCCATAGTCAGCCAATAATAAAACTGCAGCCGGTGCTATATCCCAGTTGTTATATGCATTGCTGATATAGTTTTTTATTTGTACATGATTGTTCCCGCCAACATCCGCAGTTGTAACAACCTGTGTTCTGATTCCCTGTCTGTTACGGAATTCCCTGATTGAATCACCCCATGCAATGAAAACAGGATCGTTAGGCACAACAACAATGTAATCGTAACCGGTAGTACGATTTTCAAGCATGTTATTATAGCGTGCTGAATAATCAATTTCCGGTAGTGCATCGCTGTTCAGGATCATATCCTTCAAAATAGGATCCCACCAGCGGTTACGAAGACGGTTATCGCCATATTGCCCATTTCCGCCTTTAAAGTTAACCTCAACATCAATGTCATGGTAAATAATGAGCTGTTTAGTCACAGGGTTGTACTGAAATGGAGTAATTCCAAGCATTACCATATCAACTCCGCGAATAGTAGTTAGCTCTGACAAACTAAATGGTTCTGCCGGATAAAAGGCATTGCGACCATATATTGACATGTCTTTTTCATACCTTAAAGGAGAATCATCACTCGCAATAGGTATATTGGAAGAGGGAAGCAAATCAATATTTTCCACAATTTCTTTTCTTACTGCATTTACTTTTAATGTAGCAGATGCCCCCTGAGGAATAGCAATATATCTGCCATTACCAGGTAAATCAGGTGCACCTTCCTGACCCGGAAGAGTTACACCTTCCATTTCGATGGATTTCATTACATTTCCATCAGTTTCAAAATCAAAGAGTGAAAGATGAGTAATTGAATGCACTACCCTTACTCCGGAATTATCATGCCGTGTAAGGTTAAATCCATTATTCCCCCACGCATCGGGGAAATTGTACTCAATGCGTTGGCCAAAAACTGGCGATAACATTAAAAGCATTAGTACTAATGCTAATGTTCTGTTCAATAAAGTAGCAATTCGCATAAAATAAAATTTGAGGATGAATAAAATGCTGAGAATCAGCTTGATAAATAATACTGCAAAAATACAAATAATATTTGAAACAATAACATCTGGTTAACATAAATTTACAAAATAATAGCCTGAGCATCTGATTATACGTGCGTTACGTTGTTTGTCAAATAACAATAGAAAAAGTCCCCATATAAATAGTTGAGTGAATGAAACCTCTGTTCATTATGATTTTCATTAAAAGTAAAAACAATTAAATTCACTAATCAATCGTTTTCAAACAATGTTTTTACAGAACAATATTCCACAGATAATCGTTATATATCTGGATTTTTAAATTAACTTCTGAAAACAAAACTTTTAATTGATCAAATTATGAAACGGACTCTTTTGATTTTAGCAGCTTTAATTACAGCAAGTACGCTCATGGCACAGGAAGTTCTTTTGCGAAAAGATGATAAAGTGGTGAACTTAGGCGTAGGATTGGGAAGCACTTTTTATAGCGGTGGTTTTTACACAACCCAAATCCCTCCTATATCAGCTTCTTTTGAATTAGGTTTTATGGACGATGTGCTTGATGTTACAGATCTAACATTAGGATTGGGTGGCTATCTTGCTTTCTCAAAAGCTAAACAGGAATGGACAAGTCCCTCGATAGGGCACTACGGGTATGAATACACATATTTCATCCTCGGAGGCAGGGCATTACTGCATTATCCCTTGGTTGACAATCTTGATACCTATACCGGTTTAATGCTGGGTGCCAGAATTAACAGCAGCCAGTCATTCGGAACCCCCGAATCATCTGCTTCTGCTTCCGGTAGCGGAATTGCCTATTCATGGTTTTTGGGTGGACGCTACTATTTCACTGATAATCTTGCACTGATGGCAGAACTGGGATATGGAATATCCTATCTTAATCTGGGCGTGGCATTCAAATTTTAAGAACCTGACTTAATAGGGTTTTTGAAGTATTTTGTATTTAAAAGGCGTCGCTAAAAAAAGGAACTATTTAATCTGAAGTTTTAAAATGTCGAATTTCTGGGATCAGCGTTATGCTGTGGATGAATATGTTTATGGTACCGAGCCAAGCATTTATTTTAAACAGGTAATAAATAACCTCAAACCCGGAAAACTTCTTGTACCAGGTGCCGGCGAAGGTCGCGATGCCGTTTATGCTGCATCTTTAGGCTGGGAAGTTCATGCTTTCGATCAAAGTAGCGAAGGTCAGCGTAAAGCCTTGATGCTTGCTGAAAAGAATAATGTAAATATTAAATATGAAACCCTGAATGCTGCCGATTTTACCTGTACCGGGCAGAAATATGATCTGATAGCAATTGTTTTCATGCATTTTGAATCAAATTTAAGAATGCATTTTCACAATGAACTTGTAAAATGCTTGACACCAGGGGGTTTAATACTAATAGAAGCTTTTCACAAAAATCAAATTGCAAATAATTCGGGTGGACCAAAAAACTCTGATATGCTTGTCACAGGCGAAATTCTTGCTGCTGATTTCAATAAACTGTCAATACTCGAAAACAAGGATATACAGATTAATTTTACTAAAGGCACTCATCATTCAGGACTGGCAGAAGTAGTCAGATTCCTTGGTATGAAAACATAATGATCCTGCTATGGTCAATATAAACGAGAAAACTCATCATCTAAACCACAAAATGAGCCTGTCGGATTTTGAAGATATACTAAATTCCAAACCTGCTTTTATGCTCTATTTTTACAATGACATCTGTGGTGTTTGTAAAACCTTGTTGCCAAAGGTAAAAAGCCTAATTGAAACTGAATTTTCTGAAATATTGTTTATTCACATAAATACTGACACAAACCGTGAATTAGCCGGGCAACTCCGTATGTTAAGCGTGCCAGGGATTATACTGTTCATGGACGGCAAGGAGATATTCCGGTCGAATGGTATGATTTCAATGGATGAATTTCAATCTCAAATAGCACGTCCGTATAAAATAATGTTTGATTAAAGCGGATTTGGTAGCTTTCCAGATTTATTTAACAGTCAGAAAGCAATTTATACGATTTGTATTTACAAAATAGTCCAAGCTGTTTTGTGAATTACAATCGTTAATGCCGGTGGTTAAAATATTCAGAACAATTGAGCGGAGCGATAATTGGTCTGTTATATTTTTCCAACCGGTATTATTTCCTTACAGTTAGCAAAATGATGATATTCCACAACCATTTTATGGCAGGCAAAACATGAAACCATTATTTTTGCAGTCCCAAATTATGTTGTTTTGATTGAAATAATAATAATTGCCATTGGACTTTCAATGGATTCATTTGCTGTATCTCTTGCCAGCGGGATTTGTCATAAAAAGAACTGCAGGATACTTGCATTACGTATTGCAATCTTTTTTGGTGTATTTCAGGGGGCTTTTGCAGGCATGGGATGGTTATTAAGCAGTACTGTCAAGCATCTTATCGAGCAGATTGACCATTGGGTAGCCTTTGTTTTGCTGCTTTTAATTGGCGGAAAATTAATTCTTGGAGCTGTCAGGTCAGATCCTGCGCAAAAATCATTCAATATTGAAAGCTATCTGGTATTACTTGGTTTATCAGTTGCCACCAGTATTGATGCGCTTATTGCAGGTATGGGTTTTGGATTTCTTGACATGCACATAGTTCCGGTTATGATCGTGATTGGACTGGTTACTGTCTTCTTTTCATTTTCCGGTTTTCTGATTGGCAGCCGCAATGGTTACAAACTTTTAGGAAAACGCGCCGAAATTATTGGCGGCATAATGATTATAGCTATCGGAATAAAAATATTAATAGAGCACCTGGCAGGCTGAAAAAGTTTAAGTAAGCCAAATATTCAATTTATTAATGGTTCGGACAAGAATCCTTTATAAATTCATTCCCGATACAAGCCCGTATTAATAATGTATCGGTTAACGCTTGCAGGCACCAACCTTTCAATTGATTTACCAAGCATTATTTTTTGCCGTACTTCAGTAGATGATATATTGATAAGCGGAGCATTAGTAATTTTAATATTCGGATAATTATCAAAATTGATTTGAACATTAATACCACGGGGATAAACAAGTATCTGAAATTCATTTATTATGCTTTTATAATCCTTCCACTTATCGAATTCCTGTAAATTATCGGAACCTATCATAAGATAAAAATCATTTTGCGGAAATTTTAATCTTAGCAGTCTTAGTGTGTCAATAGTAAATGATGGCTCCGGCATTGTAAATTCGATATCACATATTTTAAACCTCCGTTTTCCAGCCGCTGCAAGTCTGGTCATTTCAAGTCGCTGCTCTTTGCTTACAAGCATTCCCTTATCTTTTAAAGGATTATGAGGTGATACCACGAACCATACCTCATTCAGTTTCTCATAGTCAAGCATATAAGTGGCAATCTTCAAATGCCCTTTGTGTATAGGATTGAATGACCCAAATAAAAGTCCGGTTTGAATATTTTCCGACATTTAATATTACAGATTGTTAAAACGGTTCAGAGTTGTATTATCAGTCATTTCAATCTGGAAAGTTATTATCAAGAAATTCGTTAACAAGACTCAGCAGTTCAATTTTTGCCACACTTATCTCATTATTTACAACTATCCGATCGAATTCATTTGCAAATTTCATCTCCCATTCAGCTTTATTGATGCGTTCCCGTATTTTATCCTCACTATCGCTCTGCCTTTTTCTTATCCTTGTTTCAAGCACTTCTATTGAAGGCGGCTGAATAAAAACAGCAAGAATTTTTTCGGCAAATTGCTTTTTTATGTTCAAACCACCAACTACATCCACATCAAATATTACGTGATTCCCTTTATTCCATATACGATATACCTCAGTTCGTAAAGTTCCGTAATACGAGCCAGGATACACCTCTTCCCATTCAATAAACTCATTATTATCAATTTTTTTTCTGAACTCTTCCTTTGTCATAAAATAATAGTCTCTGCCATCAAGTTCGTCATCACGCTTAGCCCTACTACAAGCCGATATTGAAAATTCAAGGTCGTTACGCACGCTGAGCAAATACTTTACCAACGTAGTTTTTCCGGCTCCGGAAGGCGCTGAAATTATGATCATTTTATTTTCCATGAATAGTACATTTATAATATATTTAGAAGTTGTTCCTTAATTTTTTCAAGTTCATTCTTCATTTCAACAACAATTTTCTGAATATCAGCATTATATGCCTTTGCTCCCAGAGTATTTATTTCCCGCCCTATCTCCTGCGATATAAAACCAAGTTTACGTCCCTGAGATATATCATCAGCAAGAGTATTCAAAAAATCAAGACAATGTTTTTTAAGTCTGAATTTTTCTTCATTAAAATCAATACGTTCAAGATAATAAATTATTTCCTGTTCAAACCGGTTACTATCAATAGTCACACGATTTTCAAGCTGTGCAAGATCGGCATTAAGCCTGCGCCGTATATCTTCTACTCTTTTATTTTCAAAAAGCTCGGTTTCATTCAATAAATCAAGAATTAGATTTATTCGTTGTTCAAAATCTTTTTCAATTATATCGCCCTCATTTTTC
The DNA here is from genome assembly GCA_964550455.1 of uncultured Bacteroidales bacterium. Lineage (GTDB taxonomy): Bacteria > Bacteroidota > Bacteroidia > Bacteroidales > JAAYJT01 > JAAYJT01. The sequence goes on along the minus strand of CAZJZG010000029.1, from coordinate 4,672 downwards.
CTGAACCTATCTGCTTCAGTCAATGCATGCTTGATCAGTTCAAGAGTCATGTTTTTATCCTTATCATCAACGTCTGATACTGATTGTGAAACAACATCAGGTAATCGCAGAATTGCAGGCAGTATTTCAGAAGAAACCTGCAAACCTGATTCCTTTGCCAAAAGCTTCAGCTCATCCAGATAATGTAAGGCAAGGGAACGATTAACCCTGTATTCTGAAAAATCAGCTTCATTCTCAATAGTCATGTAAAGATCAACTTTTCCCCTTTCGAGAATATTGCCAAGCAAAATCCGGATTTCAGCTTCCAGTTCACGGTATTTTGCAGGCAGCCTGATGTTGGCATCCAGAGTGCGGCTATTAAGGGTTCGTACTTCAACAATAAATTTCTTTCCGTTATAGGTTTCCGATGTCCATCCGAAACCGGTCATTGATTTAATCATGGCTGTTCAATTTAAAGCAAAGGTACACAGTATTCAGTTTAACCCAATCAAATTTTTGAATGAACAAGACCAGATTCTTTTATTCAACTTTCATACCTGAATTAATTTTTATATTATTGTACAAATTTTCGCAATGAAATATCCAATCTTATCAGTTTTACTTTTTATCTCGGTTTCGCTTACAATATTTGCAGGTGAGACTGATAGCCTTGAACGGCTTCTGCCTTCACTGCAGGGAATTGAAAAAGCTGATATATTAATAAAACTGGCTCGTAAAAGCGCTGTTGATTATAGAGAAAAATCAATAATGTACGGAAATGAGGCACTTGAATTATCAAAAAAAATCAATTACGACAAAGGAGAAGCTACTGCTTTAATTGCCTTAAGTACAGCGTATTACAACTCGTCGGATTATAATAAGGCAATAGAATATTTAAAAGACGCTTATACAATTATTGAGGAGCTCAACGATTCTTCATTGCTTCTTAACACATTGAACAAGTTATCAATAAATTACCGGCTTACCGGTAAATACAAGGAATCTCTTTCTGCGGCTTTGCGTGCACTTCAAATCGCTGAACAACAAAACGATATAACTAATTGTGCCCGTTTTTATAATAATATAGGTGGCGTTTACAAAGAATTAAAGGAGTTTGAAAAGGCGCTTGATTATTATGTACATGCCTATAATATATATTCTCGTTTGAATGATCTCAGTGGATTGGCTCAAACAACCAATAATATTGGCATCATACACAGAATGAATCAGAAATACGATACTGCGCTTATTTATTACAACAAATCCCTGTATTTTGAAAAACAACTAAACAATAAAAGAGGAATAGCTCAATCATTAAATAATATCGGCAACTTGCATTTCCTGATTGGAGATTATAAAAAGGCCATAGAATCATTTCATACTTCCCTGAGTATTTCGCAGGAAACAGGAAATCTTGAAAGCCAATCGGTTTCATGGAATTTTTTGGGCAATGTATATTCCAAATTAGGTCATTTTAATGAGTCTACGGAAGCTTATGACAAGATGCTAAGCCTCAGCAATCAAACCGGCAATAAGAATCGCCGGAGTATGGCTGTGGAGCAACTTGCGAGAATCCATACACAAACCGGAGACATCAATAAAGCAATTGAATATTATGAAAAGCTCACTGCCCTGCGCGATTCCTTATATCAGGAACAGATCAATGTTATAGTAAGTGAAATTGAAACAAAATATGAATTGGAAAAACAAGCAAAGGAAATTGAAAACCTAAGGCAAAAAACCAAAATTCAGGAACTTAAACTTAATACTCATCGCTTTATTACATATGGATTTGTTCTGTTATCTTTAATTTCAGTGTTTATTGCCTTTCTCCTTACTCAGCGAAACAAACTTCGGACTGCTAAAAAAAATGCAGAGCTTGAGCAAAAACTATTCAGACTGCAGATGAACCCTCATTTCATGTTCAATGCCCTTAGCACAATTCAAAGTTTTATTATCACAAACAATACAGAAGATGCAACAAAATACTTGTCAAACTTTGCTAAATTAATGCGTCAAGTATTAAGCAATTCACGACAGGATCTTATATCCATGGAAAATGAAATAAATGTGATGGAATATTACATGCAGTTACAACAACTAAGATATGACAACAAATTTGTTTACAATATTTTTGTTGACCCCAAAATACATCCTGAGCTCATCATGATTCCTCCAATGCTTGCACAACCTTTTATTGAAAACTCAATTGAGCATGGCTTTCAGGGATTTAAACATCAGGGCAAAATAAATATTTCATTCAATCTCAACCATGATTCTATTATTTTTAAAATTGAAGATAATGGAATTGGCATAACTCAGTCATTGAAAAACAAATCTGCTGAAATGCCTGATCATGACTCAACAGCAATGGATATTACTCTGGAACGGATTAAACTGCTGAATCATAATAAGAAACAAAAAATAGTATTTCAGGTAAAAGAACTTTTATCACAGGATATGAAGGCTGAAGGTACTGTTGTAAGTTTCAGTATTCCTCTCAGAACACAGGATAATATTAATTTACTGACTGATAAATATCTGGCAAAATGACTAATACTAAAATCAGAGCTATAATAATTGACGATGAAAGCCGCTCACGCGAAAATATCACTCACATCCTGAAGATGCATTGCAGGGATATTGAAATTGCTGATCAGGCCGATAGTATTTATTCAGGGATTATTTCTATAAAAAAGCATAATCCTGATCTGATATTTCTTGATATTAAACTTCCAGACGGAACAGGTTTTAATCTGTTAAGAGAATTTAGCAATATTAACTTTAAAGTTATTTTCATAACCGCCTATGAAGAATACGCCATTAAAGCTTTTAAATTCAGCGCAATGGATTATTTGCTTAAACCCATTGATCCTGAAGAGCTTATTAATGCTGTCAGTAAAGCAAGAGAAACCATAGAAGCTGAAAGCCTGAGCCGCAGGATTAATGAATTTATGTCGCAAATAAACCTTTTTAAGAAATTTGGTTTAGGCAAAAAAATAGTTCTTAAAACTTTGGACAATCTTTATGTGATTGATAGTAACGACATCATAAGTATCAAATCAGAAGATAACTATTGCCGGTTTTATCTGGTTGATAATAAAAACATTCTTGTAAGCTATTCACTAAAGGAGTACATAAAAGAACTGGAAAACAATGCTTTCTACAGAACTCACAAATCCTATGCCGTGAATTTACATCATATAAAACGCTACAACCGTGCTGAAAACAGCTGCATAATGAGTGACGGGTCAATAATCCCGGTTTCGTATCGTAGAAAAGATGAATTGTTTAACATATTAAAAAACATATAATTATCAAAAACCAAATCTTCAATTCAGCAATTATAGTAATAAAGAAATTTAAGTAATGGAGTCCTACACTTTATATGATCAACCGCCGGCGATCTTTGATGCAATGATAAATGATATAATGCAGGCAAAGGATTATATATTTATTGAGACATACAAATTCAATAATGATGTAATCGGGCAAAGATTCCGTGATGCCCTTACACAAAAAGCCAAAGAAGGCATAAAAGTCAAACTTCTGATTGATTCCTGGGGAGCAGGTGTTACATTATCATTTTTCAGCGAAATGTTAAACTACGACGCTGAGGTCAGATTCTTCAGCAAAATAGTCATCACTTTCGATTTTTTCACCAAGAACCATCGTCGCAATCATCGCAAATTACTTCTTATTGATGATCATATCACCTACATAGGATCCTCAAATATTGCCGGGCATTCTATTAAATGGAGAGAACTTCAGCTCCGCATCGAAGGAGAAATCACAATCCACTTCAAACGAACTTTTCTCACAAGTTTTAAAAACTACAACAAATATCACTTCAATAAATTTTCGTACCGGAAAGCTATTCATTTCAACGATTTCGAAATCATTCAGGATATTCCTTCCATATACCGGCAAAAGGTTAAAAAACACTATGAAGAGCTGATAAACAAGTCAAAAAAAAGCATAATAATTGAAACTCCTTATTTTATTCCAGGTTTTAAAATACGAAAAGCCCTCATCGAAGCTGCAGCCCGTGGAGTGGACGTAAAAATAATAATCCCCGAACATTCAGATATAAGGATAGTTGACCTGCTGAGAAACAAATACATTATCCAAATGCACTGCAATAATGTAAATGTACTATTTTTCAGAGTTACGAACCTTCATGCAAAAGCTGTCCTGTTTGATGATGAAACATTTGCTATCGGCAGCTCAAACTTTGATTACCGAAGCTTCAGATACATGCACGAAATCATGCTTTTAGGAAAAAACAAACAGATAATACAATCCTTAAAAAAACATATGGATGAAACAATTGAGCAAAGCATGCCTTTTGATTATGAATCTTGCTTAAATCGTCCTGTTATCGAACGAATTATCACCGGATTGTTGTTGCCTTTCAGACATTTATTTTAACAAATCAGATACTGAATATTTTCTGAACTGCATGTACTCCGGATTGCCATCAATTCACCTTAATTGTCGTACTTTTCAGGTTCACCAGATAAACACCTGCAAAAATGCAAATTGCAGCAAGTCCTTTGCCCAGGGTAAATATCTCTCCAAACCAGATCAAACCTATAATAGTAGCTATTAAAGGCTGAAGATAAATATAATAACCTGTTTGTATATATTAATTGAAAACTATACCACCTTCCCGTTGAAAAGTATACCACTT
>CAZJZG010000028.1:0-46192 GCA_964550455.1 uncultured Bacteroidales bacterium | reverse complement strand
CAAACAAATGAATCTAAAAAATTTTTGGTCATAAATATATTTCATTTTGGTATAATTGAATATCAATATAATATTTTTGGCACTTCAATAAGGCGGACAAGTCAGGAAAACCATATCCTTTATGCCATTGATGGTTTGATTAAAAGTGTTAGGATTAAAAATATTGATGCAATATAACAAAACAGCCCGGACTTGCCGGGCTGTTTGCTATCTCGCATCTAATATGCTCTTTGTAATATCTGCTTGTAGAAAAAGAGCTAATATTCCCAATAAAAAAAGCAAGGCTGTTAATATTATTGAGATTTTGTTACTATTAAACAATTTAGGCTTTTCCGTTACAATCTTCTTCCCTTTTCCGCTCCTATAGTAGACCAGATACATCAAAAGTGTTATAACCGCAAAGATTCCTATCATCTCCCATTTCCTTAGAGAAACACCAAATAGATAAGCAAAAACTACATTAACAATGCCGTTAATTATCAGAGAAAATGTAAAACTCAATGTAAAGATAACTGTTGAATGCGGCTGATTATCTGGTAACACCTTTGTATAAAAAAGGTAGTAGTAGTAATAAAATACGTTCATCATGGTTTGTAATTTTGATAGAAGTAAAACCAAAGGTCTTCATTGTATTGGGATGGTGCCCCAACCTGACTCTCCCAGTGGTTGTACCAGAAGTTAAATTTTGCTTCCTGATACCATTCCATGCTTGTAATAAACCTTCCTGTTTCCCAGCCAATACCCCAGGCTGCACCTTCTAGACCTCCAAAAGTAGAAAATCCAGTGGTAACCAGTTCAGCTAACATCCAACCAGTTCCAATTTTGCCGTTAATTCGTTGTTCAATTGTTTTATAACCGCTGTAAGCTCCAGCCAAACGACCAGCCCACTTGAACCCATTCGATGTAGTTTTACCAAACTTCTTTTTCCCCCCAGTTCTTCCATTTCCACTCCAAGTTTGCTGACGAATCTTGAAATCTTTCCCCATCCAGGTACCAAAAGTCTTACTATAGTATAGTTCGCTAATAACAGAAGCGGCTGCACCTGCATATGCCTCCCATCCTGGACCCCCTCCTCCTGAGGCATATTCATAAAGATAATCTTCATAAAAATCATTCCAATCATAATCAATTTCCCTTGTTGTATAGTTATCATCAAATGAAGCGATAACTTCTATACCTGTTTTCCAACCACCCCAATAAGTCGGATCAGGTGGATCTTCATAATCATAATCATAATCATAATCCAACCAGTAAAACCCGCTTTTGTCAACCAGGTTGATAGGGTTGTTCAAACAATAGGAATATCGGTTGAATGATTGGGAGAAATCCGGTGTCTGTATGTAATTATCGGGTGAGAGCATAAGGTAGTTCAAACGATTGTCTTCACTAATGGATCTCGCTTCAATCAACATATTTGTATGGTTGAAGAAGTACAAATGCTGCCGGGAGCATATGTGTCCATAATTATCTCTACTATATGAAATCACAGATTTAGTCACCATAACGACATAGTCTGAATCAACCTTCCAAAGATAGTGTTTTTTTGGGTTGTGAGTTGCGTGGTAGGAGTTTTTTTTGTTCAAATATTTAATCTTATCTCAGAATGTATTTCTTAGTATGCAATTCTTAATTCTGCTTTCAGCTCAGCACATTTGCAGATACTTTTTAGTTTTTATTGCATATTCAGGTTTGTTGGAATATTTTTATTTTTGCTGAAAATTGCTGAACAGTCCGGATGTTTTTTAAAATGGCTAATGCAAATCCTTCCTGAAATCCGGTTTTAAAGATGTTTATTAATTAATTTTACAGGTTTGAAGATAATTCAAAAACGATAATACAGATTTTAATTCACAGAAAAATGAAAAAAATATTTATTGCAGTTCTTGCTCTAACATTGTCAGTATTAATGTCCTGTTCGCCGTCAGATAAAAAGTCGAAAGAACTTCCGCGTGTTGCAATTTGCGGTCTGGCAATAGAATCAAGTACATTTTCACCGGCTCAGTCAAACGAAGAATCTTTCCGTGTTCGTCGCGGCGAAGACGTTTTTACGTATTATCCTTTTATGTCGCCCGATTCAGCGGACAGGGGCAGGGCTCACTGGTTCCCTCTGCTGCGTGGTCATGCTATTCCGGGAGGTATTGTAGTTCGTGAAGCTTACGAGAAGCTGGTTAATGAAACTCTTGAGCTTTTAAAGGAAAATATGCCTTACGATGGTATTTTCTTTGATATTCATGGGGCTATGAGTGTTGTGGGGCTGGATGACCCTGAAGGGGATTTTATAATCCGTATCCGCGAAGTGGTTGGAAAAGAACCAATCATATCAACTTCTATGGACTTACACGGAAATGTAAGTGAAAGACTGGTTGAGAATACTGATCTTATAACCTGTTATCGCCTTGCTCCACACGATGATGCCTTGGAATCAAAACAGCGGGCACTTGAAAATTTGCTTGACAGATTGGAGAACGGAAAAGGAAAACCTGCCTATAAAGCCTGGATTCCTGTGCCAATTCTGTTGCCGGGCGAGAAAACCAGTACACGAATTGAACCGGCAAAGAGCCTGTATGCTAAGGTTGAGCCTATAACCATGCGCAAGGGCATTATTGATGCCGGTATATGGATAGGCTATGCATGGGCTGACGAGCCACGTAACCATGGAGCAGTAGTTGTTACCGGCGATGACAGGGATGCCGTTTCGGGTGCGGCAGAAGAACTTGCAACATCATTCTGGAAGGTTAGAAACGAGTTTGAATTTGTTGCTCCGGTTGCACCTTTGCACGAATGTCTTGATAAAGCTGTTTCGGGTACAGCACAACCTTTTATAATCAGCGATATGGGTGATAATCCGACTGCCGGAGGCGCAGGGGATGTAACCTGGACCCTTGCTGAAATACTTAAGCGTAAGGAGTTTAAGAGCGAAAACGGACCTTCGCTTATCTATGCATCGCTGCCGGGACCTGATCTGGTTCAAAAAGCCATTGAAGCCGGTGTAGGTAATAAGGTTGAGGGTCTGGCAGGTGCAGTCATAGATGATCGTTATTCGCCACCTGTTAAATTGTCAGGGGTCGTAAAAGCAATTGAACATGGCGACCCTTCTGCTGAAACCGAGGTTGTGGTTCAAACGGGAAGTATTAATGTTATAATTACAAAAAAGCGTAAACCTTATCATTATGAAAAAGATTTTACCCATTTGGGTCTGAACCCCAGAGAAACTGATATAGTGGTTGTGAAAATCGGTTATCTGGTGCCGGAACTTTTTGATATGCGTGCTGACTGGATTATGGCTCTTACTCCCGGTGGCGTTGATCAGGATTTGGAACGACTTGAATATAAGCGTATTAAACGCCCAATGTTCCCGTTTGACAAGGATATGGCTGATCCTGATCTGAGCGTCAGACTCATGCGATCTTCTGACGACGTTTAATCCAGGAAATTTATTGAGTTACAGCACTTTCCGAAAAAGATATATCCGAACAGAGAGGCTATAACAAGCAGAATAATCAGAAAAGGAACAGAGTTTTGAAGATATACAGTTTTTTGTAACAGAAATTCTACTTAAAACCGGGTCCGGTATTATTCTATTCCGGCGAAATGTTTCATAAATTGTACTCTTTCCCAGGCTGCAGGATTTTCGGTTTTTTTAAGGCTAAGTTTACCAATGAATTCATCAGTGGATTTATAGCCATGTTTAACCATCCATTCTTCCAGATATTTCAGCATTTCGTCAATACGTCCAAGTCCGTTAATATAGAGGGTGGAAGCGATCTGAACTGCTTTAGCTCCGGCAAGTAATTGTTTTACCACGCTTTTCCCATCATGTATGCCTGTTGATGCTGCAATATCGCAATGGAGATGGTCGCTAAGCATGGCTACCCAGCGCAGGCTAACGCTGATCTCATCAGGAGTGCTGAATACATGAGCAGGAATAACCTTCATATTATCCACATTAATATCCGGCGAATAAAAGCGATTGAACAACACCATTCCATTAGCGCCAGCCCACGAAAGTTTTAATGCAGTTTTGGCTAATCCCGAGAAATGGTAACTGATCTTCATTGCAACCGGAATATCCAGCTCTTTTTTTACCTGATCGAGAATATCAAAATACATTTTTTCATTTTCCTCGCCCGAAATATTTGGATCGGCAGGCAGAATAAAAATATTAAGTTCCAGAGCATCAGCGCCTGCATCTTCAATACGTTTTGCAAAAGCAGTCCATTCGTCGGCTGTTACACAATTAATACTGGCAATTACAGGGATTGAAGCCGCCTTTTTGCAATCACTTATTACTTTTAAATAATTATCAATATGATGAGTGCGTGAGTAATTGCTTATATAGTCATGTGCTTCAGGGTAATAGCTGTCGCTTAAATTAGTCTGATGCATTGACTGATGGATCTCAAATCTTATTTGCTCTTCAAACAAGGATTTAAGTACCACAGCACCAGCATTATGTTTTTCTAATTCCTTTACTTTTTCTACTGTACTTGTTAAGCTCGAACTACCAATAATGATTGGATTCCTGAGTTTTAACCCCATGTAATTTGTTTGTAAACTTACCATGATTGTGAAATTTTTGTCGTTCTGATAATTATTTTTTCAGGAAGCAAATGTAAGTATTCCTCTGTTATTATTAGTTAATATTGGTTTATAAATCCCAAATTATTATTTTCACTTTTTTTTACGCCGTCATCAGCGTTTTCTTTCAGATTTTTTCCGTCTTTTTCTGCCTAATTGTTCCTTAATTATGAACAATCCGGCAAAAGTAAATAATCCGTTGAGTATGAGTAGTTCAAACCCAAATTTGTAGCCATTGAACCACTTCATTGAATTAACGCTAATTATATAGCATAAAACCGGAGAAAGTACCGCAATCAGGGGTACCCATTTATCCTTTACTGAATATTTTGTGAACAAACCGAAAGAATACAGCCCAAGCAAAGGTCCATAAGTATAACCGGCTATGGTAAAGAGTTTCTGTATTACTGACTGGTCGCTGATTGCCCTGAATACTATTATCATCAGGATCAGTACTATAGAAACTGACATATGTGTAATTTTTCTGATGCGGGTTTTTTGTTTCTCATTTAATTTATTGTTCTTATCAATGCCAAGAATATCAAAATAAAAGGAGGTTGTTAAAGAAGCAAGGGAACCATCGGCGCTTGAAAAAGCGGCAGCAATAAGCCCAATGAAAAAGAGTATGCCGGCTTTTGCTCTTAGATGTTCAATAGCAATAAGAGGAAAAAGATTGTCAGTTATCTGAGGGATATCAATTTGCTGTGATTCAGCATATAAGTAGAGAACAATGCCAAGAAACATAAAAATAAGATTAACCAGCACCAGCGACCAGCTCATCAGATAAACATTTTTTTGTGCCTCACGCAGATTGCGGCAGCTAAGGTTTTTTTGCATCATATCCTGATCCAGACCCGTCATTACAATTGCTATAAATGTACCTGAAAAAAATTGTTTGAGAAAATGATGACGATGGTTCCAGTCAGTAAAGATCATTTGAGAATATTTGCTATCGGAAGCAGCTTTTATCAATCCGCCGAGTGACAGATTCATTTCATTACCAATCAGATGGATGGTGAAAAGAACAGCCAGGATCATAAATGTTGTCTGCAGGGTATCAGTCCATACTATAGTTTTAATTCCTCCCCGGAATGAATATAGGATTATAAGCCCCATAAAAAGCATGACCGTAACAATGAACGGAACATTCCATGCATCGAATACAAACACATGCAATACATTTACAACAAGATAAACCCGGAATGAGGCTCCAATACTACGGGATAACAGGAAAAAGGATGCTCCTGTTTTGTATGATGAAAATCCAAAACGTTTTTCGAGATAGGTGTAAATTGAGGTAAGATTAAGGTTATAATAAAGCGGCAGCAATACTTGTGCAATTACTGCATAGCCAAGCAGATAGCCGAAAACCAGCATCATATATGAAAAATATGAATTCCCTACATCGCCGGGAATAGATATAAATGTGACCCCCGAAAGCGAAGCTCCGATCATTCCATAAGCCACTACATACCAGGGTGATGCACGATTTCCGACAAAATAGGTTTCATTGGTTGATTTTCTGGAAGTAATAAAAGCAATGCTGAAAAGAATAGCAGTGTAAACCAGAAAAATTATAAGGGTCGTTGTTGGATTCATAGTTTGGAAAAGTTCAGGTAGTCAGAGTCTTTGAAGAGTTTACACTTTTTGCGAACATATTCTGAGATCTGTTTTTTTGGTGAGGTTTCTGCTATTTGTTTTGCAAACGTATAAAGATCAGTGAAATGATAATCAATTAGAAAGGGATATTTTATTGCTATCCTGTTGGTTTCGTTAATAAGCACTGTTTTCATTTTTAGATTTTTGCCAAATTGCATGTCAGTAAGAGTATCACCGGCCATAAAACATCGTTTGAAATTTATTTCAGGGAATGTTTTTCGTGCTGCCAAAGCCATTCCCACGCCTGGTTTTCTCATGATATTCTTTTCTGAGTGCAGCATAGGAGCATAAAAAACTTTGTCCAGCCTGCCTCCGGCTTCTTTGAGAAGGTTATGCATGTGAAGATCAATTTTTTCAAGATCGCCACTGCTCATTATCCCTTTTCCAACACCCTGCTGGTTGCTGACAACTATCACCCTTCCGAAATATTCATTGAATATTTTTATTGCCTCAGCAACTCCGCCAAGTAATTTAAATTCTTCGGGATTCTTTACATAATCACCGGGTAATCTGCGGTTTATGACCCCGTCACGATCAAGAAACAGAGTCCAGGTTTTATCAATATTTAAGTTTCTGAAACTCATGTTGTGCTTTTAAAAAATCAGCAGGAATACCAATATCAAGGAAATAAGAGTCATATGCAAAGCCTGCAAGCCTGTGGTTTATTGTCCATTTTTCAAAAATATCCCTTTCTGCCGAGAATGCCGAAGGGTTTGTGTTTTCAAGAAAGAACTCACGCTGAATAATATAAATTCCTCCATTGATCAAACCCGGGACCTTAGCGGAGGTTTTTTCACCGAACGATGTAATATACCGGTTCCTGTTCACTTTAATTTCTCCGTACCTCGATATATCAGCTACTTTGCGCAAAGCAATACTTATTACGGCATTTTTTTTATGATGCAGTTTGTTAAAGTTATGAAGATCAACAAGGAATAAAGTATCGCCATTGAGTGCAAGCACATTTTTTTCATCGCATTTTGTCAATGCCATCCTTATTCCGCCGCCGGTTCCTAAAGGCTCATTTTCAATAGCATAAATTATTTCCAATTCTTTGTATGAAGAACCAAAATGAGAAATTATGCTTTCGCTTTTATAACCTACTGAAAGCACGATTTTTTTATAGTTGTATGAGATGAGATAGTCAAGCAGGTATTCAAGAAAAGGTCGTCCATTGACAGGTGCCATTGATTTGGGAATATCTTTGACCACAGTTTGCAGCCTTGTTCCAAAACCACCGGCTAATATTACTGCTTCATGCATTTTTATTGATTTTGATTAAAAGGTTTCAATGGCTTATTTACTTTTTTACCCTGTAGTTCAGGTTCCAAAAAGTGTTTCTTCAACGCCCTGACATATAATATGACCAAGTAATATATGCATTTCCTGAATCCTTGGTGTATCAGCGGAAGGTATCTTAAAGATAAAATCGCAGAGGCTGTCCATTTTGCATGGTTTCATACCTGTGAAGCCAATAGTTATGAGTTCCTGAAGTTTCGCCTGTTCCAGTGCTTTAACAACATTGGGGCTATTCCCCGAAGTGGAAAAAGCAAAAAGGATATCACCTTTTTTGCCTTTGGCTTCAACAAGGCGCGAATATATTTCATTGTAGGAGTAATCGTTGGCAACAGCAGTAAGATAAGATGTGTTTACATGAAGTGCTTCTGCATCAAGAGGTTTGCGATCGAAATAAAAACGCCCCGACAATTCGGCTGCCAGATGCTGGGCATCGGCTGCACTGCCACCATTTCCGCAGAACATGGTTTTTCCGCCATTTTTATAACAGTCGAATGTTACAACAACAACTTCCTCAAGACGTTTTAACATTGATTCATTGTCGAGTAGCTCTTGTTTGAGTTTCAGCGATTCACGTATAATGGATGATATATTCATGATATAACAGTTTAGGTGCAAAGATACAGGAATTTAAATATGTGATTGAATCAACACTTTGTACAAAATAAATAAAACTTCCGGCGTTAGGCAATTAAATTTACTTTTGCACTTTCTTCATGTACTGAGGAATTTATTTCAATTGCGATGAAACGATTTGTTAACCTGCTCCGATATATTGTTCCATACTGGCTACAGGCGGTACTTCATACTGTTTTTAGCTTTCTTAGTGTTGTATTTTCATTATTCAGCCTTACTATGGTGATTCCTTTTCTGGGAATTTTGTTCAATACTCAGGAAAAGGTGTATCAATCGCTGCCATTGAGTTTTGAATTCATGAGGCAGGAGGGTTTGGGATTACTCACGATTCTGAAAAACAATTTTTTTTATTACATCACTCAACTTATTGATAACAAGGGTAGTATCTATGCCCTGATTTTTGTAAGTGGTCTTGTTGTTGCAACTTCATTGCTTAAAACCGGTTTTAAATATCTGGCTTTGCATAATATGGCTACGATCCGTAATGGAGTGGTTAGGGACATACGCAATGCACTTTACAATAAATCAGTTGACCTCCCATTGGCATATTATTCAAACGAACGCAAAGGGGATATTATCAGCCGTATGACCAACGATGTCATGGTAGTGGAATGGAGCATAATGAGTTCACTTGAAATGATACTCAGCGATCCGATTACGATCATTGTTTATTTGATAGGCCTGGTAGTCATAAGTCCTCATCTTACTCTGTTTGTATTTATTCTTTTACCTGTAAGTGCCTTTATTATAGGAAGGATAGGAAAAAGACTGAAAACTTCGGCTGCAAGAGGGCAGAAAAGAATGGGTGAGATCCTTTCAATGATGGATGAAACCCTTGGAGGCTTACGGGTGATCAAAGCTTTCAACAGTGAGGAAAGGCTGAAAAAACGATTTTTTGACCTTAATAATATTTATACCCGCATTATGATAAAAATTTACCGCAGGCAATATCTGGCAACACCTTTAAGTGAGTTTCTGGGTACTGTTGTTGTGGTTTTTATAATGTGGTATGGCGGGACTATGGTACTGGGAGAACAAACTACCTTGTCGCCCGAGAATTTCATAGGCTACCTGGTCGTTTTTTCGCAGATAATAAATCCTGCAAAATCATTTTCAACAGCATGGTATAATGTTCAGAAGGGTATGGCTTCAGCCGAAAGGATTGATGAGATACTGGAAGCCGAAAATACTGTGGTTGAAAAGCCTGATGCTCTGCCGGTAACAGGTTTTAATGATAGCATAGAGTTCAAAAATGTGGGATTCAGATACGAAGACGATTGGGTTCTGAAAGATATCAACCTGAAAATTGAGAAAGGAAAAACAGTAGCAATAGTAGGGCAGTCGGGAGCCGGAAAATCAACATTAGTTGATCTGATCCCAAGGTTTTATGATACTGTTGAGGGAGAGGTGTTGGTTGACGGAGTGTCAGTAAAGGATTGTAAAATAAGGGGTTTGCGCAATTTAATGGGCGTGGTGAGTCAGGAAGCAATTTTGTTCAACGACAGTTTTTCAAATAACATTGCTTTTGGTTCTGACAATGCAACTAAAGAGCAGATAATCATGGCAGCCGAAGTAGCCAATGCTCACGATTTTATTATCAACACTCCTGAAGGGTATGAAACCAATATCGGCGACCGGGGAAATAAATTGTCTGGAGGGCAGCGTCAGCGTATCAGCATTGCCAGAGCCGTACTGAAAAACCCTCCTGTCATGATCCTTGATGAAGCTACCTCGTCACTCGACACTGAATCGGAGCGCCTGGTGCAGGAAGCTATTACAAATTTAATGAAGAACCGGACATCAGTTATTATAGCTCATCGCCTTTCAACGGTGGTGAATGCTGATATGATATGCGTTATGCACGAAGGAAGGATAGTGGAGCAAGGCACTCATCAGGAATTAATGCAGAAAAACGGCATTTACACCCGTTTGCACAATATGCAGATGTTCAGTTAATATTCCTGCATTGCAGTTGATTGAAAATTAGCAGATTACAAATAAATATCTTGAATGAAGATCAGTGGTTTTACAATAGCAAAGAATGCTGACTCACTTTATTACCCTGTAAAGGAATCAATACAGTCGTTACTGCCTCTTGTTGATGAATTCGTAATAGCTCTCGGTGAAGGTTCTGAAGGTGATAAAACCCGTGAACTGATTGAAAGTATCGGAGATCCTAAAATTAAGATCATAGAAACAGTATGGGATATTGAGCGTTATCCTCACGGTATGGAATATGCTCATCAGACTGATATTGCAAAATCATATTGCAGTGGCGACTGGCTGTTTTATATTCAGGCTGATGAGGTGATACATGAAAAAGACCTTCCGCTTATACGTGAAGCGTGTGAGAAATATCTGAACGACAAAGAGGTAGAAGGTTTTCTTTTTAAATACTATCATTTCTGGGGCGATTACGATCATCATCACAGGTCGCATGGATGGTATCCGTTTGAAATTCGGATTATACGCAATGATCCTGAAATTCATTCGTGGAGGGATGCACAGTCCTTCAGGTATATACCTGATTTTGATGGTTTTAATTACCGGAGAGAGCATAATACCTGGAAACTGAAAGTTATAGAACTCGATGCCTTTGTATATCATTATGGATGGGTAAGACCGCCACAAATGATGAAAAAGAAAACCAGAGTGTTTGAAACCATACAACAGGGCGAAATGAAAGTGAAGGAACTTGAGAAACAGCGTTATTTTGAATTTGATTACGGACCGCTGGATCTTTTAAACGTTTTCAGAGGAACTCATCCGGCTGTGATGAATGAATGGATAAGTAAATTCAACTGGCAGGATGAGCTTCAATACAGTGGTAAACCAAATCGCATGCGCAAACCAAATAAGCATGAGAAACTTAAAAACAGGGTTTTTAGTTTTATTAAATATAGAATATTAAATATGCCTACTCTCGGAGAGTTCAATAATTTCATACGCCTGAAAAGGTGAGGTTTACATGGTTTTATGCAGACCTCAAAAAATATCTGGTTTTATGTTTATGAATTCTGATATTTTGGATTACAAAAACTTTGTACCTTTGCCGGCTAAATAAGACTGCGGACGTGGCGTAATTGGTAGCCGCGCCAGACTTAGGATCTGGTGCCGAAAGGCGTGGGGGTTCGAGTCCCTTCGTCCGCACAAACAAACCAAAAGCAAACAACATCTCAATTTTTTTTAATTCCGGGCATTATTGCTTTTAAAATTCACATCAATTTAATTTTTTGAATATCTCAACACAGTATTAATATGAATATTTCTCAAGAATCTACCGGTGAATTAACTGCTACTCTGAAAATTGAAGTCAGCGAATCAGATTATATTGAAAGCGTTAACAAAAAACTGAAGGAATACCAGCGTAAAGCAAATATGCCAGGATTTCGTCCGGGAAAAGTTCCTTTTGGTCTTGTTAAGAAAATGTATTGGGCTGCTACCGTACTTGATGAGGTAAATCATCTGGTTGCCAGGGAGATTACTACATATATCAGCGATAATAAACTGGAGATAATTGGTTATCCAATTCCTGATAATGAAAAAGTCAAAGATATTGATTTTGGCAGTCAGCAGGATTTTGAGCTTTATTATGAAATGGGGTTCAGACCCGATTTTGAACTCAGATTTTCTGATGAGATAAAACCGGATTACTATAAAATAGTTGGAACCGAGAAAGAGATCGAAGATGAAATTACAATGATTGCCAGAAATTACAGTGAGGTTATTAATCCTGAAAAATCGGAAGCAGGGGATTGGATTGATGGTAAGTATGAACAGTTGGGCGAAGATGGAGAACCACTTGCCGATGGCTTGAATGCTGAAAGTTATGTTAATGTCAACTCAGTTCAGAGTGAAGAAAAGAAAGCTGTTTTCATAGGATTAAAAGAAGGAGATCAGGTAAGTTTCAATATCAGGGAAGTATTTGATGACAGCAAGGAAATTGAGAGGATATTCAAACTGAAAACAGAAGAGGCTTCTGCGGTTGACGGAATGTTCAGGTTTACTGTTAGTAAGATATCCCGTATGATACCTGCTGAAATAAATGAGGAATTATTTAAAAGATTGTTTCCTAATGAGAAGAATATTGACGAGGTAAGGTTTCGCGAATTGATCGCGGAAAATATAACTTTTAGGTATGAACCTGAATCGGATAGTAAACTTTTTGATGATGTGAAGGAAAAATTGATGGAACTCCATGAATTCAGACTTCCGGAAGAGTTCCTGAAGAAACTTTTGCTTGACAGGAATGAAGACTCTCTTACCAGGGAAGAAATTGACACTGAATTTCCTGAGCTTGTTAAAAGCATTAAATGGGATATGATAAGGGAAAAGATCTATGATAAATTTGATATAAAGGTTGATCAGGAGGAAATAAAGAATGTGGTAAGAGGTTATTTTAAGAACCAGTTTGGAGGTCATATTGATGAACATAAGGAATGGGTTGAAAGTACAATTGATAGAATTCTGAGCGACGAGAAAGAGAGTGAAAAAATTGAAGCTCAGTTATATTACGGCAAATTAATTTCTGTGATGAAGAACAATCTGGGATTGCAGATAAAGGAAGTAACCCATGATGAATTCCATGTACTGACCGGTAGTCCATCAGCTCATGAACATGAACATGAAGAACAAACTCACGAAACAGATGTTTAATAAAATGATTATAAAAAAATAAAATCAGGATATATGAATCAGAACGAATTTTATAAATATGCAGTCAGACACCGTGGTATTAACAGTTTGACTTTAAATCGTTACACATCGGCGGTAACAAATTACATTTCTCCTACCATTATTGAGGAACGTCAGCTTAACATTGCTACTATGGATGTTTTTTCTCGCCTTATGATGGACAGGATCATTTTTCTTGGTGTCCCGATTGACGATTACGTTGCCAATATCATTCAGGCACAGTTGCTTTTTCTTGAATCAGCAGATGCTAAAAAAGATATAATGATTTATCTGAATACACCCGGTGGATCTGTTTATGCCGGTATGGGCATTTATGATACCATGCAGTATATCAGACCCGATATTGCTACAATATGTACCGGTATAGCGGCATCAATGGGAGCTGTATTGCTGTGTGCCGGCACTCATGAAAAGCGCACAGCATTGAAACACAGTCGTATATTGATACATCAGCCTATGGGAGGAGCACAGGGACAGGCTTCGGATATTGAAATAACTGCCAGAGAGATCCTTAAACTTCGCGGAGAACTTTACCAGATAATAGCCGATCATACAGGGCAACCTTTTGAAAAAATTGAAAAGGATTCTGACCGCGATTATTGGATGACTGCCGAAGAAGCCAAAGAATACGGAATGATTGATGAAGTACTTGTTAAACATAATAAAGAATGAATTTCAGTATCATGAATAATTAAGTTCGGCATATCTGAAACAGAATACTGAAAAACAGACCATGTTTCGCAATAAATTGTTAATTTTGTTAAACCCTTAAATCATCAGACTGTAAATTTATAACCATAAGCCATGGCAAAGAGTACGGATAAATGTTCGTTTTGCGGCAGAGACAAGCGCGATGTAAACATTATGATCACCGGTATCAGTGCTCATATCTGTGATTATTGTGTGATGGAAGCAAACGAGATCATTAATTATGAATCTACAGGTTCAAAAAGTAAAAAATATCCTTCGCGCCTGGAGCTTGTTAAGCCGGTTGAAATAAAAAAATATCTCGATCAGTATGTAATAGGGCAGGATGAAGCTAAAAAAGTAATAGCCGTTGCTGTTTACAATCATTATAAGCGTATTCTGCAGCCTAAGGGTAAGGATAAACCTGAAGATGTTGAAATAGAAAAATCAAATATCATAATGACGGGAGAGACCGGCACGGGTAAAACCCTGTTAGCCCGTACCATTGCCCGTTTGCTCAAGGTTCCGTTCTGTATTGCCGATGCTACCGTGCTTACTGAAGCAGGTTATGTTGGTGAAGATGTTGAGAACATACTTACAAGGTTGTTGCAGGTGGCTGATTATGATGTAAAAGCTGCCGAACGTGGTATAGTCTTCATTGATGAAATTGATAAAATAGCACGTAAAAACGATAACCCTTCCATAACCCGTGATGTATCAGGTGAGGGGGTTCAACAGGCTTTGCTCAAAATGCTTGAAGGCACTATAGTAAATGTGCCGCCTCAGGGAGGGCGCAAGCATCCCGAACAAAAAATGATACAGATAAACACCCAGAATATTCTTTTTATAACCGGTGGTGCTTTTGACGGCATTGAGAAAATAATTGCCTCGCGCCTGCAAACCAATGTTATAGGCTTTAAAAAAGAACAGGAACGAACTGAGTTCAACAAGGGTAATTTGTTGCAGTATGTGGCTCCTCAGGATTTGAAACGCTATGGCCTGATACCCGAACTGGTTGGACGTTTGCCAATTGTTACCTTCCTGAACCCGCTGGAAAGGGATGTTTTAATAAGAATACTTACAGAACCTAAAAACTCACTTGTAAAACAATACGAGCGTCTTTTTGAGATGGACAACATAACACTTACATTTGATCCATCGGTGTTTGATTTTATTGTGGATAAAGCCATTGAGTTTAAACTTGGCGCCCGTGGCCTGCGCTCAATCCTTGAAGCCATAATGACTGATGCAATGTTTGAAATGCCATCAGAAAGTACTCAGGATCAGGAGTTACATGTTACTCTGGAATATGTCAAAAGCAAACTTGAGCGCTCAGGGATTTCCCGTTTAAAAGTTGCCTGATTCAGTTTGGTATAATTATTGACGGTCTGTTTACGTTTTTAATACCAGATTCAGGTAGAGTTATGAAAAGGATTTCATTAGTTTTTGTTTTTCTTGTTTTGCTGACTTTCGGAGCACGCTCCCAGAATTCATGGCCTGTGGTTACGCAAGCCATAATTGATGTTAATGGAGATACTCTGGCTGTCATTACTTTGCCTGAATATGTTAAATATGCCCCTCCCGTATTTAAAAATGCTGTTCAGGAATTTCGTTTCAACCGTTTGGTTCGGAATGTAAAAAAAACATATCCCTACGCACGTTTAGCCAGTATCAGGATGATGGAATATGAAAATCAGCTTTTGAACCTTAGTTCTGAATATGAAAAACGTGAGCTGATGAGACAGGCTGAAGATAAGATACGTCTGGAATTTGAGGATGACCTGAAGAAACTTACTTTTACCCAGGGCTGGATATTATTAAAGCTCATTGATCGTGAAACAGGATATTCAACATACGATATTGTAAAAGAATTTCGTGGAAAGGTCAGGGTATTTTTCTGGCAGACTTTTGCAAATATTTTTGGATTTGATCTGAAAATCAAATATGATCCTGATGGAGAAGATAAAGATATAGAACTGATCGTGAGGATGATAGAAACAGGCTCAATTTGATCTTTTATTTCCCTCTGCCGGTAACTACTATGAGTACAGTATATATCATTATTTTAATATCCATAGCTATTGACATATTCTCGATATAGAGAATGTCGTATTTAAGCCTTTCAATCATCTCATCCACATTTTCGGCATACCCGAATTTTACCTGCCCCCATGAAGTAATACCCGGTTTTACTTTTTGCAGTAGCATGTACTGGGGTGCCCTTTGTACGATCTGGTCAATATAATACTGACGCTCAGGGCGGGGACCTACCAGCGACATATCGCCGATAAGCACGCTGTAAAATTGTGGAATCTCATCAAGACGGACTTTACGCATAAATCTGCCGAAAGGTGTAATTCGTGGATCAGCTTTTGACGATAACATTGGTACTCCCTTTTCAGCATCGGAATACATTGAACGGAATTTATGCATCCTGAAAGGTTTCCCGTGCAAACCTATTCTTTCCTGTGAATAGATAATTGGTCCTTTTGAGCTGAGCTTTACTCCTATTGCTGTGAAAACATAGAAAGGGATCAATATTATCATTGCTATCAGTGAAAGTACAACATCCATCGCTCGTTTGATGCTTTGCTGCCAGGGCGGCATCAGATCAGGGGATATCTGGATTAAAGGTGTGTGGAAAATAGATTGTACCTTCACAGTGCCCAGCAGAAAATCCTGCATATCAGGGATTATTTTTATTATCACATTCAGTTCTTGTAACTGTGTGATTATCATCTCTATAGTTTTATGTTCCGATCTTTCAATGGCAATAATAACCTCTTCAACCTCATATTCCTGTACTATGCTTTTCAAATCGGACAGACTTCCGAGATGCGGGAGAAATTCCCCTATCTTATAGTCTTTATATGGTTCTACATTAATAAAACCAATGAACTTATTACCTGAATGTTTTTCCTGGTTCTCAATATCGGTATATACTTTTACTGCATTTCCATTGCTGCCGATTATCAGGGTGTTGAAGCCTATTATTTTATGATGGATTTTATATGCGGTGTGAGAAGTGATGATAAGTCGTAAAATGTAGGTAAAGCCGAAATGCAATACAAAAAGAACTATAAGTGAGTGATAATAAGTTTTATACGAAATTATTATATCGTCGAGGATGAGTGCAAAGAAAATAATAACAATGCCGATAATTGTGATTATAAGGGTCTGACCAAGTTCTTTCAGCCTCGATTTTCGATAAATACGCCTGTACGTGCCTGCCATAGCGTAAAGTGTCAGCCAGAATAAAGGAATAATAGTCACCCCAACATAATAATTTGCATCAGCATATACTTTGCCCAGATTAACCTGTATTTCAGGATCATATACTGATTTTCGGTACAGAAAGAACAAACTCCAGGCAAGTACTGCAGCAAGTAAGTCGGCTATAACATATTTGGCAACTTGTTTCTTTTTATTCATATTTAATTGAGCTAATGATGGCTGTTTGCGGGCTGGTAAAGTTAGTTTTTTTAATCAGTTTTAATGATTTTTGATTATTTTAATAAACCAGTTTAAGATTATCCAGATAAATTGTTGCAGTCACTGATGGGTCGTTTTTCATCATACCAATAAACACTTTGAATTTCTGTGCAAAATAAAGAACGGAAATTGTAGGTGTGAAATTAATATACACTTTGTTCCATTCTTCAGTAGGATTCAGAATAAGAACTGAATGCTGATGAACTTCATGTGTTGACGTAATATAAATTAACCCGACAGTTAAGTTGAAATCGTTTTTGTAATTCATTTCAAGAAAAACCGGAGTTCCGGTTTTTGGCAATTCAAAATATTCAATGGTGGCACATTCAAAAAGTGTTGAATCGCCACTAAGCGTTGCCATTGCTGAGTAATCATTTCTCTCGTTTTTATATTTGAAAATCAGAGAGGGGTCTGAAGTACGGTGAAGTTTAGTTGCGCTAAGCGAAGTGGTATCAATGCTCAGAGCGCCTGAATCAAAATCTTCAAGCCATTCAAATGTGGTGCTTTGCTCATATGTTGTTGTCAGGTTACGCAGTGTGTCAATCCTTTCGGGTATCAGATCAGCAGAAACAAAAATTGGTTTATAAAAAGGATAGGGAGAGCGTACTGCCGCAATCCCGTTTATTTTGATGCCTGCATAGATCTTTATTTCAGTATTTCCTGATCTGAGTACAGGAAATGTTGCCGGCAACTCAAAAGCACCTATAAGCTTGTTGTCAATGTAAACCCAGGCATCAACGATTTTATGTGAGGCAGTTCCCTGAAGAGGGGTTGTAACAAGATCAATTTTTTCAATGTGAATATAGGAAGGAATACCCTTATCATTATCAGGATTGCATGAATTGAACAGTAATGTTGTGAAAATGAGCAGGATAGGATAGATAAGTCTGTAGTTGATCATGTTCAAACCTGTAGCTGAAAGAAGAGGGATATTCAATGGATTATGAACGTTTACGGGTGTGGTATATTGCTTAAATCAGGTTTGCCGGCAACTGATTTATTTTGTTGATTATTTGGTGGGCAACTTCAAGAGCTGCATACCCATCAAAAATAGTAACCGGAGGAGTTTTATTGTTCATTATGGCATGATGAAAACTTTTTAATTCTTCAACAATGGCGTTAACATCAGGAACTACCGGCTTTTCAAATAACAGTTGTTTATCAGGTTTTCCTGAGCCCATTTTTAATACCAATGCAAACGGATTGTTAGTTCCTGATGGAAGGTCTTGTAAGCGTATGATCTCAAGTTCCTTATCAAGGAAATCTACTGAAATATAGCTGTCGCGCTGAAAAAAACGCGATTTTCTCATATTCTTCATTGAAATACGGCTGGCAGTAAGATTTGCTACACATCCGTTTTCAAATTCAATACGTGCATTGGCAATGTCAGGGGTATCGCTCACAATTGAAACACCGCTGGCATTTATCTTTTTGACATTTGATTGAACTACATTCAAAACTATGTCAATATCATGTATCATAAGATCAAGAACGACAGGTACATCAGTACCGCGAGGATTGAATTGCGAAAGACGGTGAGCCTCAATGAACATAGGATTGCTGATGTAGGGCTGGGCAGCCAGAAAAGCAGGATTGAACCTCTCAACATGGCCTACCTGAACTTTTACATCTGCCTCAGTAGCAAGGTCAATGAGCCTTAGTGCCTCATCAGGAGTTGCAACTATAGGTTTTTCAATAAAAACATGACGGAATTTCTTTAAAGACCTTTGTGCACAATCAAAATGCGAAACAGTAGGCGTAACAATGTCTACAACATCCACTTCGTCAATCAGTTTCTCAATATCTGTAAAGCGTTTTACTTTTTTATCAATTTCTACTTGTTTTGCAATTTCTTCATTTGGATCATAAAATCCAACTAATTGATAATCATCTATTTGCTTAATGCACTTTAAATGTATTTTTCCTAAGTGCCCGGCTCCAAGAACACCGATCTTCAACATTGCTTTTTTTTGCAAAGCTATCAATTTTAATAGATTGAATGCTTACATTTGCAAAATCTCAAAATTTTGTTTAATTGATCTGCTTTTTACTTTGTTATGGCTATTACCCTCGAAGATAATTACCGGCATAAAGGAATGCGCAGAAAGTTAGTGGAAATTATCAGAAGTAAAGGAATTACATCAAAAGAGGTACTTGCAGCCATTGATGCCCTGCCAAGGCATTTTTTCTTTGAATCTACTTTCCTTGAATTTGCATACGATGACAAACCATTTCCTATTGGCGCAGGACAAACTATCTCACAGCCTTTTACTGTAGCTTTTCAAACTCAGTTGCTGAAGGTTGAGAAAGGAGATAGGATACTTGAAATAGGAACAGGTTCAGGATATCAGGCTTGTATTCTGGCTCAGATGGGTGCCAGGGTCTTTACCATTGAAAGACATAAATCATTGTTTAAAAAGGTAAAAGAATTTCTTCCCAAAATAGGATATGGAAGCATTAAAGTGTTTTATGGCGATGGTTTTGTCGGGCTTCCTACTTTTGCACCTTTTGATAAAATACTCATTACCGCAGCAGTTTCTCATGTTCCTAAAATTCTGGCAGAACAACTGAAACCCGGCGGACTGATGGTCTTACCTATGGGACCCGATGATGTTCAGATTATGACAGTAGTTCACAAAACTGCTGATGGGGAATTTACAACTGAAAAACATGGAGCATTTAGATTTGTTCCTATGCTGCCCGATAAATCAGAAGAGTAGAGTCATTTGCAATGTGGCTTGAACTTTTCGGTTCTGAAGAAAATGAATTTCAGCAAACACAAACTGATTTTACTGATTATCAGCAATAAGCCATTTTAGTATTTTGGCGGCAATACTCTTCCTTTTCTAAACGCATTTCCAACAGCATAAAAATCAACTCCATATAAAAACTGAAAAGTGATCTTATCCAGATCCTGCAAGTATACTGTTCGTAAGCCAAATTCAAAAGGCATTGGCAGGCGCAGTAGATGCGCATCAGCAATTATATCAAAACCTGCTGAAACAGTTGAATGTTCCGGCAAATCAAAGACAGTCCTGCTGTGATCGGTAAACATATTGGCTCTTAGTCGTTTTACATAAATAACTGAACCAAGGGCAAAATCAGGATACGCAAATGGAAAAGAATAACTTGCTGATAAAATAAGCATTTCATTATTTAGTGGGATATCGTCATAACCTCGGGCAAAACGGATTTTATCGTTAAAATAGGCATTTTTGTTCGTTTTCTTCTGTATCCCTGCATAAACCCTCAAACTATGGTGTTTTAACAAACCGGGTAAAAATACAGTGGCAGCTCCGTATGCGATATCCCCTGCATCTATATCAGTGAAATATTTTGTGTGATTGAAAGGGGTATGACTGAAACCTGCCACAGTGGATATTCCGAATTGCGGGTACAAATCGCGCATTGCCATTCTTTTATGTGCGTATAACGACAATGAGTATGATACAGGACTCAACCTTGCAAGAAATTTGTGAGATAACAGGAATGTGTTGTGATTGCTTATCTGAGGAAGAATTCCGTAGATGATGGCATTGTGATTAAAAGCCAGAGGCAGACTTGCTGAAATGTTCATAAAAGCATAATTTGACTTTGAATCTTCTTTTTTAGCCGGATTCTCGCTGCCAATACCAAATCCAAGATCAAAAACAGGGTACGATGATTGTAGTGATAAATCATACGAAACCTCATGCCTTTTATCTTTTGGGTCATATTCATATCGTATGGCAGATATGGCAGTTCCCAGATAGTTTTGTGAGAATGCAGAAACTCCGGGTTTTAGGGTCATATCTTCCACATCCAGAAATGCCGGAAGCCAGCTATGGAAATTCATGCTGTTTTGTCTTTTGATAAAAGGCATTGATCTGAACAAAGTATCAGTTGCTGCAATGGTATCGGTAATCATTTGAAATGATCGGGCTGCAGAGCTGTACAATGGCAAAAGGTTGTTTCTGATATCTTTTATTTCAACCGGTGTTGTTTTAATGTTGGTACATTCAGCAATTTTATATCCTTCGGCAGTAAATTCTGAGAACAGGAACTTTGTTTCGTCATCAGATAAAACAATATTAGTAGCTCCGTATTCTGCTGCAAGAATATGGTAAAGCTGTTTTTCTTCAGTGTTCCATGCGTAAATCTCATTGCGTCCGCTCCATGTGCCGGTGAAATAGATAAGAGAGTCGTCAGCAAAAGCCGGTTTGCTGATCTCAGTGAATCCGGCATGAAACAAACCTTGAAAACGGGGCTGCTGAATGTTTGTTTTAACTATAGTTTTTCCGGAACCCTCATTAAAGGCAACAGCAATGATACATTCACTACAATGGCTCCATTCAGGCTCAAGCAAAAAATCAATTTCAGGATCGTTTATTCTTTGTATTTCTTCTCCGGTTTTAGTATCAATAATTGTAAGCGCCCATTCGTTTTGCTCATCAACTTCGATAGCAGCAATTTTCGATGCATCGGGTGAAAGTACAGGCGATTGCAGACGTGCTTTTTGAGTTATCAGTCGGCTTTCACCAGTTGTGATATCAAAAATCCTGATATTACTCCAGTTACGGTATTCCCAGCGAGGGTCTATGGTAATTTCTGCCCATACGGCAATATCTTCAGCAAAGCACAGAAAGTCATAAAACCCAAAACCGGGTGTAAAAATGATTTTTTCCGATCCATGTCTGTCAATCAGAACCAAACGGGGTATATCTCCCGGAGCAGTCCGGAAGGCTATGTAAGTGCTGTCATCAACATAGTGAGGGTTTATATATTCAGCATAGTCAAAGTCGCTGCCGGCTTCTATCCTTCTGAATTCAGAAATAGTGAAGTTTCTGTTTTGTTCCGTCCATTCTTTTTTGAGCTTGCTAACTGTATGCCGGTATAAACCACTTGAATTCATTCCCGTTGTTTCTTTTAGACCTCGCGAAAATGAACCGGGAATAATAGGAAGTCGCGCAATATTTTTCATGGATTTCAAAAAAGGTTCGAACCCAAACTGATTATGCGTCATTGCAACCATGTGATAACCAAGGGTATAATGGTCGGGAACCATGTCGCGGTATGAACCCATAATTGCTTTGTCGTAACTATATGCTCCTTTTTCGAGCAATTGGGCGGTAAGAGGAGAAATAAAGTCAGGGATACGTCCGCGCCCGCTGTTGGTCATAGCAGTTTCAACAAGTACTGCATCTCCTTCAAGGAACCAGAGCGGCAAATGTAATCCTACTACTGCACCCAGTATATGCTGCCCGAACAATTTTGATAAAAATCCTGTGGTTGACTTGTTTAAGCCTTCTATTTGTGCAATATGACGATATTCATGTATGGCAAGATGTTTCATCCAGTCAGTTGCAATGTTATCATCTGGAATCGTAGTTATCATTTCTATTCTTTTGGGTGCCCACACTGCAAACCCATTGCTGAGGACTGACTGATTATGAAGGATTACAGGGATTTCTGATGGTTTGGAATCCAGTGAATTACTGACAGGCTCTTTAATGATTTCAAGGAAACCAGCCAGCTTATGTGCTTTATTCTCCCATGTTTCCGGATATATCAGCTTAAACGAACTGGTATTGATCTGCCGCCATCTTTGCGAAGCTGGATCCTGACCTGCTGAATAGTACTGGGCATGGGAATAAAATGTAAAGACCAAAAGTAAGTTCAGTAAAGAAATAGTTTTAAAAAGAGTCCCGAGCATTGTATAAAATTATTTTCGGCAAAAATACAACTATTAAAAAAAATACAATTATTAAACATGTTGTTCAGCTTTATTTGTTCAACAGGGATATTAAGGTCAAATTTTATGTTTTAATTTTATCAGGATGAGTTTATATTTAGAAATCAATATTTGATCATGGTTTTTATTATTAATGGAATATATTGTATGCATAAAACCTTTTGGTTAGTTTAATGTTAAATTTTTTGCTAAAATTATCAGTGATAGACGAAAATTTTTTAATTTTGAAGTTTGCAGGTAGTTTAATTATAATTTTAACGGGGAATTTTAATGTCATCAAAAAGCAATCTTAATAAGAAAGAAAGAAGAAAAAAATATAGCGATAAGCAAAGCAAAAAGGAAGCTTACCGCAGTTTCCTGAAACATTTCCTTCCGCTGTTGTTCGCTGTTCTGCTATGGCTGATAACCAATGCAGTTTTGCATCTGCCATCAATTCGTCCGGCGGTGGAAGACTTTTTTGTGAGGTTTACATTAGAATCAGCCGTGAAATTCGGGAAGTTGTTATTTATACCTGTAGAAAGTCCGGCTTTTCCAAAAATTACGGTAGCGGGCTATACTATGCAGGTAATAATGGAATGTACAGCATATACTTTTTATATTTTTGTTTTTTATCTTAGTATTCTTTCGCCTGTAAAGTGGTACCAAAGACTTATAACACTGGTAGTGTTTATGTTATCAGTATTTGTTGTCAATAATTTCAGGTTTTACACTATGGGATTTATTGGAAAGTATTATGTTGACATCTTTCATCAGGTACATGATTATTTCTGGAATATTCTTTTTGGCTTTCTTGTTTTCCTTATATGGATGTGGCGTTACAGATCGGTTAAAATTTAAAGTAATATCCTGAAACACAATGTTATGAATAAGCTTCCGGATTCAAAACAGTGAATATATGGATGTGAACAATAATTCTAAATTTCAATAACAATGGGCTTACTTACTTCAACACGCAATAAAATAATAGCTCTTATCCTCATTACCATCATTGTGTTTTTGGGATGGCAAAACGGAATTGAGGTTTTTTACGCCAGAGTTGTGACTTTTGGTTCCAATGTGGTTTTAAGTGCCATTAAAAAAGATACAAGTGTTGAAGTTGAAAAAGTAGAAACAACATATCAGTTCAAGGTCAGGACTTTGATTGATAATCGTAAGGCTTCATTCCCTCAGGCGTTTGGCGGTATTTTGCAGCCTTTTGTTATTGTGCTGTCGTGGCAGTTGTTTCTTTTTCTTGTATTAAACCGAAAATCAGCTTTAAAATCACTGCTTGTTAATTTTGGAATATTTTATCTGTTTCAGGTTATCTTTCTCATACTTCTCACTGCATATCACAGCTCTGAATTTCAGAAATTTTTATATCTGTTGTTAATGGACAGTTTTTATATCATTGCTCTGGTTTTGGTAATTAAGGACAATATGCTGTATCCTGTTTTCAGAAAACGATAATCTGCTTTAAAAAAGACATTTTTTAGAACCATACTGATATTTACAATTTTCCCTCTGGTTTAGGAAATTTTAACAGCTATCGGGGCATTTAATGCTTTGTATTTTAATACTTTTGCACTATCTAAAAAATCTTTTCAGTTTATCTGTATTTCAATTTTATTTTAAATCCTTTTATTATTATGAAATTCAAACAATTATGGTTTTTAACGGCATTATTGCTGTTTTCATTCATGCTGACAGCACAACAGCGTAAGATCGCTTTTGAAGAGTACGATCTTAAAAACGGATTGCATGTTATTTTACAACAGGACAATTCTACCCCGGTTGTGGCTGTAACTGTTACCTATCATGTAGGTTCGAAGAACGAAAGAGCTGACCGCACTGGTTTTGCTCATTTTATGGAACATCTTATGTTCGAAGGTTCAGAAAATATTCCTCGTGGCGAGTATTTTAAAATCGTACAGAATGCGGGTGGGCAGGTCAATGCCTATACTTCGCAGGATAAAACCCATTATTATGAACTGTTGCCTTCAAATCAGCTTGAGCTGGCTTTATGGCTGGAATCTGAACGCATGTTGCATCTTGTTATTGACAGTGTAGGTGTTGAAACCCAGCGCAGTGTGGTAAAGGAAGAACGTAGCCAGAGCTATGATAACCGCCCTTATGGTTCGGTAATTGAAGAAGTGTTCAAACGTGCATATACCAAACACCCATATAACTGGCTGCCAATAGGTTCAGTTCAGTATATTGATCAGGCTCAGCTTAAGGAGTTCCAGGATTTTCATAAAACTTATTATGTTCCGAATAATGCAGTGCTCGTGATTGCAGGTGATATTGACGTGAAAGCCACAAGAAAGCTTGTTGAAAAATATTTTGCCGATATCCCAAAAGGTAAGGCTGAGCTTTATCGTCCTCAGATTGTTGAACCTCCTTTGCAGGGTGAGATCAGAGATATTGTTTACGATAATATTCAATTGCCTGCTGTTATTCAGGCATACCGTATTCCTGAAAAAGGCCATCCGGACAGCTATGCTCTTGAGATGCTCACAAATATACTTTCGGGCGGAGAGAGTTCGCGTATGTACAAAGCCATTGTTGACGATGCACAAAAAGGACTTGCAGTTTTTTCTTTCCCTTTCCCGCTTGCCGATCCGGGGCTTTATCTGGTTTTTGGAATAGCTAATATGGGTGTTGAAGCAGGTGATCTTGAAAGGGCAATTGACGAGCAGATAAAGATCGTTATTAATGAAGGAATTAGCGAACGTGAATTTCAGAAAACTAAAAATATGCAGGAAGCCAGTTTTATCACTTCCAATGCACGTATGTCGTCAATAGCCGATAATCTTGCCGAGTATCATATTTTTTATGGCGATGCCGGGCTGATAAATACCGAAATTGACCGCTATATGAAAGTTACTCGTGACGATTTAAACCGCGTGGCAAAGCAATATCTGAGAGAAGATAACCGTGTGGTTTTACATTATTTACCTAAATCACAACAATAACAGGAGATATGACAATGAAAAAGATATTTTTTACTATACTGGCAATTTCGATATTTTCAGCAGCTTATGCTCAGATTGACCGTTCAAAAATGCCTGAACCGGGTCCTGCACCACAAATTAAAATTGGTGAAGCAAGATCATTTACCCTGGATAACGGCTTGCGTGTTTTTGTGGTAGAAAACAGCAAAGTCCCTCGCGTAACCTATTCACTCGTATTTGATTACGACCCTGTGTTTGACAAAGAAATGGCAGGTTTGACAGATATTACAGGCGGAATACTGCGAACAGCTACAGCAAATCGGACTAAGGAAATGATTGATGAAGAAATTGATTTCATAGGAGCTTCCATGAGTGTGTATGCCGGTGGACTATATGCTTCCGGACTTTCAAAATATACTTCAACACTGGCTGAGCTTATTGCTGATGTTATAATCAATGCCCGTTTTGAAGAAGAACATTTTAACAGAGTAAAAACCCAGACTTTGTCAGGACTTATGGCTGGTAAAAATGAACCATCATCTGTTGCAGCACGGGTTAACAATGTGTTGTTGTATGGCAGCAATCATCCCTATGGTTTGAACATTACTGAAAAAAGTCTTGAAAACATTACTCTTGAAAACTGTGAGAGGTTCTACAATACTTACTATAAACCCGAAATTACCTATATGGCAGTTGTAGGTGATGTTAAGTTTGATGAAATAAAGAAGATAGTTGAGAATTATTTTGGCAAATGGGAGCGGGGTTTGGTACCAAAACATAGTTATCCAACTCCTATGCCGCCAAAAGGTGTACGTGTGGCTGTTGTTGATCGTCCAAACGCTGTGCAGTCGGTTATCAGGGTTGGCTATCCTGTTGATTTGAAACCGGGTGCTGAAGATATTATCAGTGCCAGGGTCATGAACAGTATTCTGGGCGGTGGCACCTCACGATTGTTTAATAACCTGCGCGAAACCCACGGATTTACTTATGGTGCATATTCCAGCCTGAGCAGCGGTAAACTTGTTGGCTCGTTTGTAGCCAATACTGACGTTAGAACCATAGCCACTGATAGTGCCGTGAATGAAATCCTTTATGAGATCAGACGTATGCAAAACGAGCTTGTTCCGTTAAATGAGTTAAATCTGTTCAAAAATGAAATGAACGGGAATTTTGCTCTTTCGCTTGAAGATCCACAGACCATCGCAAATTTTGCATTGAATATTGCCCGTTATGATTTGCCTGCCGATTATTACACAACTTACCTCCAGCGGCTGGCTGCCATAAATGAAAATGATATACTTAAAGCGGCAAATAAATATTTAATGCCAAATAATGTCAATATTCTTGTAGTTGGAAATGCTTCAGAAATTGCTGAGGGCTTAAAAAGATTTTCTTCAACCGGGAAGATCCTTTATTTTGATGAAGATGGCAATGAATATGATCCGGCTAAAAAACTAAAAGCTGCTCCTGAAGGCATGAATGCCGATGAAGTCATTGGAGCTTATATAAATGCAATTGGCGGTGAGAAAAACCTTAAAGGGATAAAAGATGTCAGTATTTCGGCTATTTCTGAAATCCAGGGGATGTCGCTGAATATTGACACCTATTTGAAAGCTCCGGATAAATACAGGATGGAAATGGGAAGTGGCGGAACAATATTCTCAAAACAAATTTTTGACGGAACTAAAGGAATATTTACCTCTCCTATGGGTGAGCAGCCAATTGAAGGAGAATTGCTTGAGGATTTAAAATTTCAGTCCGTTATGAATATTGAACTGTATTATGATAAATATAATATCAAACGCGAATTGAAGGGAATTGAAACTGTTGGAGAAAAGGAAGCCTATAAGGTTGAGATTACATATCCTACTTCAAGGACTGAAACTCAGTATTTTGATGTTGAAACAGGTTTGAGAATCAAATTAATCAGTGAAAATGGCGTAACTGAAATTGCTGATTATAGAGAGGTCAGCAAAGTGAAGTTTCCCTTTTCAATTAAACAGACAAGTGGTCCTCAGTCTTTTGATATGAAAGTGCTGTCAGTAAAAGTTAATTCCAAACTTAAGGACGATCTGTTCAAGGTGAATTAACCTTATACCGGTTTATCGGTAATAGTTTTAAAGAAGATTTTTGGGGATATGATTCAGTGTATCAATGGGTCATATTCCTGTTTATTTCTTTTTTCAAGAGCTTCATAAAAAACCTGATGAATATTGGTTCTGATATTTAGCTTATTGATTTTGCCATTATCGGCTGAGGGATAAACCCGGTTTGAAAGAAAAATATAAACAAGCTCGTATTTTGGATCAGCCCAAGCATAAGCTCCTGTAAAGCCTGAATGCCCGAAACTTGAAGCTGAAACCGAGATGCTGGTAGGACCATCAGCCTCTTTCACCAGTTGAGGCTTGTCAAATCCCATTCCACGCCGGTTATTGTTGAGCGGAAACTGAGTACGTGTGAATTCTGAAAGCACCTGTGGGGTAAGATATTGCTGTCCGCCATAATAACCTTTATTCATCATCATTTGTATTAAAACAGCCAGATCATTGGCAGAAGAGAATAATCCGGCATGTCCGCCAACACCTCCCAGCAAGGCTGCTCCCGGATCATGAACATAACCCTGCAATAATTGCTTTCTGAATTCACGGTCATCTTCGGTAGGGACAATCCTGTCAGTATCGAATTTTTTAAGGGGATTAAAAACTGTATTGTTCATTCCCAAAGGTTTATAAAAATTCTCATGCACATATTCATCAATGGTAACGCCTGCAATACGTTCCACTAATTGCTTCAGCCAGAAAAACCCAAGGTCGCTGTAAAGATATCCTCTGCGTTTTGAAAATGGTGACGCAGTAATACTATCATGGATCTTTTCTATCTGTGATTTGTCCATATACAGATTTCTTGCAACTTCTACAACAAAATCCCCTCTTTCAGTATTACTGAAAAATGCCGGGTCAGGGTTACCGTTTTTCAGGTATTTCTTGTAAAAAGGTATCCAGGATTGTAATCTTGCCTGATGAGCCATAATATCGCGGATCACAATATTGTTTTTATCCGTGTTTTTTAACTCCGGCAGATAATATGAGAGTTTTTTATCAACATCAAGCTTGTTATCCTGATATAATTTCATGACAGCCAATGTAGTAGCTGCAATTTTTGTGATTGAAGCAATATCATAAATATCATCATTCCTAACCCTTCTTTTTCTATCGTAAGTGTGGTGCCCAAAGCTTTTATCGTAAATAACACTTCCTTCAAGTGCTACAAGAACCCTGCAACCCGGATAGGCTTTCTCAACAATACCTTTCAATGCAATGGAGTCAGCTTTTTGCAGCCATTCCGATCTGATGCCTGTCTCTTCAGGAATTGAATATTGCAACCTTTTCAATTCTTCAGTTTTTACCCCATCACCGGCTTTATAATTTTGCGAAGGACTTACCGGTAATTCACCACTTACCTGAATGGCGCCAAACAACGCCTGAGCAGCAAGATCAACACTGAGATCGGTATCATGATAAGTAACCATGATTGCATTAAGATTTTCAGCATTTTCAAATAACCTAAGACTGTATGGGTTGCCTGTCAGTATCATCACTGTTTTTACTTTATCCGAAAGGTTCCGGACAAATCTTCGGGTAAGGCTGTTTATGCCGTATTCAGGAGGATTTTGCCCCGTGTTTCGCACACATACAAATACCAGATTGTAAGCTTTTAATTTATTCAGTAGTTCATTAAAACCGGCTGCTGAAGCCGATTTCTCAATAGTAAACACATCAGCATGAGCATAATTTCTTAACCTGTCAGTAAAGCTTGTATTTTTTGAAGATCCGATCTCTACTGAAGCTATTTTGAGGGTATCAAGACTTCGGATTGGAATCAGATTGTCATCATTGTTCAGAAGCGTCAGCGATGATGCCGCGAGACGCCTGTAGATAAGTTCGGTTTCAGGTGTGTTTATATCGCTGTAAAGATTTTCAATTGGTATTTCTTCATGATTGGCAAGACCCACTTTGTATTTCCAGCTAAGTACTTTTCTGCATTTTTCTTCAATGAGGTTTTCGGGTAAAAGTCCGCTGGTAATAGCCTTCTTAATATTTGTAATTGCTCTTGGAACATTCAGAGGTAAGATCAAAACATCGTTTCCGGCAAGCAGGGCTTTGATTTCAACTGAATCTGCAGAAGCAAAGTCAACCACTGCTTTCATTTCCAGCCCGTCAGTAAAAACCAGACCTTTAAAACCCAGTTTCTCTTTTAACAGATCATTGACTGCCAGAGGTGACAGACTTGAAATTGATCCTGGACGAGAATCAATGGCAGAAACTGATAAATGAGCCGGCATTACCCCTGCTATTCCATTTTCTATCAGATATTTAAAAGGGAAAAGGTGTATGCTGTCAATTTCTGAAAAAGGCTTATTTATCTGTGGTAAAATATAATGCGAATCCTTATCGGTATCGCCATGTCCCGGAAAGTGCTTGGCTACGCTTATTACACCCATGTTTTGCAATCCTTTCATATAGGCAAGAGCTTTATGGGCAACAAAAATCCTGTTTTCACCAAACGAACGACTGTTTATCACAGGGTTCAAAGGATTCACATTCACATCTGCCACAGGAGCAAAATTTATATGCACTCCAAGCCGTTTAAGCTGCCTTCCAATCTCAAACCCCATATCAAAGATCAGCATATCGTCTTCAATAGCACCCAGAGCAAGTTGTCGGGGGAAACTAATAACACTGTCGAGGCGCATTGCCAGTCCCCATTCGGCATCCATGGCAATTAACAACGGAGTTTTAGCTACATTCTGGAATCTATTGGTCATCTGAACCTGTGAGACTGGTGTTCCTTTAAAAAAGATAACCCCGCCTATATTATATTTTGCCAGCATTCTGGCGATGGAATCGGTATATTTCTGATTGCGGTTCGAAAACGAACGCACCATCATAAGCTGGGCTATGCGCTCATCAATAGTTAATGAATTATAAACCGAGTCAACCCATTGTTTCTCCTGTTCTTCTTCATGAATAAATCCATGTTTGGTTTGGGCAGTCAATTTAATTGAACCACAATTAACTAAAGCTATCAGCAGAAATATCCTAAAAATAAGTTTCATTACAGAACAAATTTGAGTTTTGGGGTATTTAACGGTTTAATATAACGATTGCGCAAAGTTCTTTGTTTTGTATGAATTTCAAAGTGTTTGAAAAAAACTATTTGCCGGGCTTAAGGTTTGTATTGTCAAAAACTTTCCATCATTCTGATTTAAAAAGTTCAGAAAATTATTGAAATCCAGATAGTTTAGGCATAATTACCAGAAGTGCAGTTTTAAAAAGATAGCCTATCCGGATAAAATATATATTTTTGAACTCTCATATTTACGGCTTATAAGTAATTTATTCAATTTTATGAACTCAGAAAAAGAGATAAGTAATCTTGCATCGCAGATAAGGCGGGATGTTTTAAGGATGATTCATGCCGTACAATCCGGACATCCCGGAGCGCCATTGGGTTGTGCTGAATTTTTTGCTGCGCTTTATCTAAGAATTTTAAAACATGCCCCTGCCGGTTTTAAAATGGATGGCATGGGAGAGGATGTTTTTTTCCTGTCGAACGGGCATCTTTCAGCGGGCTGGTACAGTGTTCTTGCACGAAGCGACTATTTTGACATTGCTGAACTTGGGAGTTTCCGTAAGCTAAACTCAAGGTTGCAGGGGCATCCTGCCACTGCCGACGGGTTGCCCGGAGTGAGGGTTGCTTCAGGCTCGCTGGGACAAGGGCTTTCAGTAGCTATTGGATATTCTTTAAGCAAAAAGTTGAACAAGGACCCTTACCATGTATATGTACTTATGGGAGATGGAGAAATACAGGAAGGTCAGGTGTGGGAAGCAGCAATATTTGCAACTGCAAAAAAAGTGGATAACCTGATAGCTGTAATTGACTATAATAAAAAACAGATTGATGGTCCTTTGCATGAAGTTATGCCGTTAGGGAACCTTAAAAATAAATGGGAAAGCTTTGGCTGGCAGGTACTTGAAACTGACGGAAATAATGTTAAAGAGCTACTTGCGGCAATGGAACAGGCAAAAGCACTTACTGGCAAAGGAAAACCGGTAATGGTACTCATGCATACAATAATGGGAAAGGGAGTAGATTTCATGGAAGACCGCCATCAATGGCACGGCTCGCCGCCCAACGATGCACAATTGCAGTCAGCCCTCTCACAGCTTGAAGAAACTTTAGGCGATTATTAGAGTGTAACACATTATAAATCAGTTGTTTGTAATGCTTTTTGTTTTTAGATAAAAAAGAGATCATATGAATCAATATATAAATACCGGAAGTAAGGATACCCGTTCAGGATTTGGAGCTGCTATGCTGGAACTTGGAAAAACCAATACCGATGTTGTGGCTCTTTGTGCTGACCTGACAGGCTCACTGAAACTTAATGAGTTTGCCGAGGCTTTTCCCGAACGCTTTATTCAGACAGGAATTGCGGAAGCCAACATGATGGGAATTGCTGCCGGACTTGCCATTGGCGGTAAAATACCTTTTGCAACCACATTTGCAAATTTTGCAACAGGGCGGGTTTACGACCAGATAAGGCAGTCAATTGCCTATTCAAACAAGAATGTGAAAATTGCAGCTTCACATGCAGGAATAACCCTTGGCGAAGATGGTGCCACACATCAGATGCTTGAAGATATTGGTATGATGAAAATGTTGCCCAATATGACCGTTATCAATCCCTGCGATTATAATCAGACAAAAGCTGCAACAATAGCAGCTTCAAAACATTCCGGACCTGTGTATCTGCGTTTCGGGCGACCCAAAGTCCCGAATTTTATACCGGAAAACCAGGAATTCATAATCGGAAAAGCAATATTGCTTCAGCCCGGAAACGATGTAAGTATTTTTGCTGCCGGACATCTGGTATGGAAAGCTCTGGAAGCTTATAAGGTTCTGAAAGATAAAGGAATAACTGCCGAGATCATTAATATTCACACCATCAAACCCCTTGATGTTCAGGCTATTCTTGACTCAGTAAAGAAAACCGGTTGCGCTGTAAGCGCTGAAGAGCATGAGATGAATGGAGGACTTGGCGACAGTATTGCGCAGACTCTTGCCCTTCATGACCCCAAGCCACTTGAGATGGTTGCGGTTAGAGATAAATTTGGTGAAAGTGGCACTCCTGATGAACTAATGCGGAAATTCAACCTTGACACTCCTGATATTATTGAGGCTGCATTGAGAGCGGTGAAAAGGAGAAATAAATAAAACAGTAATTGCTGATATTTTGACAGCAGTATTATTAAAAACATGAAAAATTAGCTGCTTTCAGATGAGAAAAATCCGGAAGCATTAAGATAAAATATATGGAAAGAGTTATTCTGGTTGATAAAGATGATACCCCAACCGGGGTGGAGGAAAAACTTAAGGCACATGAACTGGCTTTGCTTCACCGTGCTTTTTCGGTTTTTATTTTCAATGACAAAGGCGAGCTTATGTTGCAAAGGCGTGCTTTACATAAATATCATTCTCCGGGATTATGGACAAACACCTGCTGCAGCCATCCCCGTCCGGGAGAAACTACCCTTGAAGCTGCGCATCGTCGCCTTATGGAAGAAATGGGCTTCGATTGCGATCTGGAATGGAAGCTTTCATTCATATATAAAGCTCCATTTGACAATGGTCTTACCGAGCATGAATTCGATCATGTTATTTTTGGTTATCATAATGATAACCCTGTAATCAACACTGAAGAGGTAGCCGAATGGAAATGGATTGACATGAAAGAATTGTTCAGCGACGTAAAAAAACATCCTGAAAATTATACTGTGTGGTTTAAAATAGCTTTGGAAAAGATTGAAAACAATATATAAGCCGCAGGAGGGGCTTTTAGCCGGTTAATTGTTTTTAGTGGAGCTGGAGGGAGTCGAACCCTCGTCCAAACAAGCAGCAATAATGCTTTCTACATGCTTAGCCTTTCATATTTTGTAGGGATGAAAGCCAATGAAAGGCAAACCTACTTCATCCTTAGTTCCTGTTATTTCAAAAAAGCTCCGGAACAAAACTTTTTCTATCCAAACTTTTACGATGCTTCATCCACAACACCGTTTGGAGAGGTTTTGCGGGAAACAGAAAGCGACTTAATCTTCCTGATTAAGCAGCTAACGAGAAATTGTAATTGTTGCCATTTATTCTGGCGTATGCATTGTTGTTAACGGGTAAACACACAACACCCGGCATGCTTACAATACCACTTCCTTGCTGTCAAAACCGGTCAGCCCCATATGGATATTGTGCTGCAAAACTACAAAAATTTTTCCATTTTGATACAATTTCACATTTTTAACTTAGGTTTGTATTCTAAAACTCAAAGTATGGATAAGATCAAAAGGATAATGGCAGCCAGGT
Source organism: uncultured Bacteroidales bacterium (assembly GCA_964550455.1). GTDB lineage: Bacteria > Bacteroidota > Bacteroidia > Bacteroidales > JAAYJT01 > JAAYJT01. Next base: position 12,070 of record CAZJZG010000028.1, on the reverse strand, counting down.
ATCATTTTAAGGATACTGCATTTGTCGGGCTGATGAAGAAAAGGATTTATAATGTGCTTCTGATAGCAAGCGAATACGATATATTTATTCTGGAAGGTGATGGAAGAGTTGACGAACAGATTTTCAATGAATATGTATCTCTAAATCTTCGTTATCCGCCTCAGTTTCTTATTGCCAGTTCAAGTAATCAGGCTTTTCAAATACTTAAGGAAGAAAATATTGACCTCGTTATTTCAATGTTGAGCGATGGAGGAGAGGATATATTTGATATGGCAAAAAAAATCAAAGCAGAGTATCCGAATATTCCTATTGTAGTGCTTACAGCTTTTTCGCGTGAGGTTTCAATAAAAATAGCACAGGACGACCTTAGTGGTATTGACTATATATTTTCATGGCTTGGGAACTCTGATATTTTGCTGGCTATAATCAAACTGATTGAAGACATGCGAAATGCCGAGCACGATATCAATGAGGTAGGAGTGCAGGCAATCCTGCTTGTTGAAGATTCCATACGTTTTTATTCGGTCTATCTGCCTTTGATATATAAAATCATTTTCAAACAAAGTCAGGCTTTTATGACCGAAGGTCTTAATGAACACCAGATGATGCTTCGTATGCGCGGCAGGCCTAAAATCCTTCTGGCTACCAGTTATGAAGAGGCTATCAGGATGTATGAAAAATACAAACATAACCTGCTGGGAATAATAAGCGATATAAGCTATAGTTGTAATGGAGTTCAGGATAATCAGGCGGGCATTAAGCTGTTTCAGAAAGTTAAACTTGATGATCCGTTCATGCCCATGTTGCTGCAATCGTCAGATATTGAAAATCAGCAGTATGCAAGGGAAATGAAAGTGGGCTTTATTTATAAGCTTTCAAAAACACTTACACTGGAGTTAAAGAATTTTATTATTGAATATTTTGCTTTTGGCGATTTTGTTTTTGTTGATCCCGATACTCATGAAGAGATCACCCGCGCTTCCGATCTTAAAGCCCTGCAACAAAAGATATTTGAAGTTCCTGACAGATCGCTGACTTATCATATTTACAGAAATCATATTTCAAAGTGGTTACGAGCCAGAGCCTTGTTTTCGCTGGCTGAGCTTTTCAGAGAGCTAAAACCTGAAGATTTTCAGGACCTTACTGAGGTCCGGCACTTTGTTTTTGATGCCATTGCATTGTATCGTCAAAATAAATCACGTGGTATTATTGCCAGATTTAACCGTAAAAGCTTTGATGAATATCTGAATTTTACGCGTATCGGCGATGGTTCGATAGGTGGAAAAGCCCGTGGACTGGCTTTTCTCGACAGTCTGATAAAACAAAATCATGTTTTTGGCGATTATCCCGATACTCTGATCACTATTCCGCGAACTGTTGTGCTCTGTACTGACGTATTCGATGAATTCATGGAAGAAAACAGGCTTCATAGAATCGCCTTATCCGATATTCCCGACGAAGAAATACTTCAGGCTTTTATAAAGGCACGGTTGCCACTGAGAATTCATGAGGCACTTTTAACTTTTGTATCTATAATTAAGAACCCTATTGCGATCCGCTCGTCGAGTCTGCTTGAAGATTCCTATTATCAGCCGTTTGCAGGTATTTATAGCACCTATATGATACCTAATGTGCGAAACGACAAGCGACTGATGACAGATATGATCTCCATTGCGATAAAAAGCGTGTATGCTTCGGTGTTTTATAAGAACAGCAAGGCTTATACAAGTGCAACTACCAATGTGATAGATGAAGAAAAAATGGCTGTGATATTACAGGAAGTATGCGGGCAGCAATACAAGGGAATGTTTTATCCAACTATTTCAGGTGTAGCCAGGTCAGTGAATTTCTATCCTATTGACCCTGAAAAGCCTGAAGACGGAATTGCCAATATTGCATATGGTTTGGGAAAATACATTGTTGACGGAGGAGTTACACTTAGGTTCTCACCAAAATATCCTAAAAAGGTATTACAGTTGAGTTCAGTAAAAATGGCTTTAAAAGAAACCCAGAATATTTTTTATGCCCTTGACCTTAACCCTCAGAGCTTTTATCCAAGTACTGATGACGGAGTGAATATTTTTAAACCCGGCATCTCGGAAGCCGAGAGTCACAATGCCCTGCGGTTTGTGGCTTCTACTCTTGATTTTCATTCAAACCAGCTTCGTGATGGCATGTTTGATGAAGGTAAACGTGTGGTTACTTTCAGTAATATCCTGAGTCACAATGTTTTCCCTCTTGCGCAAATACTTGCCGATGTCCTTGACATGGGTCATAAAGCGATGAATAAACATGTGGAGATTGAATTTGCCGTGAACCTTGATCGTCCGCTTAATAAACCTAAAATCTTCAATCTGCTGCAAATTCGTCCTATTGTTGAAAACAAAGAAATAGTTGATATCAGCCTTGAGGATACTTCTTATGAAGACACCTTGCTGTTTTCGCATAATGCTATGGGGAATGGAATTATAAATGGAATTTATGATGTGATATATGTAAAGCCGGATGCGTTTGATTCAGCAAGGAACCAGGAAATGGCTTTGATGATAGAGCAGTTGAACCAGAAAATGATAACTGAGAAACGGTATTACATTCTTGTAGGTCCCGGGCGCTGGGGTTCGAGCGATTCATGGCTTGGAATACCTGTTAAATGGTCGCAAATATCAAATGCCCGCGTTATTGTTGAATCAGGTCTTGAAAATTACAGGGTTGACCCAAGTCAGGGCACGCATTTCTTTCATAATCTCACATCCTTCAGAGTTGGATATTTCACTATCAATCCATACATTCAGGATGGATTTTATAATGTGGACTTTTTATCTCGTCAGGCTGCAGAATTTGAAAATGACCTGATACGCCACATAAGGTTCAAAAATGAGTTACCAGTAAAGATTGACGGGCGTAAACACGTTGGTATTGTGTTTAGGCCTGAAAAATAGGTTCAGAATTCAAAACAGGATTATTTCTTCGACATAATCATTCTGGGTTTGATCATGTTTTCTGGCAGCAGTACATTATCCAGATCCTTTTTTGACATCAGTTTCTTTTCCAGAACCAGATCGTAAACACTGCGTCCTGAATGTAAAGCTTCGGCAGCCAACTGGTTTGAAGCTTCATAACCTATATATGGATTTAGTGCAGTTACCAGCCCGATACTATGCTCAACCATTTCGCGGCATCGTTTTTCATTGGCAGTAATACCTGTAATGCAACGGTGGTTAAGTGTTTCCATTCCGTTCTTAAGCATTTCAATTGATTCAAACAGGCTGAAAACCATAACCGGCTCCATGACATTAAGTTCCAACTGACCAGCTTCTGTTGCCAGGGTTACTGTCAGGTCATTTCCAATTACTTTAAAAGCAATCTGGTTCACTACTTCCGGAATAACAGGATTGACTTTGCCGGGCATAATGGTACTTCCCGGTTGCATAGGAGGCAGGTTTATTTCATTAAGACCTGCACGGGGTCCTGACGATAACAGACGAAGGTCGTTACTTATTTTTGAAAGTTTTACTGCAAGCCTTTTTATAGCCGAAGAATACATTACAAAGGCACCTGTGTCCTGTGTAGCCTCTACCAGATTGGACGCCAGTACCATATTCATTCCGGTTATCCTGCGTAGATGCTGTATGACCCGTTCGCTATAACCCGGTTCGGCATTGATACCGGTTCCGATTGCAGTTCCTCCCATATTTACTTCAAGGAACAGATGAGAATTCTCAATAAGTCTTTCCACTTCTTCTTCAAGAGTTACGGCATAAGCTTCGAAACTTTGACCCAGGGTCATTGGAACAGCATCCTGTAATTGAGTACGTCCCATTTTTATTATATGAGCAAACTCTTCAGCTTTTTTTCTGAATGCGCTGACCAGATCCTTAAGAACAAGAACCAGACGTTCATTGCTGTTCATAAGAGCTATTTTCACAGCAGTAGGGTAAGCGTCGTTGGTTGACTGCGAAAGGTTCACATGATTATTGGGATGGCAGTGTTCATATTGCCCCTTTTCATATCCCATAATCTCCAGAGCGCGGTTGGCAATCACTTCATTGGCATTCATGTTGGTTGATGTGCCGGCACCGCCCTGCATCATATCAACAACAAAATGATAAATGTATTTTCCGTTGATGATCTCATTACATGCAGTACCAATTGCATCGGCAACAGTACGCGACAATAGCCCCAGATCGGCATTGGCTTTGGCTGCAGCAAGTTTGACCATTGCAAGAGCTTCTGCAAGAGCAGGGTAAAAGTTAAGAGTTACACCAGTGATATTGAAGTTTTCAAGCGCTCGCAGGGTTTGAATCCCATAATAATATTCATATGGAACATTGCGTTCGCCCAGCATATCATGTTCTATGCGTGTACGACCCGATTCGTACTGAGCTGATGAACTTACAGCTTTGGCATTGGTTTGCCTCATTCGTCTGGAGATGACCCTTGCAATATTTGAGAAGATCTTCAGGGCTACGGGACCATGAGTTGCAAAGAATGCTTTTTCAAGACAGAACACTGTTGTTTTGGTTCTTGAACGTGCTGATGTTGAATGTGGTGAATCATCAGTAAGAGAGCCTTCGCCCAGAAAGTCGAAACGCCCGAAATAAGAAAGAATGATCTCAGCACCTGTGGGAGCTTTTTTGAAAAGCTCAACTTCACCATCATAAATCAAGAAAATACATTCACGGGGACTGTTTTCTGAAAACAACCTTACACCGGCATTAAAATCCTTTACTGCTAAATTTTCTGCAAGTATCTCAAATTCAGCTTCATCAAGTCCACGAAAAAGTTCGATCTTATTTAAAAAATCTATAATAGTTTTCTGATCCATAATCATGTAATGTTAATTTTACCAATGTAACGCAAAATATGGCAGTTTGGTTTAAACGTTGATTAATAAAAATTGAAACAGCGGGGAATTGATCTTAAACTACTTGAGTCTTAGTGAGATAGGATATCTGAACAAGAAAGGACAAATAATAATGAAAAGAATTTGACTTTTGCTGCTCTGCGAATTTCATTCAATTATTGTTTTATAACATCATGCTGATGATTTCACCGTCAATGGTAAGGTATTGTTTTATCTGATGCGCTGTGAGGCAGGAGTGAATGGGTATTACAGCCATTAAACCTCCGGGAATGAAGCTGTCATAAAATTCCGGCTGTAGTTTTACAATTCCGTGTTCCTGTGAAACCGAGACCACTTCATTGCCTTCGGGAAGGATTTGCCAATGGTTTCCGTTGAATATGGCTATACGTCCGAAACTTGTCAAACCGTTGGAATACCGGATTAAATCCTTGCTCAAATGTATAGCTCCGCCATAAATAACATGTTCCGAGCGCTTTGGATAGCTTGCAACTACAGGGCAGATAAGTGCAACAGCAATCTGCCCGTATGTACAGCTTCCTGTTTCAGCCTGCATCATATCGTAAAAGACAAAATTTCCGGGACGGATCTCATCCGCACCTGAAAAATCATCTGAAATACTGCATGAAGGCGTATCGCCAATTGATATCAAAGGCTGAAATTCTGAGAAAGCATTCTTTAATCCTACCATCTGATCAAGAGATTGCCGGTGTATGATAAGAATATCATTTTTGTTTTTTGAACCATAAGTATGCCCGGCATGGGTCAGAAATCCGAGAAATATCATTTTGTCTGACTGCTGAATTGCTTCAATGATCTTCTCAATCATAATGAGATCAGCCGGATCAATGCCACTGCGATGCAGGCCGGTATCAATTTTAATAAAGATATCTGCTGAGGCGGTGAGATTGTGTTTCAGAAAATGAACAACTTCAGGCGACTCTACCAGAAGATTCAAATGAACCTGAGCCGCAAGCTGGTTAATTTCTAAAATTTCACGGATATTTACCGGAAATGAAATTGTGATATCCTGCCAGCCGTGTAAAGCGAAATATTGAGCCATTTGCACTGATGAAACAGTAATTGCTTCCACACCCTCATTTCTGAACCATTCGCCGATAGCAGCCGATTGATGGGTTTTAAAATGAGGTCTGAAGATAAGGTGGTGTTTTTTGGCTTTTTCAGCCATAAATCTGATGTTTGACAGACATTTGGCGCGGTCGAGTAAAAGTGTGGGACGTTTTATATTTTGTAGCATAATGTTCTGAATTGCGGTTGTAATGAAGCAAACAGATATTATTGTCCGGATTTATTACAATAATTGTTCAGCACTTCTTTGGCTTGTCCGAACCCTAAGTATGCAGCCTGTTGCCAGTCTTTGCAGGCATTCTCCTGTCTGTTTAGCCTATAATATACTATTCCGCGGTTATAAAAAGCTTCGGCAAAATCGGGTTTTAAATGTATAGCTTCATTAAAATCATTCAGGCTACCCTGAAAATTGCCTTCAATGCCCAGCATTATACCACGGTTGTTAAGAGCCTGAATATGTCTGGGATTCATATTTATGGCAAGGCTGTAATTCTTTATAGCCTGTTGGTTATTACCTTCACGGTCGCTGATATTTCCAAGAAAGAACCATGCAAAAGCCTGATCGGCAGGAGAGCGCTTTTTGTCAATCACATCTTCCATCAGGCTTCGTGTATCACGCCAAACACTGGTTCTGACAAAAGAAGAAATAACAAATACCAATATCCATACTGAAATCACACCCAGGATCCATGTCCGGGTTGAGGTTCTGATTTTAATTTCATTGTTTAGCAATGCGTTGAACCAAATGCCTCCAATGCAAAACAGCCCGACGTATGGCAGATAAACATAACGCTCAGCAACAATGAACAATCGCGACCAGAATAGTGGTAACACCATTGAGATGCTTAGCAAAAAGAAAAGCACTCCCAGCAATGTTTCGTGGCGGTGGCGTTTCAATCTGTAAATCCCGATAGCCAGTAATAATATTAGCAGTAAGCTGAGATAATATTCTGCCGGCAACCATCCTGCAGTTTTATCAGGGTAAGCGTATATAGCCGAAAGGTTTACAGGTATAAAAAGTTTTACTATGTAAAATGCTGCACCGTAACTGAGCAGGAACATCCTGTCAATAAGTGAATAATCAGCTTCAAGTACGGTGATATGACCAAAACTTGCTGCAGCTCGTATTGAGATGAGTCCGAATATTATAGATAACGCAAAAAACGGGATTTTCTCAAATATCATTTTTTTATCCACCTTGCGTTTTTCCCAAAAATCAAGAATTGCCAGCACCATTGGTAATGTAGCTGCCATTGATTTACAAAGCAGTGCTGTTATGAAAAACGTCAGCACTAATAGTAATTGTGAGGTTTTTAACCCTTCGCGAATATATTTCAGATAAGCTGATAATGCAAGCAGATAAAACATTGAGAATAAACCGGTGCTACGTGCCGAAAGCCAGCTTATGCTTTCCACATTCATTGGATGTACTGCCAGCAGCAAGGCTGCTAATATAGCTGCCGGGTTGCTGCCGCTAAGCTTTTTAACCAGATTGAAAACCAGTAAAATATTAATAAAATGGATTAAAATGCTGAATAAATGAAAGCCTACAGGATTTTCTCCGCCTAAATAAATATTCAGTGCAAAAGTCAGTACCGGAATTGGCTGATACATACCCAGATAAAACGAACTGAAATATTTACCGATATTGGTAATCGAAAGATTTTTGATATCAGGATTAGTAATATACTCACCATCGTCCCAGCCAAACAAAAAAGTTTGATTGTAACTTCGGGCGTAGATCAGTGCGGTGATCAGCAAAATGGCAATCAGTACCTGCAGGGTGCGGTCTTTAACCATGCATTGCAGTATGTGTGTGATACTGCGTTTTTCTGATTTTTTCTTATTCTTTTTTTTGTTCATGTCCGGTATGGATTGCCAACAGCAAAAATAAAATAAAACCCGGTTGATATTATCGCCCGGGTTTTAATAAGTTCCGATAAAGTAGGGTTATCTGATTTGATTATGCGTCAGATTTTTGTCCTATTATTTTACTGCGTTCAATGGATTGCAAAGCAAGATAATGATCACCGAATTTCTTCAGATTATCCATTTCCACATCATACTGGTCAAAATGACGTTCTTCATCAGCAACCAGAGATTCAAAAAGTTTTTTGGAAACTGAATCGGCGTTCTGAGCACAAATATTAGCCCATTCATTGTAATCTCTTGCACTGGCTTCTTCCATTTCGCCGGCTAATTTGAGCATTTCCCTTACATCATGAATCTTTATTGTTGGACTGCCTACCACCATTTCTACTTCACCTTTGAGGAAAAGAATACGTTCAGCAAGATCTTCTACGTGCACCATTTCTTCAATTGCAGTTCTTTTAAAAAGGTTGGCAAGCAAGTCATAACCCTGGTCATCGCAATGAAAATGAAAATACATATACTGATGTACAGCAGTTAACTCATCGGCTACAGCCTTGTTTAACAATTCAATGCTTTTTTCACGATTTTTCATAATTATTAGTTTGTTATTTAATTTATGTTAATTATCTAATTTGCAAAAATACGAATAATCCTGAAAGGATATGTTTTTAAAGTTTTGTCGTATGGAAAAACAGAATTTTCTGAAAACTCATTTTTAGTTTTCTATTATCTATCCCAATTGTATTATTATCTTTGGCAGCTAAATTTTAAACCTTTACTTCCATGACTGATGTAAACAAAGACTTGAAAGAACTTCCAGAGAATGCTTATCGCGAATTAAAGCCCGGTGAGGAATATATTCCAGTATTATCGCCTTATAAAGTTTATCCGGAAGTTAACCTTCGCTCAGTACTTCTGGGTTTATTAATGGCTATAATTTTTTCGGCTGCTGCAGCTTATCTTGGATTAAAAATAGGTCAGGTTTTTGAAGCTGCTATTCCAATAGCCATTATTGCAGTCGGATTATCATCATTAACAAAACGCAAGAATGCTCTGGGTGAGAATGTAATTATTCAATCTATTGGTGCAAGTTCAGGACTTATTGTTGCCGGTGCGATTTTTACACTTCCGGCTCTTTATATTCTGAACCTTGAAGCTCATTTTTATCAGGTATTCCTTTCATCATTGTTAGGCGGTTTCCTGGGCATTTTATTGTTAATCCCGTTTCGAAAGTATTTTGTCAGCGATATGCATGGCAAATTTCCATTCCCTGAAGCTACAGCAACTACTGAAGTTCTTATCTCGGGTGAAAAGGGGGGAAGCTCTGCTAAGTTATTGCTGATAAGTGGTTTAATAGGTGGTATTTACGATTTCATTATTGCAACTTTTGGTTGGTGGAATGAAGTCTTTACTACAAGGGTGTTCAGTTTTGGCGCTATGTTAGCCGATAAAGCCAAAGTGGTTTTCAAGATAAATGTGGGTGCTGCAGTAATGGGACTGGGTTATATAATAGGTTTGAAATATGCTGCTATAATCTGTGCCGGTTCGTTTGTAGGCTGGTATGTACTGATACCTTTGATCAATTATTTTGCCGCAGGTATGACGCTTCCGGTTGGCGCCAATATCACCATGTTGATTGGTGATATGTCAGCTGAAGAAATATTTACAGCCTATGTCAGACAGATTGGTATAGGTGGAATAGCAATGGCAGGAATAATCGGGATATTAAAATCATCAGGTATCATTAAAAATGCAGTCGGGCTGGCTATTAAAGAAACTTTCAGCCGTAAAACCAAAACAAGTGTTGAACTGAGAACCCGTCGCGATATTCCTATGAATATTATTCTTTTCGGACTGATATTTTTAACGATAGTTATATTCATTTTCTTCTGGGCTGGTGTTGTTTTCAATCTGGTACATGCCCTTATTGCTCTTGCTATTGTAATGATAATTGCATTTTTATTTACAACCGTTGCAGCCAATGCAATAGCAATTGTTGGAACCAATCCTGTTTCAGGTATGACCCTCATGACTTTGATAATCACTTCCCTGATCATGGCTTCAGTAGGTTTATCAGGTGAAGCGGGTATGGTTGCTGCACTGATAATTGGTGGAGTTGTATGTACTTCTCTGGCAATGGCAGGTGGTTTTATCACTGACCTGAAAATAGGTTACTGGCTTGGTTCATCACCTTATAAACAGCAAACATGGAAATTCCTTGGAACTTTTGTTTCGGCTCTTACAGTGGGCGGAGTAATTATATTGCTAAACAAGACATACGGATTTGTGGGTGAAAATGCACTTGTAGCACCTCAGGCAAATGCGATGGCAGCCGTTATTGAACCAATGATGTCAGGTAAACCCGCACCCTGGCTGCTTTATCTTTCAGGAGCATTTTTATCGCTGATACTCACTATGATCGGTGTTCCTGCACTGGCTTTTGCTTTGGGAATGTTCATACCGCTGCAATTGAATACTCCATTATTAATAGGTGGTATAATAGCATGGTTTGTAAGCACCCGCAGTAAAGACGAAAAGCTTAACAGTGCAAGAAAAGAAAGAGGTACACTTATAGCTTCCGGTTTTATTGCCGGAGGAGCTTTGATGGGTGTGATAAGTGCGCTTCTTAACTTTTTTGGAATTAATTTTGTTAACAAAGAATGGTTTGAATCAAATGGCGCTGAAATACTTGCTCTTGTGATGTTTATTGTTATCTGTTCCTATCTGATCTGGGAATCGCTGAGAGCCAAAAAAGAATAGTCCTTTGATAACATTCAGGCTGTATTAATTAAAAATGTCTGACATAGTTTAGCTCTGTAAGTGTTAAATCCTTTTGTTTAAAGGTGTTTTAAGAATCCTGATTACTGAAATTAACAATAATAAAACATATAATATCATGAAAAATAATGAATTATTGGAACGTTTTCTCAGGTATGTAAAAATTGATACCCAAAGCGATGATACGTCCACTACTTTTCCGAGTACTGAAAAACAATGGAATTTGTCACGTCTGCTCCATGACGAACTGAAAGCCATGGGTCTTACTGATGTCAGTATTGATGATCATGCCTATGTGATGGGTACTTTACCTGCAAATACTAACAAAAAAATACCTGTTATTGGTTTCCTTGCTCATGTGGATACCAGCCCGGAGACTCCAGGCGGAAATATTCAGCCAAATATTGTCCGGAATTATAAGGGTGGTGATATAGTTTTGAACAAGAGTAAAAATATGGTGCTTTCTCCCAAAGAATTCCCTGAACTTAATAATTATATTGGCCAAACCATTATTACAACTGACGGTACTACTTTGCTCGGAGCGGATGATAAAGCCGGAATAGCTGAGATTATGACTGCTATGGATTATCTTGTACGCCATCCTGAAATACCTCATGGTACAATAAAAGTAGCTTTTACTCCTGATGAAGAAATTGGTAAAGGAGTGGATTTCTTTGATGTGAAAAAATTCGGTGCCGAATACGCTTATACCCTGGATGGCGGAGGGATCGGTGAACTCGAGTACGAAACTTTTAACGCTGCCGGTGCTTTGATTAAGGTGCAGGGCAGAAATATACATCCGGGTTATGCCAAAAATAAGATGATAAATGCAATGTTGCTGGCTATGGAATTCAACAGCTTACTTCCTGAATTTGAAAAACCTCAGTACACACAGGATTACGAAGGTTTTTATCATCTTGTGAAAATGGAAGGCGGAGTTGAAAATTGTACTTTGCAATATATTGTTCGAGATCATAATAGGGATGTTTTTCAGAACCGGAAAAAGTTTATTGAAACAGTTGCTGCCTTTATGAACCAGAAATATGGGGAAGGCAGAATAACTGTAGAGTTGAAAGATCAGTATTTCAATATGCGCGAAAAAATTGAGCCTGTAATGCATATTGTTGATATTGCCAGTAGAGCGATGGAAATGGCAGGTGTAGAGACTGTTATCCAGCCTATCCGCGGCGGTACTGATGGAGCCAGACTATCGTATATGGGATTGCCCTGTCCGAATATTTTTGCAGGAGGTCATAATTTTCATGGTAAACATGAATTTGTGCCACTTGAAAGCATGCAAAAAGCTGTGGAAGTAATCCTGAATATCATCAAAATATACACTGAGGAATAATCATTGCCTTTTTGCTTAGTGTGGTTTCTTATTCGCAGCAATGTTTGTCTTCTGTTGCTCAGATATTTAGGCACTTTCAGAAAATAGAATAATTTCTACTTTTTGGGATTAAAAACAGC
>CAZJZG010000027.1:42334-48942 GCA_964550455.1 uncultured Bacteroidales bacterium | reverse complement strand
TATGATTATATTTTTTTATCGAGTATTTGGTCTCATAGATAAATCATTCTGGTATAAATCCAGCACTAATGTACGAAGGGATTCAACCATTTCAATTCCATTATGGTACGATTAAAAGGATTTAAGAACTGTAAAAAACGGGATGTCGTCAGTATTTCAATTCCATTATGGTACGATTAAAAGTATGAATTCATCTTCAAACATACTCTTAGAAATTTAGCAATTTCAATTCCATTATGGTACGATTAAAAGGCTGCCGAAGGCTATCATGACGTGACAATAGAGAATTTCAATTCCATTATGGTACGATTAAAAGAAATACGTGTCCAAGGACGAAATGCGACCTGCTATGAAATTTCAATTCCATTATGGTACGATTAAAAGTATGAAACACCTTGATGGAATATAAAACAACAGAATGTTATTTCAATTCCATTATGGTACGATTAAAAGCGCCGCACGGCATTTATTAGACACAATAATAATGCAAATTTCAATTCCATTATGGTACGATTAAAAGAAAAGGAGGTCAAAGCAAGCAGTTTGTTTTTTTAGGATTTCAATTCCATTATGGTACGATTAAAAGCAAGGAATTGCGAATACCTTAGAGTGCGTTGGGTGTATTTCAATTCCATTATGGTACGATTAAAAGTATTTTTTCAATTATGAATTTTGAAGAATTATTCGCATTTCAATTCCATTATGGTACGATTAAAAGAAAAAGACGGAATTCAAGCGCTTGAACCCCGCTTTCATTTCAATTCCATTATGGTACGATTAAAAGGAAACTGCAAAAATATATAATGAATTTGTATATTATTTCAATTCCATTATGGTACGATTAAAAGTATTTTCTGTTAAGAGTCATAAACATTTGGTTGCGATTTCAATTCCATTATGGTACGATTAAAAGCTGTAATGAGATCTTGGAAGCCTATACCATTAAGTGAATTTCAATTCCATTATGGTACGATTAAAAGTACTAAAAGATGCAAATGAGTCTGTAATGAGATCTATTTCAATTCCATTATGGTACGATTAAAAGTTGTTATTCGGAAATGTGAATGTGAACACCTTCGCAGATTTCAATTCCATTATGGTACGATTAAAAGAAAAAGGAGGTCAATGTAACAGTTTGTTTTTTTAGGATTTCAATTCCATTATGGTACGATTAAAAGCCCAGCCTTTTATTTGCGCTTTCGCTGTTATATTCTCCATTTCAATTCCATTATGGTACGATTAAAAGTTAGCGGCTGGCAGGCAGAACGTATCAGCACAACAATTTCAATTCCATTATGGTACGATTAAAAGAAATACTATTTCTTTACTTAAACCACCCAGGTAAATATTTCAATTCCATTATGGTACGATTAAAAGCGTGCCGGCTGCTTTAAAATCAGCAATGTAAGCATCTAAATTTCAATTCCATTATGGTACGATTAAAAGTACAATGAAAAGGATTAAAAACATTATTTACGCCTAATTTCAATTCCATTATGGTACGATTAAAAGCCTACTAATATATTGCCATATAGTTTTCCAATAGATATTTCAATTCCATTATGGTACGATTAAAAGGTATTTAACGAAGTAATTAGTACCAGTTCAACTCCATTTCAATTCCATTATGGTACGATTAAAAGGGTGTAGCTAACATATCACTTATGCCTTCTAATAATGTATTTCAATTCCATTATGGTACGATTAAAAGTAGCTTCATCTTTGGCGATGAACTTATGAGCATTGGATATTTCAATTCCATTATGGTACGATTAAAAGAAGCAGCCGGCACGCCGGATTTGATTTATAATGATGAGATTTCAATTCCATTATGGTACGATTAAAAGAGCAGGATGGTTTATACTTGCCAACATTTCTTTCTGATATTTCAATTCCATTATGGTACGATTAAAAGAAATCACCAAGTGCCATAACTGTTATCCTTCCGGATTTCAATTCCATTATGGTACGATTAAAAGTGGTCAAGGAAAATTGACGCACAAATATGTTAAACTCAAATTTCAATTCCATTATGGTACGATTAAAAGTAGTTGCGCTCAATCCTGCCACAATCTCCAATCTTGCATTTCAATTCCATTATGGTACGATTAAAAGCACTTCTACTTTCAGCCCGTCTTCATCGTAAACCTCATTTCAATTCCATTATGGTACGATTAAAAGTCTTTAGCACCTGAAAACGTAATCACCTCATCGCCATTTCAATTCCATTATGGTACGATTAAAAGTATAAAAATGATTTTTTGAAAAGCCCTAAATAGGGCATTTCAATTCCATTATGGTACGATTAAAAGGGTGAAATGGAAAAGGCATATGAAGGTGGTGAGCGTGATTTCAATTCCATTATGGTACGATTAAAAGTGAAAGATGCGGATGAAATAGTTATTTGTGATACATTTCAATTCCATTATGGTACGATTAAAAGACGGCTGCAAAGGTGGACATCACAGAACGTTATCATTTCAATTCCATTATGGTACGATTAAAAGTACGAAGCGATTCTTAAAACACTGGAGGTGTAATTAATTTCAATTCCATTATGGTACGATTAAAAGTGCTAAAAACTGTCCCGGATCACCACCACCAGCCAGATTTCAATTCCATTATGGTACGATTAAAAGTTGCCCGATTTAATTAACTTCGGGCATTACGATAAAGCAATTTCAATTCCATTATGGTACGATTAAAAGATTTTATTTTCGCCAATCATTTTAAATCAAATAATTAATTTCAATTCCATTATGGTACGATTAAAAGCTAACATAAAAATGATAGAAACGAACCTACAAATCCTATTTCAATTCCATTATGGTACGATTAAAAGAAAGAAAACGGCGTGAGGATTTATGCTTACGACATATTTCAATTCCATTATGGTACGATTAAAAGTAACACAGGCTGCATCTTTCAAATGGTTGATGACAATTTCAATTCCATTATGGTACGATTAAAAGTAGTGAGGACTTTGATATGTTTACTCGTTGCACTCAACATTTCAATTCCATTATGGTACGATTAAAAGACTGATGAAATTTGTATGGCAGCAGTGGAAGAAGAATTTCAATTCCATTATGGTACGATTAAAAGAAGACAAGACACTGACAGCAGATGAGGCGCTGCGGATTTCAATTCCATTATGGTACGATTAAAAGTTTTTCCTACATTCGATACATTTTCCACAACCGACATTTCAATTCCATTATGGTACGATTAAAAGAATAATTCTTTCGTATCAGCAATAACAAATAAATCTAATTTCAATTCCATTATGGTACGATTAAAAGTACTCAGGTGGTGCTCAACAAGCAGAAACAGGTAGATTTCAATTCCATTATGGTACGATTAAAAGAGTTTTATAGACCCCAAAAGCAATTATTATAGTTAATTTCAATTCCATTATGGTACGATTAAAAGCTGGTAGGTGCCATTGTACTTGTGCTGAAAAAGCTATTTCAATTCCATTATGGTACGATTAAAAGTTAACTATGAATTTTGAGGAATTATTCACAAGTTCATTTCAATTCCATTATGGTACGATTAAAAGATTTCAGCGTTCTACTCATGACTTATCTTACATAATTTCAATTCCATTATGGTACGATTAAAAGGTTGTTCTTCATTATACAAATAGTTTCTGTAGTATATATTTCAATTCCATTATGGTACGATTAAAAGGCAATACGCTTGATTATTCCTGCTTTACAGCGCAATTTCAATTCCATTATGGTACGATTAAAAGGTATAAAATCGGCAGTCAAAACCCAGACGTATCTATTTCAATTCCATTATGGTACGATTAAAAGAAGAAAAATAAACTTGATGATGCAATATTTAAAGACCATTTCAATTCCATTATGGTACGATTAAAAGAAGTTTAGTTTCTAAAGGAACCCTTGGCAGCAAACATAAATTTCAATTCCATTATGGTACGATTAAAAGCAATTACAATGATATAACACTCTCAACTATATATCAATTTCAATTCCATTATGGTACGATTAAAAGAATAAAATTAGAGTTTAATCTTCTCAAGTCTTCTTCATTTCAATTCCATTATGGTACGATTAAAAGGTGCTGAAGCGTGCAGAAGTATTTCAAAATTTACCTAATTTCAATTCCATTATGGTACGATTAAAAGAACAAATTAACCCGTCCAGTATCTTCGCATACTTATTTCAATTCCATTATGGTACGATTAAAAGGGACTGGTACACAGATCACGACAGGGAAATCAGCAGAAATTTCAATTCCATTATGGTACGATTAAAAGGCTTGAACAGAAGTTAGAAATGGCAAGAAAATTAATTTCAATTCCATTATGGTACGATTAAAAGGAAAAGATGAACACACAAAATTGGTATTTTACATTATTTCAATTCCATTATGGTACGATTAAAAGGCAGCGTAAGCAAAATGTTCTTTTATGTGCTCGTAAATTTCAATTCCATTATGGTACGATTAAAAGTTAATGCTGCCTGGAGACACATTTGACATAGAACTATTTCAATTCCATTATGGTACGATTAAAAGCGTAAAGCACTCCGACACTTCTTTATAACTGAATTATTTCAATTCCATTATGGTACGATTAAAAGAATGGTACTTCACCTGTGCCATCAATTTGATTGAATTTCAATTCCATTATGGTACGATTAAAAGCATTAAAAACTTATCAAAGTGACATGTTCAACAATATTTCAATTCCATTATGGTACGATTAAAAGGCGTATTTCAGGGATATTTTTGTGAAACCTTATTGACATTTCAATTCCATTATGGTACGATTAAAAGTGGCATACCATCAGCTTTTGCTGATAGCAGCCCTCCTTTATTTCAATTCCATTATGGTACGATTAAAAGTTGAAATGTGATTTTGCGGAATTTTTTTATGCAAGTGAATTTCAATTCCATTATGGTACGATTAAAAGTATGTTTTTGTAGTGTTCGTGCAATAACTCATAGTCGATTTCAATTCCATTATGGTACGATTAAAAGTATTTAACGAAGTTATTAGCACCAGCTCAACTCCATTTCAATTCCATTATGGTACGATTAAAAGCAATTGTGCCTTTTACGCCAGTGCTTGTTTTTGTCAAATTTCAATTCCATTATGGTACGATTAAAAGTCCATGCCATCAGCCGTAAACTGACGTTTAATTTATTTCAATTCCATTATGGTACGATTAAAAGATTTATATTCAAGCATACTCTTAAAAATTTAGCAAATTTCAATTCCATTATGGTACGATTAAAAGACCTTATCGAACTCGGAACACCATCTACTATTACCGATTTCAATTCCATTATGGTACGATTAAAAGGACGATGTAAACCAGATGTTCAAAGCCCGCAACGAATTTCAATTCCATTATGGTACGATTAAAAGCCTGTTGTTTTTTCGCAGCTTTGCATTTGAGAGTATAATTTCAATTCCATTATGGTACGATTAAAAGCAAATCTTACTGGAATGTTTGATACAAAAATTCCGAATTTCAATTCCATTATGGTACGATTAAAAGTGGATCAACCTATTAAACAAAGAAGAAAGATACATTAATTTCAATTCCATTATGGTACGATTAAAAGTTGCTGTCGTTTTCAGGAAACAGGAAGCCGGTCGTATTTCAATTCCATTATGGTACGATTAAAAGGCGGCAACCGAGTCACTGTTGTTAATAAAAACATTCATTTCAATTCCATTATGGTACGATTAAAAGCCCAAGCCACACCTCACACATTACGAGTTTGAGATCAAATTTCAATTCCATTATGGTACGATTAAAAGTATGGTCTTACTACAGTGCCTCCTGATATTAGGATATTTCAATTCCATTATGGTACGATTAAAAGTTTTCATATTTTGAACTTTTGTTTATTAATTAAACTTATTTCAATTCCATTATGGTACGATTAAAAGAGCCCTACCACCTTTGCGACAGAGCTTTCTTTTTTCATTTCAATTCCATTATGGTACGATTAAAAGTAAAAATACCTAAATAGTGTTACCCTTATGGGTTTTTATTTCAATTCCATTATGGTACGATTAAAAGTCTGTTAAATGATCATAGTAGCTTTTACGTTTTCTACGATTTCAATTCCATTATGGTACGATTAAAAGAGATGCGCCAAATGCCATTTTCGCACCTACAAGGTAATTTCAATTCCATTATGGTACGATTAAAAGAAACAACTCTGGACACCAGCGATTTCCTTTTTACATTTCAATTCCATTATGGTACGATTAAAAGAAAAGGTGCCAAAAGAAGAACTAGAAAACTGGGTTATTTCAATTCCATTATGGTACGATTAAAAGTTTGACAAACCGTTTTTTTTTGAGTGAATTTGTCAGCATTTCAATTCCATTATGGTACGATTAAAAGTGGAGCAACAACGATTATTACAGCGAACCGATATGGATTTCAATTCCATTATGGTACGATTAAAAGCTTATGCGAAGGAAGAGCTGATTGCTGAGCTGACGTATTTCAATTCCATTATGGTACGATTAAAAGAGTGAATTTGTCAGCAGGCAACCAGGCAGCAGGCAGCATTTCAATTCCATTATGGTACGATTAAAAGTTCAAAACCGA
>CAZJZG010000027.1:0-42234 GCA_964550455.1 uncultured Bacteroidales bacterium | reverse complement strand
TTTTATTCTACTGTCTTGCATGAGAATTTCAATTCCATTATGGTACGATTAAAAGTTCAAAACCGATTTTATTCTACTGTCTTGCATGAGAATTTCAATTCCATTATGGTACGATTAAAAGATGATCGAAAAAATGAAAAACATGAAAGAGCAAAAATTTCAATTCCATTATGGTACGATTAAAAGTTATGCACAAAAAAATGGGCGCACCACCCTTAATAAATTTCAATTCCATTATGGTACGATTAAAAGAAAGGAATGTAACTCAAAAAAACAGTCCCTTTACTTGATTTCAATTCCATTATGGTACGATTAAAAGTGCAATTGGGCTAAGTATTACCCACGATTTTGCACGATTTCAATTCCATTATGGTACGATTAAAAGCTGCCTTGCCGTTTTCTGCAATACGGGCAGTGAGATTTCAATTCCATTATGGTACGATTAAAAGTCTGCGAGGGATTACACGCAAAAAATCTTTATTGTGAATTTCAATTCCATTATGGTACGATTAAAAGTCGTCGCTAATAAGTTCAATTTCATATGCCTGGCTGTAATTTCAATTCCATTATGGTACGATTAAAAGATTGTAGAAAACGATGTAATACACTGGGCGCAGATATTTCAATTCCATTATGGTACGATTAAAAGCTGCCGCTTCGTAATAGCCATCCTCGTCAATATGCCAATTTCAATTCCATTATGGTACGATTAAAAGTTTCATAGAAAACATAATCATGTCAATGTCGTAATACGCATTTCAATTCCATTATGGTACGATTAAAAGTTTCCACAATGTTTTTGCGTGTCGAACAGGTAATAATATTTCAATTCCATTATGGTACGATTAAAAGAATAAATATTTTACTATATAAAAAAGGATCACGGGATTTCAATTCCATTATGGTACGATTAAAAGCTCAAAAAGACAAAGGCAAGAATTTGCAGAGCGTAATTTCAATTCCATTATGGTACGATTAAAAGCATGAGTTACAAATGGAAACCCTCAAAAAGACAAATTTCAATTCCATTATGGTACGATTAAAAGGTAATCATAAATAATTATTATTCACAAAAATTGTCATTTCAATTCCATTATGGTACGATTAAAAGAAAAATCATTTTTATACAACCCCTTTACTTCCGGTGATTTCAATTCCATTATGGTACGATTAAAAGGAATGGAAAGGGTGCTCCGCGAAAACCAAACGCAGCCATTTCAATTCCATTATGGTACGATTAAAAGCGAAACTCTTGAAGATAAAACAGCGGAATATGGACTTATTTCAATTCCATTATGGTACGATTAAAAGAAACGAAATTGAATAATAAACTCAGAACACATTCATTTCAATTCCATTATGGTACGATTAAAAGAACATAACCGAACGTCAGCAAGCTATTGACGAGTATAATTTCAATTCCATTATGGTACGATTAAAAGAAAAGCAATTCGCAAACGGCTTTATTGAAAAAATTGAATTTCAATTCCATTATGGTACGATTAAAAGGAGATACAAGAAGAAGAAGAAATACTTGCAGAGGCAATTTCAATTCCATTATGGTACGATTAAAAGTCTTATTCATTGCCACACTGCTGTGTCTTGCAGTCAATTTCAATTCCATTATGGTACGATTAAAAGTATGAAAGTAAGTAAATTATTAACAAAAAATTTATTTAATTTCAATTCCATTATGGTACGATTAAAAGATACAAAAGTAAAATGAAAACAGAAGTAAAAATCATTTCAATTCCATTATGGTACGATTAAAAGGAATTACGCAAGCATGGAACAGTAGTGAAAGCCGATTTCAATTCCATTATGGTACGATTAAAAGGAGTTAAGTGCACATACAGAAGAGGAGGCAATAGAAGATTTCAATTCCATTATGGTACGATTAAAAGAAAGACATGAAAACTACAATCGCACAATTCATTGAATTTCAATTCCATTATGGTACGATTAAAAGTCATTGATGGTTCGGGTAATCAAATAACAGTAACACCATTTCAATTCCATTATGGTACGATTAAAAGTCGTAAAGCACTTAGGCACTTCTTTATAACAGAGCTATTTCAATTCCATTATGGTACGATTAAAAGCAATATTTTAAACTTCATGTTATTAAACTCAAAATAAATTTCAATTCCATTATGGTACGATTAAAAGTTACTTATATACTGAAGAGCAACGCGAACAACTTATTTCAATTCCATTATGGTACGATTAAAAGAAAAAATCAGAAGAAAATGACAATCAGTAAAAACTTATTTCAATTCCATTATGGTACGATTAAAAGTGACTTATCATACATTTGGAGAAGTAGTATGACAGTATTTCAATTCCATTATGGTACGATTAAAAGTGACATGCTTATGTTTTCCATGAAAGTATATCTCAATTTCAATTCCATTATGGTACGATTAAAAGTAAAAGAAATTTTTGAACGCTACCCTATACGAAAAGTAATTTCAATTCCATTATGGTACGATTAAAAGTGAAACTATCTTGCCATCTTTTTCATAGAATATGCCATATTTCAATTCCATTATGGTACGATTAAAAGTAAAGTTGATGCTCCTTTCTGTGTTGAGTTTGAAAATTTCAATTCCATTATGGTACGATTAAAAGTCACATGATGCCGTATTCGAAAGAATTAAGACAAATTTCAATTCCATTATGGTACGATTAAAAGAAAGACATGAAAACTACAATCGCACAATTCATTGAATTTCAATTCCATTATGGTACGATTAAAAGCCGTTCCAAAGATCAACTCATGACTTATCATATATAATTTCAATTCCATTATGGTACGATTAAAAGTCCTTGACGCTCAGAAAAGGTCTCAGCTCGAAATGATTTCAATTCCATTATGGTACGATTAAAAGGATTTAAACTAACAAATATTGATGATGTTAGAACAATTTCAATTCCATTATGGTACGATTAAAAGCTATTCCTGAAAATTTCATGGTTACATTAGAATTTATTTCAATTCCATTATGGTACGATTAAAAGACAAAGTTGCTATTTCGTGTTCTGGAAAGATAGTCTTATTTCAATTCCATTATGGTACGATTAAAAGAAAGAGTTTGCAGATTTGATTGTAAATAATACAGGATATTTCAATTCCATTATGGTACGATTAAAAGGCGGTGCGGTCAGGGGAGGAAGCACAACCGTAAAACATTTCAATTCCATTATGGTACGATTAAAAGGGCATTTACCCAGCCCTGCAAGCCCACACCAGTGCCATTTCAATTCCATTATGGTACGATTAAAAGCCGTCAGATTTACCAGCAAATACAACTACTAATCAATGGCTTATAAAAGGCAAATATAGTAAAAACTAATAATAAAATCGTCAATGTCTGATAACAAGTTTTTTGCCGGGCAGCGACGATGTTGATAAATATCTGTGTTTTAGCAAAATACATAAAATACTTAATAATTATTCGGTTAAAATGCTATTTTATTAATTATAAAAATCTCACAGACGATTATATTATATTTTCCAGTCCACTACGCTCAATGCCAACAATTTGTTTATCAAGCCATTTCTCTTGTCTGGCTTTAAATATGATAATACTATCTTTTTCAAGATCCATAATATGTTTTGCCTTAATTTCTAATTCTGTTAGCTTTACTTCAGTTATTTCGCCCTCAAATACTGAATTTTGAATCCAATTAAGATATTTACGACATAATTTAAGCATCTTACCAACACGCTTCTCTCCAACATCATAAACCAATATAACATACATAGTTCATTCCTTCCTACCACCAGGCTTTAAAGGGTTTATACTCTTCTATACCCAATATATGTTTGCTTAATTTATAACATTCAAGTTTTATAAGATGACGATAACTTACATTCCGATTTAATGATCTGTGTTTTATTGTTTCATTCAGCCTGTTTTCGAAAGAAGACACAAATGTTTTCTTTCCTTTTTCAGTCAGTATAATTCTGTTCAGTTTCTGTTCAAAATCCGTGCTTTGTATTTCTCTTTTATTCAAAACTTTAAAAATCGTGCGATCTACCAACAGAGGTTTAAATATTTCAGCAATATCCAGCGCAAGTGAATATCGCCTATCACCAGGCGAATGAAGATAACTTATAGTGGGGTTTAGCTGTGTTTGATGAATAGCTCTGAGACATTGTGAATAACACATCATATTTCCAAACGATATTAATGCATTTACCTCATTTTGTGGCGGTTGCTTAGTTCGGACACCCATCTCAAAAGTATTTATTATCAGGTTAAAAGCATCGTAATAATACTGTCTGATATTTCCTTCAATCCCCATTAATTCATTTATCTGGTTATATGAACCAATTGAAGAAGAAAGATTTTCAATCGCTGTAATTATTTCTGTAAGATCTTTCCCCCTGTTATGATAATATTTTAGGTTTTTCAAAATGTTAAAAGCAGCGCCTTCAACAAATTTTCGGGCAATTATAATTCGTGAAGTGTTTTTTTGATATGCTTCTACTTGTTTTACAAGCATCTTACCCGACAATAATCCATCACGTGGCATAAATGAACCTGTATAATTTTCGTAGTAATCAAAATAATGAACACTTATACCATGCCTTCCAAGAAAATTATATAAACTGCTGTTTGCATCAAGGGCACCGAAAGTATAAAACTCTTCAACATTCTCAACAGGAAGATATCGTGGAGGTCCTTCATTGCCTTCTTCATCAAAAGGAACAAACTTCAGTGTGTTGTCTTTGCGCGATAAACGACCAGGGTTAAATAAGTAATAGGTTTGCTTCATACTGAATAACAATGTATTTGCTAAAACTTTTTCTGTAATTAAATCATCATAAAATTATTCCACCAGTCTGTTATTATACATCAAATCATTTTCCTTTAGGGTTATAATACCAAAATTATTTTATTCTATCACCGTGATATCTTCATAAGCCATTTTATACAAACCTATAAGTACCATCAATTTGGCTGATTGTGATAAAGATCACTCCAATTCCGTTGACCAGCAAAAATCGTTATATGCACAATTTTTACATATCCCCTTTTTAATTTTATCAGGGCAGTATTCCTCTTGGATAATTGCTTTTATGTTACTAATTAGTGACGAAAACTGCTGTCTATCAAAATCGCTCAAATATATTTTTTCTGTTTTTCTAAGCTTTGGGTATTCCAGTACACCAATTACATCCTCAATGCCATGCTGTTCGAGAACCCAGATGTAGTATTTGAGCTGCATTTCATGGGCTTGCTCAAGTTTGTCAGATTTTTTTATTTCGTGAATTACCCTATTTTTTGAATCGTAGAAGTCAATTTTAATACCATCAATTTCTACTTCTTCAAACATAGAAGGACGAGCCGGATAACTTGTTTCATGAATCAGTTTACCCATTTCTACCAGTTCAGAAGAATGTTCCATCTGTATTCCATTAGCAAATAACCACAGTTTACGATGACATACCAGAAAGTAGTTGAAATGGGTTCCTGTGATGTGCATGGGCATGCTCATAAGCCTATTATTATAGAATATTAGAAAATAATAGCATCAAAATTTCTTTCTTCAACGTCCAATTGCAAACCTAACTCATCGTCATATTTTCGGTCGATGATGAAATAGGAATGTTCTTTAATTTCTTCTTTTTTTAGTAGTTGAAAAGCCAAGGTATCGCGATAAATCTCATCCTTTGAAATGATGGATGCAAAACGTCGCGTTGTAATTGATACTTTTAATGATTCGGCTTTGATGAATTTATTCGCTTCTAAAAGTTCTTGATATTTGCTCTTCAAACTTATCGGAAGAACTTTAATTCCATCAAACTGCTTTTCGAATTCTTCTTCGCGATGCAGATAATAGATAAATGGAGCAAGGTTTTCCCGAACATCTGTGCTCAAATGTGCATATACTCTATCGAAATCTTCTTTTTCTTTTTCAGACCAATTGGGGTAAACCTGATCGATATAGAATTGAAGTTCGTTTTCAGAAACTATGCCTGAATTTTTAGATTGAATGGTTTTCAATGCATCCAATGTTCTTTCAATAACATCCTCGTTTTTATAAATATACTTATCAACATCGTTGCGTTCGGTGAAAACAATACAGTCGCACGGAGGACAATATTTCATATTTTCGTGATTTCGGTTTACACGACCAAACCGTTGTAATAAGGCATCGAGTGGAGCAGGTTCAGTAAAAATCACATCGTAGTCAATATCCAAACTCACTTCAATAGCTTGCGTGCCAACCAAAAGTTTTACTTCGCCCAACACTAGTACAGCTTCTTTCCGGTTACGGTCAGTTCCATTAAAAGCACTGTGCAATAAAACCTTTTTTGAAGTTTCCAACCGACTATAGATTGCTTGAGCTTGTTTTACCGTATTGCTAACCACCAAGACTTTTTCTCCAGTATCTAATCTTTGTTGAATTTCATCAATATGGTCTGAGAGTAGCCCATCAGCTACTTTAATACGGTGGCGAATAAAGGATTGGTAGAGTTCCTCATCTGCACTTATTTCTGAATGTTCGCCAATGGCATCAGTAAGCTCTTTTTTTAAGAATGTTGGCAAGGTAGCAGTCATTAAGCAG
Organism: uncultured Bacteroidales bacterium; assembly: GCA_964550455.1. Taxonomy (GTDB): domain Bacteria; phylum Bacteroidota; class Bacteroidia; order Bacteroidales; family JAAYJT01; genus JAAYJT01. Next base: position 35,652 of record CAZJZG010000027.1, on the reverse strand, counting down.
ACTTTCACGTTCAAAAATTGGGTTGCAAACTCTATCAACACTTTTATTTGGGCTGTTACTTCCGGGTCGTAGGCATGAATTTCATCAAAAATGAAATAACCTCCACTCATTTCAAAAATTCCTTTTTCAAAACCTTTTAACCCGAAAATTGACTTTAATAGCTGAAAAGGTGTAGCTATTTTTATTGCTGGCACCAATGCACGATAGCTATCTTTAAGTTCATTTTTTAGTTTCTCATTCTGCCAACTATAAGATTCTTCACCAAAACGGCTTTCAATGTATTCAGAAAGCTTTCCATGAACTACTCCAACAATTTCATTGTTACCCTGCATCTTTTCATTAAGTCTTTCAAACATGGCATTAATTGAAGCAGTAAACGGAAGGATATAAAATGTACGTCCTTGTCCAAATTCTTTAATCTGTTTGTGCAACCACATCAACGATGCTTCGGTTTTGCCTGAACCAGTGGGAGCAGTAAGCACAATGTTTCCAAGAGTTTCAGAAGCCTTTTTTTGATGGAAGTATAAATCCCATTTAGTTTCATACAAAAAAGCGAAATTCTTTTTTTCTAAAATGCTTACCTTAAAAATACCCGCAGAAGCTGAATGATCGCACTGTTTCAGTGCTCCAGCAGCTAAAAGCAATTCTCTGAAATCGATGTTCGATGTATTGATAGGATTACGCATATAATCCTTAACTAGTTGAAGTGGTAAAATTAGTGAATTTGATTTTAGGGAAACATTGTATTCTTTGAGGAAATAATGAATAAATTGATCATCAATTTTCTGTGTTTCTTCACCCCAATCTAGTTTCCCATCTTCTGTGAATGAAAAGATATCTTCACTCGTTTTATATCCATGTTGAATATGGTCAAATAGAAAATTAAAATCTTTATGATGACCAATAACAATTAGTTTTAAAAGAAATTTATCTTTTTCTGGCATGACCAAACGATCGATAAAAGGGGTAGAAAACAGTTCGTGCCTTTGGTGATACCAATCTTTAGAATTTCCTTTTAGCATTTTTTGAAATCCGGTATGCGACTTTCCTAAATCGTGGAAAATAACGCCTAAACGAACAATCCCCCAGAAATGGTGTAAATCGTTAACAGGCAATCTCCCAAATGCTTTTTGTAGCGATTCTAAAACGCTAAGGCATTCGTTGATGTGTTGCTTTAAAGATACAGGAGGTTCTGATTTGGCCAGAACCTCCTGTGTATTTGTTATCATACTTTAATCTTGTGAATGTAAATATCGCTATCGAATTCTTCCAACTCAGATCTGAATCCGGTTAATTGTGAATGAACTGGGTTGTTGTAGGATATTACAGAGTACGGTTCTGTTCCAAGATTTTTACGGGGAATTGTATTGCTAAAGTATGAGGGTAAAGCCTGAATTTGTCCCGGCAAATGGTTACCATTAAATGGAATAACCTGTCCAGAAAATTGTGCATTGTTAACTTTTTGTAGTTCAACTTTTTTGATGCTTTCAACTCCTGCCAAATCACTGCTTCGCCCTAACAAAAGCTGGTATGCGGGTTTGTAAAAGAAGGAAACCAATTCCTCATCATTTAAAAAAAGAAATAACTGACAATCGTAAAGAAATTCTCGTTGTATTACATTGGATTTCACGGTGTTGTCTGGATAATTCTTATAATTTGCTTTGATTTGATAAATTGTTTCCAAGTCAACAGCTTTAATCTTAAAATCAAAATAATAGCCAATATCAATTTGTTGGTTCTCCAAGTATTTACCCGAAGCCGCATTTATTAAGCCCATAACTGTACTCACAGGAGGAACCTCAAGCGTTGGTTGAAAGCCCGAAATAAGATTCGGGTATCTAAAGCTTGAAGTCCATGAGTTTATTTTGATACGGTGTGCCTTCATTATTCTATTTGAGCTTTCATTTGTTCACAATACTGGTCTATAGCTTCGTTCACAGAAAGAATTTTCACCACTGGAAGAGTATTACTCATCTCTTCCAGTGATTTAAGATCATTAGCAATCTCATCCATAAATCCGCTGCGACGACCTATAAATACAGTTCCCTCGAAAGTGTCCTTATAATCTTTCAATGCTTCAACCAATCCTTCAAAATTGAAAACAACCTCTTCGTCGCGTTGACCTTTATTTCCTACAATGTGGCTAAACGGATGATTGCCGGTTGTCGTAGTAGCAAGAATTATAAATTTAGGAGTAACATCGCCCATGTTGTTGGTTTGCATAGCTCCTCCTGAAATAGTTTTAATTGCCTGGATGGTATCATTAGCTCGCTTCTGGCGAATTTCTTTTGAAAGTCGAATTAATTTCTTGGGTTTTCCATTAGAATCGAATACAAATGGATCATCTATTTCTTGAGCCCCGTTTTCAAGAGCTTCTTCCTGTAATTTAACAGACAAATTTTTATAGCCACTTCTATCATAGTTTGAGAAAGTACCTAGCATAGAAAGGTCTAAACTAAACATACCTTTCATAATAGCAGAATATTCTTGTTTTTCATAAGGTACAGCAGCGCCTTCATGCCGTGCCATACTCGAAAAACTTTCTTCGGGACGGACGCTTGCAGCTGAAATAATGGCGGAATTCTTCAATGGAGATACTCTGGTTACTGTTACATTAGTCATTTTAATATTACCCTTTTTATCTTTTACAGGTTCTCCACTTTCATCTATTTCTGCATCCTTAGCTGCTCTCATGTACCCAAATACATCGTCATCCGGATATTTCAAAGGATCTGCATTAGTAAATGCAATTTTACCATCTCGCGTAATTGGAGATAACTCCCATCCCTGATTCTTTTGTAATGCTTCACGCCACCAATAACGCCAAGCCTGCCCCGAAACATAAACATAACTTCGACCGTTTTTTCGAATTGTTTTCGTAGCAACAGCATTGTCGTTGAGGCTTTGAGTGTTTTTTCCAGCATTATTTAATGCCACAACATCTACATCAATCAGGACAAATCCCTGTGTTTTTAAGTTTTTCATATTTTTTTGGTTTATTCGTTAATTAATTCTTCTTCTATTTCAGAATCTAATTCAACATTCAATTCGTCGGAAATAATTTCCCTTTCATGTAGCTCCTGATAAATAGCTATAAGCAATAAGTCTCTAATCTCACCCCAATATGAACCATCTGGGAAAAGATAATTTATATAATCATCAACAGAAACGATTATTTTATCGTTTCCTTCTACATAATTTGCAGCAACTACATCTTTTAAGATAAAACGTCGTAGTGCTGATGCGTTTTTTGCGCTATCCAGCGCTCTGATCCTTTTCTTAATTCTGTCAGCATCTTCCTCTCTTACAAGGAAAGCAGCCAACTCTTTAATCTTGTTAATGGTTTCTTTTTTCATACCTATAATGTTTTGTTGATATATTGATACAATCTCAAAATTGAATGGATGTTTGCGAGACCAACGCAAAATTTCAGGTCGAATGGTTTCATTTATTAATAGTTTATTTAAAATCCGGTTAGACCATTGTTTGTATTCATCGTAGTGGATAAGCTCGGTATCTTTTAATTTTGGTAATTCGAAATTTTTTGATTGTTGATTGTATTTAAATTCTTTGTGTTTTCCATCATAGTAGTGTGAACGCACAAACCTTTGCCAATCCTCTTTGAAACGAGGTTGTTGGCAAGTTCTATAGAATAAAAAGATTTTAGCTGGAAGTTGATATATTTGTATTTGGGGACTAGCCCCAAAATTTGTGAAGTGATACAACGTTAAGGAAGGTAGAATTTCGCCTTCACGGAATTCAGCTAAATATAAAAGAGCAGAGTCAAAGAAATCAAAAATTGCATTTGCAGGTTTGTTGTAATCCGACTTTGTAACTCCCTCAGAAAGACCAATGGCAATTTCATGAAGATTTTTTTCAATGGTCATTTTTACAAATAATTTGCTTAATAACTCATTGCTGCTTTGCATCAAGCTAATTTTTCCTTGTAATTGTTGGCAGGCAAAAGGAACAAAGTGAATCCGAACCAGTGCTTCTTTTGAAAGGGAAATTCCTTTCTGGAAAAAGTGGTGAAAGTTTATTAATGTTCCAGAGCCTGTCATTATTGAATTGTCACGCCCAGCAAAAAACAATTTGGTTTCTCGTCCAGTCATTCTACAGTATCCTACCTCCGAAAATTCAACTTCTTTTACAAGGGCTTCAAAGTACTTGACTGTTTCTTCGATTTTCCGAGATTCATTAAAAGCTGGTTGGGTAATTTTAGAGTTAAGAAAGAAGGCATTTAGTTTTCCACCCCATTTTTCAACATAGATTTTTGTAATGTAGTCAATCAGTTCCAGAAGATCCTTTTCAGGAAATTTTTCAGATAAATAATCAATTACAAAACCTCCTGCATCGGCAAATGGGTCACCTGTAGGTTTAATTAACCATTCATACTCAATATTGTATTCTTTATTTTTTTTCATATGTATAGTTTTGTCTTGTACTCATTATCCAATGTGTAATTTAATTTTCGTACTTCAGTAATAAAAAAACATCTTTATCAATTCACAAAGTAACATTTATTTTTTGACAACTTATGTCACTGATGAAAATATTTTTAATTTTTTTAGTCCGGTCTCAAGTTTTTGAACCAGAAACTGTCTAAATTCCTCTGGTTCAATACTTTCAATTTCACCAATCAACCCATTGACAAAACGTCCAATGCCTTCATAGCTGCATACTTCGGTTTGTAGAATCCAGCAGTTATCGTTAATTCGTTGAAGGTGTTTTTCTGCGAGGGGGTATTCTTCTATCAGCAGGTTTGCAGCCCTGAGCGACATCACAATTTTTACCGGAAGACTTTCTTTACTACTGATCCTGAAAATATCAATCTGGGTTTCGATATGCCTTTCTTTTGACTGCCAGGGAGTTTCACTTACTTCTACTTTGTTTATTCGCGAAACTTTGAACAATTTATTGGTTTCCGAAACAGTATCATAAGCCCAGATTTGAATATAATTGGTTGTAAAGGCAAAAGGTTCTACAAGCCGGTCGCTCACTTTACTACTATGTGCTGAGCTATAGCCTCTGAGTATCACCTGTTTTTCTGCTTGTATTGCCTCAACCAATGAATTTATGTTTTGAGCATTCTTACCTTTGGTAATCGTTTCAGCCAGAATGCGATAATCGTAAACCGTATATAGTTTCTTTTTCAAGTTTTGTTTTATCAGATTGTTCTCATCTATGCTTTCTATAGCACTCTTCAATACCAAGGCTTCCTCTTCAGTAAAGTGTATCAGACTGCTGATATTTTTAAAATAGCGTGATGATTTGTCAATTCTGTAAAAATTATTATCCTTTTTAATGATAAAACCGGCTTCCCTTAAGGTATCAATATACCTATAAATAGTCCGTACAGTGGTATCAAGACGATAGGCAAGATCGCTCACAGTATAGGTTCGGTTTGCCGTAAGCAGCATCATTAGCTTTAGTAGTCGTTCCATTTTAGGTTGATCCATAATTCAATTTTTTACTAACAGTTACTTATCACAATTTCAACACATTATAATGTTTGAACACAACCAAGTCCAAGCGAATTCTTTTCACCAAAGCCTGCCAGATAACCTATTTTAATAAGTTCAACCGGTGCCGTAATCCTGAAATCGAACATATACCCTATTATTTTAGTTTGCTCACGGGTTCCTGCTTTTATTGTCAATCCTTTCTTTCTTGATTTGCTCATTATTTCAAGCTTCATATCATAATTGGCTGAACCATAATTATTAGTAATAAGTTCGGCATTCAGAGCAGCAGCATATTTTCTTACAAGATTATCAAAAAAGATTCTTTCAAAATTACTGTCTTCAGGCTCAAGATATTTTGCATAACGGCTATCTTCCACATTCTGGCTGACAATTAATGGTGAAAGCGTCCGAAAAATCATATCTTCCTTAAATTCCAACAATGATTTTACTTCTACTGTCCTGACAATAAAAGGAACCTGAGTTTTAGTATCACCAATAGTAAAGTTCTGATTTTGAAACAAACCTTCAATAAAATATTGCAGGGCATCAGGTATTAAAAATGATAATTCAAGCTTTGCCTTTTTATTAAGAATATGTAAACGATCGCCATTAATACTATAACCGCCTTTATCAAAACCAAGCATTGAAAATGTAAAAAATTTAAAGGATTTTGATCCTGCCTCAAATCCTTTATTATGTAGGAACTCCGCAAACTTATGATCTCCTTCATGTATTGTTTTATATATCCATGCCGACAACGGATACTGATAGTTCACTGGTAGTATGTTTTTTATAGAATTCTGCAATTCAAGTTTAAGTAGAATACGCATTTGAATATTTTTTGATCTTATTCTGCAAAGCTATAATTTTATTGTAAAAAATCATACTCTAATTAAAACATTACCAACAGCTTTGATCCAAACCATTGAATCAAAAAGGATAACAACTCGCAGGCAAGTTTGAAAAATGTATAAACCAGTTTTTTACAAGCCTTTGTGTAAGACGGTTGCTAAAGCAAACATAATATTCCGCTATTCGTCTTCTTTAAGTCCGGAATCAAGCTCCTGCAGGATCTTATTTACATCTTCCTCAGTAGTGCTGAGCTTAGATTTGCAGATCTTGATAAGTTGTGCGGCTCGTTTTACTTTTTCTGAAAGCTCATCAACAGTTATCTCACCCATTTCAATTTCAGTAACTATCTTCTGAAGTTCCTCAAAAGCTTCGGTATAATCTATTTGCTTACTCATTTTCATTCTTTTTAGTTAAATTAACAATGCTGATAATTTCCCCTTCATACAGGGTAGTGTTTAAAATGTCGCCCTCCCCCACCTGTATATAGCTCCTGACAGGCTTTTCGTTAAGAAGTGTAATACTGTACCCACGCTTTAAAACATTTTCAGGACTCATATTTTGAATGTTTTTCTCAATATTATTCAATTTCGTTAAATTCTCCCTGAACACAAATCCACTCCTGAGTTGCAAACTATCTTTTGATTGAAAGAGGATAAAGATAAAACGTTTTAACTGTGCCTTAGCGTCCTTACTGATTGTTAGTGCAAAATCCTTAAGGTCTTGTCCGGCATCTTTGATGAACATATTCGTCCATTTAACAATTTCCGATCTGGCTGTTCTCAGGGATTCTTCCCTGGTCCTGATTATGAACCTGACATGCTGAAGCAATGAATTTGTAAGGCTTCTGACCTTACTCCGGTTCATTGAGAGGACATTTTCAGTGACTGAGCGAAATAATTTGATCTCAGATTGAAATCTGACATTTTCTTCATTTAGAATTCGCTTAGCTCTGTCAGTTATTATTCTTTCGGCTTCATGAACCGGTACTGAGAAATTATGAAACGCCTGCAGCAGATATTCTGCCAGTTTGGTTGGAGTAATGGCATTCATATATGATATCATTTCCGAAACTGTTTCATTTGTCGCATGTCCTATGCCTGTTATCACAGGTAATGGAAACAATGCTATCTCTTTTGCCAGTTCATAATTATTATAGCATGAAAGTCCAACATCGCCCCCACCCCCGCGAATAATTGCAACAACATCAAAATGATCCCTGACTTTTTTGATCAGGCTCAACTGATATATTATACTTTGAACTGCATTATCGCCCTGCAACAGGGAAGGAAACAAATGATGAAAAAACTTATAATTCCATGAATTCGTTTCAATCACTTTTATAAAATCAGCGTATCCCTTACTTGTTTCAACTGAAATAATTGCGATACGTTGCGGAAGCAATGCAATTTTTAGAGATTTATTTTTATTATAGACACCTTCTTCCCTGAGGCGTTTTATTGTTTCCTGTTTTTCTTTTTCCAGATCGCCAAGCGTATAGCCCGGGTCAATATCCATTATCCAGAGGGCAAGCCCGTAAACCGGGTCGTAGGCTACTCTGGCAAGAAACAGAATCTTGATCCCGTCTTTTAATGGTTCATTTAAGACCCTCAGGAAGTTGCTGTTCACTCTGAAATAATCGTCCCTCCATAAATGCGCCCTTATCTGAGCTATGACTTTCCCGTCCTTCTTCTCAACAAGATCGGGATAACAATGACCGGAGTGCTTGTAAAAGTTGAGTTTGCTCATCTCTGCTTTTACCCAGAATGAACTTTTATATCTGTCGGCAAGAGTTCTTTCAATACTCTGAGTTACCTCAAGCAAAGAAAAGACCTTTTTATCATTTATTTCTTCCGGCATTGCAAGTTAGGTTTATAACAGCGCAAAATACTAGCATTTGTGATATCCTGTTTCACAAGCTTTGGTAAAAAATCACCAAAATCTTTTTAAGCAAAAGTAAGGAGTTTTCAGAAAATTTTATTCAAGACAACGGATTATCCTTTTCTGTATTTCCAGGATCATGGAACAGAGATCAATGAAATCGGGATTTTCACTACCAAAATAGTAAAGACAGCATCAGAACCCTGAAGTTAGCAATATAGCTATTAAAAGCACCAATGCGCTATGAATCAGGTATTTGCATTAGAGAAAGGCAGTAGTTACGGGCATATATACTTCCCCATACAATAAAAAGGGCTATTTTTGCAAAAAATATTTTATCTGAATAAATTAAAATACCACAAATTTAAATGCTTAATTATGAGAGAAACCTTTAAAAGACTTAGTAAAATCAAAGCACCTGTTTGTGTTACTGTAATTCTGAAAACACATAAAACACATCCTGACAGTCAACAAGATCCTATTCTTCTAAGAAATTTAATTTCACAGGCATCAGTACGTTTAACGAATGAATATAGTGCTGATATTTCTAAAAAATATACTGAGAAACTACAGAAGTTAGCAGAAGAAATAGATCACAGGCACAACGATCTGGGATTACTGCTTTTTGTTAATGATGATGTTGCAGAATATATTCGTCTGCCAATAAATGTAAATACACGACTGATCATTGACGATACATTTGCTACCCGCTCTATTGCAAGGGCGTTGAACAGAGATACAGACTATTATCTTTTAGCTTTTACCAAAGGAAAAGCAAGACTTATCCTTGCAAGCAGCGATGCTGTTGTAGAAGAGATTAAAAGGGATGGTTTCCCTTTTGAGGATAAAGCCCTGCTTTCCATGTCAAAGGCTGAATCAGCAAATGCAAACAGAGTGACTAATTTAACTCAGGAGCTTTTTAACAGAGTTGATAAAGCACTAAATGTAGTCAGGAAACAGGAGCCTCATTCTGTTGTCATTTATTCAGAAGAGACTAATTATCATCAGTTTTTAAAGGTAGCTGATTATCCCAATACCATTTTAGGTCATATTTTATTGAAAAACTTCGATGAAAAATCAAGTAATCTGATAAAAGAAGTATGGACCGATATTAAAGAATTAGTCATTCAAAAAGAACGTTCCCGCATTTCTGAATTGGAAAAGGCTCTGGGAACAGGAAACTATCTGGCTGATCTTAATGAAATATGGAATGCGACTCTTGAAGGGCGGGGAAAAACAATTTTTGTTGAAGAAGGCTATTATCAGCCGGTAAGAGAAGATGACGGAGTATTTACCCCTATCGCTTATGAAGAAATTTCATCGAAAAACGATATTGATGATATAGTGGATGATATGATAGAAAACAACCTGAAAAATGGTGGTGATGTAGTATTCCTGAAAGAAGGCAGTTTAAAAGACTTCAAAAAAATTGCCCTGATCACACGCTACTGATTTTCAAGTAATAACAGTATTCTGTAATAGTATAAGACCCCGGATGATGGACATTAAACTATTGCCCGGGGTTTTGTAATTTATACGATTTGTATTTACGAAATAGTCCAAGCTGTTTTGCCGATGACTTAGTATGTGATTTTTATGTGAAATAATCATAATTGATCTTTTTGTGCTTTACACACTTTTGGGACAGCATCCTGCAGACATGCTATATCTTAATTTTAGAATAATAAGTTTTCTCAGAACCCTTAAACTATTATTTATGACATGAGAAAAGCCAGGGCAACAATCCCTCTTCTTTAAAGACATAATCCCATGCATTATGCCCGACTCCGGGATAAAGTGTAAGTCTGGCATCAGCACCCGCTGCTTTGAAAGCTTCAATCATTCTTACTGATAATACAGGCTTTACCACTGTATCTTCTTCGCCATGGAATGCCCTTATTTTCACATTCCTGATACCGGCATTTATAAAATCCGGATTTCCACCCCCACAAATCGGAAAAGCTGCAGCAAAAATCTCAGGTTTTCGAAAGAGCAATTCAAAAGTTCCCATACCTCCCATTGAAAGTCCTCCTATATAAACACGTTGCAGATCGGCATAGGGTTCGGAAAGATAAGAATCAATAAGCTCCATCAAATAGCTCATAGGAGGTTTAGCTTCTTCTGTTGGGTTGAAATCAAAATTGCGGCTTCCGTCATCATTGGTCGAAAACACCACATTAGCCCAGTAATTATCAGTTTTACACTGCGGAAAAATAACAATTGCAGGATAGTTTTTACGGTTAAACTCAGAAGCGAAAAATGAACCACCATGCACAAGCTGCTTTTCATTATCATCGCCTCGCTCACCGGCACCGTGAAGAAAGAAAATCAAAGGGTATTTTCCGGAAGGATCAAAATCTTCGGGAAACATGACCCGGTACAGGAGGCTGTCCTGTCCGCTGATGAATATTCTTTTTTCGTAGAGGCTGTTATCCTGCCCTAAAACAATATAGGAACCGGGAAAAGATACCATTGCTGCAAATAAAACTATTTTTATCAACTTTATTCTCATAAAACTGATTATCAAAAATTTAAATTTCAAAACACTCACTTGTATTCTCACCCACCATGATCCATTGATATTTGTTCAAGGGTTCTGCCTTTGGTTTCGGTAACATATTTTTTAACGACCCAGAATGCTATCAGCCCGAAAGCTGCATAAATCCCGTATGACATACCCAAACCAATAGATGTCAACAGGATAGGGAATGATATGGTTATCAAAAAATTAGAGCCCCACTGAACCAATCCTGCTACAGCAAGGGCAGCACCCCTGAATTTGTTTGGGAACATTTCGCCAAGCATTACCCACATAACGGGACCCCAGGTGAAGGCAAAAAATGCAATATAAGCATTGGCGGCCAGTAAAGCCATAATGCCTGTCTTACCTGTCAATTCGAGACCTGCAGCACTGTCTTTTGAGCCGTATGCAAATATGAGAGCCAGTATACCAAGCATAAGTGCCTGCCCCAAAGCTCCGATAAGCAGTAAAGGTTTTCGTCCAACGCGGTCAACTAGGGCTATTGCAACGAAAGTAAACAGCACATTTACCGAACCGCTTATAACATTGGTAAGCAAAGCATCGGCTTCAGTGAAACCTGCCGCCTGCCATAAAACTGAGCCATAGTAAAACACAACATTTATTCCGGTAAACTGCTGCAAAGCAGCCAATGCCATACCTACCCAAACGATAGTATAAATTTTTCCGGAACCAGGATTTATTATATCAGAAAGCCGGGATTTACGCTCTCCTATAACTGTTTTTCTTATGGATTCAACTTGTAGATTTGCTGTTTTTATTTCAGTAAGTTTTGCAAGGATATTACGAGCCTTTTCATGTTTCCCGATTGCAACAAGATAGCGTGGTGATTCAGGAATAAGAAAAAGGAACAGAAAAAACAGCGATGCCGGTAGAATTTCTATCCAGAACATCCATTGCCATGCTTTGTAACCCCACCAGAAAGTTTCAGCAGCTCCGCCGGCACCAAGAGCAATATTGTAATTGGAGAAAAAAGCCATGAACAAACCCAGAACTATTGCAAGCTGCTGTAATGATATAAGCCTTCCCCTGATATGAGGAGGTGCAATTTCGCCAATATATGCCGGCGATATAATACTTGCTGCTCCAACGGCAAGTCCTCCAAGTATCCTGTAGATAACAAATTCGGTGGAGCTGGAAGCAATTCCTGAACCCCAGGCGCTAATAATAAAAAATATTGCAGCTATCAGCAAGGTTTTCTTTCTACCAATTTTATCTGCCATATTTCCGGCAAAAAAAGCACCAACAGCGCATCCAAGTAACATAGATGCAATATTGAAACCTGTACCAACATCATCGGAATTGAAAGCCTCCTGTAGTGCATGTATAGTGCCGTTGATAACCCCACTGTCGAAACCAAATAAAAAGCCGCCAAGTGCTGCAACAATCGTCAATGCCAGGATTCGGACATGGTTAACATTCCCTACCTGATAACCTGTGGTCTTGCCTGTATTCATACTAAAAGATTTAATTCGGGTTATAGTGACGTAAATTTAAAGAGTTCAAAAGTAATAATTCTATAATTGTAACCGGATTATTGTAATAAAAAAGAAGCAGTGAGTACATCTCTGGAATTACCTCCTGTCATGATCAGAAATTCACCCGGTTCATAATCATACTCAAGATCATAATTATAGAATTTAAGGTCTTCAGTAGTTAATGTAAAAGATACTTTCTGCGATTCACCGGCTTTCAGAAATACTTTTCTGAACCCTTTAAGCTCTTTCACAGGGCGGGTAATACTTCCAACAACATCGCGGATGTATAGCTGCACAACTTCAGCACCATCATAATTCCCGGTATTGCTTAGCGTAACCTGAACATTTAACCTGTCACCCTCAGTAAGTATTTGTTTATCCAGTTTTAGTCCGGAATACTCAAATTCAGTGTAGCTCAGACCATATCCAAATGGATATAAGGGTTCGTTTGGAATGTCGAGATAATTTGACAGGTATTTAGTGTACCACTCACCTTCCGGTAGAGAACGACCTGTGTTTTTATGACTGTAATAAACAGGAATCTGACCTACATTTCGCGGAAAGCTAACCGGCAGTTTGCCTGAGGGATTCACATTGCCAAAAATCACGTCTGCAACTGCATTTCCGGTTTGAGTGCCTCCAAACCAGACGTTCAGAATAGCAGGAATATTTTCATTTTCCCATGTCAGTGTTAAAGGTCGTCCTGTGAAAAGAACCAAAACTACGGGTTTTCCGGTTTTCAGTAATGCTTTCAGCAATTGCTGCTGATTTCCGGGCAATGAAATATCGGAACGACTAGCGCTTTCTCCGCTCATCTCAGCAGCTTCTCCCATTACTGCTATCACTACATCTGAATTCAGTGCTGCATTTATTGCTTCATCAAGTAGTTCCTCGGGAGTTTTCAGTTTATCAGCATCCAGACCTCCGTGTGCTGCAATACGCCGGATATATTCAGGGTCATCTATAATATTACAGCCTTTTGCATAAATGATCTCTGCCCGGCCTGAAACAGCATCCCTGAATCCTTTGAGCACAGTAACCGATTGCGAATGATCTGCTGAAACGCTCCACATACCTGCCATGTTCATCTTATTATCAGCCAGAGGTCCAATAAGAGCGATTTTCCCTTTTTTCTGCAATGGCATCAAATAATCCTGATTTTTCAGCAAGACAAAAGTCTGAGCGGCAATATCGCGGGCTATTTCATTGTTCTTTTCTGTAAAAATTTCTTTTTCAATTCTTTCGGGTTCGCAATACAGATAAGGATTCTTAAAAAGGCCAAGCTCATATTTAGCTTCCAGAATTCTGCGGCATGATCGTTCAATCATAGATTCAGTAATTTTTCGCTGCTCAAATGATCTTCCCAACGTAGAGATATAGCTTTCGCCAATCATATCCATATCAACGCCTGCATTTAAAGCCAATGCAGAAACTGTTTGCAAATCGCCAACACCATGATTGACCATTTCGTTAATGGCTGTATAATCAGTAACCACGAAACCTTTAAAATCCCACTGATTCCGCAACACTTCCGTAAGCAGCCATTTATTTCCCGATGCCGGAATACCATCAACCTCGTTAAAGGAAGTCATAATACTGCCAGCACCTGCTTTGATAGCAGCCAGAAAAGGAGGAAAATACTCATTGAACATGCGAATACGGCTCATATCAGTGGTGTTGTAATCACGCCCTGCCTCAGCGGCTCCATATAATGCAAAATGTTTTACACAAGCCATGATAGTATGAGAATCAGCAAGGTCATCTCCCTGATATCCACGAACAAAGGCTTCCGCAATTCTGGAAACCAGAAAGGGATCTTCACCCCCTCCTTCAGCTATCCGACCCCATCGCGGGTCACGGGTAATATCAACCATAGGTGAGAAATTCCAGCATATGCCATCGGCACTTGCTTCAATAGCTGCAATACGTGCACTTTGCTCAATAAGTTCCATATCAAAACTACTTGCCAGCGCCAGAGGAATAGGGAAAATTGTTTTATATCCATGAATGACATCCATTCCAAATATCAAAGGGATCCCGAGCCGGCTTTCAATTACCGCCACTTCCTGTAAAGCCCGGATTTTTTCAAGCGATTTCACGTTAAGTAAGGCTCCTACCCTGCCCTCCTTTATATTTTTTCCAATCTCAGACGCTGTAACCTGCCCTGTGATAATGCCTTCATAGCCTGCAAGCAGATTCAGTTGCCCGATTTTTTCTTCAATTGTCATTTTCTGCATCAGGCTCGTAATAAAAGCATCCATTTCCTTATCGGAAGTATGCTTCACTGATTTATTGCACGAGATCAGCAAAGCAGCAAAAAACAATGTCAACAAAAAAGGCTGAAATATTCTCATGTTACAGGCTATTTTATCAGTTTGTCTTCAAGAACTTTTTTCCAGATATCATATCCTTTTTCATTCATATGAAGCATGTCTTCAAGAAATAATGAGGGATCAGGATTACCGTTGCTATCGAGCATTGAATCCCAGATGTCAATATAAATAAGACTTTGCTCTTCATCTATAAATCTCTGAATCCTCCTGTTGGCTTCAAAAAACCGTTCTGCAAGATGCCATCTGTCAGGACTTGGTTTCATTGAAACATAAAGCACCGACACATCGGGCAATTCAGAGCGTATTATCTTGTACAGGGTAAGAAATCGTTCAAATACTTCGTCAGTAGTCAACTGGTCGTCAAATGCAAGATCATTTTCACCACAATAGATAACAATTTGTCGTGGCAGGTACGGTAAAATAATATCACCGGCAAAATATATCTGGTCGCTTAGGGTTGAACCACCGAAAGCACGGTTGATTATATCAATATCCGGAAAATACTTTTCCAGGTCAGTCCATATCGTAAATGAAGAACTGCCGATAAACAAAACTGATCCGGGTTTAGGAGGATTTGTCTTGTCAATTTCCCTGAATTCACGTATTGCATTAGCAAAATGATGTTCGTTTTCCTGAGCAAGAACAGGAAAATGAAATGCAATAAATAAAATGAAAGCTATTAATCTGTTGTATTTCATACTTTTAGAATTACATATTGATTTCTATCATATTTTCATTTTTATCAAGAAAACCTAAGAGATAAGTTCTCCCGATCACTGAGCCTCCTTCACGGTACTCATTCTTTTCTCTTAGGAATTGAAGCTCGTTTCCGTTAACTATGATTTTTTTCGGGCTATAACATCTGTTCCTAACTCTGTAAACAATTCTGACCTTTTTACCCAACAAAACAAATGATGCCATTAATCCATCCATTGCCAAAGGCATAACAGGGTCAAAAATAATTCTCTCAGATTCAATCCTTAAGCCAAGCAAATGTTGAATGATTAGACCAGTGTATATACCCGGACCACTTGAATACACCCTCCATCCCCCTTTTAGTGTTACCCTGCATTTAGCGATCTTCTTGTACAACTTGTCAGCTTCGTAACGATTACTGAATGCAACGTCAGAACTGCTGTAATAACAATTTGACTGGCGCAAATCACCACAAGGCACAACTTCACTGTATTCAATCGGTATAACCTGACGAAGAGCCTTGATAAACTCATCAGCTTTTCCTGTAACAGCAAGCGATTCGGCATAGCGAACATGCTCGTGCATATACATCAGACCTATTTCACGACCAAAAAACACACTGCTCTCAGCCCTTTGAAAAATATTTTGTATCCCACCCCTGTATTTTAGAGGTCGCTCCATTAAACGGGCACCGTCAGGTCCTTTCAAATGCTTTTCAATTATCTGCTGATGATATTCTGCTTGTTTTTTAGTGAACAGTCCGCTTATTATACCTCTGTTCATTGGTAAAATACTGTATTTTATTCCTGTGACCCTGTCCGAAGGATGAAGCAAGAGGCTGATCCTGCCATTTTTACCAATAAGACCATAACCGGCAACAACAGAATCTTTTATCAGGAACCTGTTAAATTCAGTTTTTATATTCCTGCAAATTTTTCTCAGTCGCCTCGCATCTTTTTTCCTGCCAGCCATATCACAAACCTCTGCGTATTCATTAAATGCCTGATAATTCATCTCCACCGTCCAGGAGGATATCATACGGTCAGCAAGTTCCTGACTTACAGGTTGTAATGAATCATTCCAATCACCACCTCCAAATGGCACGAAATAAGTATCCGGTATAAATGAATCTGTGATCATGTTAATCAACCTGTCAACATGTTCATATAGCGGTGTTTGTTCTTTGTTGCCTTCACCATCATTGTGATAATAAGGCAAAACTTCATCGAGGATATTACGGTCTCCTGTAATTTTTATATATCTGCTCAAAGCAATGATACACCAGTAGATAATATCTCCGTGAGCATGGTCGGAACGGATATTTTTATACCTGTCAAACATCCACCACTGTGGCCAGCCTCCATCAGGGTTCTGGTTTGAAAAGATGATACAAAGTATTTTTTTGGTTTCTGAATATTTACCCATACTCAGTAACAGATCTGTTGGTCCCTGGGCAACATCACGGGTGCCCCATGCTGCTCCGCTAAATTGTTCCAATCCATATGGGGTCAGATAATGTATCAGCGCATTCATGCCAAACCAGGGCAGAATTTCATTTATTGCCGATATATCGTGATGTGAGCTTTGAAGAGAAAGATTCTGACTGAGATTTTTCCATATCTCCAAAGCTTTATTCTTATCTTTAACAAATTGTGCATCAGCATCCTCAAACTTTTCAAATTCCGCTTTTTTCTCAATTTCACCAAGAAAGCTCATTGAAAACTCTCTTGCTTTCTCAATATCAAGAACAAAAAATGAAGCACAACGACTTAGATGATCGCTATATAGTATTTCATCGCCTGCTACATGGTAATCTGACGAACCATTGATCCTTATCCTGAATTGAGCATCAGGAAACTTTTCTGAAATCAGGCTTTTCTGAGAGGGCTTACATATAAATTCATGTGCAGCATCACCACTTAAAGCAGTCCAGTTAATAACCCTGTCAAACTGATTGGTAATCAATAATTTCACAGATTCGCCCTTAAGCACTTTAAAGTCCAGATTCACCTGCGGCGCAGTCTTTGAAGTCCAGGTCCGAACCTGGAAAACTGAATCCTTGTACTTGTAAATCCATCTGCAATGGTTCAAACCGGTTTCAAAAGCAGAAGGTACACCCAGCAGGTAATATTTGCCATTTAGTTCAAGAAATATCCTTTGACCCGTTTCCGGATCCTGATTAAACTGACTTGAACATACTGAGAGAAGGGTGTTAAAATTGGTGTTACCCTGAGTTAGATGTGAATTGAAAGCGCCAAAAGCAAATGAAGTGGTTGAAACAATGCTTTCATCTGGTTCATAACCAGATTTTGCCTGTATAATATGTCCATGAGGACGATCGCACAAAATTTCTTTAAGGCGGAAAGCAACGTGATTATTTTCTTCATAAAAAAATGAAAGCAGTTTACCATCTTTATACTCAGCATGGCGGTAATCAGTGCCAAAAAAGGTTTCCAGCTCTTCAATAGTCAGGTCTTCACCAGAAAGTAATCCGGAACTGGTGAATATGCTGCTGACAGGATTTTTCAGTCCTTGTGAATAATAAATTGATCCGACTTCATTAAATTCATTGATCAGTTCAGGTAGCAGACTAAGATCAGTGTTTGAAGTTGCCAAAGGATGGTCATGAAGAAATTTACAAATAAAAACACTGCAATGACTTTCATTGGATTCAAGCCCGAAAGGCTGTTCCTGCAATGCAACAAGCGATGATTCTCCGGCATATTCACCATTGAGGCTTTCTGAAATCAAAGCTTCCGGAATAAAAGTTTCGCGAAAAGTTTTACCATAAAACAACATACCATCAGTCAGGGCTGAAGCAGCGCCATTTTTACACGCAAGCATCATCCATGGATTCCCGCTTGCTTCCTTCATATTCTGGCGGCAACAAATTACCTTTCCATAAATAGGGTCTTCAAGAATTCTCCTTTCAATATACTGGCTTACATAATATTCATTTACCAATCCATCCTGGATCTGTTTCAAGCCTATATCCTGAACCATTATCAAATCAAGTTCAACTGACAGGCTATTCCGGTTTGTGGTTTCTATTTCCCATTGCCAGCTATGGTTATGTTCAGAAAGTTGCAACTCACAAACATATTCTATCCCTTCCCAGATGCCTTTTGCTGTGAACCTGTTATCTTTTATCGCAAATGCACTATTACTTCCTGCTCCTGTAAGAGCTTTGAATTCAATGGTCTCTGATCTTTTACGCAGAAAAATATTTGCTCCTGAATATCCAAAAAGGGTAGCATTTTTCATGCTTATCCTTATCGGATCTACTTCAATACTTTTTACTGAGCCATCATCCTGAAAATGAATGCTTAACCCATGCTTATTTAAAATTTTCATTTAACTATATTTAAAGTGAGCAAAATTTCCTGCTGGTGTTTATGAGGGTAATAAATTACAAGGCGATCATCAGAATATTTAAAATCAATCTGTTTATCATCAAGATGGGTCAGACTGATATTTTTAACTCCCTCACCTTCCAAAACAATTTCACCCTTAAGATCCCTGTCGCCATACAACCTGAAGCCAATTTCATCCTTATTTACTGCAATGTCAAGAATATCGGAAGTGCTGTGAACAAGCCTGATCTCATCAGTCACTGGCAGACAAACTGGTGTAAGAATGCTATACAGGGGAGGAATCAGGATATCTTCACCTGAATACGGAATATGAACAGTATCTCCATTCGCTGGATTCGTGTATGATATTCTGGATTTTTGCACTTCGTTGAAATAGTTACCAATAAACAGAATTGCAGATTTATCGTGAGTGAATCTTTCTCTCACTGTAACATTGTCATTAGAGGAAACTGCCTGTCTTAAAACAGATTCTGATCTCCGTAACAAAGCTTCATAAACCGGCTTATGTCCTTCGGTATCAAACCCGAGCCAGGTTCCCAGGAAAACAACACTGCCTTTGCCGGATTTCTTAATAAAACCACAAGCTGTACCATTAAGGGTTCGTGCAATGATTTCAGCATCACCCAAGGATTTATCAGCAAAAACAATTTGCGGATTTGCGCATTTAATATCTTTAAAGCCAAGGATATCAATCAAAGGCGAGCTTATAACTTCTGCCTTTTCAGGATGACAGCACAGTGCATCTCTGAGAACAGAACATGGCTCCTGCCTTAAGGTACGATCAGGTAAATACGGATATATTACCAATTGTCCACCATTGCTTGCATAATCGGCTAAAACCTGCTGGTCTTCTGCATTCATTTCATCAGTACAAAAAGCCCATACCTGAGCATATTTTCCAAGACTTTCAGCAGAAGTTCCGATCAGATCAGCCATGTCATAGTCAATATTCAGAACCTGTAACACTTTTAGTAAGCCATCGAAATACGCAGGACGGCGAATTTTTGAAGGAACAAATCTGAGCTCACAAGCTCCATTTTCAGGTCGTTCAAGTTCGGTAGCATAATACGGAGGATAAAACAAAACACAGATATCTGCCTTGCGTTCAGCATTAACTATCAAATTCTCTGACACTTTAATAAGTCTGCTCATACGTTCTACCAGATCAAAGGCAGAACTACGTTCACCATGTGCGTTAATCGGAGTGAACCAGTAAAAGGTATCTCCCGAATATCCTTTACGTTCCGGATTAAGCCCTTGCGAAAACATATAGTAATTCCATCCTTTAAGCCCGTTGGCAATACTTGCCTTGTAAAACAGCTCCATCTCACGTGGATTGGTCACAACGTGGTATTCGCGTGAGCCACTCTGAAACTCAGCAGCAAACAAAGGTTTATCTCCCTGTATTGTAGCAGTTATATCATTAATAATACGATCATCGTGCATATTACGGTAAGAAACAAACTCCGGTATATGATCAACCCCGAAAATGATCTCACTTTTATCGCCAAACAAATCATCGTACATGGTGATATTTACCGGAAACTCATACCCGCTGCCATAAATCCAGCCTGGCAGGTTATGAAATAAAAGCAATCCAATATTTTTCTCTCTGATCATGGCGGTAAGCAGTCGTAAGTATTCGCCATAATAACGGCGCCAGAATCTATGCCATTCATAGTCTCTGCTTCTATCACCTTTTGAAGTGTAAGGTCTCACGCCGTCAGGAGGAAGCTCAACATTGTCAAATGATTGATAATCAGTATTCCAAAGCCTGTTTATTTCCGAAACCGAATTAAATGTTTGTTGCAGATATTTCACAAAGAGGTTTTTTACTTCTCCGCCATAATCAGCCTGATGGGCAAGCCATGAAAAAACACCTATTTCATTGCATAATTGCATCATAATTACAGGACCACCGGCATCAACTTCCTGACTGCCAATCAGTGGCATGATCTGGTCGTACCACAATCTGACTTTTTCAAGATAAACAGGATGAAAAAGATTAACTCCTTCACTATTGACAATTTCCCCTTTTCGGTTCCTCATTTTAACATCATCACCATGTTTTTCAAGAAACCAGTCAGGGAGACCTGCTCCACGAAATTCAGCAAGAATAAAAGGTCCGGGTTTTACAATACAGAACAAACCATGTGATTTACATTTCTGCAACCACAATTTCAAATTTCGTTCAGGACGGGTAGTTCCATCAAAATCAAATAATCCTTTTTCAGGTTCATGCCATGCCCATGGAATATAGGTGCTTACAGCAAACAAACCGGCTTCTTTTGCGGCTTCCAGGTGCTTATCCCATAAGCTCTGCTTTATCCTGAAATAATGGATCTCACCTGAATTAAGGAATATTTTCCGGTCGTTAAAATAAAAACTGTCTTTCTTATAGCTGAATGTCATCGTATTGTTGTTTATTCATCATATCGCAGATTGATTATCTGCATTTTTCTCTGTGATCTCGTTACCAATATTTCTAAGTTTCAGCAATTCCTTTATTTCATGGCTTCGTTTCTCAGTGAGGGAGTACCGCAAAATAAAAAAGACTGAAAAGATGCTTAGAAGTAACGGAAGTCCAATTTCTACAATCCTCATCATCAATAATGTATAAGGCGATTGTTTTGTTAAAACAGTTATCTCTTTTTCAATAGTATTAAGTTCGGTTTCAAATAATCCATCAGGCAACTCCGGGTCAAGGGCGATTAACCTCTCCCTGACATTCTCAACTGATTTTAATAAAAACTGATAATGATCATGGCTGTGTTTTGCGTTTGCTGCTTTGGTTTCCAGATGGTTCTCAAGTTCTTCACAACGCAATAATGATTTTGCTAAAAGACTGTCAATAGTTGGATTTGTAGCTGTATTTTCGTTGCTGACCTGAATTTCGCTTCGCAATTCCCTGATGCTGCCCTGAAGAGAATCCACTTTTGTAACCTGAGTCTGATCGAACATAGTTAAAACAATCAAAGCACCGGCTACAAAGCTTGCAAGAGCCGTTCCCATTTTTATGAACCACCAGAAAATCGAATAAAAACTACCTTCAGTACGCTGACCCGTTTTAAGATCATCTTCATCGCATATATCGCCAACCATTGACGAGCCAAGAGTAAAGAAAAACAACATGCCTGACGACAACAGGATAGTAGGTATAATTATCAGATAAGGATACTCAGGATTGTAACAAACTATTTTGGACAATTGCGCCAAAACCATCAATGCAATAGCAAGAACAAGAGTTGAGCGTTTGCCAAGCTTCGGACTTATCCAGTTAAGCGGAAAAACTGCGAGTACTCCTGTAATAGCCCATATCGTTCCATTAATACCAAGTAAATAAGCACCTTCCATTTTATCACCACCAAAAACATAGAAAATAGGAATATAGGATCCCAGAAGGTTCACAAAATTAAAACCCATGGCAAGAGTGAAAATGGTAAGAGTGAGCATTATAAAATTCCTGTTTGAGGCGGCATGCTTCATATTTTTCCAGAAAGGAGATTTTTCCTGCTTTGAAACCCTTGCAAACTCAGGTTCGCGAAGTTTTATGCTCCACCAGAATGACAATGGTATTAAAAAAGCAGCAATAAGTAGTGAAACATAACGCATTCCGTCAGCCTCATTACCCCCGGTGCCTCTGAAAAACTCACGGTTTGCAAGCCAGAAAAGCCATGGAGTGCTCATTGCAAAAATGTTTCCAACAAAACTCTTAGCGCTGAACAGTCGTGTACGCTCATGGTAATCGGTAGTCATTTCCATACCCAGAGCACCATGAGGTATCTCAAAAATTGTTGTTGAAGTATAGAAAAGCAGTAATGCCAGAAGTATATAAAACAGTTGAAAAGCCTGAAACTGACTTTCAGAAGGGAACCATGAATGAACCAGCTCGCCTTTTGGTATCCACCATAATATCACAAAAGTTATGGCTACCAATATTCCTCCAATAAGCAGGTAAGGACGCCTGCGCCCCCATCGGGTTCTGGTATTGTCAGAAAGATGACCAATAATAGGGTCGGAAACTGCATCCCAAAGGCGGGGAACTATTAAAATCACTCCCAGCCAGAAAGCACTCAGCCCAAGGCTGATATTTCCCATTAATCCCACAAGAATACCGGCAATATTAAAAAGTGCAATCGGAATAATACCACCGGCACCATAAGCTGCTAACTGCGAAAACTTTATCCGGTCTTCCGATCCGGTATTATTCAATTTTGCTTTAGATTCACTCATAAATGAAGTTTTTTGCTTAGTAATAAATCAGTAGCTCGGCAGGAATTTCGTTGACCATGATCTCGTTATTAGTGAAATGCATGGTTTCCTTGCTGTTAATCATAACTTTTGAAGGTAGTTTTGAACTGTTGAAATTCTTAATTTTGATTCCGTTAGCAGGCAATTTAACATCGCCGGAAACTAAAAAACGATAGAAATCGTATTCTTTTTTGATTGAATAGGATATATCTCCGAAATAAGTAGGGAGATCTTCCACTGACATACCTTCGGGAGAGTCAATCCAATCCTGATAAATCGCCGGAGCTAACACAAGGGACTGATCATATTCGTTTTCATAAACAAACATTGTCCGAAAAGCATTAATAAAATCACTGCCTACCCAGGTATGGGGCATATCGCCTATAAACCGGGGTGCACGGTAATCTTTCCATACAATCTCAGCCCAGTGATACCATCCCTGAGGGCGCTGATCATCAAGCAAAAATTCCAATAGCTCATGTGCCCTGTCGGGCTGGTCAAGTATGATAAAAGAACCAATCAAACGGTTTTCATAAGGTGTGTAATCCCGCCATTCTATTTTATTATCCCTTCTGTCCTCGAAATACTCATAATATTTATCGAAAGTATTGTAAATCTGAAGTTTAGGCAGGTTTTTTAATTCATTACAGGGAGTAAGTGCCACAGTTGTTGATGTGGCATCAAAATCACCAAGTTCCACACAACCTGGTATATAATCAATGCCCCTGATTTTCATTGCAGCTCTGATTGAATTGTAAAGATTCACTTCAAAAGTGTCTTTCAGCATTTTAATCCGCTCATAATTTTCGGTTTCGCCAAGTATCTTTTGAATTTCTGCAGCATCCTTCAAACCTTTTATTGTAAAAAAATTATCCCAGTATGAGTGCATTGGCTTCTCTGAATAGCCTTCATGACTGATAGATTCCGGAACCAACCCATAATATGCTCTAACGCTGTCGTTACCATATTTAAAATGATCAACTGAACGTTCTGCCACGAGCGATGCTATGTAATCTGCAGCCATTAACACATGTTTGTTTTTCGAACGCAAAAAAGCAGTGTCTTTTGTGAAATTGAAATATTCGCGTATCAGATAAATCAGTTGACCGTGACTGTCGTTTTCCGGCACAGGGTCAGGACCACGGAAGTCAACCACGCATGGAACCTTACCGTTTTCGTACTGATGTGGTGCATACCAGTTAATAAAATCTCTCACTTCATCAATAATTCCAGATTTCAACAATGCTGAAGATGTTAATGCACCATCGCGTATCCAGCTTCTTTCATACGAACGCGAACCCGGCTGAATACCAGCTAAATCGCGATTAATAAGTATGTAGATCAGGTTTGCTTTATATGTATTTATAATCCTGTCAGCCGAAGATGGCAGATTAAACCTGATTTTGTCAACTTTTGACCTCCAGAAATCTGCTGATTTGTTAAATTCAACACTGGCAGCAATAGGGTCTGAATTTTGATCAATAAAAGCTTCTTCATAAAATGGAATAAGCATGTAAAACTCTTTAATACCGCCCGGATTCAGATTTAAAGAATATTTTATCACACCGCTAACAAGTCCGTGCTCATCAGTTACTAAAGTCTTATCAGGCATAAATCCTTTTGAGAGCAGATCAGCAATATTTCCATTATCGAAATTTACAGCTCCAAAAGCATCATATTTTCGTTGTGGTATTATTACTTTATCATTTACTGCTATTACTCCGTTATCTTCGCTGATGCTATTAATCTTCCCCACTCCTCCCGGCAAATTCAGGAACTGGTAATACGGATTGACCTGAAAAGGACGTATAATCAAAAACAAATCAAATTCAATTGGTTCCGTGTTCCTATTTTCAAGTGTATAACGTATATCGAGCATCGAGTTCTTATTTGCTTCACCTATTGAAGCAACAGAAACAGAAAGTTTTATACCTTCACACAACCACTGAACTGTGGGCAGGAAAGTAAAGTTTTCATGCCTTCCGTTAAAACCAAGGGATTGCGACGGCTGAACGTTATTCCAGTTATAAAGTTTGTTATTTACCCTTATCATGGGCTCAATGGAAAAAGAAGCCTTGTTAGCCTCTATCATACCATCTTCGTTTATCAAAGCTTCACTTACATCATTATTCACTCCGCTGATAGTCCAGAATGAAGCCTGTTCAGTAAAATACCGGGGATAATACCCTAATGCAGAATTTTTGGCAACATATCTGAAAAAATCATTAGGAGTCAGAGATTCCAATACTTCAAGGAATTCAATTTCCCTGATCCCGTATCCCTTTTCTGAAGAGAAATTTATTAGTTCAAGGCGTAAGAACCGTGCCTGAGCCTCAGGCAAACGAATAAAACTAACATCTGTCTGGTTGTTCCTGACTGAATAGGCTTTCTCCCAATCTCTGGCATCACCTGAGAGAAATACATCAAAATCTTTTGCAAAATGATCTTCCAGCCATCTTATCTGCAAGCCTCCGAATTCACGGCTCATTTTAAAATCAATATTCACCGTTTGATTACCCGAATCTTTGCTAAACCAATATGTCTCTGCTGACCTGTCCAGTATATTATTTGCTGTATTCTTTTTCAGAAGCGATGAAGTATTTACGGATGGCTGCGGATATGCTTTTATCTCGGCTGGCAGAGGTTCAAACTTCAGGTCATCAAGCCATATAGTACCTTTGCCGCCAACAAAGGAAGCAATTGTGAATTCAATCCGGTCAATACGCTTCAGGTTTCTGTCGCTTGCAGGACCCCATGCAAAATCAATATGGCGCTTTTTTATACGGATTTTCTTCCATTCTTCAGGAAATTTATAATTGCGGTTATTCACCCACCAGACATTATCGCCGGATTCGTCAATAAACTTGATTTCAAAATTATTTTCAGGCGATTGGGCTTTCAGGTAAAAAGTAAATTCATAATTTTCAGGAAGATCAATCGGAAAAAACTTCTGAACACCGCCATAACCGGTACCTTTCGTAAAATCATAATCAAAACGGATGGCTTTACCAGTCAAACCCTGTTCAATGTCAAGCTTAAGCTCAACACCATCAGATTTTATAAAATTCCAGCCCTCAGTGCTTTCAAATTCATCAAGAACTATGATCTGGGAAAACAAAAACCGGCATATCAACAGGAGCAAAAATAAAGCAATAAACCTTGAGTAGTATCTATTCATGAATATCAATATTTTGTATTTCCAATTTATTTATTTCTGTGTCAGATACTCATAACCTAGTTTTTTCAACCCTTTCTGGATTATACGATCTTTCATTACATAATTCCAGACCAGTCCGGACCTGAAGTTCTCAATCATAATGATCATTGGTCCCTCAGCAATTCCCAGAAAATCGTCATTTACCCAGTTAGCCGTGGGGTTAAATGCATCATAATAGCCGTATTTACCCCATATTTTTGAACCATATCTTTTGTTTATTGCTTTGATGGTTGGTAAAACGATTTCAGGCGCAAAAGGCAGGGATGATAAGGAGGCATAAGGTGCAATGGTACCATCATCGAAATAATTGAAGTCAGGCCCGCTTGTTCCTCTGCCTGCATATCCCAGAAATTTTCTTCCATTGGCATTGTATTTCTCAGTAGGACCATCACTGGCTGTTATGCCCCAGCACAATGAGTCATAACCCTTCCATCCATAAGGATTATCCATGGCATATAATCTTTGCACATAAGTAGCACGCCTGGAATTCTCAAAATAATCAATGCCCTTTTCTTTCATATAGGGATCCACCAACCCACGATAGTCAATAAATGCATGAGAAAACTGATGACCAAACAAAGGCGGGAAAACCACATGTGAATAACCTTCGTATGGAGTTTGCCATTTGTACGAGCTTAACCATGCGTTATAGCTTTTTTCTATATCTTCCATTCCAGTGCCGGCAGCAAGAGTGTAAAGAAAAAGCCCCTCATTATATCCATACCAACCCCAGTCAGTCCTGCCTTCCTCCGGCGACCAGCCCATTGATATAGTGTAAGGATGGCGGCTTTCAGCAGGCATAGCAAAAATACTCCAGTCCATACCTTCAAGTAGTTTATCAGCATACAGACGTATTTGTGTTTCTGTTATATTATCTATGTTGAAATAGTTTCGTGCGAAAATAATCCCCATCATTAAAATACCTGTATCAATTGACGAAAGCTCACACTTCCATTCGCGTGTACCGGAATTCATTCTAAGAAAATGATAAAAAAATCCTTTATAACCGGTAGCATTGGTATCAGCACTCTGAGGCGCATTGTAAAAAAATTCCAGAATATTCATCACTATTTTGGCAGCATCTTCGCGTTCTATCCAGTTTCTTTCAATTCCCACAGCAAAAACCGGAATAGCAAAGCCGGTAGAAGCAATACTTGATGGCGCCCACTCTGAAGCACGGTCTTTTACAATTCCCCACTCCGGATGATGCTCGTTAACAAAAAACTGAAAAGTCTTTTTCTGTATAGTGTCAAGCATAAGTTCATCACTGGCTGACAAAGGATAATCAACATTTCCATGAGATTTGAAAATCTGTTTTTCCGGTTGCCCACAAGACATGAACAGGGTTAGAAAAAATAAAAAAAATGTACTGATTCTCATATTGTTAACAAGATTTTGAAATGGTTTATTCTTATTCTGACAAATCATTATAATCACTTTATTTATTTCTTGATTAAAGAAAACATCAATTTGAAAAGCCAAGTTTTATCATTGCCTGCTGAACTTCGGGTGCCGACATAAAAAGGTTCCAGCATAAAGCACTGCGATAATTCTCAATCATTATTATAATAGGACCCTGATCAATTGCAATATAGGAACTAGTCCACCAGCCTTCATGCGAATTAAAAGCATCGTAAAAGCCATAAGACCCCCATAACTTATCACCCAAAACGTAATAAAAATGCCTAAGAGCCTGCATTGATTCTTCGGGAGTGAAAGGCATGGACGAAAGCGCAGCCGAAGGAGTAATAGTACCATTGTCTTTTGTTGGTTCGTGAACCTTATAGCCGGCAGGATCATCGCTTGCTGTCAGCCCCCAGCAATCAGCACTGTAACCTGTATAGTTCTTCTGGTTCACAATACAATGCTGCCTGTTGATCAATGTATGATTGATATTTTGAGTCCAGTAGCTGGCATATTGATCAGTGAGATTTACCGGGTTTAAACCAAGAAAAGAATAGTGAGCAAAGAAAAGAGGTCCTCCATAATCAAACCCGAGTGGCAACTGAATACCATAGAACGACTTACCATTAACAAAAAATGAAGAACCAGCCCATCCCTTATGGTAAACCTGAGCATCAATTGGAAATGTCTCAGAAGAGGCAGCCATGAAATAGGTTATCAGTGCTTCGTTATATCCTTTGATCTGCATATTTATATCCCAGCCATAATCTGGCGACCAATGCCAATAAAGCACATTTTGTCCGTCACGTGTGTACCATGACCATTCAATGGTGTTCAGCAGATTATTTATACTGGATATAATAGCTTCTTCTGAATCATCATTGGGGTTCAGATATTGCCTCACAGTGATCAGTCCAGCTGCAAGAAAGGAGGTCTCAACAAGGTCGCCGCCATTATCCTTAGTGCTGAACGGAATTATTTTTCCTGTTGATCCATTTAGCCAATGAGGCCAGACACCATGAAAACGATCAGCAAAGGTTAAAAATTCAATAGTTTTATTCAATCTTTCTATCCCCTGACTCCTTGTTATAAAATTTCGTTCAATTCCTATAAGAATTGACATTAATCCAAAACCACTACCTCCAATTGTGACTGTTTCGCCTGAAGAATTTCGTTCGCGAGCCAGGCCACTGACTGGATGAGCAAAATCCCAAAAATATCTAAAGGTTTGCTGCTGAACCAGGGTTAACAATTCTTCATCACTTAACTGAGGCATTTTAACTGAAGGATTCAGACCAGTATAAAAATATATAAGGAAGCCTTTAAATGAGAAGCCATTTTCAGCAACAAGATCAGGTGATATATGAAAAGAGTATTTTGAGTAATAATCCAGGTCTTCATTGTTTGTTATGGTAACTGTTGCGCCATCGGCTGACAGAGCTATATCAAAATTCAAAGGAGGATAAAATGAAAATGCATCCTTATATTGTTTAGGATCAAGGCTATGAGAAAAATTAATTATAAGTTCAATATTGTTGTATGAAATATTTCTTAAATGCATATTCGAACTCAAAGCAGAAGCATTAAGTGTGGCTGAAAGCAGTTTCAAAATTCCGGGTTCAGTTTTAAATTCATATTTTACTCCGGGGAAGTTTTCTTTTTTCGAGCCTTTAAGCTCCCGGGCTATTTCAAGCAAATAATCTGATTCATTAATTAATGGATTTGAAGGTGTTAAAATAATGGTTTTATTTTCGTCTGTAAACTCAAATTCACAAGAAACCTTATCATTATTCTGAGCACTAATAAGATAAATATTTTTTTTCGCGGAAGTGGTGTCAACAGCATTGGTAAATTCAATATAAAACGAGCTGTTAACGGGAATATCAGAAATCAATTGGGTATTTGATAAAATTATATCATCAGCTTTAACCCTGATCAGTTGTAATGTTTGCGCCGGAGTGTCATTTTTGTCATTACACGACACCAATACAATCATAATGCAGCTTAACAGGTAAACTATATAACTGATCCCTGACTTCATAAACACATAAAAAAAGAAAGGAGAGGGGAATTAACCCACTCTCCTCCCCATTATTAACCAAAAACAAAAATTAGGGTTTTTCTTCTGATCTGTACATAAGGTCAATCTCGTCAGGAGTGAGAACTTTATGATAGATACGAACATCATCTAACTGACCTTTAAAATGGTTAGCCTCCGGGAAAGTATAACCGCCCCATGGTTCATTAGCCCACATTGTACCCTGGCGTGACTGAATAAATCCAAATGCAAGCTCGTTTACAACATCAGGAGCAACACCTCCGTATTTCATACCTTTTACGGTACGTTTGGCATCACCATCAGGCCACAGATTAAAATCGAAGCTCTTCATTTTCTCGCCATTATAGTACAAGATTCCACGTTTACTTCCTCCATCAAAAGTATATGTAATATGCAACCATTTGTTTTTCAGCATAGCTATCATATCATCAGGCTCAATAGATTTAGCAAAATCCCAGCCCTGCCAGCCACCATTGCCATTATATTCAGCTTTACTTGGGAACCACATATCTTCAGCAACAGTAGTACCATCTTCAAGTTCATATTGGATAGCGAATTTTGCACCATCAAAACCTCCATACATTTCGAACTGAATACCATAAAATGCACCTAATCCCAGTACAAAATGTCCCTTTCCTGAGTCTTCAGCCTTAACCCAGAAAGAAATAGTAAATTTCTGTGTATTAACAAGCTGATCGCCATTGGGAACTTCAATGATACTTGTAGTACCATTAAATGCTGCAGCTTTTCCGGCATTAGCATTACGTGAATCAACATAGGTAATATCTATTGCAGCCGATGAGTTAAAAGCTCCGGTTTCATCCTTACCATCATTTTCAAATTTCCAATGTGCTTTAACACCTGCAGGAGCGAAAGTTCCGATAGTAGTGAAGTTACGTTCAAATGCAGTTAGATATTTATCTGCTGTAGATTTCAATCCGGCTTTGAATTTTAATATGTATATAGCACCGGTGCTCAAATCCGCCTCTGGTTTTATGGTGATAGTCTTACCTGATGCTGTTATATTCAGCGGAATTTCAGTACCATCATAATCCTGGGTAAGTGTAATGTTTGCGGCAATAGCAGTGGCAGGGTCAATATCAGTGCTAAAAGTAGCAACGATAGTAGGATTTACAGGCACATCACTCGGTGAAGCTGCCGCATTCAGATCTATGGTACCGGCAACGAGAGTTGCAAGTGTAAGATCGGGGTCGTCTTTCTTACATGAGCTTATAGCTATTGTAAGAGCTAAAACTACGAGCCCAAGGCTCAAAAAAACATGATTACGTCTCATAATTACTAAATTTAATTAAACAAAAAATATTAAAAACTCCAATTTGGGTTCTGAGTTAAAGTTCCTTGCGATATATCTATTTCATTTTGAGGTATTGGAAGCAATTCGTGTTTGTCTTGAACAAATCCAAACGGTCCTAGTAACTGAGGAGCCTTGCCGGTTCTGACAAGATCCCAGAAACGATGACCTTCAAGTGCAAGCTCTACACGACGTTCATGAAGTATCAAATCACGTAATTGATTTTTATCAGTTGTTGTAACGTCAGGTAATATAGCATTATTGCCATGCCTTGCCCTTGCACGAACTCTGTTAAGATACACCAGAGCCTGTGACGGCTTCCCATTTTCATTCAAAACCTCAGCAGCCATCAATAACACATCTGCAAAGCGGATCAGGCGGCGGTTATGACCAAACTGGGTATTGGTGGAAGTTCCCGGAATCCAGACTTTTCTGTTATAACATTCCACTTCAACGAGGTTTCCGTCTTCATTAAATGTTTGGTCAGGTGTAGTACCATCTCCTAAAATCAATACACCATCAATGACATCACCAAGATCAATTATTGTTAATTTAAGGCGGGGATCACCTTCTTCAAAAGCTGCACGCAAATCAAGTGACGGGCGGTTAAAACCCCATCCACGGTTAGGGGTTCCACGAACACCCTGAGTATTGGCATACTGATTTCCGACAGCTCCGGAGCTTTCCATAGCACCAATCTCAAAGACTGATTCAACGCCATGCTCACCGTTCTTACCATTAGCATCCTCGAAGTCAGGTTCAAGGTCATACTGATTTGAAAGAATTATCTCAAGTAAATATTTTTCTGCATTCACAAGATCATTTTTACCTGCATCATGGCGAAACATATAAACTTTTGACAATAAAGCTTTTGCAGCCCCTTTTGTTGCCCTGCCAAGATCGGTAGCAGGATATTCATTTTTTTCCGGAAGGTTTTCAATAGCAAACAACAAATCCTTTTCAATCAACTCGTAAACCTCAATGATCGAAGCACGTGGAAGTTTAAGTGGTGGCGAAGTAGTTTCCACTATTGGCACACCACCGAATGCTCTCAGAAGATCAAAATAGTACAGACCACGTAAGAATTTAGCTTCACCGATATAGCGGTTCTTAAGTGTAGTGTTCATTTCTATATCCGGAACCTTTTCAATAACAACATTGGTACGCTTAATACCCTGATACAATGATGCCCACCAACGATCAAGACCATCCTGAGTGGGTACATGGGTAAAATTATCATAAGGTCCTAAAGTATTTAATTGATCAGCAGGGTTACTTCCTTTATGAGAATCGTCAGACATTATATCCAGAATAGGGTATCCGCCTGAATGATAATGCCAGTTTCTTAGTGTGGAATAAGCAGCATTGGTAGCAAGAAGAGCATCAGCCGAATTAACAGGGAAACTTTCCTGTGTAAGCTGACCCTGAGGACTAACTTCAAGAAAATCTTCACAAGCTGAAAACAATATGATACTACTGAAAACTAAAATATAATATATTTTTTTCATAATCGCGAATTTTTAAAATGTAACATTCAAACCAAAGGAGTAAACTGCCGAAATGGGATAAATTCCATTATCAATACCGTTTGACAATACATCATAACTGCCTATTTCAGGAGTATAGCCAGTGTATTTGGTAAATGTAAACATATTTGTCCCTTTCAGATAAACCCTAACCTGCTGCATAGTAAGCTTCTTAGATACATTTGCCGGAAGTGTATATCCTATAATTATTGTACGCATTCTGATAAAAGAACCATTTTGAATAAACCTGTCAGAAGGTGTATAATTATATCCTCCGAACGAAGCTCTGGGCTCTGTATTTGATGTTTCAGGACCTGTCCAGCGGCTCCAGACACTTTTTTCAAAATTATAAGGATCTGGTCTGACAGCATCCTTACCATTAAATATCTTATTACCGGTTTGTCCATGAATATCCATTGAAAGGTCAAAAGATTTGTAGGCAAACTCAAAATTCAATCCAAAAATAAATTTAGGAATCGGCGATCCTATGAAAGTTCTGTCAAGTCCGGTTATTCGCTTATCTCCGTCAACATCCACAAAGCGCAGGTCACCAACCTCAGCCAGTGATGAATGTGGATAAGCATTTAGTTCATCCTGATTCTGGAAAATCCCATCAGTAATATAACCGTAAAAAGCTCCGATTGGCAACCCAATTCTGCTTAATGTAACCGGCTGTCCGTTAGCAAGATAACCACCAATCAACACTGAATCAACACCACTTGAACCACCTATTTCAAGGACTTCGTTATGAATAGTAGTTCCGAGCAACCCCACGCTATAACTAAAATCTCTGATTTTCTCGCGCCAGCGGATATTAAACTCAAAACCACTGTTAAGAATCGAAGCTGCATTATAACGAACACGTTGACCCTGCCCGTTACCAATATGCCCGGGAGTGGATAACTCTACAAGAATATCATCGGTTACCCTGCGATAATAGTCAAATTCTCCTGTTAGTTTGTTGTTCAGAACCCCAGCTTCAAGTCCTATATCGGTTTGGGTAGTACTTTCCCATTTCAAATCCGGATTTCCGCTTTTGAAATAACTCGCTGCCGGAAAAGAAGCATCCGGATTTGATAAAATCACCAATAGATCGGACTGAACTCTGGCAAAGCGATCGAAATACAATATTTTCTCATTACCTATTATTCCCCAGCTTGCCCTAAGCTTCAGGTTCGAAATTAAGGGAATCTTCTGCATAAACTGCTCATTTACAATATTCCATCCCAGAGCAAAAGAAGGAAAGTTTGAAAACTGGTTTTCTTTGCTGAATTTTGATGATCCGTCTCGGCGAAAAGTAATAGTACCAATATAACGATTGTCGAAAGTATAATTAGCCCTGAACAGATACGATATCATTGAATAATAGAGATTGGCGTCAACACCGTTAAAAATGTTTTGTAACATATTGATGTTATTTGATTCATCAATAATGTAAGGTGGTTCAATATACCAGAAATTCTCATTATCGCGTATCACATTTTGTCCAGCAAAGCTAATCTCTTCCGAACGAGTTCTCTGCATAGTAAAACCTGCTACAGCATTTATGTTATGTTTATCAATACGTTTATCCCACGAAACTGTGTTTTCCCACAACCAGCTCAAATTCTCAGTATTACCTTTTGAAATATCGCTAAATTCATTGTATTGCTGCGAAGCTGTACCATCAGGGTTATAAACAGTATAAGCAGGTGTAAAAGCTTTAAACTTATTGAATGAAGCATCAATACCAAAACTTGATTTCAGGGTAATGTCTTCAAGTGGGTTAGCTTCTGCAAAAATATTACCCACACCCCTGATGCCACTGCGGAAATTATTGGAGTATGCCAGATCGGCAAGCGGATTACCAACATTATAAACAACACCAAAACTTCCATCTTCATAATATGGTTTTAGCAAAGGTTGTGCACGATAAACTGAGTATGTGACATTTGGTGCATTTCGCTGTTCGTAAGGTGCCAAAGTAATATTATTACCCAGCTTGAAATACTTCGATAAATTATAAGTGTTATTGAGCTTCAATGTTATACGTTGATAATTTGATTTTGGTACTATACCATCCTGCTGATATAATCCTATTCCTACGTAATATTGCGAAACATTGGTAGCACCGGTTATTGACAACTGATGATTCTGCACAGGGGCTGTTCTGAAGACAAGGTCCTGCCAGTCGGTATTAGGAACAGCATCTACATTATTATAAGAACCAGGTCGGATTTCATTTGAGATGATTGCAAATTCACGTCCGTTGAGCAGGTCTATCTTTTTAGCAAGCTTTTGAATGCCATATTCGCTTGAAAAAGCAAAAACCGGCTTCTCCTGCCCAACCGAACCTGTTTTTGTTTGTATGAGAATAACACCATTAGCACCCCGTGAGCCGTAGATCGCAGTTGCTGAAGCATCTTTCAATACTTCCATAGATGCTATATCTGCTGAATTTAAAAATGAGATATCATCGAGGATAACACCATCAACAACAAATATTGGTGAGGAATTATTGAATGTTCCAACCCCCCTTATTCTCACTGCTGCACCTGATCCAGGAGCCCCTGATGTTGTTGTTACCTGAACACCGGTTACTTTTCCCTGCAAGGCTTTTTCCGGATGTATAGCAGTAATTTTACCTATATCTTCAGATTTAAGTGAACTAACAGCACCGGTCAAATCACTTTTCCTTACGGTTCCATATCCAATAACCACAATTTCTTCAAGAGAGGTACTACTTAGCTGTAATACAATACTAAAGGTTTGCTGGGTTCCAATAATTATTTCCTGATCCTGATATCCGATAAATGAAAATACTAATGTCCGGTCATCAGGCTGGATTTCCATCTTGAAATTACCATCAATATCAGTTGTAGTTCCCCTGTTAGTACCTTTTATCCAAACATTAACTCCCGGTAAAGTTTCGCCATTATCTGAAGCAGTAACCTTCCCGGAAATAACCTTTTGGGCAAATACACCAACAGCCGAAAGAAACAAAAACAGCATCATTGGTATTAATCGTCGGAAAAATTGGTTTGTAAAATTGTTTATTTTCATAAGCATTTTTTATTTGGTTCTGAATTATTGAACTCTTAGATAACAAGTTACAGATATGTACCAGTCAAATATCACTTGATTAAATAACAAAAACCTGAAATAAGATTGCAAAATTAGGATAATTAAAATCGAAAAGCAATAAAAATATCACTATTATCCGGTAAAGGTATAAAATATTGGGTATTTCGGTCTGATAGTGCCACTCTTTTCGGTTGAAACCGTGCCA
>CAZJZG010000026.1:0-49911 GCA_964550455.1 uncultured Bacteroidales bacterium | reverse complement strand
ATTGTAATTTACAAAACAGCTTGGACTATTTTGTAAATACAATTCGTATAAAATGCGTAAATTTTTCAAATGCAGAACCAGCGTATCATTACCTATGGTATTTGCATATATTTATGGCTTTGAAGTGAGATCCTCCATTTGGGATTAGCTTTAATATATTGGATAATACGCGGCATAACAACATTACGGCGGCTCCATTCAGGCTGAAGATAAAGCAGTGCGGATGAATTAACCTTTTCAGCAAGCTGTTCAGCAAACTCAAGATAACTCTCTTCAAGCACAACTACTTTCAATTCGTTGGCAGCTAAAAACAAATCGTTATGAACAGGAATTTTCCTTTTTGGTGAAAGGCAGATCCAGTCCCATTCACCGCTTAAAGGTGCTGATCCTGAGGTTTCAAGAAAAAGGCTTAATCCTTCAGCTTTCAAACCACTACATAATGGATTGAGGTTGTAATTGAGTGGTTCTCCGCCTGTTACAACTACTGCTCCTGCAGCGCATGCTTTTGCACGATCAATTATTTCATTTATATGCACCAGCGGATATAGCGCCGCATTCCATGATGCCTTGGTATCGCACCAATGACATGCATTATCGCAACCTCCTACACGTATGAAATAGGCAGGTTTCCCAGTCTGATAACCTTCGCCCTGTAAGGTATAGAATTCTTCCATTAACGGAAGCCATAATCCGCTAACAATACGCTGCTCATCAGTGTTATGCATTAAATTCAGGGATAAATCTCTTTTTTTGCTGCTCTAAGGGTGTTTTGCAGAAGTCCCACAATGGTCATAGGTCCTACACCACCAGGTACCGGAGTTATATACGAAACTTTTTTTGAAACTTCTTCAAAATCAACATCACCAATAAGTCGTGAGCCACCTTTTTCAGTGTCTTCAACTCTGTGTATGCCAACATCAATGACCACAGCACCTTCTTTGACCATATCAGCTTTGATAAATGCAGGTCTTCCAATTGCAGCAATAAGAATATCGGCTTGCAGGGTGTGAAATGGCAAATCTTTGGTATAGCTGTGACAGATGGTTACCGTACAGTTGCCCGGACGGGATTTTCTCGATAACAGTAAGGTCATGGGAGTTCCTACAATCTGACTACGACCAAGTACAACACAATGTTTGCCTTCAGTTTCAATATTGTAATAATCGAGCAATTGAACAATACCATATGGCGTTGCAGGCAGGTATGAAGGCAGGTACTGAACCATCCTTCCCATATTCTGGGGATGGAAACCGTCAACATCCTTTGCCGGATTTATACGTTCAATGACTTTTGAATCAGAGATATGGCGTGGTAATGGCAGTTGCACAATAAAGCCGTCCACCTCATCATCATTATTCAGAAAATCAACAGTTTCCAGGAGTTTTTCCTCTGTGGTATCTGCCGGTAAACGATATACAGATGAGGTGATGCCAGCACTTTTGGCAGATTTTTCCTTATTATTTACATAGGTCATACTTGCAGGATCGTCTCCAACGAGTATGGCAGCCAGATGAGGGGCACGCCTGCCACTGTCAATCATTTCGGCAACAGCTTTTGCAATTTCATCTTTTTTGTGTTTTGATACTAGTTTTCCGTCAATAATTTGCATAGTTTTAAGTTTTGAATGATGGTATAATTATTATCTTCTTCTTTTTTTATTTTGCTGCATCATTTGAGTCATGTTTTTCATACCTCCGCCCGAAACGGCTTTCATCATCTTTTTTGCTTCTTCAAATTGTTTTATCAGTTGGTTAACTTCCTGAATATCAGTGCCACTGCCCATGGCAATACGTTTCCGGCGACTTCCGTTCAGTACTGAGGGCTCACTTCGTTCAAGCGGTGTCATTGATTGTATGATGGCTTCAATGTTTTTAAAAGCATCATCATCCATTTCGAGGTCTTTGGTTACTTTCCCCATTCCGGGTATCATACCCATAAGATCTTTTACATCGCCCATTTTTTTGATTTTTCGTATCTGGGCAAGAAAGTCATCGAAATTAAACTGATTTTTAGCGATTTTCTTTTTCAGAGCTCTTGCCTGTTCAGCATCGTATTGTTCGTGGGCACGTTCAACAAGTGTAACCACGTCTCCCATTCCCAGAATACGGTTTGCCATACGATCAGGGTGGAAAACATCAATGGCATCGGGCTTTTCACCAATACTAACAAATTTTATAGGCTTATTCACCACTGCCATTACTGAAAGTGCTGCACCACCACGGGTATCACCGTCTAATTTTGAGAGTACTACCCCGTCGAAATCAAGAATATCATTAAATGCTTTGGCTGTATTTACTGCATCTTGTCCAGTCATTGAATCTACCACAAAAAGAATTTCCTGTGGTTTAAGGGCTTCCTTAAGAGCTGCAATCTCGTTCATCATTTCATCATCAATGGCAAGACGACCGGCGGTATCAACAATTACAACCTGATGCCCCATATTGCGGGCATGTTGTACTGCAGCTCTGGCAATTTTTACAGGTTCACGGTTGTTATCTTCGCTGTAAACATCAACATTTATCTGATTACCAAGAACCTTAAGCTGTTCGATAGCAGCAGGACGGTAAACATCGCAGGCGGTGAGTAAAACCCTTTTTCCGCGTTTGCTTTTAATATGGTTTGCAAGTTTGGCTGAGAACGTTGTTTTTCCTGAACCCTGTAATCCCGCAATAAGTATAACCGATGGACTGGCTTTGATATTGATATCGGTATTTTGCCCGCCCATAAGTGTAACAAGTTCATCATGAACGATTTTCACCATAAGCTGCCCGGGCGAAATGGCTTTAAGGACATTCTGTCCCATTGCCTTTTCTTTTACTGTATCAGTGAATTGTTTGGCAATTTTAAAGCTCACGTCTGCATCAAGAAGGGCTCGGCGTATATCTTTTAGAGATTCAGCAACATTAATTTCAGTAATATAGCCCTGACCTTTAATGATACGAAAGGCATTTTCAAGGCGTTCACTCAGATTTTCAAACATATAACAAAAATATTTTTATGGCTGCAAAATTAAGGATTTATCCTTTAGTATTTTCTGATTTTATTATAGCCTTTATGATGGAATATGATTTTACACAGATTGGCTACCTGATTCTTAAACAAGGTAATAAATCTTATGTTTCAGATTTTAGAAAATTTAAAAATATGACCTTTTATTGTTACAGAATTACTTTTAACTCAGCCGCTTAAGTTAAATATATGTTAAATGTTTATGGACTTTTACAGCTTTGGTTTTTATATGTACCGGGTTAATGAATTGAAATACAGTAATATATGGTAGCTGACGTAAGAAATAACAGAAAGCTCAGACTGTTTCTAATTTTGATTATATTATAAACACACATTAATTTAGCCGATCAAATACAATTGAAAACCAGAGGCTAATGATATCAAAATTTTTTATTTATAACTATGAACCGCCTTAGGCAGTTTGTGTGTTTAATCCTGATAATCAAATCAATATATTTATTAATCTATAAAATTTATTAATTGTTTCATGAAAACTAAAATCCTTATGAAAATTAAAACTATTTTTCTGTTTTCTTTTATTGCTCTGGCAGTTACAGTGTTTCATTCCTGCAAGAAAGAGTCGAACAAAACTCCGGTTATCGCTTCCGTTAGTGTTAATCCGGCCAGTGTGAATGCAAGTGGAATGGTAACGGTCACCGTTGTTGCTTCTGATCCCGACGGTGATGAACTAACATATAATTATAACGTTACCGGAGGGGCTGTTTCCGGAACAGGACCCAATGTTACATGGACTGCCCCTTCGGCTGAAGGTGCGCACTCTGTCAATGTTACGGTAAGTGATGGTAAAGGGGGAAGTGCCACGGGATCTGCAGCACTTACAGTACTTCCAGCGGTAACGCAGGTTACAGGAATTGCCCGCTTTCCTGCTGGTGTATCAGGCGATCTGGTAAATTCAAAAGTCAGCTTGTATACTTCTTTAAACAACTGGAATCTAAACGTACCAGTAAAACATGTGGCTGTTACAGGTACGGGGGCAACAGTGAATTTCACAATACCCAGTGTAAATCCCGGAAATTATGTACTTGATGTCTGGAAAGATAATGACAATGATGCAGGTTGGTCTTCAGGAGATTTTGTCGGCTGGTATGGTTCCGGCGGTCTTGGCAGTATTTCTCTTACCGAGTTTCAGATTGCTCAGGGGCAAACTTTTAATTGTGAAGTTAATATGTATATCATCGCAAAAAGCGGATGGAAGGGAAAGCTTAATAAGTAAAATATTTCCTGAAAATGATTAAAAGCCGGGTTTTTATATCCGGCTTTTTTGTTTTCTGCCTTAACCGGCAAATTTCCATAAGAATATTTTAACCACCGGCATTAACGATTGTAATTTACAAAACAGCTTGGACTATTTTGTAAATACAATTCGTATCAGTTCCTGTTGATGCAGCCTATGCACAATTTATATGGGTTTGATCTGTCAGGCAGTCCTATGAGAGTATATATAGTACATGTGTATAGCGGTAAGCAAATTTGGGTTGAAAAACTGATCAAACAATAGCCTTATACCAGTTATCAGATTAATTCAAGACTACGCTGATAGTTGTAAAATACACGGAGTGATGATTTTACTATACGCATTAACATTTTGTAATTCAATAACATAAAGCAAGTGCGATTAAAAAAACTCACAGAAAAACACAAAAGATTGTTTTAGGTATTGTTTATATTAATAATAATTTGTACTTTAGCCGGCTATTTCCCAATTTAAAAATCAGGAGGCAATGATAAAAAAAATTTTTATTTCCGACCTTGAGCCGCCATAACTAATTATTTATTTGTTATTGACAATCAAATAATTATATATAATCCATCAAATCTTTATTTTAAATGTTTAACAAAAATTATTAATTATGAAAAAGATTTTACTTAGTTTAATGATTCTGTTGCTATGGACAGGAAGTTCATGGGGGCAGGTTAATTTGTACTCCTTTTCAAGTTCTTCCGGAACTTACACGGCAATTAGTGGAGGCACCCTTCTGATTAGTGGAACATCTACAATGGATAGTTGGGCTTCTACTGTGCAAACAATCCCTTCGTTCACTTTTGACGATGTGAATTACACCACAGCTTATGTTACTTCTAATGGAATATTGACTTTAGGAGGAGTAGCCCCATCTGCATATACAACTACTGGGATTAGTACTACTACAGGTTCTGGTATTGCTATTTGTCCCTTTAGTGCTGATTTGGATCGTGCTACCCAGACTACATCTACTGAAATACGCTGGGAAACTATCGGTGATGAAATTATCTTTCAATGGCAGCAAGTCAAAAGGTATGGACAAACGGAAAGCTTTGATTTTCAAGTACGTTTAAATACTGTTAATGGTGAGGTGAAATTTATTTACCAACTGAATTCAGGCCCAGGTTCTGGCACATCTTATCAACCACAGGTAGGAATCAGAACTTCAACAACTGACTATAAGAATCGTTTAGTGGCATCAGGAGCTGAAAACTGGGATACCTCATTGCCCGGAACAGCTAATACTAATACCTGTAGATTTACTTCAGCGACGCCTGCCAAGAATTTTACTACCGGATTAACCTATACTTTTACTCCGCCTCTTCCATGTTCCGGTACTCCCGATCCCGGAAATACAGTTTCATCATTAGAATACGCTTGCTCAGGAGTTGATTTTACATTATCTCTTCAGAATTTTGTTCCCGGAACCGGCATTACTTATCAATGGCAATCTTCTGTAACAGGTGGAGAACCATGGACAGACATGGGTACAGCAGCAACTCAGGTTGCTTCACAAACAGTACCAACTTATTACCGCTGTTATGTTACCTGTGAAAATTCAGAGGAATCTGCATTTTCAAATTCATTGCTTGTGTCTATGTTTGTTGCACCTGTTCCTTATGAAGAAGGTTTTCTTACAACTGCTGTACCTTCCTGCTGGAATACTACCGGATGGTTAATAGGTTCAGTAAGAGGTGTTACCGGTAATCCCGGAAATAATATTTACAAGAATATCTATGGTACTGGTTCTACCGGCGCTTCCTTTAAAACATGCGAAATTGGCCCCATCAGTGCGGGTATGGTACTAACATTTGATTATAAAGTAGCTAATTATTCATCACCGTATGCTCCGCCAGCAGCTAACTCAGGAAATTTTGTTGTTGCAGTTTCTGCTGATGGAGGCACTAATTTTACTGATCTTGAAACTGTTGCAAATAATGGTATTGCCGGATGGCAAACGAAATCATACCCGC
Source organism: uncultured Bacteroidales bacterium (assembly GCA_964550455.1). Lineage (GTDB taxonomy): Bacteria > Bacteroidota > Bacteroidia > Bacteroidales > JAAYJT01 > JAAYJT01. Next base: position 43,665 of record CAZJZG010000026.1, on the reverse strand, counting down.
TTAATGGTTATACCGGGGATGATATCATTATCAAAATTACTGGTAATTGGACATCAGGCGACTGGGATATGGCTTTTGACAATATAAAGGTTGCTGTTCCTCCTGCCTGTCCTCCACCTACTAATCTTGTTGTTTCAGAAATAGCTAAATACAGTGCAAAAATTAGCTGGATTCCTGGAGATGTTGAAATAATCTGGAATCTGAAATACGGAGCTCCCGGATTTGATCCTGAAACAGAAGGAACCCTTGTTGAAAACATACAAACAAATAGCAGCACTATTTCAGGGTTAAGTGCCAATACACAATATCAGGTATATGTTCAGGCTGATTGTAGTGGTACTGTTAGTCCCTGGAGTATTCCTGTTACATTTAGAACATTATGTGCAGCGTTTCCTTTACCTTTTGTTGAAGACTTTACCGGAGTGGCTGTTGGAACATTACCGCCATGCTGGTCAGTTTCAGGAGCAGGACTAACTAACTGGAGTGTACAGAACAGCACAAATGCCGGAGGTACAGCTCCTGAAATGAGGTTGTATTGGAGCCCAAGTTTTACTGATTTATCAAGATTGATAACTCCAATTATATCTACAGGAGGTGAAAGCAACTTAATGGTTACTTTTAATCAAAAACTTGATTATTTTGCAGCATATACAGGCGCATATATTGCTGTAGAATACTCGGTTGATAATGGTGCAACCTGGGAAATCATTTATCAGAATTTTTTTACTGGTACTTTTAGTTCGTCTGAAGAATTAAATTTCTCAGTACCTGAAAATACTGAAGAGTTCAAGCTTGCATTTACATTTTATGGTGACGTTTATAATATAAATGGGTGGTATATTGATAATATTTATGTTAATAGCTTTGAACCTGCAAATCTTAGTGGTAATGTAAGTGGTGGTCGCGGACCTATTGAAGGAGCCAGAGTGTTTGGTAATGGTTTTGAAGCCTTTACTGATGAAAATGGAGATTATTTAATTGAAGATATTATAGCCGGTACTTATGATATCACTTGCGAAGCTGAAGGATTTTTAACAAAACTGGAAGAAGATTTTGAAATAGAAGGAGGAGATAATACTCTTGATTTCGTTCTTAACTTTGCTCAGATAGCCGTTGACCCTGAAAGTTTTGAGGTAGAGATATTACCAGGTGGTCAGAAAACTGAAATATTGAATATTTCAAATCCAGCGGGAACAGGACCTCTGACCTGGAGTGCCATAATAAAATATCAATCCGGTAGATCTACAAGCTCGGTGCAGCCATTTACCTATGGTGAGATAGTTGAAACGAATAATACTGATAAGAGCAAAGATGCCTGCGAAACAACAACAACCGTAAGCGGTGGGCAAACCAGAGATACATGGGATATTTTACAAAGCTTCAACGTTAGTGATGCAGGCGAACAAGGAATAGTTACTGATGGAGAGTATATTTATACTGCTTTCTGGGGTACTAATGGTAAATTTGGAAAATATACACTTGCCGGTGAATTTATTGAAACATTTATTATTGCAAATGTTGGAGGAATTAGAGATTTAACATATGATGGAACATACTTTTATGGAGGTGGAGGAGCAACAACTATTTATAAATTAGATTTTGCTAAAAAGACTCTGGAAGGAACTATTACATCTCCTGTTAATGTGCGCCATCTTTCTTATGATCCGGTGGAAGATGCTTTCTGGTGTGGTGACTGGACGAGTTTAAGGCTGGTAAGCAGAGCAGGAACTACCCTGGTTACCGGAACAACCCTTGTATCAGTCTATGGTTCAGCATATGACGGATACAGCGAAGGAGGTCCTTATCTTTGGTTTTTTTCTCAAACAGCAGTGGCGGGATATGGTACAGAAGATGATAGAGTAATGATACAGCAATATAATATAGCTACTAATTCAATAACCGGTGTATTCCATTGTGCTATTGATATTCCTGGTTATCAAACTGGAGGAATAGCAGGTGGAGCTTTTGCCACAGATTTATTAATACCCGGCAAGTATGTTCTGATGGTAAATGTTCAGGCTACACCGAACCTTGTTGGAGTTTACGAATTGGAAAATACCGGTAACTGGCTTGATTTAAGTGGATATAATGGTGTTATCCAACCCACTGATGATCAGGATATACAAGTAAACTTTAATACAGCAGGTTTAGAAGAAGGTACTTATAATGCTACTATAAAAATTACTCATGACGGTCAGAATGTTACCAAGGGATTGGTTGAGATACCTGTTACTATGCATGTTTATCCTCCCTGCCCAAAACCTGTTGACCTTACTGTTGATAATATTACCCAAACCAGTGCTGTGCTGAACTGGACTGCTATTGGTAATGAAACTACCTGGAATTTGAAATACGGTGCTCCGGGATTTGATCCTGAAACTGAAGGCACTCTTGTTGGAGGTATTACCAAGCCTTATCTGTTAGAGGGTCTTAATCATAGTTCTGATTACGCATTCAGAGTTCAGGCAGTTTGTGATGATAATGAATTAAGCGATTGGTCAAAGGAAAAAGTATTTTCAACATTATGCGGAGCTAATGAGCTGCCTTTTGTTGAAGATTTTGAAGGTGTGGGTTTCCCACCGAAATGCTGGAATATTTATGATTTGGATGGTGGCGGCACACAATGGGTAGTATCGTCAGCACAAAACCACACTCCCGGAGGTTCAAAATCAGCTTATCATCAATGGGCAAGCGGTGATCAGGATGGATGGCTTGTAACTCCACAGATCCAACTTCCTGAAGATCTTGATATTAACCTTTCATTCTGGTCATTTAATTTATATCCGGGTGATTATGGTGAAAACTCCGTATTGATTTCAACAGGTTCAGGGGATCCTGACGATGAAGAATTTGAATTGTTATGGAGTCCTGAAACAGTAACACAGCCGTGGGAGGAAACTCTTATACCTTTAACTGATTATGCCGGCGAGGATGTTTATATTGCATTCAGATATACCGGAGATAATGCTCATGGATGGTATGTTGATGATGTACAGGTTTTTGTACCTGGAAATGTTGAGGGCTATGTAAGCGAAGCCACTTCGCCTAAGAATCGTACACCTATTGAGGGAGCAAGGGTGTTTACAGCACATTATGAAGCCTTTACCGATGCAAGCGGTTATTATAAGCTCGAAGGTTTACCTGCAGGGATTTATGATATCAGTTGCGAAGCTGAGGGTTATTTTATTAGCATAGAAGAAAACTTTGAGATTGTTGAAGATGATACCAAATCATTGAATTTTACGCTTGATTATGCTCAGATCGCAGTTAACCCTGATGAGTTTGATGTTGTATTACCTCATGAATCTATTAAAATAGAAAAACTTACAATTTCAAATCCTAATGGAACTGCGCCCTTAACCTGGAATGCCCAGATCTCGTTTAGTAATAAAAGAGATTCATATCAGCATTTCAATTTTAGTTCAAACTTTAGTAATAATTACAAAGAAGATGCATTGTTAAGTGGTGATTCACATGCTGCAGCTACACCGACGAGAGAATATACAACTTGTCCTCAAGGTTCATTATTTAGTCTTGAACCTGATTTAGATGACTGGGCTGTGGTGACATCAGAAGAAGATCCCGGATATGTTGCATTTCAATATTTCTCAGATGTTAATGGACTTATTGGCGGTATCACATTCTGGGGTGGAAACCTAATTTACTCAAGTGGCTGGAGCGCATGTAACGATGAGGATCCAATGCCTTTTATAATTGAATTTTATACTGATGATAATGGCGTGCCGGGAGATTTTGTTACTTCTTTCTCAGCTTCTATTTCAAGAATTGACACCCAGATTCCAGTTGGCGCTTATGGCAATTTTTATCTTTATAGTTTAGAGTTTGATGAAGCAGTGGCTCTTTCCAGCGGATGGGTTGCCATTCAGGGACAAACTTCTACTCCCGATTGCTGGTTTATGTGGGCAGGAACTTATGAAGGTGTTGGAACTCCGTATCTGCAATGGGATGGAGAAGGATTATCAGTAGGTGATTATGCTCTGAGTATGTGTCTTACTGAATTTGTAGGAAGTGATTTATGGCTCTCACTTAACAATTATAGCGGTGTTATCCAACCTAATGATAATCAGGATATACAAGTAATCTTTAATTCAGCAGGTTTGGAAGAAGGCGATTATCATGCTACCATAAAAGTTAATCACGATGGTCAGGAAGTTGGTAAAGGAGTGGTTAATGTACCAGTTACCATGGGTGTTTATCCGCATTGCCGTAAACCCAAGGATCTTACTGCAACTTTGGTCAATCCTACAGATTTTGAACTTGGCTGGACTCCAATGGGTGAAACCTCAGTTTTCAATGTTATATTAACCGATGATGCGGCATTTGAAATAGGTGGTGCAATTGATCCTTACGATAGTTTTGAAGGCATTGAGGATAATCTGCTATTTATTGAAGACCTTCAGCCCGAAACAGATTACTGGTTCTATGTACAGGCTGATTGCGGTGAAGCAGAATTAAATGCACCTGAAGTTGACAGATTCTGGCTGGATATTAATACGCAAGGTAACATAGTTCCTGCAAATAGTGGTGGTACTGCCAATGAACCCGGCGAAGACGGAACATGGCGTCTATACACTGATATGGTAACAGGCCAGTCATATTATAGTATTTGGTTCTACAATAGCCCTCTTGATATGTATGGTATGAACAAAATGAAGATGGGTTTTTATGTTCAGAAAAGTAATCCTATTGCAGCAGCAAATGTGAGCTTTATTGTAAGTTATTCAACCCCTGATTGGGATCCTGATACAACTGGATTCCCAATGCCGGATGATGAAGAATTCATCTTGAGATCTCCTGCAAACGGACCTTATATACTTACAGTTACCGGAGCGAATAAACAATGGTTTGAACTGGAATTTGATATTCCTGATTATAATCCTGAATGGATCTCTGTTAGCATTATTGGAAGTAATATCAAGATAGCTAATACAACTTGGACAAAACCGACTTCACTTATAGGTCTTGATGAATATTGGGATGTGAATGCCACCGGTTGTGGTATCATTGTTCATGAAAATTTACCTCAACCCAAGAGTGCATGGGCAGGACCCAAGAAATTCACTACTCTGCCGCTTTGCCCGACACCAACCAATCTTACTGTTTCTGATATCACAACAACAAGTGCGGTATTTGACTGGGATGCCGGATTTGATGAGACAACATGGAATCTGAAATATTATGAAGTTGGAGTAGGTGATACAGTTTTCGCTAACAGCATTACCAAACCCTATCCGTGTACTGGTCTTACCTCAAATACCAATTATGCATTTAAGGTTCAGGCTGATTGTGGTAGTGACGTAAGTGCCTGGTCGGTAGCAAAAGCCTTTAAAACTCCTTGCGATACGGAAGATTTACCTTACGTTCAGAACTTTGATGGCGTTACAGCACCTGCTATTCCTGATTGCATGACAGTGACTAATGATAACGGGGATGCTAGATTATGGGTAACATCCACTTCAAATCCAAAATCTACGCCAAATTGTATGAACATCTTGTATAATACAACTTTAGCCATGAATGACTGGTTTTTTACTCCGGGATTAAATCTTATCGGTGGAAAGACTTATATAGTTGAATTCTATTATCGTGGTAGTAGCGCCACTTGGCCTGAAAAACTTGAGGTTAAATGGGGAACAGCTCCAAATGCAGCAGGAATGACAGGAGGGCAGATCTGGAATAATGCAAACATCATAAATACAGTTTATGCATTGGCAAATGCTGCATTTACTCCTGAAGAAACCGGAGTATATTATGTGGGTTGGCACGGATATAGCAATGCAGATATGAATTATCTTTGTGTTGATGATATTCTTATTGATCTTGCTCCTACATGTCCCGCTCCAACTGCTTTAACTGTTTCAGAGATTACTACAACCAGTGCATTACTGGAATGGACAGCAGGAGGTACTGAAACTACATGGAATCTTAAGTACGGTGAGCCCGGATTTAATCCTGAAACGGAAGGTACATTGATTTCTGGTATTACAACTAATCCTTTCCTTCTTGAAGGTCTTAATTCAAGTACAGATTATGCATTCAGCGTTCAAGCAGACTGTGGTGAGGGAGATGTTAGTGCTTGGTCAGTGAAGATGACTTTTGCAACACTTTGTGAAGCAATTTCTATTTTCCCATGGACAGAAAGTTTTGAAAATGTAACTATTCCTGCATTCCCCAATTGCTGGTTCAAGGAAAGTGGTAATTGGGTTACCACCAATAATGCAAATTCAACATATGATGCTGATGCAAGAACTGGAACTCAGTTTTTACGTGAACGGTGGGGTGCATCTAATGCATATATTTGGACGCCAGGTTTTGCTGTTCAGGCTGGTAAAACGTATGAGTTTTCATTCTGGTGGGCTGGCGATAATTATGCTGGTTGGACCGGGGATGTATTTATGAATACATTACAAATATCAACTGGCGCAACTCAGGTAGGAACATCATTTGTTACCAGTGGAACAACCACTACAAAAACATACGCTCAGTTCTTACATACATTTGTACCTGAGGTAGATGGTATTTACTATTTTGCGATTAGGGTTAATTCAACTAGTTCGCCGTGGTATATTAGTTTTGATGACTTTGAATTCAAAGCAATACAAACTGGTCCACCTGAGAATCCAACTTATTCCGGTGTACTTGAAGACGATTGCTATGATGGACTAGGAGAATTGACAATTGACAATGCTCAGGTAGAAGAAGGAACTGTTACTGAGTTCAGAGCTGAAGTGAGCATTGTTGCTACTGACTTTACAGTTGAAGAAAATGCTGCAGCATATTTGTATGCCGGTCAGAATATTGTACTTGGAGAAGGTGTTCATGTAGCTCAGGGTGCTGATTTCCTTGCCACTATCATGGATGAAATTACATATTGCGAACAAGCTGCTGCCATGGTTACAGCAAAATCGGAAGAAATTGCACCTGCTGTTATTACACCTGCAGAGATGGATGCAATGTTCACCGTATTCCCGAATCCTACTACCGGACGTTTCACATTGATGATGAAAGAAGCTGATGAATCTTCGGTGATCAATGTTGAAATATTTGGTTTGATGGGTGAAAGAGTACTGCAAACACAGCTCTTTGGCCAGAATCAATATGAGTTTGATCTGTCAGGCAGTCCTAAGGGAGTGTATATCGTTCGCGTACTTAACGGTAAGCAGATAAGTATTGAAAAACTGATCAAACAATAGTTCTTTGTCAGTCAATACTGACTAATCAAAAACCCCGCCGGCAGATTAAAAAACCCCGGCGGGGTTTTTTAATAAGGCGCTTCGGGAGCCTCAGCGCCCGGGGCTACAAATCCCGTAAGGGTCTGCGACCCTACGGGTCGGAATATTGGTAAAAAGTTGGATGAACACCATTTCTAAAGTCCTGTAGGGACGGAATAACTCAGCACCCGGAGCAACAGCCCCGTAGGGGCGGAATATTAGTAGTAAGAAATTGGACAAATCCCATTATTAAGCCCTGTAAGGGCGGAATAATTCAGCATCCGGAGTAACAGCACCGTTGGGACGGAATATTGGTAGTAGGAAATTGGACAAATCCCATTATTAAGCCCTGTAAGGGCGGAATAACTTATAAACCCTGAAGGGTTGATATAATCAGGTGCTTCGAGAGCCTCAGCACCCGGAGTAACAGCCCCATAGGGGTGGAATATTGGTAGTAAGAAATTGGACAAATCCCATTATTAAGCCCTGTAAGGGCGGAATAACAAATGAATAATGGATCCCGAATGATTAGGGAGAGAATGTTATGAATTGGAACGGGCTTTAGCCCGTTTACTAAATTTGATTAAAGAAACTTTATCACAGCTTAAGTTTTTTCTAATAACTTTGCCAAATAAACCATGAAATATTGTGAAGGAAGCAGAAAAGGAAAAAATTATTGAAACCCCTTTAATGAAGCAGTACTACAGCATCAAGGCAAAATATCCTGATGCCATGTTGCTGTTCAGAGTTGGTGATTTTTATGAAACCTTTGGCGAAGATGCCATAAAAGCTTCAAAGATCCTTGGCATTGTTCTTACCCGCCGAGCCAATGGTGCAGCTTCCTACGTTGAACTGGCAGGATTTCCTTTTCATGCTCTTGACACCTATTTGCCAAAACTTGTGCGCTCAGGTTTGCGTGTTGCTATCTGCGAGCAACTTGAAGACCCTAAGCTTACAAAAAAACTGGTTAAGCGTGGTGTGACTGAATTGGTTACTCCGGGAGTTTCATATAATGATAAAATCCTTGATCATAAGGAAAATAATTTTCTGGCAGGTATTCATCTTCAGCCAAATACCTCAGGGATAAGCTTCCTGGATGTTTCAACAGGCGAGTTTTTTCTTGCTCAGGGTTCAAACGAGTATATTGATAAACTGCTGCAAACTTTTCAACCCAGCGAGATAATAGTTCAGAAAAATAAGCGCCACCGCTTCACCGAATTATTTGGCGATAAATTTTATATCAACACTTTCGAGGACTGGGTTTTTACTTTCGATTTTACTCATGAACTGTTATTAAAACATTTTAATACCCTTTCATTGAAAGGCTTTGGTATTGAGGTTCAGAACCTTGGTATCATAGCAGCAGGAGCAGCCCTGCATTATCTGGCTGAAACATATCACGACAAGGTTGAGCATATCAGCAAGATATCACGTATTGAAGAAGATGATTTTGTATGGCTCGATAAGTTTACTATCCGTAATCTGGAGCTGATACATTCAGCTAACGAAAATGCCGCTACTCTGCTTAATGTTATGGATAAAACGATTTCGCCAATGGGTTCACGTATGATGAAGCGCTGGATACTACTACCATTGAAAAACCGTAAGCCCATTGAAGAAAGACATGAGATGGTGGATTACCTGATACGGAATCCTGAGGTAGCTAATGTGTTATTACAGCAGATCAAGATTATTGGTGACCTTGAGCGTTTGATCTCAAAAGTTGCGGTTCGTCGTGTAAATCCTCGTGAAACGGTTCAGTTAAAAAAAGCACTGGATGCTTTAATTCCAATAAAGAACACATTAACAGCATCAGGAAATGCGGCTTTTGAAAAAATTGCCGAACAGCTTAATCCATGCAGCCTCATTAGTAACAAAATTGAGAAAGAACTTCAGCCTGAACCGCCGGTGCAGGTTCAGAAAGGCGGCGTTATTGCCAGCGGTGCAAATAGTGAGCTTGACGAATTACGCAATCTGCTGACTTCGGGTAAGGATTATCTGGTTCAGATACAGCAGCGTGAAGTAGTTAATACCGGTATTACCAATCTGAAGATCGGTTATAATAATGTTTTTGGCTATTACCTTGAGGTTACCAATGCCCATAAAAATAAAGTTCCGGCTGAATGGCACAGAAAACAGACTCTGGTAGGTAGTGAACGCTATATTACTGAAGAATTGAAGGTTTATGAACAAAAAATCCTTGGCGCCGAAGAAAAGATCCTCGCTCTGGAACAGCGGTTATTTGATGAACTGGTACTTGCTTTATGTGATTATATTGAGCCGGTACAGTTAAATGCTTCGCTTATTGCACGCCTCGATTGTTTATTGTCGTTTGCCGGAATAGCTGTTGAAAATAATTATGTAAAACCTGTAATGAGCGATTCATGGGTTATAGATATAAAACAGGGCAGGCATCCGGTAATTGAAAAGTTTATGCCTACCGGCGAGGAATATATTGCCAACGATGTATATCTTGACCCTGATACACAGCAGATTATAATAATAACAGGTCCTAATATGTCGGGGAAGTCTGCCCTGCTCAGGCAAACGGCTCTTATTATGCTAATGGCTCAGGCGGGAAGTTTTGTGCCGGTTAAGGAAGCAACTCTTGGCGTAGTTGATAAAATATTTACCCGTGTCGGGGCTTCTGATAATATTTCATCAGGCGAATCTACCTTTATGGTTGAGATGAACGAAACTGCAAGCATACTCAATAATATTTCGAGCCGCAGCCTAATACTGCTTGATGAAATAGGACGGGGAACAAGCACTTACGATGGTATTTCCATAGCTTGGGCCATAGCTGAATACCTGCATGAGCATCCTTTGTTTAAACCTAAAATTTTGTTTGCTACTCATTATCATGAACTTAATGAGATGGCATCATTATTCCCGAGGATCAAAAACTTTCATGTAGCTGTAAAGGAAATTGGGAATAAAGTGATCTTTCTCCGAAAACTCACTCCCGGTGGCAGCGAGCATAGCTTTGGTATCCATGTAGCCCGTATGGCAGGTATTCCCGCCAGTGTTATTGAAAGGGCAAATATGTTGCTAAAACAGCTTGAGCAGTCGCATAGCCATGAAAGCATCTCGGAAAAAGGTGGTAAAAAGGGAAAACCCGCCAAAGATCAGTATCAGCTAAGTTTTATTCAGTTGAATGACCCCTTATTGGAGCAGATCAGGGAAGATATCCTTAATATTGATATTGATACGCTTACTCCGGTGGAGGCGCTGATGAAACTTAATGAAATAAAGAAACTGATAGGAAAATAAATCAGTGAGCTGACACTAAATGTTATCGCCGGATTTCTTCAGTATAGCACAAAGTAATTCCTTAGCCCTGAAAAGCCGGGCTTTAACAGTACCCAGCGGTAATTGCATCTCATCGGCAATTTCCTGATAAGAGTATTCCTGAAAATACCTGAGCTCAATCAATTTTCGGTAATGAGGTTTAAGACGCTCAACAACATCATGTATAAGGCTGATTTCCTGTTTTTTAATGAATTCTTCTTCAGGGCTGGGCTGCTTGCATTTAAGGTCAGGAAACAAATATACATTGCCGTCGTCGTCTTCAAATGTTTCGTTAATTGATAAAATATTGTGTCTGGACCTTCTTTTATGATCAATGAAGTTATTATTGGCAATTTTAAACAGCCAGGTGCTGAAAGCAAAATCCGGCACGTATTTATGCAGGTTTCTGAAGGCTTTCCCGAAAGCTTCAATTGTTAGATCGTTGGCAATATCTTCGTCATTGATCTTTTTAAGCATCATTTTATAAATCCGCTCCCAATACAGGTTCATAAGCTCAGCATAGGCTTTCCGGTCGCCAATGACCACAGCGGCATTGATCAGTTCATGATCACGCTTTGAAGAACCACTATTTGGTTTTTTAGTTACCATTTTTTGCTTTTAAATGCCATGCCCCACAATACCAGCAAAGGATTAAAAAATGTAAAAAAGGGATCTGATACCGGCGAAAATAAGAATAAATAACCCTGGTTCAGTTTTTTACTGCAAAAGCCTAAAAGTATTATTCTGTTTAAAAATCTGAAACCATGTATGCCGAGGATAACAGGTAGGAAAATTTTGAAATAAATGAGAGCGATTAGCGAACAGTAATATAATAAACCACTTAAAGCCTGTAATCCCAACAGGTTCTTTTTCAATGGTTTATAATAGCTGCCTGTTGAAAAATGCCTGCGCTTTTGCATTATCCAGGCTTTGAATGTTTTTTTAGGCTCAGAGATCACATGTGCTTCTTTGGTAATACTAATGCGTGTATTGGTTTTAGTGGCAGCAGATTTTATAAACAGATCATCATCGCCCGATTGTATTTTATAATGGCTTATGAATCCATTATGCCTGAAAAACAGAGACCTTTTATACGAAAGATTCCGACCCACACCCATATATGGCAAACGTGCCAGTGCAAATGAAAAATAGAGTGTTGCTATCTGAAAAGTGTCAAAACGTATCAGCAGATTAAGTAATCCGGGTTGTTTTTCATAAGGGCTGAATCCAAGGATTATTTCACTGTTTTTATCATAAGCTGCCTGCATTTCTCTGATCCATTGGTCAGAATCCGGATAACAATCAGCGTCGGTGAGAAGTAATATCTCGTTTTTAGCTGACTTGATACCGACCGAGAGAGGAAATTTCTTGCTTCGGAAAAAAATCACACTTTGTTTAATATGGACAGCTTTTAGTCTGGGGTATTGTTGTGAATAAGCCGTAAGAACCTCTTCAGTATCATCATCAGAAGCATCGTTGACCACAACGACTTCAAAATCAGGATAGTCCTGTGTCAGAATAGCAGGAAGATTGTTTTTGAGCTTAATACCATCGTTATGTGATGCAATTACTACTGAAACAGGTTGCAGAATGTCTGATCCGGGTCTGGATTTATAAAAAGCCAGACGACTGTAGAAAAACCAGTAATAAAAAATCTGGATCAGAAAAGATATCAGAAAGACAATCAGCAGAATAAGTGTGAGCGTTGGGAGTTCCTGTAGAAATTGCATATATGGAAATTTGTATCTGCAAAATTATCCAAATGATTTGAAAAGAAAGCATGGAAAGCCAGAAGACGGCACTTTTATTTTTATCATGAAACTTTTTAGCCCGGTACTTATTAAAGCCGGTTAACATAATTACTCTATTTTTGGCGTAAATTCTTATGATTGTTTATGCAATTCAAACTAATTGACAGAGATACCAAAAGTAGTGCAAGAGCAGGAATCCTGACCACTGACCACGGAATTATTGAAACTCCGATATTTATGCCTGTTGGTACTGTTGGTTCTGTAAAAGCGGTTCATTTCAGGGAATTGACTGAAGATATCAAAGCGCAGATAATTCTTGGCAATACTTATCATCTTTTTCTCAGACCCGGAACAGAAACACTTAAACAGGCAGGCGGATTGCACCAATTTAACGGATGGAATGGTCCGATATTAACCGATAGTGGCGGATATCAGGTTTTCTCGCTTACTGACAAACGTAAGATCAATGAAAATGGTGTTGTTTTTCAGTCGCATATTGATGGTTCGAGATATGAATTCACCCCTGAAAATGTTATTGACACCCAGCGAATGATAGGCGCTGACATTATTATGGCTTTCGACGAGTGTACACCTTTTCCCTGCGAGCAATCATATGCTGCTCAAAGTATGCATCGTACTCACCGCTGGCTCGAAAGATGTATTGCTCAGTTCAATGCTACTGAGGCTTTGTATGATTATTCCCAGACTTTGTTCCCGATTGTTCAGGGTAGCATTTATCATGATCTGCGTAAAGAATCGGCTGAGTTCATTGCTGCTTGTAATGCTGAAGGCAATGCTATAGGCGGATTATCTGTTGGTGAACCGGTAGATATTATGTACGAAATCACTGCCCTTGTCTGTGGTATCCTGCCTGAAGATAAACCCCGCTATCTTATGGGTGTGGGAACACCGGCAAACATACTTGAAAGCATCGCCCTTGGTGTTGATATGTTTGATTGTGTGATGCCAACCCGCAATGGACGTAATGGAATGTTATTCACGCAAAAAGGGATAATCAACATTAAGAATGAAAAATGGAAAACAGATTTTACCCCTCTCGATCCCGATGGTGATTCGTTCACTGATAATGAATATTCAAGGGCTTATCTCCGGCATCTGTTCATTTCGGGCGAGATGCTGGGACCAATGATAGCAAGTATCCACAATCTACGGTTTTATTTATGGCTGGTTGAGGAAGCACGCCGTAAGATAATTGAAGGGAATTTCAGTTCCTGGAAGTCAAAAATGGTAAATGCTCTTTCAAATCGCTTATAGTATGTTACTTTAGATCTTGTTCTCCTGTAATATCTGATCAAATAAAGATAGAATTTCGTCAAGCGAATTGAAGGTCAACAGATTTATTCTGTGGACTTTAAAGCGTGGCAACGTTCTGAAATATCCTGAATAAAGCCTGCGCATTTCCAGTATAGCCCGCCTTTCGCCTTTTTGTGCCACTGAATTTATAAGATGGGTCCTGCATACTGAAATTCTTTCATCTATATCAGGTGCATCACTTGTTTCGCCCGAAGTGAGAAAAGTTTTTATTTGTTTAAAGATCCAGGGGTTTCCTATTGCCGCTCTGCCTATCATTATTCCGTCAACACCAAAATCATCAAACATCTGTTTTGCCTTTTGCGGACTGTCAATATCGCCATTTCCTATTACCGGAATCTTCATTGCGGGATTGTTTTTTACTTTACCTATCAAAGTCCAGTCCGATACACCTTTGTATAATTGCGCCCTGGTACGCCCATGAATTATTATTGCAGCTATTCCGCAATCCTGGAGCTTTTCGGCAATTTCAACAATGTCTTTTGATTGTTCATCCCATCCCAGTCTTGTTTTAACGGTTACAGGCAGATTTACAGCATTTGTTACTGCTTTTGTAATGCTTATCATACGCGGGATATCCCGTAATAAATCAGCGCCGCCACCTTTGGAAATGACTTTTTTAACAGGACAGCCAAAATTAATATCTATTGAATCGGGATTAGCTTCTGCTGCAAGTATGGCTGCCTGGCGCATTGCTTCAGGATCATGACCAAATATCTGTATTGCCACAGGGCGCTCAGTTTCATCAAAATCAAGCTTGTTATAGCTTTTGGCAGCCTTACGGGTCAGACCTTCAGACGATATGAACTCGGTAAAAACCATATCAGCACCATATCCCTTGCAAAGCTGCCTGAACGGTGAGTCGGTTATATCTTCCAGAGGGGCTAACAGTAAAGGCTGTAAACCCAGATCAATGCTTCCAATTTTCATTCATTCTTTACTTTACGATCGTTTTTCAAAGATTTTTCAATCTCAATATTGATAAATAAAACAATTTTAATGAGAAAATAGTTGATTTGCTGATAATTATCAAAAAACTTCAATTAAAATTAGTTTTTAAGTTAAACCATTATTTATAAACACAATGGTGGTGCAAATATCACCTAATCAATGTGTTAAGGGTAAAACTGCAATTTGATTTTTATTGCAAAGTTACATTAGGTTTAGAAAATAAAAAATTTGTTAGAGTATCAGTAAATCAAAAAATTATATATTTGCAGCCCTCAATAATAAATTTATTATCAAATCATTAAAACAAAGAAATTATGACAAAGGCAGAAATTGTTGCAGAAATTGCTAATAAGATCGGGGTAGAAAAAGTTGCTGTTCAGGAAACCGTTGAAGCTTTTATGGAAGCTGTAAAGGGCTCACTTGCCAAGGGCGAAAATGTTTATTTACGTGGTTTCGGAAGTTTTATTGTTAAGAAAAGAGCTAAGAAAACCGGAAGAAATATTTCGAAGAATACAACAATAGTTATTCCTGCTCACAATATTCCTGCATTCAAACCGGCTAAATCCTTTGTTAATGAAGTGAAAGCCAATGTTAAATAAAACTGGTAAAAAGTTAAACAATTTAAATTATGCCCAGCGGAAAGAAAAGAAAAAGGCACAAAATGTCGACTCACAAGCGCAAGAAACGTTTAAGAAAAAATCGTCATAAGAAGAAATAAGAGTAAGGAGTGGTGAGTTAATGCGGTATTTTATATCGCTTTAACTCGCACCTTTTTCTTATTCATTTCCCAATCCCTAAATTTTACCAACTTTATTGTGGAGTTGGCTTTTCAGTATGCAGGAAAAACGTAACACTTTTATAAGTGGTGAATAAGGAATTAGTCATTGATTCGGATTCTTCAGAAGTCAGCATTGCATTACTTGAAGATAAGGTATTAGTAGAACTTGACAAGGAGAAGAGCAACAATAAATATGCTGTTGGCGATGTCTATCTTGGAAGGGTTCGGAAAATAATGCCCGGTCTGAATGCTGCATTTGTTGATGTTGGTTACGAAAAAGATGCCTTTCTGCATTATCTCGATTTAGGTGCCCAGATAAACTCGCTTAATAAGTTCGTTAATCTTGCCATTGAGGGAAAAGTCCAGAGTAGCGCCCTTGTAGGGTTCAGCATGGATCCCGATATTGATAAAAGTGGTAAAATATCTTCGGTGCTCAGCCCCAATCAAAACGTACTGGTTCAAATAGCAAAAGAACCTATTTCAACAAAAGGTCCGCGAATTACTTCTGAACTTACATTTGCCGGACGTTATCTGGTTATGGTACCGTTTTCAAACCGGATCTCTGTTTCGCAAAAGATAAAAAGCCCGGAAGAAAGAAATCGCCTGAAAAGATTAATTCAAAGCATTAAGCCCAAAAACTGCGGAATTATTATCAGAACGGTTGCTGAAAATAAAATGGTAGCCGACCTGGATGCTGATCTGAAAAACCTGATTCAGAAATGGGAAAATATTGAAGCCAGACTTAAAAAGGCACAGCCAACACAGAAAATAATTAGTGAAATTGATCGTACTTCAGCTATTTTACGGGATATCCTTAACGAATCGTTTAATAGTATTTACGTAAATGATGCTAATGTTTATGAAGAAATTAAAAACTATATTAAAAAAATATCACCTGACAAGGTTGATATAGTAAAGAATTACAAAGGCAAGATACCGATTTTTGAAAATTTTGGTATTGATAAGCAGATTAAAAATTCGTTTGGCAAGATCGTAACAATTAAAAGCGGTATTTATCTCATTATAGAGCATACTGAAGCTCTACATGTGATTGACATTAACAGTGGTCATCGTGTAAATGTTGACAGCACTCAGGAAGCCAATGCGTTATCAGTAAATCTGGAAGCTTCTGCCGAGGTTGCACGTCAGTTGAGATTACGCGATATGGGCGGGATAATAGTTGTTGATTTTATTGATATGCACCAGGCAGCGCATCGTCGTGAGCTTTATCAGAAACTCAAGGATGAAATGTCGAAAGACCGCGCCAAACATTCAATATTGCCTCCCAGTAAATTTGGACTGGTTCAGATAACACGTCAGCGTGTCAGACCTGAAATGACTGTTCAGGTACTTGAAAAATGTCCTGCCTGCGATGGAACCGGTAAAGTGAAATCAAGTATTATTCTGGTTGATGAAATTGAAAACAACATTCATTATCTCATTAAGGATCAAAATGAAAAATATCTGAAATTAGCTTTACATCCCTATGTTCATGCTTTTATTACAAAAGGTTTTATCAGCCGGCGTATGAAATGGTTTCTGCGTTATGGAAAATGGATAAGGCTCAGTTCAATGTCGTCACATCATTTTCTTGAATATCATTTTTTCAACAAAAACGACGATGAAATCGTTTTATAAAGTGCACCTGACGAACGCTTTTGTGTAATTTTGTAACTTATTAAAAATCAATTATAATAAATGGATATTGTTGTAAGCGGAATTCGCCCTACCGGAAATTTGCATTTGGGTAATTATTTTGGAGCAGTAAAAAATTTCATTAAAATGCAAAACGAGCATAAATGCTATTTCTTTATTGCCGATTATCATTCTTTGACTACACATCCTACCCCTGCCGACCTTCATGGCAATGTGAAAAATGTTCTGGTAAATTTCCTTGCTGCCGGTTTGGATCCCGAAAAAGCTACTCTCTACATTCAAAGTGATATTCCTGAAGTTACCGAGCTTTATTTACTACTGAATATGAATGCATATCTTGGCGAATTGGAGCGGGTAGCTTCATTCAAAGAGAAAGTCAGAACTCAGCCAGATAATATAAATGCCGGTTTGCTGACTTATCCTACCCTTATGGCTGCCGATGTTCTCATACATAAAGCTGCCAAAGTACCGGTTGGTAAGGATCAGGAGCAACATCTTGAAATGATGCGTAACTTTGCGAACAGGTTCAACCGCATGTATAAAGTGGAATATTTCCCTGCTCCGGTAGCTTTCAATTTTGGCGAAGAGCTTCTTAAAATTCCCGGACTCGATGGAAGTACAAAAATGAGCAAGTCAGAAGGTGATCATAATGCTATTTATCTTTCTGATGAACCTGAAGTCATTCGTAAAAAAATAATGCGAGCTGTTACCGATGCTGGTCCAACGGTTGAAAATCAGCCCAAACCCCAACCTGTTGAAAATCTGTTCCAGTTGATGAAAGTGCTTTCAACTACTGATACCTATGAACATTTCAACAATCTTTATAATACCTGTCAGATCCGTTATGGTGATTTGAAAAAGCAGCTTGCCGAAGATGTTATAGTGTTTACACATCCGTTTCGTGAAAAAATAAAAGAATTATTTGTAAACGACGATTATCTGCATAAAGTAGCCAGCCTTGGCGCTGAAAAAGCACGCGAAAGTGCTTCACGTACTATCAGGGACGTAAGGGAAATAATCGGGTTCAAAGTGTTCTGATAATAATTTCAACCCCATCAAAGTAATATCTGAAGGGGCAAAACCTATGTCCGATTTTTTTTAAATCGGAGTTTAGCAAGTTGTTTTTTGTGCAATTATGATTCGATCCGGAAGTTCGGAAGATATTCTTTGAACTTTTGTATGATCAAACCTTTTTTAATCCTCATTGTTTAAATTCAAAGTTCTAATCATTTTAAGCTTGCATGATTAAAAAGGTATTGGTCGCAAACCGTGGCGAAATTGCTGTCAGGGTTATGCGTTCCTGTCGTGAAATGGGTCTGGTAACAGTTGCGGTGTTTTCTGATGCCGACCGTAAATCCCTGCATGTACGTTATGCTGATGAAGCTTATCATATTGGCCCGTCACCATCAGTACAAAGCTATCTGAATATTGAAAAGATAATTGAGGTAGCTAAAAAATGCGGAGCTGATGCCATTCACCCCGGTTATGGTTTTCTTTCAGAAAATGAAAAGTTTTCGCAACGCTGTGCCGACGAAGGTATAATTTTCATAGGACCTTCGCCTCAGGCAATTTCGGCTATGGGCGATAAGATCACAGCGCGAAAACATATGATGAAGGCAGGTGTTCCTGTGGTTCCTGGTACAGAAAATAAAATTACCAGCGAAGAAGAGGCTATTCAGACTATTACGGAAATTGGCTTGCCGGTGATGATAAAAGCTTCGGCTGGTGGAGGGGGCAAGGGTATGCGCCTGGTTCATAAAAAAAGTGAAATAGTTTCGGCTATCAGGGCTGCACGTTCTGAGGCTCATACAGCTTTCGGCGATGATGCGGTTTATATTGAGAAATACATTGATTCACCTCATCATATTGAATTTCAGATCCTTGGCGATAAGCACGGGCATACCATACAATTATTTGAGAGAGAATGCTCAGTACAGCGCAGGCATCAGAAAGTGATAGAGGAAACACCATCGCCTTTACTTACTCCCGAAATTCGTGAAGAAATGGGACGTCATGCGGTTAATGCCGCTAAAGCAGTTAATTATTATGGTGCAGGAACTATCGAATTTATTGTTGATGATAATCTGAATTATTATTTTCTTGAGATGAACACCCGCTTGCAGGTTGAGCATCCTATCACTGAAAGGGTTGTGGGCGTTGATCTTGTTAAAGAACAGATCAGAATTGCAAACGGAGAGCATCTGAAACTAAAACAGGAAGAGCTCAGGCAATTTGGTCATGCTATTGAGTGCCGTATCTATGCTGAAGATACGAACAATAATTTCATGCCCAGCCCGGGATTGATACGCCATATTTCTGAACCACTCGGTCTTGGTGTCAGGCATGATGGTTATGTTTACGAAGGTTATGAAATACCTATTTATTACGACCCTCTGATATCAAAACTTATTGTATGGGCTCAGACGCGGGAAGAAGCCATACGAAGAATGCGAAGGGCATTGTATGAATACAAAATAACGGGTGTGAAGACTTCCATTAAGTTTCTGGAAAGAATAATGGATACACCTGACTTTAAAAATGGCACCTATAATACCCATTTCATTGAAAATAACCGTGATATACTTTTGCAGGACCCGTATTGTGGTGAACGCTGTGAGACTCTGGCAATAATCTCAACATTCATTGATTATCTTGATAAAATAGAAATGAAAAAGAATGAACAGGTTTCGCGTAACAGCGTTAGCAACTGGAAAGAATGTGGAAGAAGAAAAGCCTTGAGAACCTGATATTAAGCCTTATATTTCAAGTTCAGTAGAAAGCATTATCAAAAAAAGAAATTAACCCCATTAAATATCTGGAACAAAAAATAGCGGCAAAAGAGAATGAAAACAGAAATAAATATAAATGGTCGTACTGCTCTGGTTGAATTATTACAGCGAGAAGGTAACCATGTAAAGATACGGGTTGACGAAGAAATTCTCGAACTCGACCTTGCCAGGGTTGGTAATGGCGTTTACTCAGCCTTGCTGAATGATAAATCGTACAATATTGAAATGGTAAACACCAACAGCAAACGGCATTATACTGTAAGCACCTTTTATAATACCTATAATGTTGAGATAATTGACCCACAAACCAAATATCTGAAAAGTCGTGAAGGTGCTATTGATGAAGCCGGTGGGGATTCCATTGTTAGTCCAATGCCCGGAAGAGTAATAAAGATACTTGTTAAAGAAAAAGAGCAAGTGCAGGCAGGGCAGACTGTTATGACAATTTCTGCAATGAAAATGGAAAGCGAGTTCAAAGCGCCTCGTGACGCTACGGTGAAAAAAATAAATGTTAATGAAGGCGATGTGGTGGATGGAAATCAGGTTATGATGGTTTTTGAATAAAAAAAGGTTCTGAAGATTAATTTCCGGGATATAAATAATTTGTGTTCAAAACCGAAAACAAAAATTGAAAAATACTGAGTTATGATTACACAGGACGAAATTTACAAACGTTTTGAGAACAAGGAAAAAGAAGCTTTGCTCGGAGGTGGTGCTGAAAGAATTGAAAAACTGCATCAGTCAGGCCGCCTGACTGCCCGTGAGCGTATTGATATTTTATTGGATCCGGGTAGTTTTGTGGAGCTTGATAAATATATGACTCACCGGACGTCTGAATTTGGTATGGACAGGCAGAAAATTGCCGGCGATGGTGTAGTAAGCGGTTATGGTAAAATAGATGGGCGTCTGGTATATGTTTTCGCACAGGATTTTACAGTTTTTGGCGGTACCTTAAGCCGTGCCAATGCCGATAAAATTGTTAAAGTCATGGATCTTGCCATGAAAATGGGTGCTCCAGTCATCGGGCTTAACGATTCAGGAGGTGCCCGTATACAGGAAGGAGTTCAGAGTTTGGCAGGCTATGCTGATATTTTTTACCGCAATGTGAGAAGCTCAGGTGTAATACCTCAGATATCTGCTATTCTTGGGCCATGTGCCGGCGGAGCTGTTTATTCACCTGCAATAACTGACTTTATCTTTATGGTGAAAGACACGAGCTATATGTTTGTGACAGGTCCTGATGTGATTAAAACAGTTACTCACGAAGAAGTTACAAAGGATGAACTGGGCGGGGCTATGACCCATAACTCAAAAAGTGGTGTCGCTCATTTTGTTGCACCTACTGATGAGCAATGTCTTATGATGATACGTGAGCTGATGGGGTTTTTGCCATCAAATAATATGGAAGACCCTCCTGTTCAGGTAAGTGCAGATGATCCTGACCGTGAAGACGAAAAGCTTCAGACATTGGTGCCTGCCGACCCCAACAAGCCTTACGATATGAAAGAACTGATATATACTGTTATTGATGATGGCAACTTTTTTGAGGTAATGCCGCATTATGCACAGAATATGGTTGTGGGTTTTGCCCGTCTTGACGGACGTCCGGTGGGGATAGTGGCTAATCAGCCTGCTGTACTGGCAGGGGTTCTGGATATCAATTCCTCAATCAAGGCTGCAAGATTTGTACGGTTTTGCGATGCTTTTAATATTCCATTGATAACATTTGTTGATGTCCCCGGTTTTCTTCCAGGCACTGCTCAGGAATTTGGCGGTATAATAAAGCATGGAGCCAAATTATTATATGCTTTCGCTGAAGCTACCGTACCCAAGATCACTGTGATCACCCGTAAAGCATATGGCGGTGCATATGATGTAATGTCGAGTAAACATATTGGTGCTGATGTGAATTTTGCATTTCCCGGTGCCGAAATTGCAGTAATGGGACCTGATGGGGCTGTTAATATTTTATATCGCGAAAAACTTGATGAAGAGCAAAAGCAAAAGGCTGTTGAAAATTATCGCGAAACATTTGCAAACCCATATAAAGCCGCTGAACTTGGTTATATTGACGAGATCATTTATCCCCGACAGACCCGCCGTAAATTAATTCAGGCTTTGGAAATGACTCAAAATAAAGTTGATAGTTTGCCGGGTAAAAAACATGGGAATATCCCTTTGTAAGGTTTCTGCCGGAAATAAACCGGGCTTTCTTATTGCCTGATATACTGGAATAACGGTTTTCGGCAATTATTTGAGCAGGGGCTCATGCTATTCAATACGAATTTCCTTAACGCCCTGACTCAATACTATGATGAGGGTTTTACTTTTTTAATCTCGGGTCAAACCTGAAATGCCTGCGCTCAATTAGTTTAACTTTTGAATATTCCGGATGCCTGCAATTTAAAATATAATTGTGAGAGGTATGTATAATACAGCTCGGCACTTTAAGAGCTATGGTTTTGCCTTCCGTAATCCAGCTTTCTCCGATATCAGCTAAAATAACGGGTGCAGGATATGAACTCCAGTTTTTGGGCAACTGATCAATATGAATTGTGGTTATTGAATCATCAGGGATTTCAATAGTAAGGATATCCAATTCCGGAATTAACAATGGCGGGGTGTTTACAATTACCTCCAGAAGAGCTATTTCTTTATTTTCTCCTGTATATAGAACCGGTATTCCTTTTTTATTCCAGCGTCCGCCGTACATGGCTGCTCCATAGCCACTCAGGTCGCCGGCATATTTTCTTGCTGTGATCCTGTAAACAAGCATAATTCACTAACTGTAAACGCCGTGCTCAATTCTTCCCAAAAGGTCTTTGATCTTTGAAATACCACCGGGTATCTCAATCAGCTCTTTTGGCTCCATGCCTCCCATAGCTTGATTAGGCAGACCCAGCCATTTAAAGAAAGTATCACGGTCGCCAAACACTTCCTCACCGTAAATAAACAGGTCAACAATTTCAAATAGCTTAACCGAGAAATTCCTTTCTAAATTTTTGTTCGCTTTAAACCAACGATACAAAGTCGGCTCAGAAATATCCAGAAATTGAGCAACAAGCTCTTTTGACAGGTTGAAATATCTGCTGAAATTCAATATCACACCTACATTTATTCCTTCATTGGCATTATGTATGAAATCGAACGGGCTTTCAATTTCAACAGGGATATTTTCCTTTCCGAGAATTTCAGTGAATTTCTTATAATGGTCTGTTGTTATTCCTTTTTCTTCTATCATTTGATAATATATTTTATTATATGAACGAAATTTTGAATGATTTTGTTTCATTAAAACCGTTCATTTTTTAAAAAAGTGACATTTTTTAACTTATTGCGAATAAACCAATACTCATATTATACGATTTGTATTTACAAAATAGTCCAAACTGTTTTGTAAATCTACAATCGCCAAGACTAATGGTTTAAATATATAGAGCAATCGAGCAGAGCGAAAATTGGCCTGTTATATTTTCCAATCGGCATAATTTTATTCCCTCGTTGTTCTTTCCAAAAAACTGATCCCGTAAGAGAGGGTCAGCATCACAGGAATGGCATGGCAGTTTAGCTTAGAATATATATTAAAATCTTAAATCAATCCATAACTTTAGCCAACTCATTCTTATCTGATTCTATTTCTACTCTAAGTTTGTTTAGATGTTTATCTAATTCTTCTATTTTCATGCTCCAAAATTATTAAAATTAAATGAATTTGGAAAGCAAAATTCATATTTACCAGGTGATATCAATTCGTTAACACTTAAATCTTGATAATTGCTAAAAAACCAATCATACCAAATAATCTTATAATTTTCTAAATTCTGCCAACGCCAAATATCTCTTAATAAACGGACTAAAAACCTTGGAACAAAATACTCATTATTCTGCTCACCATAAATTCTCTCAGGTCTTCCTACACTCAATGATTTGTGTTGATTCTCGTGTAACTCAAAAAATATGGTTCTTTCATCTGATATCAAAGTAAAATCAACTGAAATATTATTTATTGATTTAAATGGTTTTATTTCTTTCAAATTTAATTTTTCCAAATGAGACACACAAAGATTTTTACGTTTTTCTGGTAAAAACTTATCTTTAGCTAAGAACTCAATTACTGGTTCAATTTCTATAAATTCAGTCTTGATAAAATTTGTCAAAAAAAATTTCTCATTTAAAAATTCAATATCAGGAAATTTAATTTCCAAGAATTCTAAAAATGCATGTTCTTTTTTTCTTCCTTTATTGTAAACATGAAAAAGTTTTCTCATTGGTATTTTCTTTCTTTATGCTGAAACACAACTAATAAAACTCCGCACAAACTTATAACTTTTTACCGATTTTATTAATTTCTGTTTTTTTATCTACCAAACGATCAATCGTGCTGTAAACGGTAAACTGTCCTTTTGCTTAACTGCCGGTTTATACTTCCCGGTTTCCCATGTCAGTTTTAAATATATAGGTTAAAAAGGATTACTTTTCTCTTACAACATAGATAAATGTTGGAAAATGGTCGCTGAAGCCACCCATGTAATTGTCGCCTACATGAGTGCGTAGCGGATATCCGGAATATTGTCCTTCGGTTTGTAATAAATATCGTTTATTAAAAACTCCGGCTCTTAGGAACTGATAAGTATTTTCTTTTTTCGATAATAATGTCTGGTTCATAATAATCATATCAAACAGGTTCCATGAGTCGCGGTATGCAAGTGAACCGATTCCTTTCTGATAGAATTCATAAAGCGGATTATAAAGTTCACCGGGCTTGAGTTTATCTTTTTTCCATCCGGCTTTCAGATGTACTTTTACGCTTTCGTTTACCGGATCATCATTTAAGTCGCCCATAAGCAGAATGTGGGCTTCAGGATTTGCAACCATAAGTGAATCAATGATCTTACGGTTTAATTGAGCAGCAGAATTACGCAGCGGGCGTGATTTACGTTCACCACCAACACGTGATGGCCAGTGATTTACAAGTACATGCATCAATTCACCGTGAAACAAACCACTAACCAGTAACACGTCGCGGGAGTAGAAATTCGTTCTGCCCTCAGGGATAAATAGATAGGGTTTGCTTGACAACAGATTAAAATATTTTGGCTGATACAGCAGCGCCACATCTACTCCCCTTCGATCAGGAGAATCGTAGTGAACTATCTGATAATTACGGTTTCGGATTTGTGGATCATTGACCAGATCTTCCAGAACAGAACGGTTCTCAACTTCTGCCAATCCGATTATTGCAGGCCCGTCAGGTGTCATTTCTGTTCCTATATCACTGATGACTCTGGCAATGTTTGAAATTTTTTCCCAATATTTTGCGCTATCCCATTTTTTACTGCCCTGAGGTGTGTATTCAGTATCAAAAGTGTCGGGGCTGTCAATTGTATCGAAAAGATTCTCAATATTATAAAAAGCTATACAGGCAACTGTGGCTCTTTTCTCCTGAGGTTTAGATGTTTGGGTATATGTTACAAAGACTATTAATAAACCGATTAACAATAAAAAGATTACTTTTTTCATATCAATGTGCTTTTTCATAAAACTATGGATGAGCAAAGATATTGTTTTTCAGTTAGGGCTGCGACATTATACTTCAATTTGATAATGATGCAGCAATTAAAAACCTGTATGTAATGCTTGATTTTGAAATTTTGCTTTATTTTGTACTGAAATTTGGTATCTGATAATAGTTCAAGTACAAATTGTTATTTCTGTCTTACTTTGCAATTAATTCATTTCTATATATCATGAATAAAAAGCTATTGTTTTTTCTAATGGCATTGTTGCCATTTTATGTCATATACGCACAACCCTTATCTCCTGATGACCAGCAACCTGGTTCAGTTACAGGGAGGGTGCTGGAATCTCAGATCCGGCAACCATTACCTTCAATTATTGTAAGTATTGAGGGGCAGCAGGTAATAACCGATCATGAAGGGAGATTTACAATCTCAGGTTTGAGGCTCGGCTCTGCTGAAATCGTGTTCTCAGGAGCTGGGTTTATAACCAGGACGTTAGACATTGAAGTAAAAACTCAAACCCGGCTTGATGATGTTTTTCTGATAGCGGATCTTACCGAAACTGAAAAAATCCCTGAAATCAATCTTGAAATGATTGATATGGACGACGATGCCAAGGCACAGAATATTTCAGGTCTGCTTCATTCCACAGGCGATGTCTTTCTTTCTTTTGCGTCATATACCTTTGGGCAGGCATGGTTCCGAAACCGTGGATATGATGCTGAGTTTACACCTACCTATGTTGGGAACTCAATGATAAACGATGCTGAAACAGGCCGTACATTGTGGGCAATATGGGGTGGGCTTAACGATGCTACCCGTAACAGTGTTTATACTAATGGTCTGGAGCCCACAACTTATTCCTTTGGGAGCATTGGTGGGGTTTCAAATATTATTACACGTCCTTCGCGCCAGCGTGTTCAAACCAAATTTACCTATTCAGTGTCAAACAGAAGTTATACTCACCGGCTTATGTTCATTCACTCCACAGGTTTGATGAACAATAATTGGGCTGTAACAGTCAGTGGTTCAAGGCGTTGGGGTAACGAGGGATATATCAGGGGAACATTTTATGATGCATGGGCTTATTATCTGGGTCTTGAAAAAAAGTTTAACGACAAACACTCTCTTGAATTCACTGCTTTTGCCGCACCTGTCAAACGAGGTATGCAGGGTGGCTCGGTACAGGAGATTTACGATCTGCTCGGAACCAACCATTATAGCCCAAACTGGGGATTTCAAAACGGAGAAGTACGGAACTCAAGGGTCAGGACTATGAATCAACCGGTTATGATTCTGAACCATTACTGGAAATACAACAGCAATACCGATATTACCACTACTGTGTCATATATGTTTGGCAAAACCGGGACTACTGCTTTAAACTGGTATAACTCAGCCGATCCCCGCCCGGACTACTACAGAAAGCTGCCAAGCTGGTTCGCTGATACGATAGTGAAAAATGCAGTTGCTGAAACCTGGAGAAACAGCAGTGCAGTTAGTCAGATAAACTGGGATGCCCTGTATCAGGCTAATTATCTTTCGCGTATGGAAGGCAAGCAGGCACGGTATATCATTGAAGACCGCAGAAACGACATGTCGAATCTTAATTTGAACACAGTTGTAAATCACAGGGTAAACGAAAATATTACCATCAACAGGGGTGTGGAGCTTTCAAGTTATACGGTAAGCTATTTTAAAACAATTGACGACCTGCTTGGTGGCGAATTCTGGACTGATATTGACCAGTTTGCCGAGAGGGATTTTATTGGTAATGATACCATAATCCAGAACGACCTTGACAATCCAAACCGTATAGTAAAAGAAGGTGATATATTTGGTTACGATTACAAACTAAAACAGCAGGTTGGGAAATTATGGCTCAGTAGTTTATTTTCATACCGAAAGATAGATTTCTTCGTTGCTGCACAGCTCTCTTCCACAACATTCTGGCGCGAAGGATTTATGCGCAATGGCCGTCATCCTGATAAATCGCTTGGGGAATCGCATAAATATAATTTTATTGACTATGCCTTTAAAGGCGGTGCCACATATAAATTCACCGGAAGGCTTTTCCTTGAAGGAAATATGGCTTATATGACCCAGGCTCCGTTCATGCGTAATGCTTTTGTTTCACCCCGAACCAGGCATGATGTTTCTCCGAAACTGGTGAGTGAAAAGATATTCAGCTCTGAAGCAAGCCTGCATTTCCGTGCTCCATTGGTAAAAGCCAGATTGACAGCCTATCATACCGAGTTTAAAGATCAGAATCAGATACTTAGCTTTTATCATGACGATTACCGTACTCTGGTCAATCATATTATGTATGGTATTAATACCACACATCAGGGTATTGAGTTTGGAGGCGAAGCATACATGTTTTATGATCTGTGGTTACAGGCTGCCGTAAATATTGGTAATTACCGTTATACAAACCGCCCCCTTGCTACTATTGCCTTTGACAATGGGTCGCGTCCTGATACAACTGAACTTGCTTACCTTAAGAACTTTTTTGTTTTCGGAACACCACAAACAGCGGCAGCACTTGGCATTAAATGGGTTGGTCCCGGATACCTTTTTGTTAATGCAAGTGTGAATTATTTTGATGATATTTATCTGAGCTTTAATCCAGAGCGCAGAAGTCAGGGTGCTATTGAAAATCTGGGAGAAGGCGATCCAAGAATTGCAGAAATTACCCGTCAGGAAACGCTTTCCGGTGGTTATACTGTTGATGTTTCGGTGGGTAAATCATTCAGGATCAAACGAAAATACTTTTTGCAGCTTAATCTCAGTGCTAATAATTTGCTAAACAATAAAAAAATTAGTACCGGAGGATATGAACAATTAAGATTTGATTTTCAGGAAAAGGATGTTGATAAATTTCCTCCCCGCTATTTCTATATGATAGGAACTAACTATTTCCTTAACGTTGCTGTAAGATTTTAACGAACAAATAATTAATAAATAATTCATAATAAGAAACACCATGAAAAATATCCGGAAAATATTTATCGGACTTTTGCTGCTTGGAATTGCAACATACTTCGCAGCTTGCGTAAAAGGCGATTTTGATGAACCGCCTGTTTATATCCCAAAAGTTGATTTTAATTCCAACACTACGATAGCTGCATTGAGATCTTCCTATAAATCGTTAAAACAGATTGAAGAAGATATCATTATTCAGGGTATTGTTGTAGGGAATGATGAAAGCGGTAATTTATTCAAAAAACTAATCATACAGGATTCTACGGCAGGTATTGAGCTGGCGCTGGACAAGACCAATCTTTACAATGAATTCAAGCTTGGACAGCGGGTTTTTGTCAAATGTAAGGGTATGTACATTGGCGATTACAATAATCTCATTCAGCTTGGATATCTTTATGAAGGCTCAATAGGACGACTTCCGGAAGTATTTATGTCACAACATATTTTTCGCGACAGCCTTCCCGGAAAAGTTCTTGAACCACAGTTAACTGCACTTACAGGTTTAAATACGTTTCTGGTAAGTCAGCTTGTGAAATTTGAGAACATCACCTTTGTTGATCCCGGAAAAGAATGGGCACCTCAGTCGGCAGATGCTACAAATCGTTCAATTGTTGGCACTACTATGGTGGTAAGAACCAGTAAATATGCCAATTTCGCCAGTGATCTGATACCGGCAGGCAGCGGTACAGTTACCGGAATTTTAAGTATTTTTCAGAATACCTATCAGCTTACTATTCGCGATACCAGTGATTTAAAGAACTTTGGCGGCACAATTCCCCCACCTCCCACAGGTGGTGATGGTACAAAAGAAGATCCATACAATGTGGCACAGGCTGTACAAATGCAAAATGCAACACCTTATGTAATTGGTTTTGTAAAAGGTTATATTGTTGGATCGGTAAAAGCAGGTGTAACAAGTATAACATCAGCCGATGATATTGATTTTTCGCCACCTTTCACTTCAGCAACTAATGTGCTGGTTGCTGATGAAGCCGGTGAAACCAATTTTATGAATTGTGTTGTTGTAAATCTTCCGGCAGGTACCAGCCTTCGTGGCGATGTTAACCTTCAGAATAATCCGGATAATAAGGGGAAATGGCTTAATGTAAAAGGTACTTTGAGATCATACTTTGGAATAGCCGGATTACGTGATTTTTCCGGTGAAGCAGACGATTATGATTTTGAAGGCGGAGGGAACGGAGGAGGAAGCGGATCGGGCAGTGGCACTCAGAATGACCCTTATGATGTTCAATCTGCAATTGAAAAACAAAATGCCAATCCATACGTAGTAGGTTGGGTGAAGGGTTATATTGTTGGTTCTGTTAAAAAAGATATAACTTCAATTTCCTCAGCCGATGATATTCATTTTGCGCCACCTTTTACTTCTGCAACTAACGTATTGATTGCTGATGATAAAAACGAAACCGATTATACAAAATGCGTAGTGGTTAATCTTCCAGCAGGAAAGCCTTTGCGTTCGGAAGTAAATCTTGTAGATCATCCTGATAACCTTGGTAAATGGCTGAAAGTAACTGGT
The DNA here is from genome assembly GCA_964550455.1 of uncultured Bacteroidales bacterium. Taxonomy (GTDB): domain Bacteria; phylum Bacteroidota; class Bacteroidia; order Bacteroidales; family JAAYJT01; genus JAAYJT01. The sequence goes on along the minus strand of CAZJZG010000026.1, from coordinate 13,844 downwards.
ACTCTCCGAACTTATTTTGGAATTGCAGGCTTGCGTGACAGTAATGGAGGAAGTGAAGATTTTGAGCTTGAAGATGGAGGAGGCAGTGGAGGAGAAGATTATTTGTTTGTTGAAGATTTTAAAAAAGACTTTGGAACTTTTTCAACATATAGTGTTGCCGGTGATCAGGTTTGGGAATGGGCAGATTTTGATGGCGGATGTACTAAAATGACCGGTTTTGTTGATGGAACACATTATGTGAATGAAGACTGGCTCATTTCTCCGCAGATATCTCTTAGCGGACAGACAGGTGTTAAAATGAGCTTCCGCGAAGCAATTAATCACATTACAAGTTATAATGACCTGAAGGTTCTAATTTCAACAAATTATAGCGGATCGGGTAACCCAAATACTGCAACATGGAATGAGATAAGCGGTTTTACACGTGCAGCCGGTAATAGTTGGACATTTTTTGAAACCAATGAAGTCAGCCTTGCAGCTTATGAAGGGCAAAACATATATATCGCATTTAAATATAATTGCTCAAGCAGTGCTTCATCAACATGGGAAGTTGGTAAAGTGATGCTTAGCGCAAACAGATAGTAAAGTATTAAGGAAATGAAAAACAGCCATCAGAAGCAAGCGGACTGATGGCTGTTTTTGTATCAGGATAAAGATCCCTGATTTTGATTATTTCTTTTTACCCTGAGCGACTATAGCATCCATAAGTTTTTTCAGTGTTTCAGGATCAGCTAAAAACTCATCTTTCACAAGGTTCATGTTTTCGTCAAATTCAAAGACATAGGGAATGCCTGTTGGAATGTTCATTTCCAGAATATCCTGATCACTGATGTTTTTCAGTACTTTAACTACTCCCCTCAGGCTGTTTCCATGAGCTACAACCAATACCTCATTATGTTTTATCAGAGCTGGCCTTATTTCGTTTTCCCAAAATGGAAGCATACGCTCAATAGTATTTTTGAGGGCTTCGGTGCCTGGCATTTCTTCAGGTTTAAGGTCTTTATAGCGTGGGTCATGTTTCGGATGCCTTGGATCGTTTTCATCAAGTGCAGTTGGAGGAATATCGTAACTACGGCGCCAAAGAAATACCTGTTCATCTCCGTATTTCTCGGCAGTTTCTACTTTATCCAAACCCTGTAACATTCCATAATGTTTTTCATTCAGCCTCCATGTACGGTGAACCGGTATCCACATCAAATCCATATCATCAAGGATTACCCAGAGTGTACGTATAGCACGTTTCAGCACTGAGGTGTAGGCTACTCTGAACTGAAACCCCAGTTCTTTCAATTTTTTACCGGCTTCATGAGCTTCTCCAATTCCTCTTGGAGTAAGATCAACATCAGTCCAACCTGTGAAACGGTTCTCTTTATTCCACAAACTTTCACCATGTCTGATCAGAACTAATTTTTTCATGTTGATTAAGTATTATAATTATTTTAGCAATTTATTAGCTGATTTATTTTTTAAGAGTGCAAAATTAGTCATTTTGTACGTTTGATGTTAATAATCAAAATTACTTTTCAATGTATTTCAGCGGTACTCCCGGATTATTAAAGTTATTCATGCCATCAGGTTTAGTATGGCAGATCCCGACAAAAGACAAGAGCCTTTATCTCACTTTTGACGATGGTCCGGTGGCTGGCATAACTGAAGAGGTTTTATCGGTATTAAAGGATTTTGATGCAAAGGCTACTTTTTTCTGTGTAGGTGATAATGTACAGAAATATCCGGAAATATACAAAAAAATCCTGGAAGCCGGTCATTCAACAGGAAATCATACATTTCATCATTTAAATGGCTGGAAAACTTCTGATGAAGAATATTTCGAAGATGTAAAGCAATGTGCGGAGCTTGTTGATTCAAAGCTGTTTCGCCCTCCGTATGGTCGTATTACCCGAAGTCAGGCAGGATATTTATCAAAAAAATACAAAATCATAATGTGGTCAGCATTGGGTGGTGATTTTGACCCGAAAGTCAGTACAGAAAAATGCATTGAAAATATTTTAAAATCAGCCCGCAAGGGTTCAATCATCGTGTTGCATGATAATCAAAAATCAGCTCAAACTATGCTGAGGGTCTTGCCACAGATTTTAAAATACTACAGCGATAAAGGATTTCAGTTCCTGCCTTTGTGATCCCATTAATATAGCTGACCTTCTACATCGGGTCAACATCAGTAATTACTCTGATTTGCTTATTTGATGTAGTTTTCATGAAGTCTTTAATTATTTCTGAGATGTGTTCTTTGTTTCGCGCAAGATTTTTATCACGACTTAATTTTATAAGGATTTCCTTAATAAAATAATTTTTGATCCTCGAAACCACCGGATATTCAGGACCAAGTACTTGCTTTGGGAAGGCTTTTTTAAGTTTTCCGGCAAGCTCATCAGCAGCAAGGTTTAATGGTTCAGGCTCTTTATATTTTAACGAAATTTTCAAAAGACGGCTAAACGGCGGATAATTGAATATTTGCCTTTCCGCTATCTGGTGCCGGTACATACCTTCATAGTTGTTCTCAATTACAAAATTAATAACCGGATGTTTGGGATTACGGGTTTGAATTATCACTTTACCCTGTTTGTTTTTTCGTCCTGCGCGTCCGCTTACCTGCGCCATAAGCTGATAACTGCGCTCAAAAGAACGGAAATCCGGGAAACTTATCATGTTATCGGCACTTAAAATACCGACAAGGCTGACATTGTCAAAATCAAGTCCTTTACTTACCATTTGAGTACCAGTGAGAACATCAGTTTTGCCGATTTCAAAATCAGTGATTATTTTTTGGTGTGCAAATTTGCTACGGGTGGTATCAATATCCATTCTTGCAATACGGATATCAGGATATATCAGGGATAATTCCTCTTCAATTTTTTCAGTTCCAAACCCAATGAGGTTCAGCTCTTTATTGTGACATTTCGGGCAATGCGGCGGTATTGGCTCTTTATATCCGCAATAATGGCATCGCAAATGATTTTCTTTTTTATGGTAAATAAGTGTTACATCACAATGGCGGCATTGAGGCACATAATGGCATAAATTACATTCCAGCCGAAGTGCAAATCCACGCCGGTTCTGAAAGAGAATAACCTGTTCGTTGCGCTCCAGAGCTTTTTCAAGTTCATTGATTAACACAGGTGTAAAATGACTTTTCATCTGTTTCAGACGTGTAGCTTCTTTAAGATTTACAACAGAGGTCTCAGGCAGCATCATGTTTCCATAGCGTTTTTTAAGCGATACCAGCACGTACTTTCCTGTTTTTGCGTTAAAATAGCTTTCAATGGCAGGTGTTGCCGAGCCTAATAAAACCTTTGCATTATGTTGTTTTGCCAGATAAATGGCAGCATCGCGTGCATTATAGCGGGGGCTTGGATCATATTGCTTGTATGAAGTATCATGTTCCTCATCAATAATTATCAAACCCAGTTTGCTGAAAGGCAGGAATATGGCAGAGCGTGCGCCAAGTATGACACTATGGGAAACAGCCTGCCCGCCAGCAGGAGCCTGCCACGAAGCTACTTTATTCCATACTTCTGCTCTTTCGGATTCACCAAATCGTGAATGATAAACACCAACAACATCACCGAAAAATTTTCGCAAGCGCGAAATTATCTGAGTTGTAAGTGCGATTTCCGGCAAAAGATAAAGAACCTGAAATCCGGCTTTGAGTGTTTCTTCAATAAGCTTAATATAAATTTCGGTTTTCCCGCTTGAGGTTATACCATGCAGAAGCACAGGTTTTTGGTATTCCCTGATCTTTGTAAATGCCTCCTGCTGATGTTCAGTAAGTTCTATATCAGAAACTGACTGCACAGCTTCATATTTATCCAGCCTTGATACATTTTGTTCTGTTACTTCAAGCAGTCCTTTTTCAACTAATGAACGCAAAGCTCCATCAGCGCTTTTAATTTCAGAAATCAATAATGATTTTGGAATGCCATTTTCGGGATGGTTTCTCAGATCAAGATAATGTAACAGATTGATCAATATTTCATACTGTCGCGGAGCGCGTCTTTCAAGGTATTCTATTATTGCTGCAAGCGCATTTTCGTCATCGCGGTATATCTGAGCCAGATTATAGAATTTCTCGGTTTTTGAAGTATAACGTTGTATCATGTCTTCGTAAATCCTGACAGCTTTTTTTTCAATCAGAGAATTGATTAATGGGATAACCCGTTGCTGTCCTGTGATTTGAGAAACATCTGAAATGCTAAGATCTTCTTGTTGTTCAAGTACTGTAATTACATTATATTCACGCTCGTTAAACCTGCTGTAATCCTGATCAAAATCAGGATCAAGGCTTATGCGGCTTTCGCTGCTGAGCTTCAATGCCGGTGGAAGTGCCGCATTCATCACTTCTCCCATCGAACACATATAGTATTCTGATAACCATTCCCAGAACACAAATTGCCTGATGTTAACAATAGGTAGCATATCCATTTGAACCAGGATCTCTTTAACGGATAACCCCGGATTTGTTTCATGAATACTGTGAACCAGAGCAGTGTATAACTTTTTTCTCCCAAACTGTACCACTACTCTTACACCGGCAATTAGGGTTGATTCCATTTCCGGAGGAATTGCATAAGTGAAAAATCCCGGAATTGGTAAAGGAAGCAAAACGTTGGCATATTTGCCCGGAAGTAATGACATAGTTGGTGAGGATGCTATTTTATATTCCTAACAGTTAATCTGCTCAGATAAGAGTTTTACCGGATTCAAAATTAAGCCAAAAATTCAATAGAATGCGATTTTAAAATAAAATACTGAAAATCGGGTTTATTGATATTGATTCATGTTTTTTGAACCAGCAGTTGAATTTTTATCAATGATGGTTTTGGAATAATTTCATATTTATATGATAATGAATAAGATACCAAAGATATTACATGTTTTGTTTTTTGTGAGTTTTATTCTGGTTTCCTGTCAGGAGGCTCCCGTTCCAAAACCCCGTGCATTCTTCAGAATAGCACTTCCTGAAAAACATTACATAAAATTTGATTCTCCTTTTCCGTATTCTTTTCAATATCCTGAATATGCCATAGTTCGCCTGAATCCTTCTTCGCTGTCAGAACCATATTGGATGAATATTTATATTCCCCGTTTCAATGCCAATATTCATCTTAGCTATAAAAAAATTGACAATAATCTTGCATCTTACCTTGATGATTCACATAAGCTGCTAACAAAGCAAATTTCAAAGGCTACGGGTATTCGCGAGGATATGATCATAAATACTGATGCCAAAGTTTACGGAACTATCTATAATGTAAAAGGTTCGGGGGTGGCGTCGCCATGTCAGTTTTTTGTTACTGACAGTACCCGGCATTTTTTAAGAGGGGCTTTATATTTCAATGTTATTCCAAATAACGATTCTTTGGCTCCGGTAATTGATTTTCTAAAAGAAGATATTCAGTATTTACTTTCAACCCTTACCTGGAACTAATACTATGTTGTTGATATTCAGGATATAGGGCTATAAGGCTGATGATCTGATAAAATCAGGATTTTAGTTTAGGTTTTATTATAACAGCTTTGTGCTGCCAGCCAGGCAGTTGAAAAAGCTAATTGAAGATTGAATCCACCCGTAGTTCCATCAAGATCAATGACTTCACCGGCAAAATACAAACCAGGCATTAGTTTCGATTCCATTGTTCTGGGGTTTATCTCGCTGGTATCAACACCACCGGCTGTAATGATAGCTTCTTTAAAACCCGGATGTCCCTTGATATCAAAACGGAAGTCTTTCATCAGCAGTAATATTTTTTTGCGTTCCTGTGAGCTAAGCTGATTACATAATTTTTCTCCGTCAATTTTTAACAATTCAATAAAAACCGGGATAAGTTTTGAAGGCAGCCAGAGCTTGAAAATATTTTCTACTTGTTTTTTCCCGTGTGAATTGATATCACGTAATAAACGTGCATCAAGTTTTTTCTCGTCAAGTGCTGGTTTCAGATCAATACCGATTTCCACTTTATTGTTTTTTACGAGCATTTCCACAACAATACGACTTAGCGTAAGTATAACCGGCCCGCTAAGCCCGTAATGTGCGAACATTAACTCGCCAAATTCTTCAGCGATCTTTTTTCCATTAACCCAAACTATTGCATTTATGTTTTTCAATCCCAGACCCTGTAGTTTTTCAGCAGTATCTCCATAAGTGACCAGAGGCACCAGGGCAGGCCTGACTTCACTTATACTGTGCCCTGCCTGAATTGCCAGCGTATAGCCGTCACCGGTGGAACCCGTGGCAGGATATGATCTCCCTCCTGTACAAATCATAACAGCCTTGGAGAAAAAGTCTTCATCCTTTCCGTTAATTACGGCTCTTACTCCATTTATCCCGTCACTTCCGGTCAATAATGATGTAACCCTTGTATTATATCTGATTTCAATATTCTTTTTCCCCATCCATTGCAATATCGCATTCAATACATCGGATGCATTATTGCTTACAGGGAAAATACGCTTACCTCTTTCAGTTATAATCTCAACACCGTGATCATTAAGGATTTGAAGAATATCATCAGTGAAAAAAGCATCGAAAGCATGTTTCAGGAATCGTCCTTTAGGAAAAATGTTTTTAAAGAAAACTGACTGTGGGGCATCATTCGTAATATTGCATCGTCCTTTTCCGGTAATTAAAAGTTTTCGTCCGGCACTTCTCATTTTTTCAAGCAATAATACCCGTGCGCCCAGATGAGCAGCCCTGCCGGCAGCTATCAGCCCTGAAGCACCAGCTCCTATAACAATTACATCATATTTTCTTTCTGAATTCACCTGATAACAATGTTCAAAACTTGTACAGGCAAAAGTAAAGCTTTCGTTACAAGGAAAGTGGCAAATAACAGCAATAAATTTTTATGACTAAGCCCGAAATATTACCGATTGGAAAAATATAACAGAACAATTGAGCGGAGCGATAATTGGTCTGAATATTTTAACCATCGGCATTAACGATAATAAATTTACAAAACAGCCTGGACTATTTTGTAAATACAATTCGTATAAGTATTTTTGGCTTCAAATACCAGTTAAAATTTAATTTTAGAACATAATATGCCATATACCTATGAATATCCGCGTCCGGCAGTAACTGTTGATATCATTGTGTTAAGAAATGCAATGACCCAGGTTTTACTTATCAAGAGGCTTTTACCTCCATTTGAAAACCAATGGGCTTTGCCAGGTGGTTTTGTTGAAATGGATGAAACACTTGAAAAAGCAGCCGAAAGAGAGCTGGAAGAAGAAACCGGAATTACAGGAATTTCACTTTCGCAATTTCATGCATTCAGCGATCCCGATCGTGACCCGCGTCACAGAACAATATCGGTTGTTTTCTGGGGTGAAGCCGGGCAGGACAAATACCTTACAAAAGCTGGTTCAGATGCCAAAGAAGCAGAATGGTTTGACATAAAAAACCTTCCTTCTCTGGCTTTTGACCATGATAAGATCCTCCGGAAAGCTGTAACTGAGTTGATCAACAGAATGTAAAGCCAGGCCGGATTTGAAGCGATTAAGTTTGCTGGGCAATAATGTATTACATTACTTCAAGCATAGCATTAACAATATTTCTTGCGCCAAGCTCAATATCAGCAATGCTTGCATTCAACATATAGCATGGTGTTGTAAACACATTGTTCTTTTTATCAAAAACAACTTCTCCATGCGTGGTTTTTATGTGCTTTGATCCCATTTTGGCAATAGCTTCTGCCGTTCCGGCATCCTCGCCGATAGTTACCTCCACATCGCCTAAAAGCCTTGATATCAATGCCGGAGCAATACATAATGCACCTATTGGTTTTTTCAGTGCATGGGTCGTTAAAACAGCTTTTTCAACATCGGGATTTACTTTACAGTCAGGACCATCAAAGGCAAAAGTGCAAAGATTTTTAGCAACTCCAAAGCCACCCGGGAATATTAAAGCATCGTATTGCTTTGCGTCATATTCTGCCAGAGGTTTTATGTTCCCTCTTGCAATACGTGCCGATTCAACAAGTACATTGCGATTTTCGGGCATTTCTTCACCGGTAAGATGATTAATAACATGATGTTGCATGGCATCAGGTGCAAACATCTGATAATCAGCGCCTGCCTTTTTAACAGCCAACATGGTCATAACGGCTTCGTGGATCTCAGCACCGTCAAAAACACCACTTCCGGCGATAACAATTGCGAATTTTTTCATAGGTATGAGTATTTGAATATATATTTGTATTGCTTTTCAGGCTTCAAAGTTACAAAAAAGAAAAGAGAATTAAATTATAAAATTGATGTGTCATGTGTGGACGATTCTCGCTAACCACTGATGAATACTTATTGAACGAGCGTTTCAGGCTGGCCGGAGGCATTGAGCCTTATGTAGCAAGGTATAATTGCGCTCCCACACAAAATCTTGCCGTCATCATTGCCAATGAACCACGGCAATTATGTTATTTCAGGTGGGGTTTGATTCCATTTTGGGCAAAAGATGAAAAAATTGGAAATAAAATGATAAATGCCCGTGCTGAAAGTATAACAGAAAAGCCATCGTTCAAACATGCCTTTAAACAACGCAGATGCCTTATTCCGGCTGATGGCTTTTATGAGTGGAAAAATCAGAACGGAAAAACCCCATTCAGAATAAAACTGAAAAACGATCAGCCATTTGCAATGGCAGGAATATGGGAAGCCTGGAAAAACCCTGAGAATACAATAATTTATTCGTTTTCAATTATTACTACTACTGCAAACGAGCTTATGCAAAGTATTCATGAGCGTATGCCGGTGATCCTGCCACAGGAATCGGAAGAAATATGGCTCAACAGTAATAAGCAGGATGAACTTTTAGCATTGCTAAAGCCTTATGACCCGAATCAGATGTATGCCTATGAGATATCAAAACTGGTAAATTCCCCTTCAAATGACAACCCTGCTGTATTACTTCCGGTGAAAGAATAACAGATCTGGGTTCACGACAGGATGATAACTGCAATTAAGTATGTTTTAATGCCTTTAGCTTCAGATAAGGCATCGTTAGTTCTCAGGTGATCATAAGATTACAGCCCCGCATATCACTTTGATCAAAACGGCCTAAGACTTCAAAACTGCCATTATGGTCTGTTCTGCCCAGATCCTGAGTAGAAATAAAAGCGCATGAATTAATATTGGCAAGGTCAATTATGTTGATGGCTCCGGTTTTACCGGCTGTCAGATACCTGAAAGGATCATTAATATCGCGGATCATTATTTTCATCCATGGCGGAGTGCCAAATACACCATTATTTTTTGAGTATGCCTGCGAAAGTAACTCGGTCATACCATATTCTGAATGAATACTGCCGATCTGAAACCTTGAACTCAGAATTTCATGCAGTTCCTTACGTATCATTTCTTTTTTTCTACCCTTCATACCTCCGGTTTCCATAACAATAAGATCAGGAGGCAGATGTATGGGATAAACTTCTGAAAAATCGAGCAGGGCATAGCTAACTCCTATGAGGATAACTCTTTGCTGCTTTTCAGTAAGATGTTCTATAGTTTGAGCAAGTTTCTGGTGTTCGTATAAATAAAAGCCGTTTTGTGCATGATTGCTTAAACTCATCAGTTTACTGACCATATACACCAGGCTTGAGCCTTCGCGTTCAAGATACGATGGCAATAATGCAAGAAAACAATAATTTTCCGGAGAACCATAAAGCATTTCAAAGGTCCTCGTCAGGTTTTCATCATACAACGAAAGCCGGTTCACAAAATGCTTTGATGTAGTTTGCCCTGTGGTACCGCTGCTTATAAAAATTCTTTCTGCCGGTTCTGACCCACATTGAACTTTATGGGTTTTAAATAATTCGACCGGAAGAAAAGGTATTTCGGAAATAGCGCCAATTTTATTTCCTGTTCCTAATAAGTCGCAAAACCGCCTATAAACCTCATTTTGCGAGTATTGAAAATGAAAAATCTGTAAAGCAAGTTCCTGAAATTCCATTTCAGTACTAATATTAAAGATCCGGTTTATTTCGGGTTTAAACTCATTCATGGGTTTCGAAACGAAAAAAATAGTACTTTTATACGCTGATAATTAAAATTTTTATGCGAAAATTTTTAACCTTTCTGGTTTTGTTTTTTCTTGTTCTTTCGTCTTGTATGAAAGAAAAGGAATTCCCTGTTGAGCCACGGATAGCTTTCAAAGACTTTACAAAGGTAATTATTCCGCCTGATTCCATTCCTCAGTTACTTATTTTGAGCATTTCATTTACTGATGGTGATGGCGATATAGGGCTGGCTTCAACAATGACAGAACCACCTTACGATTACAATCTTTTTATTGATATTTATAAAATGAAAAAAGGGCAATTGGAGAAGGAAGTTTTTGAAGATTCCACTGTTAATTTTAATGGACGCATCCCCATAGTTGCCGAAAACCCTGATAATAAGCCGATAGAGGGCGTAATAGAGTACAATTTTGATTATCTAATATTGAGAGAGGGTTTACTTAACGACACAGTAGCCTTTGATATTAGCATTAAAGACAGGGCATTACACCAAAGCAATATAGTTCGCACACCTCTCATAATTATTGATTAGAACCTTTTGCGAACTTATTTGTACTGATACAGCTAAATAAAGTAATTTTGCTAAAGAGCAAAGTTTTGGTATTTTATTTCTAAGTCATTCAATGCGAAAACCTTATACCGACAGGAAATATATAATTATTGGCTTTGTGATTGCTGTTGGAATTATCTTTATTCTGAAGCTTTTTCATATTCAGATAATTGACAAGAGTTACAAGCTTTCAGCCGATAATAATGTATTGAGATATATGACCCAATATCCTGCTCGTGGTCTTATATACGACCGCAACGGGAAATTGATGGTATATAATGAGGCTGCCTACGATCTTATGGTTGTGCCACGTTTGGTGAAAAATATTGATACAGTTGAATTCTGCAATATAATTGGTATTGACAGGGAAACCTTTATCAGCAATATAAATCGCGCAAAAAAATATTCTTTTTTCAAACCCTCAGTTTTCGAGGCACAGATATCACGCGAAACTTATGGTTTCCTTGAAGAAAAACTGTTTAAATATCCCGGTTTTTTTGTTCAAATCCGTACACTTCGTAAATATACCGAACCTATTGCAGCACATATACTTGGTTATATTGGCGAAGTAAGCAACAGAGTGATTGAAAGTAATCCCTATTATAAAATGGGCGACTATATAGGAATAAGTGGAATTGAAAAAACCTATGAGGAAATTTTGAGAGGGAAAAAAGGGGTTAAGATCATGATGGTTGACGTGCATAACAGAGAAGTAGGTAATTACATGGAAGGTAAATTTGACACCTTGTCCGAAATGGGTTCTGATATTTATTTGACAATAGATGCTGAGCTTCAGGCTTATGGCGAATATTTGATGAAAAATAAAAGAGGAAGCATTGTTGCCATTGAACCTGCAACCGGAGAAATACTTGCACTGGTAAGCAGCCCTACCTATGACCCTGGACTTATGGTAGGGCGGGCACGTACAAAAAATTATTTTCTAATGTCGAAAGACTCACTTAAGCCCTTGTTTAACAGAGCATTAATGGCTACCTATCCGCCCGGATCAACATTTAAGATGGCTAATGCACTGGTTGCACTGAAATATGAAACACTAACCCCTCAATCCAGATATGGCTGTTCAGGGAAACAATCCCAGCCAATACGTTGCACACACAGCCATGAAACACCACTGGCACTTCGGGGAGCTATAGAGCATTCATGTAATTCCTATTTCTGGGCAACATTTCGTGATTTAATTGGTAGTTCAAAGTTTAAGAACACTGCTGAGGCATTTCAGCAATGGACTGAAACCATGCATAGTTTTGGTCTGGGAAAACCTGTGGGAGGAGATCTCTTTGGTGAACAGTCTGGAAAAATACCTCAATCCGGAGAATATAACAGGATTTATGGAGTGAATCGTTGGCGTGCACTCACAATACGATCGTTATCAATAGGGCAGGGAGAAATATTGCTTACACCTGTTCAGCTTGCAAATATGGCTGCAATTTATGCAAACAGAGGGTCTTACTATCCTCCACATTTATTGAGATCCGTCACGCAGCGAAGCGACAGCATTGCTTTGCCTGAATTTAAAAAGAAATATACCAGCGTTGATCAAAATCATTTTCATGATATTGTTGACGGAATGCATCAGGTTTTTAGTGGATCACATGGAACTGCCCGCTGGTATAGAATTGATACTATTCCAATGTGTGGGAAAACAGGCACAGCCGAAAATCCTCATGGCAAGGATCACTCTTTATTTATTGCCTTTGCACCAATGGATAATCCCAAAATAGCTATAGCAGTTGTAGTTGAAAATTCAGGTTTTGGAGCAACCTGGGCTGTTCCGATAGCCACATTGATGATGGAGAAATATTTTAATGGTGAAATAGTACGCAAACATATTGAAGAGCGTATGGTAAATGCGATTCTTAATTGATATGAGAGAACATAAAAGCCTTTTTGACGGCATAGACAAAATAACCGTTCTGATTTACCTGGCTTTGGTACTTATTGGCTGGATAAGTATTTATGCTGCTGTGTACCAGGAAGATCACAGCAGTATTTTCGATATTTCACAGAACTATGGTAAACAATTGATATGGATTGCCATTGCCTTGTTTCTTGCAATGATTATTATACTTATTGACATAAAATTCTTTCCGGCTTTCTCATATCTGATATATGCTGTTGTAATTTTACTGCTTATTGCGGTGTTATTCAAAGGTGCAGTAGTAGCAGGAAGTAAATCCTGGTTTCAGATAGGTGGTTTTGCACTGCAACCTGCCGAACTTGCTAAATATGCTACTTGCCTTGCTTTGGCAAGGGCATTAAGCAGTGATTTTTTTGATATGAAAACCCTTAAAGGAAAAGCAATTGCATTTGCAATCATTGGATTACCGGCAATTCTGATATTATTACAGAACGATACCGGTTCAGCCCTGGTTTTCTCAGCTTTTTTAATAACTTTTTATCGTGAAGGACTTTCAGGTTATTTGTTTATTGCCGGATTTGCCGTGATCCTGCTTTCAGTGCTGACATTACTGTTAGGACCTGGCCTAATGATCATTTCTGTAGCTGTAATTGCTGCTGTTAGTATTCTGTTTATAAAACGTAACAGAACTAACATTGTAAAGGTGATTTCTATATTTCTTGTGGCTGCTGCATTTATATTTACTGTTGAGTACTCCTTTGAAAATATTTTGCAGGCTCATCAGAAATCCCGTATCAATGTGCTTCTTGGTAAGGAGATTGATCTGAAAGGTGCCGGATATAATCTGAATCAGTCGAAAATAGCTATTGGATCGGGAGGTTTAAAAGGAAAAGGCTTCTTACAGGGAACACAGACCAAATATAGTTTTGTTCCGGAGCAAAGTACCGATTTTATTTTTTGCACCATAGGAGAAGAATGGGGATTCATTGGCAGTGTAATTGTAATAGCCCTTTATATAATATTGATAATTAGGCTGATAAATATGGCTGAAAGGCAAAGGTCTGATTTTGCCCGGATTTACGGATATGGGGTAACCTCAGTAATTACATTTCATTTCATTATAAATATAGGCATGACTATTGGTTTGGTCCCTGTGATCGGAATCCCGCTTCCATTCATTAGTTACGGCGGTTCTTCACTTATGGCATTTACGCTTTTGCTGTTTACCTTTGTAAAGCAAGATGCCTACAGGCTGGATTTATTGTAATAATCCGGTTTATAAACAATCTCAGGCTGCAAACTACCATTATTTTACCAAATTGAAATAAATTTTAGGCACTTTCAGAAAAGGCTTAAATATTTGATTTATAAATAATTAAGTTGT
>CAZJZG010000025.1:0-51266 GCA_964550455.1 uncultured Bacteroidales bacterium | reverse complement strand
AAGCTGTTTTTAATCCCAAAAAGTAGAAATTATTCTATTTTCTGAAAGTGCCTATAGCTATTGTTGTCCTTCTGGTTTTAGCGCATCATCATACCAATGCAGAATGATTTACAATAAAATCTAAAAAACAGGAAATGGCAGCAAAGTTTTAAATCTGCCAGTGTGTTAGCTTTTTGTATAAACTTCCTTAATCACTTACTTGCGGGATTTCTTGTAAGAGATGTTTTAACGAATCGGCATGATTCAGATAATCATCCTTATATTCCGGTTTAATTGGTTCAGCCGGAGGCGATTTGACTGTCAGTGGATTTACAGGCTTGCCATTTTCATAAACTCTGAAATCCAAATGTGGTCCGGTAGAGGTGCCCGTACTTCCTACATAGCCAATTACCTGCCCTTGTTTAACTCTCACACCTTCACGAATTCCCTTACCATACTTTGACAAGTGCAGATATTGTGTTTTATAAACGCTGTTATGTACAATTTCAACCATGTTTCCGGCAGCCCCCTTATATCTGGCAAAAGTTACTTTGCCATCACCTATGGCCATAACCGGGGTTCCTGTTGGAGCTGCATAATCCACACCATGATGCGGACGATAAACACGATGTACAGGATGCAAACGGCGATGTGAAAAATGAGAAGATATACGTGAGTATTGCAAAGGAGCTTTTAAAAAAGATTTTCTCAGACTATTAGCCTGTTCATCAAAATAATCTCCATCATCATCCTGCTCATAGTAAAATGCATAATAGTCATTGTTTAAATGTCTGAACACCGAAGTAAATATTTTTCCAATACCAATACGTTGCCCTTCAACATAGAGCTCTTCGAACATTACTTTATAGCTGTCACCACGCTGAATTCCAAAAAAATCAATAGTCCAGGCATAGATATTGGATAATTCCAGAGCAAGTTGAGGATCGTCACCATTTGAGATCATGGCATTCCAAAGCGAAGATTCAATTGTTCCGTCTGATATTCTAATACGTCGTTCAATTTCGCGCTCTGCAGTGTAAACATTAATTGTATCACCTAGATTAAAGACCACGAATGATGTTGGTGATTCTTCATAAATAAAATATTTAACGGTTTGCATTGAATCGTTCAGACACAGAACCGAAAAATTCTGACCTGCCTTTATTCTGCGAAGATTGAATACTCCGTCAGCTTTTTCTGCGAGTTTATATATATCGGCAGAACTTACATTATATCTGCTTAAAATATCCGATAATGTTTCACGGGGTAGTACTACTCCTTCATACAAAACAAGGGAGTCAACCGGAATGCCGTATTTTGTAAGCGGCTCGGGAGTGTATGCTTCGTCATCATCTTTGATGATGCAAGGTGTCTGCAAAAAATATCTTATGATAAAAAAAATAACAACAAGACTAGCAGCTACCAGAATGATTAAAACAGTTCGTTTCTTACTCATTTCTGTTAGAGAAAGTTAACAAAATATTAATAATTAGAGGTCGAAGTACTTTATACCTCTCAGGTGTTATTTTCTGAAACCTCTCTTCCGGCACGGAAACACTTAATATTTACATCAACTACCTCTTCGCCCTTGCGAATGAATAATTTTGTGATAGCCTTCTCAAGATTTTCAACCGGAATATCAAGGAATGGCGATGCGGCTCCAAGTATTACCATATTTGCTGAGCGCCCCGATCCAAGGTCTTTGGCAATCTTATCAGCATCAAGAGCAACCTGATGTGGTAGTTTTTCTATTTCTTCCATTACTTTCTCCATAGGCGGATAATTGGAGATATTTATATATGGTGTTGTATTTGTGATCAGCCACCCATCTGATGATAACATTGGAAGATAACGAAGTGATTCCATAGGTTCAACTGAAATAATAATATCAGCTCTGCCTTTTGGGATAAGGTCGCTGGCTATTTCTTTATCTGAAATACGAAGATTGGATTGAACATCACCTCCACGCTGGCTCATACCATGAACTTCAGCCTGTTTTAAATGCAAACCCATATCCACGGCAGCCAGACCAATAGTGGCGGCAATTGAGAGAATTCCTTGTCCGCCCACGCCTGCAAGAATAATATCTTTTTTCATTGTTTTAGTGTTTAAATGATTTTAAATTGAGAACCTGTGAAAATGATAAATGACTTAAACAGTTACTAATGTGGATAATACTGATAATTATCATTTAACTTTTCTTTTCTCCTTTAATCTTTTGGTTGCTGTAACAATACATTCACGGCGGGGAATTATAACAGAAACACCTTTGTACATCAGCTCTTGTTTCATGATATTCATGTTTTCCTCATGATTTTTGGGTATAGGATTAATAACATGAATATGTTCTTTTTCAACTCCCAGTGCCAGGCATATATCTTCGATCTTACCCGAAGCCGATGATGGCTGACCGCCGGTCATTGCTGTGGTAGCATTGTCGAGGACCAAAACGGTGATAGGCGATTTATCAATAACCGCATCAAGCAGCCCTGTCATTCCCGAATGTGTAAAAGTAGAATCGCCGATAACAGCTACAGCCGGTACTAAGCCTGCATCGGCTGCACCTTTTGCCATAGTTATCGAAGCACCCATGTCAACACAGGAACTAATTGCATCATAAGGTTGTAAAGCACCCAAGGTGTAGCATCCGATATCGGAAAACACCCTGCCTTTTCCAAACTCTGCAATAGCTTCATTTAAGGAATTGTATGAGAAAATGTGAGGACAGCCTTTACAAAGTGACGGGGGGCGCGGTGCAACTACTTCAGGAATGGGATTGCCCCATTCATCTTTCATTCCAAGTGCCACTGCCACAATGTTCGGGTTTAGCTCACCATCGCGGGGAACAGTGCCATCCATGCGTCCGTTGATTTGCTTGCCATGGTTAAGCAAACCACGCAGCATTTCTTCAAGAAATGGATAACCATCTTCTAGAACAAGTATTGTTTCACATTCATCATAGAGTTTACGAACCATTTCGGTAGGAACAGGATATTGACCAACTTTTAATACAGGGAATGGAACATTGCGGTCAGGATAGTTTTCATAAAGATAATTCAGTCCCAAACCACAGGTAATAATTCCTTTGCTTTTATCCGGTCCGTCAATATACTGATTGAATGATGATTTAAGTGATTCTTCTTCGTATGCAGCCTGTTGTTCAAGTAATTGTTTGTACTGCCGTCTTGCTATGGCAGGCAAAAGAATAAAACGCTTGTAATTTTCAGGTAGTCCAACTTTGTTTTGCTCTCTTTTACCATTTAATACAACCCCTGCCCTGGAATGTGCAAGTCGTGTAGTAATTCTGAGCAATACAGGGATCTTGAATTTTTCGGAAAGATCGAAGCCATATATTACCATATCATAGGCTTCCTGTTGATTGGAAGGCTCCAGCATGGGTATCATTGCAAATTTCCCGTAAAATCTTGAATCCTGCTCATTTTGTGATGAGTGCATTGAAGGGTCATCAGCGGCAAGAACTATCAAACCCCCGTTAGCTCCCGTAATGGCAGAGTTGATAAAGGCATCGGCAGCAACATTCAACCCTACATGTTTCATACAAACCATGGTGCGTTTACCAGCATACGACATGCCAAGGGCAGTTTCCATAGCTGTTTTTTCGTTAGTTGCCCAACTGGCAATAATGTTCTTTTCTCTGGCTTCTTTTGAAGCTGCAATGTATTCAGTAATTTCAGTGGATGGCGTACCCGGATAGGAATATACTCCGGAAATACCGGCATCAATACCTGCCTGGGCAATAGCTTCATCTCCAAGTAATAGCAATCTGTTCATGAGATAGTATTTTTGTTTAAGATTATTATGAAAGTTCTGGTCTTTGTACTTACTTGATTTATAGGTCCTGACAATAATTAAGTTTATGCTGACAAAACTAAAGAAAAAAGTAATGCTGTTGAGTTTTGAACGCTATTCATAATTTGTATAAATAGCACGCTTTACAAAGCTTATTTGTTTAATAAATTCTATAATAAATATCTGAATTTCAATAATATATGTTTCTTGTTGTTTTGGTTCTGGTAAACAAATCAGGGAATAGTGCCTGTCGTTTAAAATCAGGTTTCTGTAAAATTACCAAATTATCTTTCAATTATTAATCCAAATAAAATACTGATATTTGAAAAATCATTTTCAAAACAAAAATAATCTCCCGTCTGATAACTGATAATACTTTACAAATGGTTCAAAGATTTATTTTTACGTGTATCCTGTCACTTTTTACCGGAGTTGTTGCCGGTAGTGCTTCACCCGATAATTTTGACGTGCTTCATTATGAAATCAGGCTTGATATACTTGATTTTTCAGGAAAGAGCATTAATGGAAAAACAACAGTTACACTCACCCCATTGGGCAATGGTTTGAACAGTATAGAACTTAATCTGCGAAAGCTTAATGTTGATTCAGTTTTTATTGGCGAACAGGCTCTTACCAATTTCACGCATAGTGGCGATAATTTGCTTATTATGTTAGATCAGTCGTATACTAATTCTGATACTATTGATCTGTCGGTTTATTATAGCGGAATTCCCTATAACGAATCCTGGGGTGGTTTTCATTATAGCGGGCAATATGCTTTTAATCTTGGTGTTGGTTTTGATTCTTACCCGCCAAGTCTTGGAAAAGCATGGTTCCCGTGTGCCGATAATTTTTTCGATCGCGCTTTATATGATTTTCATATCCGAGTGAGTGAGAATAAAAAGGCAGTTTGTGGCGGATTACTGCAGTCTGTTACAAACCATGACGATGGCACTCATACATTTCACTGGAAGATGGAAAAAACCATACCAACCTATCTTGCTTCAGTGGCAGTTGGCGAATATGTTGAAGTATCTGATATTTATAATGGTATTGAAGATGATGTTCCAATAAGTATTTTTGTCAGACCCAACGACGAATGGAAAGTAGCCGGTTCTTTTTTAAACCTTAAAAACATCCTTGCTATTTATGAAAACCATTTTGGCTCGTATCCTTTTGAAAGGGTAGGTTATACAGGTACTGCACTTGGTGCTATGGAACATGCCGGAAATATTTTTTATCCTCATGGCAGTATTGATAATTCTCTGAATAATGAATGGCTTTATGCTCATGAATTATCGCATATGTGGTTTGGCAATAAGGTAACATGTGCAGGACCGGGAGAAATGTGGCTGAATGAAGGCTGGGCAGTGTGGAATGAATTACTTTTTCGTGAAGAGCTTTACAACCGCGAAACTGCATTGATAGAGCAACGGATCAAGCATAGGGATATTCTTCAATATCTGCACACGCCTTCGGGTGATGGAGCTTATCATGCCCTGAGCAATATTCCGCCGGCTTATGTTTATGGAAAGACAGTTTACCAGAAAGGAGGGCTGGTGATCCAAACCCTGAGAAACTATATGGGCGATGATCTGTTCTTTCCGGCAGTAAGGCATTATTTAAATTTATATGCCTATAGCAATGCAAATACCTATGACTTAAGGGATGCATTATCGCAACACAGTGGAATAGATCTGACAGCATTCTTTGATAACTGGGTTTTTACACCCGGTTTTCCTCATTATTCTATTGATTCAATGGTTGTTACAGGTAATGAAGCTGAGGTTTTTGTACGTCAGAAAGGAAAAGGACGTGATTTTATTGGAGATGCCAATTTTATGGAGATCACTTTTATGAACCATCTGCGTGAGACTTTTTCTGATACTATGTTTTTTGATGGAGAAACCGGTAATAAGCTTTTTCAGTTGCCTTTCGAACCTGTTATTGCAATGATGGATTATAATGAAAAAATATGTGATGCTACAAGCGATCAGGCTAAACTAATTACCACTACCGGCAATGTTGCTTTCAGCGATTTGTTTTGTAAGCTGGTGGTAAAATCAGTTTCCGATACTGCATTTGTTCGTGTAACACATAACTGGGTAGCACCTGATCAGTTAAAAGAGCCTTTACCCGGAGTTACCCTTTCACCCTATCGTTATTGGCATATTGATGGCATAATACCTGAAGGATTTGATGCTGAAATTCAGTTTACATATATGGTAACCGGCTTTGTTGATAATACTCTTATAACCCGCCCGGGTGATTCACTTTTTATTCTCTATCGGCCCTCTCCCGCTGTTGATTGGCAGTCGGTAGAATTTACCAGAGTGGGTACATGGCAGGCAGGTATCATTAAAATCCCATCTTTTCAGAAAGGAGAATATACTCTTGCTTTGAAAGATTATACAACTATGGTTTATGAACCTGAAATTCAGGAAAATAATAAATTGTTTTGCTTCCCTAATCCCGGAAATGGATTGATAACAATAAACTGGACATATGATAATTGTAATCTGATTGAGGTAATGGATATTCTGGGTAAAAGCGTTGAAAAGATTGTTTTGAATGACTCAGAAAGAATTTTAAATCTGAACACTCATTATTACAACCCCGGAGTTTACATTGTAAAATTATTTTCAAACAATAATCAACCTGTTTCATCCTGTAAATTACTGATCATGCGGGATTAACCCAAAGACTATGAATTTATATCTTCAGCCTGTTGCAGTACTTTTTCAGGAAAATGCCAGCCCTACTGATGCAGTATTTATGAAAAAATACATGCGTAACCAGTTTGAGTTTTTTGGTATCCGGTCAACAGTCCGACAGGAGATCATGCGAGGGTTTTTCAAAACTTATGGTTTACCTGAACTTTCAATTTTTGAGAGTCTTATAAAGGAGCTTTGGCAGCAACCTGAAAGGGAATATCAGTATTTTGGGATTGAACTCACTAATAAAATACTTCTCCAAAATAATGGAGACGCTATTGAAGTAATTGAATTCATGATTGTTAATAAATCATGGTGGGATACCGTAGATCTGATAGCTATTAATATTGCAGGAAAATATTTTAAGAAAAATCCTCATTTAATCCAGTGCAAAACTGAGAACTGGCTTCACTCAGGTAATATCTGGCTGCAACGCACAGCATTGCTGTTTCAGTTGAAATATAAAAATACAACCAATACAGCTTTACTTTTTGATTTTATTAAGCGGCTGAAAGACAGTAATGAATTTTTTATTCGTAAAGCTATTGGATGGGCTTTGCGCGAATATTCAAAAACTTCACCGGAAGCTGTTATTCAGTTTGTAGAGAATAATGAACTCCCGGGACTTAGCCGTCGTGAAGCCCTGAAATGGGTCGAAAAAAAGAAAGAATGAATAATCGGATCAATCAAAAATCGGGAATAGACTCTGATAATTGATCAAAAATAGCAAGTGTTTGAATTAAAAGCATGATTTAAAAAAGATAATTCAAACCAATATACAAACCACTATTACCATCACGTTTGTCAAAAGGTTTGCCGTAGTCAACAGCAATGATGAAATTTTCGTTGAGCACTATTCTTAATCCTGCTCCCAGAGTTGTATGAATTGATTCCACATCATAGGCAAATAGTTCAGAAGGATTAAATGGCCATGTTGATTCGGGTTTTTGGAAATCTATTTTCTTAAGCACCTTACCGGCATCCATGAACAGGTTCAAACCGAGATAAAGATTCTGTTTCATTACTACGGTTTTATAGAATTTCCACCGAAATTCAGCATTACCAAATGCAACACCATCTCCAACAACTCTGTTTCGCAACATGCCGCGTACAGTTTTCGATCCACCCAGTCCATCAGTATTTGAGGAATTGCTGAAAGAATTGATCATGTATGGTTGCATATAAAAAGGTACGGTTCCGGCAATAGTTCCCTGATAGTTTAAACGGTAAACAAATGAGAGTTTGTCTTTCACAATTGTAAAATATTGGCGGTGTGTTGCCGAGATTTTAGCAAATCCATAATCACCATTTCCTAAGAAGCCGGGAGCTGCAAAAAGTACTACTTCACTCCAGAGCCCTTTCATAGGGTTCGGTTCAAAATCGCGGGTATCATACACAAGCCCAACCTTAATATTATTAGACCATCCTCCGCTTTTTTCTCCATCCTCAATTATTCCCCAATTTATGTAATAATCGTACAAGCTGAGGGTGTCGGGGAGGAGGTCCTTTTTCTTTCCTTTATTAAGAGCTTCAATATCAACAATATTTACAGAATTGTGTAGAATACCAAAACCTGCAACCCAGCGAAGTTTCTTCTCTACAAGCGAACCCTGAAAATCGGTCATAAACCGGAACATATTCCTTTCGTGACGATAGAACATTCTTGAAAGATAATTTTGATCATCTTTATCTTCCCAAAAGGAATTATAAACAGCGTCATATCCGTTAAATCCGTAAAAATCAAGGGCTTTATCGGTTAAGTAACTAACATCGGCAGTAACTCTGACTTTTGGTATCAGATACTCGGAATCATAAAAAAAGCGATTTATTCCACTACCCTTTGTATATCGTGAAACCTCGCCATAAAGTGAGTGCATATATTTGGGATAGCTTTTGCCGTCACCGAAATAATAAAAATTCACCAGAGCACCATACTGAAATCCTAAATCGGAATTAAACGATACTGCCGGCAAAGCACCAAAGGTCCAGCCGGTCTTTACCTTGCTTTTGTCAGCATTTGTATCTTGCGCAAAAGCAGGAATTGAGATAAAAAACAAAGCTGTTGATAAGATAAAGCAGCTTAACAGGCTGATAATCAGTGATTTTTTCATATGCTTAATTCTGTTTTAATTTGTTGCAAGATAGAATATTTTTTTGATTCAATATGTATTTTATGCTATCTTGTCGTTCGATAAAAAAAATAGAATGGAAACTATGCTGGAGTTCGGAAAAGTAAAAATCCGGAATTTCAGTATTTATCCGTCTACAAATCCAGGCTTACAGGGCTGAAACTTGTTGGTAAAGGAGAAAATATTTCTCCGGCTATTCTCACTGCATCGCTAAGCATATTATTGTCAATACGATGAGGTATATTTTTTTCATTGATAAATGAAATAAGATCCAGAGTGTCGAGGTTACCCACTAGTTCGTAACCCGATAAAGGACAACCGCCAATACCTGTTAAAACGCTGTCGAAATTCCTGCAACCTGCATCCCAGGCGGCTTCAATTTTCTCAAAAAGACCTTTTTTGCTTGTATGCAGATGAAATCCAAAATCAGTTTCGGGAAAATCTTTGAAAATCAAAGTAAAAATTTCGTGTATATCTTTCGGTTTTGAGACCCCTATTGTATCAGAAATTGCAATATGCCTTACACCTTCTTTATTAAGTTTATAAATCCATTCTGTCACAATATCAATATCCCACTTTTCTCCGTATGGGTTACCAAAAGCCATTGAAAGATAACATCTTAGATCTTTATTGTTTTTGTCTGTAATCTCAAGTAATCTTTTAACCGTTTCAAGTGAATGTTCGTGTGAACTGTTAAGATTCATTTTCTGAAATGTTTCAGAAATTGAAAAAGGAAATCCAAACCAGTCAATAATCTCCCATTTTGTAGCTTCCTCACCCCATTTTGTATTACCAATAATTGTAAGTAGTTCAGTATCAGTGTTGCTAAGATCAAGCATTGACATTGCTTTGTTTACATCGCTAAACTGTGGAATAGCTTTCGGCGAAACAAAACTAAAAAAATCAATAATATCAAATCCTACTTTTAATAAAGCATTGATATACCTGATTTTATTCTCGGTAGGAATGAAATGTTTCAATCCCTGCATAGCATCGCGGGGCGACTCAGTGATCCTAACAGGGCTTTTAAGCGTTTGATCCATGTTTGATGTTTTTGTCCTGGTATAGAATAAATTGCCGGCTAATATGATGCCAGCCTAACAAAAAATATGTAATGAACTGTTACAGAATTATGTTGGTTTCTGGTTATTTAAATTCAGGTATATGCTTTACTCAACAGATAAAAACAAATTTTCAGCTTATAAGTTTTGAGTTCAATGATTTGTAATTATTTATTCTCCGCTATTTTATGCCATAATGTTTTTTATTCTCTTAAATTCCAAGGTGTTTTGCTATCACAATTCTTTGTATTTCTGATGTGCCTTCGCCTATTTGCAGCAGGCGCTGATCACGAAAATGTCGTTCGATTTCATAATCTTTGAGCAGTCCGTAGCCTCCGTGTATCTGCACTGCTTCGTCGGCTATTTCCTTTGCTATTTCAGAGCAATAGAGTTTTGCCATTGCCGCTTCCTTGCCAAAAGGCATACCCTGATCTTTCATCCAGCATGCTTTATAAAGGAAAGTACGTGCAAGCTCAATTTTTGTAGCCATATCAGCCAGTTTGAAAGCATTTACCTGAAATTTTGCAATTGGCTGCCCGAACTGTTTGCGTTCCTGAGAATATTTCAGGGCAAGTTCAAATGCACCCTGGGCATGTCCAAGTCCCATGGCTGCAATTGAAAGCCTTCCGCCATCGAGGGTGTTCAGCATTATTTTTGAACCTTCGCCACGTTTTCCCAATAGATTTTCTTCAGGAACACGACAATCGTCGAAAAACATTTCTGCTGTATCCGAAGCCCGCCACATCATTTTATTATGAATGGGACTGGCAGTGAAACCAGGAGTTTCCTTTTCCACTATGATACATGAAAATTCCTTCTTCCCGTCAGCATTTCCTGATACTGCCTGTACTGTTACCCCGGCTGATATTTCTGCAGAACCATTTGTAATAAATATTTTTGAACCGTTAATGATCCACTCTCCATTTTCTAGTTTTGCCGTTGTTTTACTTGCTCTTGAATCGGAGCCGGCTTCAGGTTCAGTTAGACCAAAAGCCCATAACGCTTTACCTGTGCAGAGCTGAGGGATTAGCCTGTGTTTTTGTTCTTCAGTTCCAAATTTGAGCAATGGGTTTATTCCCAAAGAATTATGAGCTGCAACTGTTGCTGCCTGCGACCCGTCAATGCGGGCAAGTTCCTCAACAGCTATTATATATGATAAGGTATCCATACCTTGTCCGCCATATTCAACAGGGGTGTTTATCCCAAATAATCCAATTTCACCCATTTTGCTGGTCACTTCATTAGAAAATTCGGCTTTTTCATCTAATTCACGAGCCAGAGGGCGTATTTCCCTTTCGGCAAAATCTCTGACAGTTTGCCTTATCAGATTGTGTTCTTCATTTAAATTAAAATCCATAATAATTGATTTTCAGATTTATGGCTAATATTTCAGGCTTTATTTTTTGGCTTTATGTTTTTAATCTGACCAATAATTGTGCTCCGCCAACAGAACTCCCTTTTTCAACATAAACACCTTCAACGCTTGAATCAAACGGAGCTATAATATTGTTTTCCATCTTCATGGATTCAATAATAGCTACAATTTCCCCTTTGGTTACTTTGTCACCCGGTTTTACCCTTACTTCAATTACTTTTCCCGGCATTGGCGAAACCAGATCATTATCATGGCGTTCGCTTCCCTGACCCGAATCACCTATTACCGATTCATCGCCAAGAATATCATCGCATTTCACTTCAAAATCATATCCGTGCATCCGTACTATGATATGCTGCTTGTCATCAATTGAAACCGAAGTTCTGAATCTTTGATTATCAACGCTGAAATCAATCATGTTTTCAGCAATATCATTTATCTGACATTCATGTTTTAGTTCGTTCTTAGTAAAAACATACTTCCCCTTACCTGGGTTTTCTACTTTTATTTTGCAGGTAATTTCTTCGCACCGAACCGGGATTTGCATAAAATGTCTCCAGTAACTTATTTGTTGCCATATGTTTGCAGAATCCTTTCTGAATGGTTGATTAAGCCGGTATAATAAAGCTGCAATTATGTATTCTGATTTGTTCAGATTTTTCTTTCCTGATTCAATCTCAGAATTTATTTTGTCGGTTTCATCCCTGCAAAAGGTCGTTGAAATATTATTATTCTGAAAATCCTGGTGCTGTAGTATCCCTTTGAGATATTCAGTATTTGTTTTTATTCCGTGAATCACTACATCATGTAGAGCAGCTATACTATGCTCAATTGCATCCTTACGGTTTTTACCCCTGACTATAAGTTTACTTATCATAGGGTCATAAAAGCCGGATATTTCAGCCTTTTCATTAATGTAACTGTCAACCCTTATATTTTTTGCCATTGGCATCAAATAATAATGAATAAATCCTGGTGAAGGCAGAAAATTATTAGCCGGATCTTCAGCATAAATACGGCATTCTATTGCATGACCATTTTGGTGAATATCTTCCTGCTTAAATCTTAATGCTTTGCCACTTGCTATATTTATTTGTTCCTCCACAATGTCAATGTCTGTAACCATCTCAGTAACAGGGTGTTCTACTTGTACTCTGGTGTTCATTTCCAGGAAATAAAAGTTTTGATGTTTGTCCATCAAAAATTCTATAGTGCCGGCATTGTAATAATTTATTGTTTTTACAAATCGCACTGCAGATTCACATATTTCCCTGCGTTTATCAGGCGTAAGAGTTGCCGATGGCGATTCCTCGATAATTTTCTGATATCTGCGCTGTATACTACATTCACGTTCAAAAAGGTGGATTACATTGCCATGTTTATCACCAAGCACCTGCACTTCGATATGGCGAGGATCTTCAATATATTTCTCGATAAAAACTGTAGGATCACCAAAATAATTTTTTGCTTCGCGCCGGGTAGAAGCTATAGCTTCTTTCATTTCAGAGCTGTCGTAAACTATGCGCATTCCTTTGCCACCACCACCTGCAGCAGCTTTTATCAAAAACGGGAATTCATTTTCTGCAAGCTCAGGGATATCTTTTCCTTCCTCAATAGTGTGTGCATGTACAAGCGGCAATCCTGATTCCATTGCATAATCTCTTGCTTGTAATTTATTGCCCATTAAAAGTATAGAATCATGTGACGGACCAATAAAAACTAATCCTGCATCCTGGCAAGTCTGAGCAAATATATGGTTTTCTGACAGGAATCCATAACCCGGATGTATTGCATCGCACCGGCTTATGCCGGCTATATTTATTAGTTTGGGAATATTTAGATAAGTATCGGCAAGAGTGCCATCGCCCAGCGAGAAAGCTTCGTCGGCAAGCTCCACATGCAAACTCTCTGAATCAGATTCATGAAAAACAGCTACAGTAGCAATACCCATACTTCTGGCAGTGCGGATAATGCGAACGGCTATTTCGCCGCGGTTGGCAATCAGGATTTTTGATATTTCCATTAATCATTCATTTACAATAAATTCGGGATAAATCTTATAGATTTTAATATTTGTGCTATATGATTATACTTATTGATCTTCAGTGTTTTGAATCCATGCCGGTGAGCGTTTTTCAAGAAAAGCACTCATGCCTTCCTGTGCTTCCTGTGTTATTCTTTGCTGAGCGATCATTCTGGCAGTATATTCAAGGGCATCCTGCAAAGGAATTTCATTTATTACATTATAGATCAAAGATTTGCACCTACTCACAGCTTTAGGTCCTGCTTCCTTTAAAAATCTGACAGTATCGTTCAGATAATTTTCAATTTCGGATTCGGGCAATGAGTGGTTCACAAGATTATATTTCTCAGCTTCCGCACCTTTAATTCGTTTTCCGGTAAGCATTAATTCACGTGCCCTCGGTTCTCCGACCCTTTTTATTACATAAGGTGAAATACAGGCAGGAATGATCCCTATTTTTACCTCACTGAGCGAAAATATCGTGTTTTCTTCACAAATGGCTATATCGCTTGCAGCAATTATGCCGTTAGCACCTCCAATAGCAGCACCATGAACTACTGAAATAACCGGTTTATCAGATGTGTAGATGGTGTATAAACATTCACTAAGGTCGAGACTTTCCTGTAAATTCTGTTCAAATGTGAAATCCTTTACAGCACGCATCCAGTTTAAATCGGCTCCTGCACAGAACGATTTACCTTTCCCCCTGATTACAACAGCCCTCAGATTTTCATAATTCCCAATTTCTTTGAAAACCGCAATAAGCTCGGTGATTGTAATATGATTAAACGCATTGCGCACCTCCGGACGGTTTAACCAGATGGTAGCGACATCTCCTTTGATTTCTAATAAGATTGTTTGGTATGTCATTGGTTGTTAATTATTTACTATTGGATTTTGAAATTTTAGTTCATAGGGGATTCTAAGATTTATATTTACGGGGTCAGCGCTATTTTACATTCGGAAAACACCATAATTTGTGTTTTCAAATTTCCTGTTTAGCGACATAGAAATACCCATTGCCAGTATTTTTCTGGTATCTTTTGGATCAATGATACCATCATCCCAAAGTCGCGCTGTACTGTAATAAGCCGATCCTTCATGCTCATATTTATCAAGTATTTCCTGACGCAGTTTGTTTTCTTCTTCAATATTGAAATCAACTCCTTTCGACTGCAACTGGTCTTTTTTAATTGATACCAGTACCTGTGCAGCCTGTTCGCCACCCATAACTGAAATTTTGGCATTCGGATACATGAAAAGCAAGCGGGGTTCGTAAGCTCTGCCAGCCATAGCATAATTGCCTGCTCCGAAACTACCGCCAAAAATAACTGTGAATTTAGGTACTGCTGCATTGGCAACAGCGTTCACCATTTTAGCCCCGTCTTTTGCAATGCCACGCCATTCGTATTCCTTGCCAACAATAAATCCGGTTATGTTTTGTAAAAAAACAATAGGAATATTTCGTGAGGAACAAAGTTCAATAAAATGAGCCCCTTTAAGTGCTGACTCAGAAAAGAGCACTCCGTTGTTTGCAATAATTCCAACCGGAAATCCCATAATATGAGCAAAACCGGTAACAAGAGTGGGGGCATAACGTGCTTTGAATTCATGAAAGCGGCTTCCATCCACAATTCGTGCTATGATCTCGCTTGCATCAACAGCTTTGCGAAGGTCAACGGGTATAATACCATAAAGCTCTTCGGGATCATAATAAGGTTCTTCTGAAGCTGTAATATCAAGCAATTGCCTTTGAGGCACCTTTAATGTTGAGAAAATATTTCTGCAAATACGTAAGGCGTGATGGTCGTTTGCAGCGTAATGATCGGCAACACCAGATATTGAAGTGTGAACATCGGCACCTCCAAGTTCTTCGGCACTTACTTCCTCGCCGGTAGCAGCTTTTACCAGTGGTGGTCCGCCAATGAAAATAGTTCCTTGTTTCCCAACAATAATAGTCTCGTCGCACATCGCAGGAACATAGGCTCCTCCTGCAGTACAGCTTCCCATTACAATTGCAATTTGTGGAATTCCCGCTGCGCTCATCCTTGCCTGATTATAAAAAAATCTGCCAAAATGATCACGATCAGGGAACACCTCTGATTGTTGTGGTAAAAACACACCTCCTGAATCTACGAGATAAACCGTTGGAAGATGATTTTGCATTGCAATTTCCTGCGCCCTCACGTGCTTGCGAATGGTTTCCCTTACATAGGTGCCGCCTTTTACTGTTGCATCGTTGGCAACTATCATTGTTTCATGCCCCTTAATTACTCCAATACCGGTAATTATACCTGCCGAAGGAAACTCATTGTTATACATGTTGAATGCAGCCAGCGGCGACAGTTCCAGAAATGGAGTATTGGGGTCAACCAGCAGGTCTATACGCTCGCGGGCAAGTAGTTTACCTCTTTCGCGATGTATTTTCACTGCTTTCTCAGGAGCTCCGTTTACAACTTCTTCCAGTGTTTTGCGGTAATCGCTGATCACCTGATTATAAACACTACGGTTTTCAATATAGGTAGCAGAAGCAGTATTGATGTTTGATTCAATTCGGTACAATGGGTATAGATTTAGGTTAGAAATGACCGGATGTAAAAATAAAAAACTTACAAAGCTATTTACTTTACACAAAAACAAAGAGAAACGAGACTTTGTTCAGGCAAAAATGAACACAAAGCCAGCTTTTTAACTACTAGTGTGAAATTATATTTTTAAAATAATTAAACGTATGTGGTTGAATATCTAAATATTAATGTGTGGCTGCAAATGGAAATACTGATAGAATTCACGATTTTGTTCAAAGTAATTCTTTCATTGGATCCCAGAAAACCTTTTCAAAATCAATGATCTGGTCATTCTCAACTTTTATTCCTTCACTTTCAAGAAGCTGCTGCATAACTTTTTGTCCGCCAAAATGGTGTTTACCTGTAAGAACCCCATTACGGTTCACAACTCTGTGTGCTGGTATTGCCCCGGAATTAAAATGAGACGCATTCAAAGCCCATCCAACCATACGGGCTGAGCCTCTGGTTCCCAGATAAGCAGCAATAGCACCGTAAGAAGTGACCCTGCCAAAAGGAATGAGCTGCGTTACTTCATAAACTTTACTGAAAAACGAATCATCATGTTTATTAGCCGGCATATCGGGATTTGGTTTTTATGTAATTATCACCCAAGTTTGAACCTCAGATATTTTATGTCTATACCCTGTTCAAGGAACATTTTTTCGTAAAATGTCTGTATAGATGATGCTTCATCATTAAGGTTCAAACCGTAAAGATCAAAAGAATGAAATAGTAGCGAGTGTTTATGTTTTTCAATGGTTTCGAGGGTGTATTCAAAAAGTACTGTATTATCGGTTTTAAGATGGATTATTCCCTCCGGAACCATAATGTTCTTATAATGTGTAAGATAGCGGGGTGAAGTAAGCCTTTTGTTTTCTTTTGAATTTCGTGGTTGCGGATCGGGGAAGGTCAGCCATATTTCACTTATTTCGTTTGATGCAAACAGGCGTTCGATCAATTCAATACGGGTACGTATAAAACATACATTAGCAAGATTTTTCTCAAGAGCTGTTTTACAACCCCGCCATAATCGCGCTCCCTTGTTGTCAATGCCGATAAAATTTTTGTCTTTGGTTCTTTCAGCCAGCGAAACAGTATATTCACCCTTGCCGCAGCCCAGCTCCAGAACTATTGGATTTTGGTTCCCAAAATATTTCTCAGCCCAATGTCCTTTTAAAGGATAATCTTTTAGAAGGTCAAAATAACCAACCTGAATGAGGTTTGTGAATGTTTTACACTCCCTGAACTTCTCAAGTTTATTTTTAGCCAATTTTGTTTTCTGAATTAATTAATACTGAATGTGCTGAAATTCTGGTGCTCATATTCTCAGCAACCAGGCAGCCGGATTCTGCTCTTCCCTGACTTTTTGAAGCAATTCCAGAGCTTGCTGTTTAACGGCGCACGAGGCAATACTTACACGGAATTTCCCCTCTGCCGATTCAATAGTTCTTGCATTCCATCCAAGTTTTCCAAGTTCATTGACGAGAATCCCTGCATTGAAATCCACCTCAAAAGAGCCTACAATGATGTGATATGCGCGTTGCCCGGCTACTGATGGTTCACAATCGGAATAACTATAAGGTTGAACCTCATCAGCAACGGTTTCGGATTCAATTAGTGTTGCTTCCTCAGCATTTTCACTCTCTTTAATTGCTTCTTCAGAAGGTGTTGATTCATTTAAAGAAATTTCTTCTCCGGGTTCAAACTCATCACTGGATTCTGAATTCAATAATGAAGGTTGTTCTTTGGATTGGATCTGAAATAAGTTTTGAACTGGCTCGATAACCTGATGATGAAAAGGAGTTATAATTCCTGAATGTTGATTTGCGAATTGCTGCAGGGCATCAAAACGCATAATGCTCCATATACCGGCAGCTATCAAAGGAATAGTAATAACTGCAGCCCAAGCAATTCGCCGGATTTTTCTGATTGACGGTTTGCGAACCCGTTTATGATAATATACTTTTGCTGGTTTGGGTTTGCGAACGCGTTTTCTTACCGGAGGTACCACCAATGGTTTTAATCCAAAAGCCTGGTTAAAAAAATTTTGGTCCGGATCAGGTTTGAACTCCAGTTTACCGGTTTTATTTATATGAAATACTCCAATGCCATCAAGGATTAATTTATTTCCTTTTTTCAATTCATCGCGCCAGGCAGCTACTTCCTGATGTATCAACCGCGTTGCTTCATCAAAGTCGCACAAAAAATCCTGTTTTACCGCTGTTGCCAATAATCCGTCGTTGAAAGTGAGATTTGAATTGAAAACAAGGAATTTGCGCGGAGGAAGCAGTGTATGTGTTGCAGCCTGAATTCTGGCGGCTTCATAATTGGCAATGAAAGCGCCAAACTCCGGAACTATGACGCAATCATGCTGATGTAGAAGACTGATCAGATGTTTTTCGAGGTTCATAACTTATAAGTTAACAGGCATGCAAAAGTAATACAGAACTTGCTAATTTTCAAGTGATGTTGGTAACTTTTAATAAATCTTCAGGTGTGTCAATGGCAATATTTTCATATTCAGTTGTTCCAACCCTGATTTTAAACCCATTTTCAAGCCATCGTAATTGCTCAAGTTTTTCAGCTATTTCAAGTGGTGAAGGACTGATCCGGCAAATTGATGTCAAAATATCACTTCGATAGGCATACAAGCCAATATGCCTGAAATACAATCCTGGTTTTAGCACCTGTTCACCGGGATCACGAACAAATGGAATGGGTGATCTGGAGAAATACAGGGCTTGTCCGTGAATGTCACTTACTATTTTCACACAATTGGGATTAGCAATATCAGCCTCGTTACTTATCTGTTTTTTCAAAGTTGCGATTTCAGTATCCTCATATTCAAATAACTGTGTGATCTCGTCAATTTGTTGTGGCTTGATGAAAGGTTCATCACCCTGAACATTGACAATAATTTCGTTTTCAGAACATTTTTTTTGATCCACAAGAATCCGGAAGGCTTCATAGCAACGTTCAGTACCGCTTGAATGATCTGCTGAAGTCATTAAAACTTTACCGCCATTTTCTGTAACATGATTATAGATCCTTACATCGTCAGTTGCAACATAAACATCTTTTAATGATTTTGCTTTCAATGCCTGTTCATACACACGCATTATCATGGATTTTGCGTTGATCATAACAAGTGGTTTTCCCGGAAACCGGGTAGAGGCATAACGAGCCGGAATTATTGCTATGGCTTTTATCATGATAGTATTAAAATATGATGCAAATTTAATTTTCTTTTTTTAATAACATTGATTTTGTATAATATGTTGATATATAGGGAGTTGGTTTTTTGTGAAATTTGCAATGATTTTTGGTTTTTTAATAATTGATCATAGCAAACGCAAAAAACTCTATTTTAGCAAGTTGAAATTTTTATTTCGCCTGACTATAGAAATTAGTTTTTAATGCATAACTACCGGCTGAGATGCTGGTTTTCAAAGAATTTTCATGAACGTCAAACTACTCAGAAAACTCGATCTTATTACCGGGTGGATAGTGTTCGCAATAGCTACTCTGGTATATTTTTTAACCGTTGAACCTACTACTAGTTGGTGGGACTGCGGAGAGTTTATTGCTACTGCTTATAAGCTTCAGGTTACGCATCCGCCAGGAGCTCCTTTGTTTCAGATGCTTGGAAGAGTATTCACCCTTTTTGCATCTGATGGTTCCACAGTAGCTCTTATGATCAATATAATGTCAACACTTTCAAGTTCATTCACTATTTTATTCCTTTTCTGGACTATTACCATGCTGGCTGAAAAGGCAGTGAAAAGTACGGGTGAACTTACCCAAGGCAAAATTTATGCTATTCTGGGTGCTGGTGTTGTAGGTTCGCTGGCATATACATTCTCTGATTCGTTCTGGTTTTCGGCCGTTGAGGGTGAAGTTTACGCCATGTCATCGTTTTTTACAGCTCTGGTTTTCTGGGCAATTTTACGCTGGGAGCGCGTAGCCGACGAGAGACACAACCTGCACTGGATTGTTCTTATTGCTTATCTGATTGGACTTTCAATAGGAGTGCATCTGCTTAATTTACTTGCAATCCCTGCCATTGCTTTCATTTTTTATTTCAAACGTTACGATGTATCCCGTAAAGGAATTGCTATAACCGGAATTATATCAGTGGTTCTTATTTATTTTATTATGAGCCTGTTAATACCTGGAATTGTAAAACTTGAAGCCAAAACCGAACTTTTATTTGTGAATGTTTTCGGACTTCCGTTTAATTCGGGGACAATCTTCTTTTTCCTGCTGATAGCATTTCTGCTGACCTGGGGTTTACTTTACACACATAGAAAAAGAAAAGTATTGCTTAATACAGCTTTGCTTTCGCTTACATTCATAATTATCGGTTATTCTTCCTTTTTTATGATTGTAATCCGGGCAAATGCCAATCCACCGCAGAATATGAACAATCCTTCGGATGCCATGTCGCTTCTTTCCTATCTTGGCAGAGAGCAGTATGGCTCATGGCCTCTGCTTTACGGACCATATTACAATGCCCCTCTCGACCCTGAAAACCCGTATTCAGATGGCAGTCCAGTTTATAAGAAAGATAAAGCCCTGGGAAAATATGTAGTCATTGATGATCGCAAAGGTGTGATTCCAAATTATGATCCTCGTTTTGAGACTATATTCCCAAGAATGTGGAGCAGCACAAGAAGTGCGCATGCTGAAGCATATAAAGTATGGGGAAAAATTGAAGGAACTCCCATTAAGGTGAATAAAAGTGATGGTTCGAATGAAATAATTTATAAACCAACGTTTCTTGAAAATATTCGTTTCTTTTTAAATTATCAGGTTGGGCACATGTATTTCCGGTATTTCATGTGGAATTTTGTTGGAAGACAAAATGACATTGAAGGTCATGGAGGACCCAGAGAAGGAAACTGGCTCAGCGGTATTAATTTTATTGACAACTGGCGCCTTGGCGATCAAAGCAATCTGCCCCCTTCAATGAAAAATCCGGCTCATAATAAATTTTATTTTCTTCCTCTTTTGCTTGGTATCATTGGGTTGCTATATCAATGGAAACGTAATTATAAAGATACACTGATTGTAGCGCTTTTGTTTTTTATGACTGGACTTGCAATTATTGTGTATCTGAACCAAACTCCATATCAGCCCAGAGAGCGGGATTATTCCTATGCAGCTTCATTTTATGCCTTTACCATTTGGATAGGCTTGGGAGTGCTGGCTTTATGGGAGTTGTTAAGCAAAAAGCTGAATCCCGGACTTTCGGCTATACTGGTTACTCTGATTACATTATTATTGGTTCCCATAATAATGGCTAAGGAAGGATGGAATGATCATAACCGTTCAAACAAATATGTTGCCCGCGATTTTGCTCATAATTACCTCATAGGTTGCGATCCGAACTCGATTTTGATAACCTATGGTGATAATGACACTTTTCCTTTATGGTATATTCAGGATGTTGAAGGCGTTAGAGATGATGTAAGAGTTGCTAACCACATGCTCGCATCAGGTAGCTGGTATGTGCAGCAGTTGGCACGAAAAGTCAATGATTCAGATCCTATGCCGTTTACCATGACAAATGATCAGTATGAAGGTAGTTCAACTGAAGTGGCATATTTCTGGGATCGCGGAATCCCTGATCACAGAGAATTGAAAGAGATAATTAATTTTATTGCAAGCGAATCAGATAATACAAAAGTCAGGCTTGGCGACCGTCAGATAAACTATTTCCCTACAAAAAAAGTTAAAATGACTGTTGACAAAGACGCTGTTTTGAAAAGCGGAACAGTGCCTTCGTATTTTGCTGATAGAATTGAACCTGAGATCAAATGGGATATCAATCAGAATTACCTGTCTCGCAACGATCTGGCTGTACTTGATTTTGTTGCTACCAACAACTGGAATCGCTCATTATATTTTACCAGTCCGAGAGAAATATTGGGAGCATTGAACGCCGACAGATATTTCCATCTCGAAGGATTTGTTTATAAATTTCTACCTGTTGAAGCCGATCATTATTATCAGGGTATGGGTGGTGTAAATGTGGAGGCAACCTATGATGCCATGATGAACAAAGCCAGATGGGGTAATATCAGCGATCCTAAGGTAACCGTTGATCGTGAAAGTATGCGTAACTCGTTTTTCCCGCGCCAAAATTTCATGCGCCTTGCTCAGGCTTTGATTGATGAAAATAAAATTGATTCGGCAGTAGCTGTTGCCAACAGGTATCTGGAAGTTTTTCCTAATGAGAAATTCCCTTACGACCGTTTTACAACTGCTTTTACAGAAGTGTATTACGAAGCTGATCAGATTGATAAGGCAAATGACCTTGTACGGGCAATAGCTGAAAATTTCAAGGCTGAGATTGCTTATTACAGTGACCAAAGACCTTCAATTGCAGCATATTACCAGGAAGAGCTTGAAATAGCAATGATAATGCTGCAAAGGCTTGCTATGTCTGCAAGAGCATACGAGCAGGAAGAACTGGCTGATGAATTATATGGATTCATCTTAATGTATTCAGGAAAATAGAGATTTCAAGCTGTACTAAAAGATGCGTTTTGAAATATAAACGCCCAATTATTCTTTCTTTCTCAAAACAAAATACATACCTGCGATTACAAGTGGTATGCTGAGTATTTGTCCCATATTGAAGCTCATAGTTTGCTCGAAGTCTACCTGAGGTTCTTTCAGAAATTCAATAATTATTCTGACTCCAAAAATCAAAATAAGGAACCACCCGAAAAGTACACCCCTTTCTGGCTTACGTTGTTTTTTATGGTAATACCAGAATAAAAAGAAAAATATTAACAGATACGCCAGCGCTTCATAAAGCTGAGATGGATGACGGGGAATACTGTCAACACTGGTGAAAATAAAGCCCCAGGGCAGAGTGGTAGGTCTGCCAAAAACTTCTGAATTAAAAAGATTGCCCATGCGTATGAAAAATCCTGCTAATGCTACCGCAATTACAATACGGTCAGCCAACAGCCAAAAATCAATTTTCTCCTTCCTCGCAAACCACCATAAAGCAATAGTTATACCTATGGCAGCACCATGACTGGCAAGCCCGCCTTCCCATATCAAAAGGATTTCGAGAGGATGCTTTAAATAATAATCGGGCTGATAAAAAAGTACATGACCCAATCGTGCCCCGACAATAGTGGCAATGACCATCCATGTTAGGAGTTTGTCGAACATTTTTTCGGCAACACCTTCTTTTTTAAGCATTCTGCTTACTATCAGATAGCCGAAGTAAAAAGAAAAAACAAACATCAAACTATACCAGCGTATTGAAAAACCTCCGATACTGAATATTTCAGGGTTGACATTCCAGGTAATAAAAAGGTTCATATCAAATACTTTTAATAAGATTTAACAAAGTGTTTTAAAGTTTATTGCAAATCAGCCCAAGAAAATCTTCTACAGCCTTGTGAACTGTATCATTAACCGGAAAGTTTTTGAAACCACTGAAATCCTCATAAGTTTTGAAAACATCGCTGAGCCGGAATTCTTGCTGGTTCGCAAAATCAGCTATTCCCTCTTGTTTCAGATATGATGCAAGGTATTCCTGTTCGGTTTGTCCCGGTGTGGGTACAAAAAACACTTTCTTACCAAACCTCGCCAGATCCATTATTGATGAATAGCCTGAACGACAAACTATTATATCCGTGTTCTCAATTAATTTCTTTAAAACCGGTGTTGAAACATGAGGATAAACAGTGATGTTGTCAATGATTTCAGGTTTTCGTTCCTGATCAGGCAGCCCGCACAAAATGATCACCTTGTTTTGAATCTCAGCCGCCTGCTTTCTAACAATATCTTCAAATATTGTACGCTGAGGTTCCGGTCCGGATATCATTATAAGGATATCAGAAGCATGATCTAAAACTGATCCTGATTCAGCGGAATAGTGTTTTGAAAAACGACTTAACGAACCGATATATTTATGCTTTATTCCTTTGATTGCAGGATGTGACAGATTGCCTGAAAGCCATGGCTTTGTTTCATTATCGGGAATCCATAGAAGATCGTATTTCTTTATGAAAAATTTATGCAGCAGGTAAACTACAGGCTCAAGGAATTTTAATTTCACCGGAGTTTTTATATGGATCTGATGGGTCATGTACACACAGGGAACTTGCCGATTCCACAGCCCGAAACGGTTATCAGAAATAATACCATCAATATTATACTTTGAAATTATTTTCTTAAGCTGCTTATGTTCTTTAAATATATCGCTCAGGATATAAGGAATTGAAAAAAGCATAGCCGAAACCATTCTGCCTTTTTTGCTGTATGTAAAACGATACGAAGGCAAATTTATGAACTCACACTGTGGAAATTCTGATTTTAAGAATTCTAATGATCTTCCGCTGCCGGCAATTAACACTTTGCTTTTTAGCTCAAGCAGGCTGTTAATGATTGGTACACAACGTGTAGCATGACCCAGCCCCCAGTCGAGAGGGCAAACCAGTATGTTGCTTGAGCGAGACAAACGATTTTTGATTATTTTTACCCGTTTTAATTTCTGTAAACTACCTAAAACCTAACGACAGGCTTACAATTTGTAAAAATACAATTTTGATTGTAAAAGTATTATCTTCAAATAAACTAATCATATGAATTTACTGCATAAGATAGCCTTAACTCTGATTCCGGGTGTTGGTGATATTCTTGGTAAAAAACTTGTTTCGGCTTGTGGGAGTGCTGATGCCGTTTTTACTGAGAAAAAGGGTGTTTTGCTTAAGGTTGAGCGTATTGGGGAACAATTGGCTAATAGTATTATTGAGAACAGAAGTAAAGCTCTGGAACTTGCTGCACGTGAAATTGAATTTATAAACAAATATAAGATCACTGCCTTATTTTACACTGATGAACAATATCCATACAGGCTTCGTGAATGTATTGACGGACCCCTGATGATTTATTTTAAAGGCAATGCAGACCTGAATCATCCGAAAATAATCTCAATAGTTGGTACCCGGAGGGCAACCCAATACGGTAAGGATTTCTGTGAGAAGTTCATTGAAGACCTTAAAGATATGGATGTTTTGATAATCAGTGGATTGGCTTATGGAATAGACACCTGTGCCCATAAAAGCTCCCTTGAGAGCGGACTTAACACTATAGCTGTTCTGGCTCATAGTCTGGACAGAATTTATCCTCCTTTAAATAAAACCCTGGCTGAACGTATGTTAAATCAGGGAGGCTTGCTTGCAGATTATCCAAGTGGAACCAAACCCGACAAAGAAAATTTTCCTTCCCGAAACCGTATTATTGCCGGCTTATCGGATGCGGTTGTTGTTATAGAATCAGGCATGAAGGGCGGGGCGCTTATTACAGCAAAAATTGCCAATTCGTATAATCGCGATGTTTTTGCAGTACCGGGAAATATTGGAAATTATTTTTCTGAAGGATGTAATTTCCTTATCAAAACAAATCAGGCTTCTTTGCTTCAATCGGCTGAGGATATCGGATATTTAATGGGTTGGACTCAAAATGTAAAGAAACAGGCTGTTCAGCGAAAACTTATGATAGAACTTACCCCTGATCAGGAAAAGATCATGGCAGTTATACAGAAAAATGGCGAAGCAAGCATTGACAGAATATGTGAAGTAACAAATATCAATATTTCACTGGTTGCCAATGCATTATTAAATCTTGAGTTTGAGGGTCTGATAAAAACTCTGCCGGGAAAAATTTATAAACTTATATAATAAGGTCGGAAATAATCAGATTTTGGATATCTAGCTTCTTACATCTGATTACTTGTTTATTGCTCTTGCTCTGTTGACTAACACAACGGCTATTAAAATTGAGCCGGCAAAAAGGACTATAAGCAGGGTTGGATCCGCAATAATGAAACAAAACTCAAATACTGCCTGAAAAATAGTTGCTGCAAATAATCCTGTAGTTGAATCAATAAAGGAATTACGGCGCAATTTGCCCAAGCCCATGAAAAACCCTAAAATTATAGCAGTGATGATATTTGCAGGTAATACCAGCAAACTGCGATAAATATCCATTGAGGTTTCATTCATAAAAGTAATGTTCCATATAATGGCTGCTAATGTGAATCCAAGAGATGCCATAAGGGCAAAAATTATTCCATCAGCGGGATTGTGAAAATCTCTGCGTTGCTTTGAAGCAATCCTTATTGTTATGAATTTGCCAAATTCGCGTACGAAACCCGCAATAACAATTGAGTAGAAAATGACCCTGTGAATACTATTACCCAAAGGAAATAATCCGGACAGATTTGCTAAATAAACACTTAAAACATTTAACAAAATACTTATAAAACCCCAGATAAAAAGTATTGGCAGGGCAGGGGTGAAACTTCTTCTTTGCCTTAAACCAACAATGATATAAATTAAAACAGCTATTAACAGCGTGATTATAGCAGATATCAGGTTTGCAGCTAACATGTTTTGAGTATTAGGGTTAAGAAAATAATTTGTAAATTTACAACAAAATTTAAAACTGCATTAAATGGAAGAATTAATTGTGAAAAAGCTTTCTGAAAAAGAGATTTTAGACCGGGCTATAAGGTCATGGCCAATATGGGAAAAAGAAATCTCAAGGTTTCCGTGGAAATACGATGGTGATGAAGAATGTCTGATAATCGGGGGTGAAGTAATAGTGGAAACTGAAGAAGGAAATTTTAGGATCACTGCCGGCGATTTTGTTGTTTTTAAGAAAGGATTGAAATGTGTTTGGGATATTAAACAACCAATCCGAAAATATTATAATTTCCCGTAATTGATAATCAATATTTTATTGGGCTTTGGAAGGAATTGTAACCAAATCAACCGGTAGTTGGTACACAGTTAAACTTGATGACGGAACCAGAGTAGAATGTCGTCTTAGAGGTAAATTTCGTACCGGAGAAATACGAACCACAAATCCCGTTGCCGTTGGCGACAGAGTTCGTATTACAATGGAAACAGGTAAGCTTACAGGTGTTATTTCAGAGATCACACCACGCCATAATTATATGATAAGGCGATCAATCAAACTATCAAAAGCTTCTCATATAATTGCTGCAAATATTGATCAGGCATGGCTTGTTACAACTCTGGCAATGCCCAGGACTTCAATAGGATTCATTGATCGTTTTCTTATTACTGCGGAGGCATATCATATACCGGCTACAATAATTTTCAATAAAATTGATATCTATAATCAGGCAACTTTGGATCTTCTGGAAAAATACAAAGAGCTATATGAATCAATAGGATACAAATGTTTTGCAGTATCGGCATTGCGTGGCGATGGCATTGATGATCTGAAAAATGAACTTAAAGGAAAAACAACCTTGCTTTCAGGGCATTCAGGAACCGGAAAATCAGCACTTATCAATTCAATTGAGCCAGGATTGGATCTTCGTACCAGCGAAATATCAGCTTATCACCATAAAGGTACACATACTACCACCTTTGCAGAAATGTTTGAACTTTCTTTTGGTGCATTTATTATTGACACACCTGGAATTCAAGAATTTAGCCTTACCGATTTTGAACACAAAGAAGTTTGGGAGCGTTTCCCTGAGATGAGAGCAATAAGTATGGGTTGCCAGTTTAATAATTGCACTCATACCCACGAACCCAGATGCGCTGTAAAACAGGCACTTGAAAATGGAACTATCAGTAAAATAAGGTATCAGAGTTATTTAAGTATTCTTAATGATGAAGAACTCGATATTAACGAATGGGAATAAAACTATGCGTTTTTTTCAGACATTATGATAAATTTACTGATTATCACTTAGTTCGGTAATGAATTTTTTATTTTAAACAAATCATTTGGATTAAACAAAATGCGAATAGTAATACAAAGAGTTAGCGAAGCTTCAGTAAGTATTGATAACCAGGTTGTTGGAGAAATAAAAAATGGATTGTTGATTTTATTGGGGATAGAGCACGATGATAATGAAGAAGATGTTGAATGGTTATGCAGAAAAATTTTTCATCTTAGAATTTTTAATGATGCTCATGGGGTAATGAATCTTTCAGTAAGTGAAGTAAATGGCGAAGTTTTGGTTGTGAGTCAATTTACGCTTCATGCTTCGACCCGTAAAGGTAACCGTCCTTCGTATATTCGGGCTGCCAGACCTGAAACAGCAATACCCTTATATGAATTGTTCAAAGAAAAGCTTTCAGGATTACTTGGAAAAAAAGTTGTAAGTGGTGAATTTGGAGCCATGATGAATATATACCTTATTAATAATGGACCTGTAACTATTATTATTGATTCAAAAGAAAAAGAATAATCCTTGCTGAAAAAAATCCGGGCATGAAAAAACTAAAAAGCTCATACATGCCCGGAAAGATTTTTCAAAAACAGAGATTGTAAATCCTTATTTGCTCAAATCAATACTTACGGTACTTTTACTTCTGCTATTTACCTACAATAATATTTGCTGTGGCAATAACATCAAGAAGATTGATAACGCCATCCTGGTTTACATCTGCATTATCAATAATGAAAGGTTGCGGATCCAGCCCCATGACATAGCTTGCAATGGTAATAATATCCAATGCATTTACATTACCATCACCATTGGCATCGCCGGGCAGAAGTTCAAATCCAAATGAGATTTTGTCACATAACTGAGCATTTCCTGCAATAGCAACTGTATTGATGCCTGTGTTGATATCTACAATATTAATTCCGGCTGAATTAGTCCAAAGTATATTTCCATTGCCAAGCTGATAGCATCCTCGTGGACTTGAGCTGGTACCCGGTATCAGGCCAAGCATAGTTCCTTGTGTATCATATTCATAAACGCCGGCTGGAGGTGAAAACCCGGCAGCAAGAATATGATTATTATCCATAATTGATATTTGCTGTATAAAATTCAGTTCACCAGGTGTGTTCCACGAACCAAGAGCATTACCATTGAAATCGTAACGCTCAATTCGCGAAAGGTTTCCGCCATCACCTGAAAAACTAAGTAAAGCCTCCCCGTTATAAACAATATAATCCCAAGGACTACCCAGAACCGGAAAAGATCCAAGGATTTCACCGTCAAAACTTATACGTATGGTAGCATTACCGGGAGCACCGTTTGCAGTACCGGCATTTGAAAGCCATACTTCATTTCCAACAATACCCATTCCGCGGACATTATCCAAACCTCCGTTGCCGATAACACCGAGATGATTTCCTGACATATCAAATCTGTCAATTCTGTCGCCAACCTGATCACAAACCCATATTTCATCTCCTACCTGAAGTACATCCTTAGGGGTTCCGGCTGCGGTAGCCTGCAGGTTAATAAAATTGTCAATTACAAGTGAGCCATCATAAATATCGAGTAATACAACCCTTTTATTATTTGTTGGCATGGCAACAACAGCAAGGTAATCGCCTTGCAGATCGTCACGGGAAACTACAGCATTATTATTGGCAGGTATTAGTCCTGCATCCTGAATTGTGGTTTGTTCCAACTGAATCCCGGCTTCTTCTGCCTGTTGGGGAGTTAATTGCGATTGTGCATAAAGAGCACTGCACAAGATAAAAGTGCAAAGTAAAAGAAGAATTTTTTTCATGTTTGATTTTTTTTAGAGTTTAAGAATAATGAACTTAACTTTTAGTATTGGCTTTTTAAGCATAAACCTCCTTTCTTGGGTTATATAAGACAGATGATTTATTTTTGATTGTTTAAAATCAATCACCAGAAAATAATTATATATCTAAGCTGGGCAAATATAATGATATTTTTAGCCTTTTGATATAAAAAAAGAAATAATCTGTGAATTATTTTATGAGATCTTTGTTGGCAAAGATTGCCTGAACCGTTATAATAAGTTTGAAAGAAGGAAAAATTAAGCTTTGGAAAAAAACAAAAGCCATTTCCGAGCGGAAATGGCTTTTGTAGTAACTGGCAAAACTATGTTTGCCGTAAAGAAGTATTATTCAATAACAATCTTTTGAACTGATACATTATTCTGGGTGTGAACCTCGAGAATATATATACCCTTACTCATATTGGATGTGTTGATAGTGTAATTTGAAGCATCAATTACGCTTTCTTCAACCATTTGTCCAATTTGATTGCTCAAACGAATGAAATTGATAGTTTCATTTGACTGAACGTTCAGAACTTCTTTAGCAGGATTTGGGAAAACAGCAAGCTGGAATTCACCACCCTGGAATTTATTGATCTGAACATTTGCAGCATTTACGTTACCACCAATAACCTGACCCCATTTCAATCCTGAGGTTTCGTTGAAGGTGAAGAGTGTGATTTCACCTGCTGGCAGCGGGGTATTGTCAAGGCTGAAAATAACTCCAATAAGCTTTCCATTTACAACATTACTTGCAAACTGGTAGCCTTCCAGAGCAAAATTCAGTTTTTCAATACCAGTGAGATCAAACTGAAGTCCGGCAAGTGTTCCATCACTTTGCAGTGTAATATTATTACTGTTCAGATAAATATTAGCATCTGATGAATTAACAGGTGCTAATGCTTTATTGCCAATAATGATATTAATAGTACCAATCACGTCAAAAACGTTGACTTGACCATCACCGTTTACGTCAGCATTTTCGAATACGAATGGATCTGGATTAAGTCCTATTATGTAGTTAATAGTAGCAATTACGTCAAAAATGTTAACCTGACCGTCGCCGTTGGCATCTCCAGGAAGAATTGTTACATCACCTACCTGTAAGGTAACAGGAACGGTTAATCCTGGGTTATTCGGATCGTTGCTGGCAATTATAATGTTTCCATTATAGGTTCCCGGGTCAACTTCTGAAGCATCAAATGTAACTACAATAGTTCCACTAGCACCACCAGCTACAGTACCTTGTTTTGGATTAATGCTAACCCATGGAGTTGTGCCGGGAGCAATGTGAGCACGAATATTCCAGTTGTAGTCCAAAGAGGCA
This sequence comes from uncultured Bacteroidales bacterium, assembly GCA_964550455.1. GTDB lineage: Bacteria > Bacteroidota > Bacteroidia > Bacteroidales > JAAYJT01 > JAAYJT01. Next base: position 20,716 of record CAZJZG010000025.1, on the reverse strand, counting down.
ACTAATTCATATAATCTATCCCATGAAGTGCCATCTGTTGAGATCCATGATCCATCTCCACTTATATGATGTGGACCGCCGTCACAACCTGCTGGATACTGACCTCCCGCATGTGTTACTGTGTATCCTACCCAAAGATCATTTCCATCAAGAGCAACAGGATCGGTTAATTCAATGAGATTCCAGGAATCTGCTGATACTGACAATGTCTGTTGCAGCAGCAAAGTACCTGGTGAAGTACTTGTTCCTGCGCCCCAAACTTTAAGAATGCACGGGCTGGGAACGTCATTGATATAGATATTGACAAAATTGAGGTGATAACCTGCATATTGTCCTAACATTGATGAGGGGAAGCGAACGGCTAAATGGAATGTACCACCACTTGTCAAACCAATGGCATCATAATTTTCACCGTCATAGTTAAGGATAACTTCATCCTTGGTTGTACTTGCTTCTGGAGCACCACCAGGAATTGAATTAGCCCTTGTTACATCAATTTCAAATGGTTCAATCTTTCCTTCAGGAACATCAAATACGAAATATGATAATGTAGGCATTTGTACAGCAGCAGCCCACTCTAATGGCAGTTCACCTAAGTTATTGATAGTCAGATTCTGTGTGGCTTGTCCGCCAACAGGCAGTACCTGATTCAAAGCTGTAGGAGTTACCTGGATTTGTGGCAGAGCTACTGAGTTCAAGGCAGCATTAAGTGTGGTAGCCTGATCAGCAGCAATAGTAGCCGTACCTACAAAAGTTTCCCATCCGTATTTTGAGAATTCAACATCGTATGTACCTGCAAGCAATGCGGGGAAGTTATACTGGCCCAGTGCATTGGTTTGGGTTTGCGACATTGTACCTAATACTTTTACAAGTACTCCTTCAATTGCAGCACCACCAGTAGCTGCTGTGACAGTTCCGTTAAGGCTGCCAAGACCTTCTGCTGAGAAGAACAGAGTGGTGTTAGGTGCCCACTGTGAAAGTGTTGTACCGGCAATTACCTGCCATGGATCGTAAATAGTAGCATCAGATTGTACATATCTGTTTCTGTTTGAACCTGCGAATTCTGTACCATAGAATTTATCGTTACTGCTATGATATGTACCTTCATAAACTCTGTTAGTAATAACTACAAGATTACCTCCTGTATAAACATAAGGTACTGTTAAAGGAATCATTATGTCGTTTACACCAATGGGGAAATCAATTACACCATCATAAACCATTGTAAAGCCTGTGGGATCAATCCAATTACTCTGAAGGCTGGCTTCAGTAGTTTCACCAATAAGGATTTTTACTTCTTTAGCCGGCAGGTTAGTCTGGAAATTATTAGTGTATTTGATAGCAGTAAGAACACCACCTCCTATACCAATTTCATCAGCAAAATACATTGTTTGAGCAATACTGTTTCTCCAGTAGAAGTCAAACGGAATGCGGAATGCTGGCATATTGGTTCCTTCTCCAATGGTAATAGCAATAATACCGGCTGGCTGAACTGTAATATTCATGTGTCCCGTAGTGTTGTTTCCGGGGATATCATCTCCGGGGAAGTCTATATATCCGTAGATATATGTAGGACCGGCTTCACCCGGTGTCCATGGAATTACAACAGTTTTTATTTCTGCGGCAGCAATATCTACACCCGAAGCTGTACCCAAAAGTACTCCGCCTTCTTTAAACAATTTAACAGTATAACTACCGCCGGATACCGCGGTGGCTCCTGAATTCTGGAACTTAACGGTATAATTTGTTGCTTCACCAACTGATGGAGTAACATTACCGATAACAGCCAGAGCAGCAAGGTCTTGACCCATAACAGGCTCAACCACAACGTTGTCAATATACCAGTAGTTGATATTATAACTATCTCCATCAAATTTGAAAGCAATTTTGAAGTTGGTATTTTCCGGAACACTGAAATAAATTTCAGTAAGTACAGGACCAAGGCTTGCATTTGCAATATGTTGCCATACCTGTGTCCAGTTTGTACCACCGTCAACTGAATATTCAACAGCAATGTATTCTCCTGTATTGGTTGAGAAGTCATTCAGCATTTGATTGAATTTCAATCTCAATGCACTGTATGAACCTGAGTTGATAGCAGGTGAAGCAAAGCGTGAAACACCAACAAATTGTGGGCTCCAGCTTAACTGCAATTCAGGTGCAGTACCACCGGCATTAGCTGTGCTAGGTGCTGTCCAGTTTGTGCCACCCATACCTAATACTTCCCATCCTGCGGGCATACCGGAATCAAATTGTTCAAAAATAAGGAGTCCTTCTGCTCCAAGCAGAGCAACATTGGATGTTCCAGTTCCACCAACACCAACATTATTGGCTGCTGTAACGGTGTAATAATAGTTGCCAACACCGGGAACAGTATTGTCAAGGTATTGTAAAGCAGTAATATTGGAGGCTACTGTAACAGAGCCGGGGAAACGTTTTACTGTGTAGTTAAGCCCTGTTGGTGTGTAATAACCGCCATGCAATCCACCATCAGGTGCATTCCATGTAATGAAACCATTATTACCCTGAGCTACCAGCAATACATCGCCGGGTGCAGCAGGTACATCAGGACCTACCCATACGGTAATTGAAGCGGCAATGCCTTCACCGGCACTGTTTTCAGCAACGAGTTTATAAACAACATTGCCTGCTGCTGGTACAGCATTATCAGTGTAAGTAGCAGCACCACCAATTACAGGATTATTAATGGTATGGATTAAAACATCATTGCGGAAGATTGTTACTGCTGTAAGTTCGGTTAAAGGTTCTCCAATAACGGAAACAGCAGGATTATTCCAGTTGAGGGTAGCTGTTAAAGCTCCATTTGCACCGGCAGTAGCAGTTAAATTAGTAACTGCTGCGGGAGCTTCGGCAGGGGCAGCATCAGCAAGTTCAACAGCCCAGATAGCGTCGTTCTGTGAGGTGCCAAAGAAAGCCCATTTACCCGGATAAACCTTATCAGTAATTTCCATACCACCGGCTGTTCCATCAGCAGCAAATGTAACTGATTGGTTAAGTTCGAATGTTTCAATAGTGGCGCCGGTTGTAATGTTAATTTTCACAAGTAGATTATTTGCAGCACCAGCCTGGCAATAACCCCAGAGATAGGGACCACCTTCAGTAACATTCTCCCAGCCAATTCCTGCAAAACTGGTGGCTGATGTGTTCAGAGTCTGTAATACAGCTCCGGTACGGCTGATAAGTCTGATCGGGGGATTCCAGCCATTAGTAACCCAGAAACCATCGTTAATTTCGTCGTAAGCCATACCACGAACTGCTGATGGACCTGTAATTGTACCTACCAGAACTTTGTTTTCAAAGTCCATTTTATAAATGGTAGTAGTATTGGGAGCACCATAGAAATACTGGCCGTCATAAGCCATATCGCGGATAGACCCTGCACCGGTAATTGTAAATTCTTCAACAAGATTACCTTCAAAGTCAAGCTTGTGAAACAGATTAGCATTCCATCTGGCTGTATAAATATACTGCCCATCAGAAGCTACTGAATAAGTACCGCCAATATCATAGGTTGGAAATTGGAAAAGAAGATCGTACATTGCATCTGTAGGAACTTCGGGAATAGTAACAGCATCAGGATTTACATCATAATGCTTCTGGTAGAACTCAACGGCATCGCGATCTTTGTCTCTTTGCATTTTTTCGAGATCCCAAGAAGGGATGAACGATTGAGCAATCATTGCACTGCTTATTACAAGTGCTGTGAGTAACAGTGTGATTTTCTTCATAATAAATAAAAATTTAATTAAACAATAAAGGAATAATTTAAAATTAAGAAATACATTTTTGCTTTGCCTGAACGATACCTCCTTTTTTAGTTTGACCTCAGATTAATTGTTTTATATATGGATTATTTAATTGTTTTCCCGATGGTAGTACAATACTGCGGGCAAAGTTAATAAATATTTTTAATAAACGTCTGTTTAGTTAAAAAAAAATCATAAAAAATCATAAATTCTTGATTTATGATTTGTAAATTACAAGATTTGTTTTTAATACAAAGAATATCAGTGTATTATGAATTGTAATTTACAATTTTAAATCTTGGTAAAGATACTTCTTTTTTTAGAATAAATAATTTATTACAGTTGTTTATGATCGGGATTGAAAATAATACTTAACGCAACAGGCAGTGTTTCAGAATAATAACTTGTATTAGCTGAAAAAATAAAGCCTTTATATTAACAAAATCAAGATTAGGAATAATAAATAACTGCTTAATATGGTAAGATTAATTGTCATAAGCAGGTAAGTTGATAAAAAACAGCAAGTTATAAGTTTGTTGTGTTTGTTGAATCAGCTACATCGTTTTATAAGTTTTCTATTTGAACGAATTTTTCCGTAATTGATAAATGTTTTTAAAAAATGATTAAATTTGTCAATTGAAACCCTAATCTGGCATTTTTCATAATGAACAATTACAAAAAAGAATTCATGGACGAAGCTATAAGATTGGCTGAGGACAATGTATATAGCGGTAATGGCGGACCATTTGGTGCTGTGGTTGTGTGCGGTGGTAAGATCATATCCCGTGGAGTAAATATGGTAACAGCTCACAACGATCCTACAGCACATGCTGAAATAACGGCAATCAGAGAGGCTTGTAACAAGCTGGGATGGTTCGAAATAAAAGATTGTGAGATTTATTGCAGTTGTGAACCATGCCCTATGTGCCTCGGTGCAATTTACTGGGCAAGACCAAAGGCGGTTTATTTTGCTGCTTCACGCAAGGATGCTGCTGTTGCAGGCTTCGACGATTCTTATATTTATGATGAATTATGCAATAGTATTGAATTACGTAAGATACCTACCACTCACATTGTTCATGAAAAGTCAGAAATCCCTTTCAAAAAATGGAGGGAGAACGGAAACAAAATCCCATACTGACTTTTTTATAACGACAGAGAACCCTGTGATTTGCATAAAATGTAAGTAGTTTAAAATTAAGCTATCCCAGTACTATAAGCAGAAGTAATATTCTTTCATTCGAAAGGGTGATCGAGAGAAAAGTCAGGGCGGTATGATGCATGACTGTCAAAATCCTGAATCCATCCACGAAACATACCAAGCTGCCTCATTTCTTTAAGCACCTGCTTGTATTCAGAAGCTTTTATTGGTCTTCCGAGTTGCGGATGACCTGCTACGGCAGGAGTCGGGTAATACTGCGACATTAGCGAAATATGTACCAGCGGCGATAATTCTTCGGCAATAAAACGTAAAACGGCTTTACTGTTTTCAACATGCCCGGGCAATACAAGATGGCGAATTAATAATCCTGATTCAGCACAGCCTTGTTCGTCGTGTATAAGGGTGCTGCCTTTTTGGCGGTACATTTCTTTAAGTGCTGCCGATGCTGCTTCCGGATAATTACCTGCCCCGCTGTATTTGGCTGCCAGCCCGCTGTCCATATATTTTAGATCAGGAAGATATACATCAATAAGCCCTTCAAGGCTGCGAAGGGTTTCAACACTGTCGTAACCATTTGAATTGTATACAAATACAGGACTATGCCCCCGGTTTAGCAAAGCTTCAATTATTGCCTTTACCTGTACTATGACGTGCGATGGCGAAACAAAGCCTACATGAGTACATCCGTGCGAAAGATAAAATTCAATGTTCGAAACCACTTCATCCAGAGTATAAACTGATTTCTGAACATCATGTCCCAAAGTGCTGATCTGATAGTTCTGACAATAAATACACTGGAGGTTGCACCTGCTGAAAAAGATATTACAAATACCAGTTGGTCCGCTAATCGGTGGTTCTTCTCCACGATGCAGACAAATGCTGCTGATGTGAAAACCTGCATCAGTATTACAATATCCAAGGGGATATTCAATACGGTTTGCATGACAGTTTCGTGGACAAAGACAACAATCTTTAAGCATGATAAGATATTATTTACTGAGAAGATAGTAAAATATCTTTACAAAAATAACGATTGTTAGAATCCATTCATTATCTACATGAGTAAAAGTTCTAATTTTGCCGGCAATTTAAACAATTTACCATATTTCTCAAAAAATTTTTATTTGAAAAAATGTCAGAACCCACTTTATTAATTTTAGCCGCCGGCATTGGCAGTCGTTACGGATCGTTGAAGCAGCTTGACAGGCTTGGTCCAAATGGTGAAACAATTATTGACTATTCGGTTTTTGATGCCCGGCGGGCAGGTTTCGGAAAAGTTGTTTTTGTTATTCGGCGCAGTATCGAAAAAGAATTCAACGAGATAATGATGAAAAAACTTGCTGGTATAATCAAGGTTGATTATGTACTTCAGGAAATTGAAAATATACCTTCAGGTCTTTTAATACATCCTGAAAGGGTTAAGCCATGGGGTACAGCCCATGCTGTGCTTATGGCAAAAGACGTGATCAAAGAACCTTTTGCTGTGATAAATGCCGATGATTTTTATGGTGCCGATTCATACAGGGTTATGTATCATCATCTGAAAAATGCAAAAGAAGGTGAATATGCAATGGTAGGTTACGAACTCCGGAATACTTTATCAGAACATGGAACAGTTTCGAGGGGGATTTGTGAACCGGATGAAAACCGGCTGCTTGTAAGTGTTACCGAACGAACAAAAATTGCACCCGAAGGCGAGGCGATAGTTTATATTGATGAGCAGGGAAATAAAATAGAACTTCATCCTGAAACCATTGTTTCAATGAATTTCTGGGGTTTCACAAAAGATTTCTTTGAAAAGCTGGAAAAGGGTTTTGATGAATTTATCCGTAAAAACTCCAACACTATAAAGGGCGAATTCTATATTCCTACTATTGTAAATAACCTTCTTGGCACAAGTGGGGTAAGCGTGAAAGTACTGCGAAGTTCAGCCCGCTGGTTTGGAATAACATATCGCGAAGACAGGGATTGCGCTGTAAGTGAACTTGCTGCACTAACGGGTTCAGGAGAGTATCCTGAAAACCTGTATTAATTTGTTTTTGTGTCAGTTAGCTTATTTTCAATTGAATACATTGATTTTTCAGACAGAACATATTTAGGTTCTTAACATTATTAAGCTCCATCAGGACGAGATATTTATGAACCTTTTGTTGTTTAAGACTGTTGAGTTCATAGAAATTTAAAATTATAAACAATGAAGCAGAGTATTTCAATGGGCTGGAAGGAAGCCATGTCGTTCGAGACCACATTAAATGGTCATAAAATTATACTTGATGCCGATGAGGCAGTGGGTGGTACAGATAAAGGTCCGCGTCCCAAGGCATTATTACTTGTTTCGCTGGCAGGATGTACTGCAATGGATGTAATATCAATACTTGGCAAAATGCGTGTTCAGCCTGAAGCTTTCCGTATTGAAACTAATGGTGAACTTACTGAAGAACATCCAAAATATTACCATAAGCTGCATCTTCGTTATGTTTTTAAAGGCAAGGATCTGCCAGTGGACAAGCTCGAAAAGGCTGTAAGTCTGTCGCAGGAAAGATATTGCGGAGTTTCGGCAATGCTTTCAAAAGCTGCTACCATTACACATGAAATTGTGATAGAGAGCTAATGTTTTTATTTTCAGTGCAATAGAACAATTAGCATTTAATTCCTTTATTCTCCATTACATCGAGCAATTCCTGCAAAATCATGGCGGTGGCACCCCATATTATATTTCCGTTCAGATTAAAGCAAGGCACCTGTTTGAATGTATTGCCACGAACTTGTAGATCAATATTGGTTCGCAGCTTATCAATGTTTTTTAGTGGTAATTCAATGGTATAATCTACTTCAGTGGGGTTGGGAACAAGCTTTTCAAGTTTGTTTGTGAACCCGACCACAGGGGTTATCTCAAAATTGCTTGGGCTTACATACAGCGGGCTCAGGGTTCCAATAACCTCAATATTAAAAGGCTTAACACCTATCTCTTCTTCGGCTTCACGCAAAGCAGTATTAATTGAAGAAATGTCGTCGCTATCCTGCTTCCCTCCCGGAAAACTAATTTGTCCGCTATGAACGCCATTATCTTCGGTTCGTTTTATGAGTACTGTAGCAAAAAAATCATTTTTAGGATATAACAGGATAAGCACACTTCCGGCAACTGGTATTTGCCTTGTTTCAGGTGGCTTTATAGCTTCGCGCCTTTCAGAAGGAAGCATTTTAAAATGCGATATCTCTCCTGTTAGCGGCGCAGCAAGACTAAGCCTGAGTTTTTCAATTAATTCATTTTGTGCTGACATCCTGTACAAATTGATTATCCGTTTTATGATTGGTTTTTAACTTAATGAATTTTCCTCTGTGTTATTAATGATTTTTCTTTCGTTTTGTTTGATTTTTACCTGACCCCGGTTTTTGTTTTTTGGGTTTATACCAGAAGAAAAAATCTTTTTGGGCTGCCTTTTCCTCTGGCGAGCGTGCTACCTTAACAGGTTTAAGGGTATAGGGATCAAGCTCGGTATAAAACATTGCCGTAGCAAGAGTTCCGGGAGTAGGTGTAAAATCCTGCACCTGTTCAGGACGTATGCCTATAAGACGGATTTTTTCTGCCAGTTCAGCCATATCTTTTTCTTCCGAACCGGGGTGCGATGAAATAAAATAGGGTATTATCTGCTGGTTTAGATTTTGCTGTCTGCAAATCCTGTCGAAATCCCTTTTTAGTTTTTCAAACAGAGTAAAGGATGGTTTTCGCATATAAGCCAATACCTTATCCGATGTATGCTCAGGAGCCACTTTAAGCCTTCCTGAAACATGATGCACTACCAATTCTTCAAAATATTCTTTATGACTCTTTTGTTTTGATTCAGAGCCCTCGGAAGTCATAAACATATCATACCTGATGCCTGAACCTATAGTAACTTTTTTCACTCCTTTTATCTTTCTTGCCTTGCGATACAGTTCAATCAAAGGCTTGTGGTCCGTATTCAGGTTTTTACAAATGCGTGGGTATATACATGAGGGGCGTTTGCATTTTTTGCATATTTCAGGATCAATGGCGGTCATTTTGTACATATTGGCTGTAGGACCTCCCAGATCAGTAATATGACCTTTGAAATCAGGCATGGCTGTAATTTTTTCTATCTCCTGTATAACCGAACCCTCGGAGCGGTTACTTATGAACTTGCCCTGATGGGCTGAAATGGCACAAAATGTGCAACCTCCATAACATCCTCTATGTGTGGTAATCGAATCTTTTATCATTTCCCATGCCGGAATATTTCCACGCTTTTTGTATTTCGGATGAGGTAAACGGGTGAACGGCAGACTATATATCTCATCCAGCTCATCAGGTATAGCCGCCGGCGGGTTTACCACCAGCCAGCCCTGCTCGTTTTTTTGAATTATTCGCGAAGGATTTACAATATTATGCTCAATGTCAAGTATTCTTGCAGCTTTTGCAAATACTGTCTTGTCTCTGACCATTTCACCATGCGAAGGCAATTCGGTTGTTTTAAATGCCTTATTCTCAGGGATTTGTTCTTTAGTTGCTGAAATCCATGCCGATTGTTCAAGATCGGTCATCCGGCTTATTGATTTTCCGTTTTGTAACCTTTGTAACATGGTTTTCAATGGTTTTTCAGCCATACCGTACAAAAGAATATCGGCACCGCTTTCAAAGAGAATTGAAGGTTTAACCACATCCTGCCAATAATCGTAGTGAGTGAAGCGGCGCATTGAAGCTTCAACACCACCAAGAACTATGGGGGTGTCAGGGTATAAATTTTTAAGGATCCTACAATATACTACTGAAGCATAATCAGGTCTGAATCCGGCTTTCCCGCCGGGTGTATATGCATCGTCGGAGCGGAGGCGCTTTGCAGCGGTATAATGGTTTACCATTGAATCCATATTGCCGGCAGTAACGCCAAAGAACAATCGTGGTTTCCCCAGTTTTTTGAAATCACGCAGATCGTCACGCCAGTTTGGCTGAGGAAGAACAGCCACACGTAAGCCTTCAGCTTCTATAACCCTTCCAATTACTGCCGTGCCAAATGCAGGATGATCAACATAGGCATCGCCGCTTACAAGGACAACATCAACTTTATCCCATCCACGCTTTTTAAGCTCTTCACGGGTTATTGGAAGCCACGCACCGGGGTTTGGATATGATTTTTCGGTTTTTATCATCAAAAACTACCCTTCTAACGGTTAGTCATTTTAACAGCTTATGCTGTTGATTGTTTCATTTATTTGAACCTGCGTTTTTTAACAACGATTTTTAAAAAATGATTTTTGTATAATAGTTAAAGTTTGGTTTACAATGTTTTATCATTAGGAAATATTTACAATATTCATTGTTATGGTTTGTTCTCTAATTCTCTTTATTTTTACCATTGATATTGATTATATGAATACTTACTGCAACTGCAATGGCGATCAGTAATATTTTGAGCCAGTTTTTTTCCAGAGCAAAAAACACAGTACTCAGAATAGTAGCCCAAAGCAGGATTATTGCCCATGCTTTTATGTGTTTTGGTATTCCTTCTCCGGCAAGATAATCTCTAAGATATTTTCCCCATATTTTGTGATTTATAAGCCAATAGTAAAATTTGTCGCTGCTTCGGATATAAAACCATGCAGCGAGTAACAAAAAAGGAGTGGTTGGCAGCACTGGCAACAACATTCCCAGCACACCAAGCGCTACAGAAACGCTGCCTGCTATAATAAACAAGGTTCGGACAAACGGAGATTTATATCTTTTGGGGTTATTCATCAGTCTATCTCGTGTTCAGTTGTTCCATACAGGTTAATACTTCAATTAACAGGTGGCTGAGTTTTGCTACATTTTGTTTAAAAACGCGTAGTACTTCTTCCCAGCTAACACCCTGTTCGTTTTCACGCCATGCATCATAATCAGTACAAAGAGCTGCAAGAGCGTATGGTATTTTCAATTCATTGGCGAGAATGACCTCAGGAGCGGTACTCATATTTATTATATCAGCACCCCACAAACGAAACATCTTCGATTCGGAGCGGGTACTGAAACGAGGACCTTCAATAGTTATTACCGTACCTTTATCATGATATACGATGTTTGATTCTGTTGCTTTTTCCTGCAAAATGTTTCTCATTTCTTCATCAAACGGGTCGCACATTGCAACATGATTCAGTTTACCGGGTTCAAAGCTTTCAAAAAAACTCACAGGTCTGTGCCGCGTGAAGTCAATGAACTGATCAGGAAATATAAGATGCCCGGGTTGAATTTGTTCTCTCAGACTTCCACAGGCTGAAGTTGCCAGAATATGGGTACAGCCGGCTTGCTTCAATGCCATGATGTTTGCACGGTTATTTACCTGAGTAGGAGGAATGGTATGTTTGCGACCATGCCTTGAAAGAATTACAACCTCCATGCCTCCGAATTTTCCGGTAATCAGGATGCTGGAAGGATCACCATAAGCCGTTGTGACCTTGTTTTCAACATAGTCATCAAAGAAATTAAAGTTTTCAAGTCCTGAACCCACAATGAGAGCAGGTTTGATTTCTTGAGCAGTCATAGTATTTGTATTAAAAGACTGCGAAAATACAATTTTGTAAATAAATCCCTGCTAACCGGGATTTATAATCATAACCCGATTCTTAGATTTACTAAACTTTACAGCGGCAGTACTTTTGCTTTCTGAAATAGCTCAAAAGTCCTGGTAGCTGAATATTTCGGGTATTAATTTTAAAGTCCTCAGGATTTAAAAATTTTTTATCAAACAAGCTCATAAGTAAATATTGCAAACAAAAAATAATATAATTTTGTAATGTCATTAATTGAAGAAATTAGAGACTTTAATCATTTAAAATCAGTATTTTATGAAACATTTTACAAAAAAGCTCAGGCTTATTGGTCTGTTGATTATGGTGTTTGTGTTTTCATTTCAGCTCATGGCTGTGGAAGCTGAACAAGCACCTGATGTTTATTCGTCTGTGCCCCCCGGCACAGGTTTATTAGCCAACGATTCTATTGTTATCGGTACAGGTACCGAGCTAAGCAGTAATACGCCTGTAACTCCATGGTATGGCTATTCGTTTACTCAAACCCTTTATTTTAAGAATGAATTAAATATTCAGGATAAGATTATCACACGAGTTGGTTATCATTATGGAGGTTCCAGCTCTTCCCTTGATCTGGAAATTGAAATCTGGATGACTCATACCACCCTAACACAGCTCACTGAGACAGTACCACTGACCACATCAACCAAAGTATTTGATGGTCCTTTTGTTTTTTATGGTGGCAGTGCTTTTTCCTCTGTTGAGATAAGTCCGTTTTTTTACAACAACAGCGATAATTTGCTCATTACTGTTATTGAAAAGAAACCGGGCTGGGATTCATCAAGCGATAAATTCTGGGCAACGCCTGTTCCTTCTGGTCAGAGTTTGTGCCTTGGCGAATGGAATGATAGTAGTCCTTACGACCCCAATGATCTTCCTGCCGGCAACATTATCGATCATCGTGCCAATATAAAACTATGGTTCAGCGATATTCCCACGGGACCTCCGGTTTCGCAGATAACTCCACTTCAGCTCGATTTTGGAGATGTTGAACTGAACGGTAATAAAATAATGAATATAGCTGTTAAAAATACCGGAGCCGGCTTTTTGGAAATAACAGGATATAGTAGTACCAACGATGCTTTTACTGTTGTTGATGTCAATTTCCCTTTAAACATAGGTGTATTTGAAACAAAAATCATTGGAATTCAATTTTCTCCAACTATGGCACAGATGGAAACTGGTGAAATCACTTTCCTCATGGACGAAGCTATTACAGGTGATAAACAGGTGGGAGTTATGGGAATGGGTGTTAATCTGGTTGGAGTTATTATAGGTACAGAAACTACAACCAGTAGTTTAATCCCTATTTCACTTTATTATGGCTATTCATTTTCGCAAACTATTTATTTGCAATCTGAGATTAATATTTCAAACCGAAGAATTAACCGTATTGGATTTCATTATGCCGGAGAAGCACCTGCGCTTACCGAAGTTACAGAAATATGGATCGCACATACCACTCTTGCCGAACTAACCACAACAGTGCAGTTAGACGGGTCAACCAAGGTTTATGATGGCGCATTTACTTTTTACAGCGGAGATGAATTTTCATGGGTTGATGTAAATCCATTCTTTTATAATAATACCGATAATTTATTGATTACTGTTATTGAGAAAAAACCGGGCTGGAATTCCTCGTCAGATATGTTTTATGTAACCGATCTTCAACCCGGACAACCAACAATGACAAGATATGCACGTAACGATTCAAATCCTTACGATCCGAATAATTTACCGGTAGGTTCGGCAGTTGGCAGCAGAGCAAATATAAAAATATGGCTGGGCGATATTCCGGCAAATCCAATTGTTGTGGTAGCACCGGCTTCACTTGACTTTGGCGAAGTGGAACTTACTATAAACAAAACCTTGAATGCCACAGTACAAAACAGTGGGGGAGGAATACTTGAAATTACCGGTGTTGATATTACCAACCCAAATTTTTCGGTGCTTAACACTTCTTTTCCGGTAATGCTTGCAAGTGGTGAACAACAAGTTTTTGAAATTCAGTTTCATCCTTCCGAACCACAACCTGAAGAAGGAACTTTGACGTTTCTTATGGATCCTGCAATACCGGGCAATAAAACCATTGCTTTAAGTGGAATAGGATTGCGCTACGGAGTATTAAGAGAAAGCTTTGAAGATCTGCTTTTCCCTCCATTGGGGTGGAAGGTAATTGATAATAATGCTGATGGAGAAGGATGGCTCAGAAATGTAAATAAAGTTCCTACCGGACAGGTTGCTCCTCATACAGGTATTGCTGCAGCAGGGCTTGATACATATGCAGGCAACGTTGGACAAACAAGCTACGATGATTGGCTGATCACTCCTAAAATGGTATGGCAAACCGGAGATGTTTTTCAGTTTTGGATCAAGAGGCTTGCTAATCAGACAGGCCAGGTGTGGCGGATTAAATTATCAACAACCGGTACAGCTATCAACGATTTCATAACTATTGAACAAATTACTGATCCTCCATTGTCATACATACTTAAATCATACGACCTGAGTCAGTATGGACTTTCAGAAGGGAGTGAATTTTATATTGCATTCCAGTTCAATGGAGTTTGGTGTTGGCCCGGAGTTATTGATGATGTGCTTGGCTCAGTTATGATACGTTTTGATAATGACCTGATGGCACTTAATTTCACTGGCCCTGATATTATTTATGCCAATAATTCAAATAATTATCAGGTTTTGCTCGGGAATTACGGTAAAAATCCTGTTCAGACAGGTGCTTATGATGTGAAAATTTGTGCTTTAGTTGGAGGACAGGAGGTAGTTTATGCTTCGATGCCCGGAGTAGCGCTTACTTCCGGAAAAACCCAAACCATGACTATTCCGGTTAATATCTCCGAAACCGGAGAATATGGTTTATATGCAAAAATTGACTGGACTGAGGATGAAGACCTTTCAAACAATACAAGCAGTACTTTAAATCTTGAGGTTATTCATGCTTCTTTAGTAGTTAAGAATATTGGCACTTTCCCGTTAAATCAGCAAACTTCATATACCTATAATTACCCGATCAGTTTTGAAGATTACCGTGGTTCCAGTTTGCATGAATGTCTTTATTATACAAATGAACTGAATACAGGAGGAATAGTTACACGCCTTACCTATTACACCAGTTTTGCTAATCCTATACCCAATCGTAAAGTAAAAGTGTGGATGACTGAAACTAATATGACTAACTTTGAAACTGACGCTATTCCTGCTTCCGATATGCATCTTGTATTTGATGGTGTTCTGAACTTTTCTGATGGTTTGGGAAAAATCAATATTAACCTTACCGAACCCTATGTTTATACCGGAAGCGGTAATCTTGCCGTAATGGTATATTATTATCAGGGTGGAAGTCCATATATTAATGAAAACTCAAAGTTTGCCTATGAATATGTTGAGTATGGTCAGGTTAGGAATGTTTACGACAATTGGTACACTGCCATTGATCCGAATAATCTACAGCATGTTGCCAGACTTACCAACTATCCCATAACAAGTTTAATGTTTGAAACCGGTAATGGTTTGGGAAGTATTACCGGCAGGGTATTATATCAGTCAAACAGTGCTCCTGTTGAAGGTGCAAAGATAGTTATTGAAAATCCTGATTTTCCGGGCTATGTTGCCGAAATATACTCTAATAGTCAGGGTTATTATACGGCACCTAAAACACTTGCCGGAAGCAATCTGAAGATTACGATCTCAAAATATTCTTATGGCGATGTGATATGCGAAAATGTTAATCTGGCTGCTGGAGGAAGTGTTAACCTTGGTGATGCCATGCTTGTGCCACGCCCTCTTATTTCTCTGTCGGGAAGTGTAATTCTTAGTGATACACAACTTCCTGCTGCCGGTGCAGTAGTTAAATTATACGGTATTGATAATTATCAAACCACAACAGATGATTCCGGGAATTTTTATTTCGATGAACTTTGGGGTACAACCACTTATCAGATAGAAATAACATTGGCAGGTTATCAGACATATATTTCTGAAATATTGGTTCCGGAAGTTCCTTATGTGCTTGATCTCATTACTATTTCAGAACTCGCTCCTGCCCCCAATCTGGTAAATGTAATTGAAGGAGATGTATCAACATTTGTTACATGGTATGCGCCGGGAACACCATATCCTATGGAATTCAGGTATGATGACGGGGTTTTGCAGGGTGTGTTGATAACTACAGGTTCGCCCGATATTCTTATAGGTTCAGGCTGGACTAAACATGCAAGCCTTCAGAAAGTACACTGGTATACCTATCAGAGTCCAAATTATCCATACTCGCCACAAGTTATGATTACTATTCTGGGACTTACTCAGTCTCATGCTCCTGATCCAGCCAATGTGCTTTTTGTAAAAGGAAATATTGAAAATAAACCAGGCTGGAATACTCTGAACCTGAGTATGCCGGTTGAAACACCAAATGGCTTTTTTGTTGGTATTTCAGGTTATAGCAATTATACACTAATTGGTTATGACGATGGTGTTGACGAACCATACGAATGGCAACCACTCCGGCAATGGAGCAATGGAATGGGATCATATCAGCCCCTTGAAAATGTTACTTCCCCACCGCTTAATGCAAACATTTTTATCAGGGCTTCAGGATTATTGTATGGTGATATTGACAGTGATCATATTGCAGATGGCAGCATGAACATAATTGAAATGACTGCTAGTGAAAATCAATTATTTTGCCTGTCTGTTGAACCTGAAATTACCGCTGATCCATCTGTCAGTATGCTGCAATGGAACGGAAATAAATCATTTCAGCATTACAATGTGTACCGTAAGAATGTTTCAGACACACTTTGGCTAAAAATAAATGAGATGCCGGTATATGATACTACCTTTATTGATAATGGATGGATAATTCTGCCTCTCGGATTTTATCATTATGCGGTTGAAGCTGAATATTCAAATGGAGTAACATCGGAATTGTCGTTGTCGAATATTATTGAGCAACAATATTCTGCTGTTGTTCCCGGTGATGCCAATTGCGACGGCAATGTCAATGTCCTAGATGTGATTACTATTGCCAATTATGTGCTCGGTTTGAACCCAATACCTTTCTCCTTCTACAATGCTGATGTTACAGGAGACGGTACAATCAATCTGCTCGATTTGATTGCCACTGTCAATATCATTCTTGACAAGGATTATTTTAATATGGAAGATTAAGACGGTTTGCCTCTGTTCCGGAAATGTTCAGAATTACTTTTTTAGTGATCTGATAGCGCTATGCTGTTCAATAATCAGCACAGGATATGCCATGGAAAATAAAGTTTTAGATTTATTCAACCAATTGCCATAGCTTTAAATGATAGGTTTAAACCCCTATTTCATGGCACTTGAATTAATAAGGTACGGATTTTAAAATATAAGCGGATTTGTAAAATGTCAGAAAAAAATTGAAATAGTATAGCGACAAAGAAAACAATGAACTACTAACGAGCGGTTTGTTTGCCTGTTTTACAAAACCCCAAACCGCTGAACGCTGTTCATTATTATAGAAAAAATCTTCACTCAGTAAAGTACGTTTGGTTTTTGACAATACACGAAGGTAGCGCTGAAAAACTAAAAGAGATTACCCTTTTCAATACGTCCAAACAGAATGATGATTTTAATGTTCATTTTGTGAGATATTAAACAATTGTTCTTATTTTTGTACTAAACTTAAAATCTGTTAAATAATGAATCGAATAAAAGATGTCTTAGAGAAGAAAGGGATTAAACAGAAATGGTTGTCCGAAAAGTTAGGCAAGAGCTACAACATGGTCAACTCGTATGTCCAAAACAGGCGACAACCCAGTTTAGAAGACTTATATAAAATTGCTGAAATACTAGATGTTGAAGTCAAAGAGTTATTAACAGAAAGAAAAACTCACTAAGAAATGAACGGAACAAGTCTGAATATAACCAAAGAAAAAATTGATAGTTTAAAGCAAATACTACCTGAAGTTTTTACTGAAGGAAAAATTGATTGGGAAAAGCTGAAAGCTACACTTGGCGAAGACATTAATTTTACCAACGAACGCTATGTGTTGAATTGGGCAGGCAAAAGCGATGCTTTTAAAACGCTGCAAACACCTACAACCAAAACATTGATTCCTGCCAAAGATGAAAGCATAAACTTTGACGATACCGAACATATATTTATTGAAGGTGAAAACCTTGAAGTGCTGAAAGTACTACAAAAGAGTTACTTCGGTAAAATAAGAATGATTTACATAGACCCGCCATATAATACTGGAAATGATTCATTTATCTATCCCGATAAGTTTAGTGAAACCAAAAGAGAATACCAGGAACGTGTGGGCGATAAGGATGAGGAAGGCTACATGACCAAAGACGGTATGTTCCGTAGAAACAGCAAAGAAAACGGACAATACCACAGCAACTGGCTAAACATGATGATGCCACGTCTCTATTTAGCAAAAAACCTTTTACGACAAGATGGGGTTATTTTCGTTTCTATTGATGATAACGAAGTGCATAATTTAAGACTTTTGATGAATGAAATTTTTGGGGAGGAGAATTTTTTGGCAAATGTTGTCTGGCAAAGAACTTATGCGCCAATAAGCATGAAAAAGTATTTTTCAGAAAGTCATGAACATTTATTAATATTTGCAAAACAAAAAAATATATTTACTCTTAATTTATTACCAAGAACAGAAAAGCAGAACAAAGATTATAAAAATCCCGATAATGACCCGAGAGGTGTTTGGAAAGGAGGAAATTTAACTGTTGGTCCTGCAGTTGATAAACAAGTGTATGAAATTATTGGACCAACAGGTAAAGTATTTTACCCACCCAAAGGATATTGTTGGAGATTTACAAAAGAAAGGTTTGAGAAATTAAGAAATGATAATCGTATTTGGTTTGGACTTGATGGGAATAATTCCCCATTACCAAAATTGTTTTTATCAGAAGTTCAAGATGGCGTAACACCTATGACTTTATGGACATATCAAGAAGTAGGACATAATCAAGAATCCACAAGAGAATTACGCAAATTATTCGACGAAGCGGTATTTACAAATCCTAAACCCTTACGCTACATTAAGCAAATCTTACTTCTTGCTTCAAACACTAATTCCAACGACATAATTCTTGATTTCTTCGCTGGCAGTAACACCACCGCTCACGCCGTAATCGATTTAAACAAAGAAGATGGTGGTAATAGAAAGCACATTTGCGTACAGCTTCCTGAGCTTACAGACGAAAAAAGCGAGGCATATAAAGCTGGGTATAAAACCATTGCAGATATAGCCAAAGAGCGTATTCGCCGTGCAGGCAAAAAGATAGAAACTGAAATAAAGGAAGAGATAAAAAAGATAGAGACCGAAATAAGAAAACTACAAGGAGAGTTACCTACAGAAGAAACAAAAGCAGAAATTGAAAACCTAAAAGAAAAGATAGAGCAACTGCAGTCGCAAGATTTGGGTTTTAAAGTGCTTAAGTTATCCCATAGCAACTTTAAACAATGGCAACAAATAGAGGGCAAAGATGCTCAAGCACTTTCCGAGCAAATGAAACTCTTTGTTGACCCTGTGGCAGAAAATGCAAGTGTTGAAAACATGGTTTATGAACTTTTGCTGAAAAGCGGAAAAGACCTTAACAGTAAAATTGAAAAGAGAGATGGTTACTATATAATTAATGATAATGAGCTTGTTCTGCTATTAGAAAAAGCTGCACAAGATATAATAGACTCTGTAGTAGCAGCAAAACCAGTCAAGGTCATTGCATTGGACAGGATTTTTAAAGGCAACGATCAACTAAAAACCAACACCGTCCTGCAAATGAAAGATGCAGGAGTGGAGTTTAAAACAATTTAAAAGACGCAAATATGGAAAACGAAAGCAAAAATATTTTTGAAAATGGAGCGACATGGCTTCGGGCTGATTTCCATTTGCATACAAAAGCGGATAAAGAGTTTTTGTACACAGGCAACGAAAACGATTTTTGTAAGCTTTATATTGATAAACTTAAAGAACAAAACATCAATATTGGTGTAATTACCAATCACAATAAATTTGACAAAGAAGAATTTGTTGCATTGAAGAAGAGAGCAAAAAAGGAATCTATTGGACTATTTGCAGGGGTGGAATTTTCGCTTAAAGAGGGGTTTCATGTACTTATAGTTTTTGAAGACAGATGGTATCAGGGTGATATAGACCATATCAATAAGTTTTTAGAAAATGCTTTTTATGGAATAAGTAATTATGATAAATCGCCCTATCCAAATTCAAATTTCAATTTGAAAGAAACCGTTGAAGCATTAGATAGAATCGGGCACGATTATTTTATTGTTTTGGCTCATATTGATGATACTAACGGTTTGTTTACAGAGTTGAGAGGTAGAACCCAAGAGGATTTTGTGAAGCAAGAATCATTCAATAGGGTATTAGCTGTTCAGAAAAGTGCAAATCTTGAAAATTATCAGAAACTATGTAGATGGTTAAATAGAAAAAGTAAAATTGCATGTGTTGAAGGCTCAGATAATGCTCATGGAGGTATTGATGCTATCGGTAAAGGAAAGAGAACTTATGTTAAATTAGGTGATTTTAATTTTGAAGCATTAATCTTTGCATTGACAGACAGTGAATACAGAGCTTCACCAAAGGATAAACCTGAAATAAATAATTCCTACATTAAATCCATTGCTTTTGAGGGTGGTTTATTGGACGGGACAAGAATTGATTTTTCGCCTGAGCTTAATACACTTATAGGAATTAGAGGGAGTGGAAAATCATCAATTTTAGAAATTTTACGCTACACATTAGGTCTTCCTTTGTCGCCTATTGCTGTTGATCCAAAATATAAAGACGGTTTGATTGAATACGTTTTGAAAAGTGGCGGGAAATCAATCGTAACGATTGTTAACAAGCAAAAAGAAGAATACCGTATTGAAAAAATATACGGACAGAAAGAAGATATTTACAAAGGAGATGGATCACAATCAAATATCTCAATTAATGCAATATTTGACTATCCTGTATATTTCGGGCAAAAAGATTTATCTAATAAAGATGCTGATTTTGAAGCTGATTTAATTCAACGTTTGGTCGGGACTCGTTTAAAAGACATTCATTCAAAAATTGAACAAAAGAAGAAAGAAGTAACAAATATTATTACAGAAATAAAAAAACTTCGCAACCTAAACGAATTAAAAAAAGAAACAGAAACTCTTATAAGAGACGCA
>CAZJZG010000024.1:0-53473 GCA_964550455.1 uncultured Bacteroidales bacterium | reverse complement strand
ACAAGCTTTATCCGGTTTTTTGTAGAAAATTACCTAATTTTTGTTAGGGTTTGGGATTAAACTCGGCGCACAATGACGAAGAGAAGAACCACTAGCTATAATAATCAGGGCTTAAACGAATGCAGTTTACGGAGTTGCGTTTTAAGCTCGTTCTTCAATTTAAGTTTTATCGGTATCCTCCCTCAATCAAAAGCAATCTTGTTGATGAAGAATATGCTCCTCTGGTTTTTGGAGGGGAGGTAGTTGTTTACTATGGTCTGGTAGCCTGAGGCGAGAAAATAATTGTCGTACCAGTGGGTGAACTGATTATTTTGCTCGTTGGTAACCCTGTCTTTTGAATATTTTGTTTCGATGTTGGCATAAGAAACGCCGGTGTGATTTTCCTTCACCGGTTTCCAGGCAATTTTACCATCGTTGCTGTATGCCATAACAGCTTCGTTGTCGTCAATGTAAACAGCAGCCTTTTCGGCGAGGGTAAAAGTGCGTATGCTGCTCATTTCAATTCCGTTATCCCATATCAGGCGTCCCAGGCGGTCGAAGGCGAGGACCATGGCATGACGGTAGCGGTAGCCGTCGAAAACTGAATAGGTACGAGGTATGGGACGACCGTAGTAATCGTAAACAATGGTGGTGATATTACGATAATCGGAAGTGAAAGCTTCGGCAAGGAGCAGGAAAATATTTTTATACTTTTCAATTTTATGGATTATAAGGCTATGTTCAAGGTCGGAGGTTTTTGAACCGAACAGGCTGCCTATTGAACGGCGGTTTTTGTGTGTTGTGGTACCGCGCATATAGGTTTCAAAATTTGAAAGTTCGCCGAAGCTGAAAAACTGAACTGATGGTTCGTTTATATCCGATTCGGAAATTATCCTGTAAAAGCCTGTTGCTTTGGCTCCTTCGGGGTCGGAAACATAGACAGGACGGCGCTGCGGATGAACGGTAAAGCTGCCCAGAACCATGAACATGCCGTTGCCCAGGCTGACATAATCAGCCGAAGTGAGGATCTTTCGGTTTTCACCCTTCATGAGAGGTATAAAAGCTTTCTGATTGCCAGCCGTGTCAAGGCGCTGAAGATAAAGCGAACTCTGGCGGCGCTCGTTGCGCATACTGGTAAGAACCGCAATTTCGTTGTTTAGCGTATCAATACAGATGTTTTCAAGAAAAACACCTCCTGATTCATTAAGTTTAATATCGGATATTTCGCCGCTTTCTGTGTCAATCCTGAAAAGCTTACAGGCAGTCTTTGCGTTCGAACCCAGATAACAGAATTTATCCTGCCTCACAAAAACAAAAGGTTCATACCGCTTGTCAACAGAGCCTTCAACACTGCGGAGCTGTTTTGTTTCATTGTTGATGTTGATTATCAGTGTATTGTTATCAGCCGATGATTTGTGGTCGTAATAAAACAACGAAAGCTCCTCTGAAGTTCTGGCATATGCGCTGTACTCATAATTACGGTTAATGGAATGAAAAAATTCCCATTGCAGTTCCATGTCGGTATCATAAAAACCAAAACCCCATTTCCGCAGATTTTTTTCTTCAATTTCGTTGGTTTTCAGGATAACGAGAAGTCCGTTGCTGCCAAGCGGTATAAACTGAAAAGGTTCGGAGTTGGGATGAGAATCCAGTTCAATCCTCAGCGGTTTTTTATCGGTTTGAGCCTGTATGCCCTGAACCATGATAAGCAGGCAAAATATGAGCAGCTTCAATGGTTCGGAAAACCTGTTGAAATGTTTGTTTTCAGGAAAATAAAACCGGCTGTGCAAATCACTCCTTATTACAAATTCCACATTCATGCCGGGCAAGTATCAGAAAGATGCCGGCAACAATAAAAACCTGAGCAGCATAGAAATAGTTCGACCAGTAGTGTTCGAACAAAATGCGGTTTTTGAAAATTGCAATTATGCCTAGGATCATCATTATGGCACCTACAGCTCCGGAGAGCATAGCCAGAATCTTAAGAATGGTTTTCATTTTGTATGTTTTTAAATTAAGTGGTAAAGTTATTAAAAGATATAAAAACCACGAATGCACAAATATTCTCATTCATGCATTCGTGGCTAAAAACTAACGATCAGTCTATTGTTTTATGATCCTTTGAACTTCTGACTGATTACCATGAATGATACGGACAAGGTACATGCCACTTTGCATTGAGGTCATATCAAGCTGGTAGAGATTTGTTTCTGATAATTCTCTGTATATCAGCCGTTCGCCGATAAGGTTGAAAATTTCAAGGCTTATGTTTTCCTGAACCGCAGCCGAATTTATTCTCAGGGTAAAGTTCCCGTTACCCGGATTTGGATAAACACTAAAGAAAGCTGATGAAGTTTCAGGTATTGGTAAAACAGTTTCAGTTTCTGTAAAGCTGTCAGTATCGGCAAGCATGGTGGCAGCCATTGAGCAATAGATGCTGTCAGGATCAATCCATGCTCTCAGATATCCGCCTTCCATTACCACAGTACCCTGCAACATTCTAACAACTCCGCTGCTTACCAGTTGGACTGCGCCTCCGCTTTGTACCACGAAATCAGTGGTTTGAATGGTGTCGTAAGCAGCAAAGCAGGTATCAGTCAATGGAGTTATGGTGATATCGTTCAGAGCAAGGAAAGGCTGAATACCCTGTTCAGTAAGATCAATTACCAGTGGTGTGGTTCCGCTTGCAGGATTTGCGGTATTGGTTGCACCCCAGATCCCATCAGAAGAAGTACGTGTATTTACAATGCTTCCGTCTGTCAGGTTACGCTCTTCAATAAGGCGTACACCATTTTCATTAACATTTGGTATTATAGTACCCCAGGCTCCATCAATGCCGGAAACTCCTGTTTTATAAAATGCTGCATACTGGTTAATACCCGAAAAATCAACTCCGGTGGTTTCAATACTTGTTCCTGCAATTGGTCTTCCTCTCATATCCATATCTTCATCATAGAGGAATACAAAATTCTTCGGTGTAAACTCAGATAATCCTTTTAGTGCTGAACCCTCATTTTCATCGGGATTTTCACCAAATTTGATTACAGTGATAGCTTCCTGAACGGTTAGATAATGTGCTGCTACAATTCCGCCGGCACCATCATTTAGACGTATCCTCATAAATATTTCATTTCCGGCAGTGAATTTTACATTACCAGTAGCTTCAAGCATGAACCATCCTGTAAAGCTGCCGTTTTCGTCAGTTGTGAATTCACCATAGGCATTTACAAAACTCGGGCTTGTAGTACGGGCAAAATCACCATCCACATTTACAAAAATACAATTGCCTGCTCCAGCTACTTTTGGTCCGTCAGTACCGAGAACTGCCTGATTCAGATATCTGTATGTTGTATTTGGCAGCAGATTGTATAATGTTGCCCTGAACGCATAAGGCAGCCTGTTACTTGATGGCGAATCAGCGTTAATGAATTTTGGTACCAGTACTCCGCTTATAGCCGGTTCAATCAAAGGTATTATCTCTATTTCTTCGCTGGTTGCCTGAGTAAGTCCGTCAGCATCAGCATTAAGAGTGTAGTTTCCTGCTTCGGTGAAAGATACATTATTGAAAGTAGCAATACCATTCACTGCTGCAACTACGAGTGTGCCATCCACCTGACCTGTTTTGTCAGCCAGACTTAGAGTGATATCGCCTGTGAAGCCGGGATCAACCGTGTTATCGGGGCGGCGTGCCTCAACGGTGAAAGCTGTAACAGGCTCATTAGTATAGCCCGACTGTGGGAAATCAACAAAAGCAAGATGGGTGGCAGTAGAAATAACATTGAAAGGAGCGCTTATACCAAAGAAAAGATTCATTCCTCCGGTAGCCGTTGCAAGTAGCACAATTTCATCTTCTGCTTTATCATAAGTAACCTGATTTAGTTCCAGAGTGTTCTGTCCGGCAGGAATAACTCCTGTAACTACACCACCCAAATTTCCTGTTCCTACTGCAAGCGACAACATTACATAAGTATCCTGATCAACATTGGCAGGAAGATCGTCACCGGTATGGGATTGGATTTTCACTGAGAATGGCTGGTTCACAGTGGGCGAAACACCACCATTTACATCGGTGATAGCCAATTTTACAGGTGTCAGCAAACTTTCAGTTTCATAACCACTTAAGGTAACATTGTCAAAACGCCAGGTACCTCCTGTACCATAGGGACTGCCTCCTATATCCCTTGCCCTGTGATAGGCTTCATCGGCTTCAAAGCTGTTCCCTAATCCATCATCAAAAGCTACAGGGCTAAATATTGACAGTATTCTTACTCCGAATCCGGGATTATCGTTGGCATCCTCTATTTCAGTGAAATCAAATTCAAAGGAATAAAAATCATCATAAGGGGCAATTCCGCCTTCGTTATTGTCAAGGATATACCAGTTATCGCCACCATCAGTGGTGTATTCTATCTGCGCCCACCGCGAAGCAGTTCCTGAAGCCCGATGATCAAAATTAAGAACAATGTCTTTGTATCCAAGTGTACTTACCATGAACTGAACACCGGCAGTACCTGAGTTTGTGAATTGAGCTGGATAATTACTTGTGTTCCAGCCTCTTCCAGGATATCCGCCAGCAAATGCGCTTGAAATTCCTCCTACGTTTATTGCTGTTCCTTCTCCAACACTTGGGTCTAACGAATCTTCATCAAAATCCCATTGTGTAATTATTATTGGTGTTTCAGGAGCTTCTTCGGTTGTGGCGCTTGCCTCAGGCACTTCGCCGTCAGTTTTGTAATTTATGCCTGCTCCTGTTCCGTTATAGGGGAATATTTTAAAGAAATATTCGGTTTCAGGTTCAAGACCGGTGAACTGATGATCGCCTTTGGCAGAAACAACATTCTTTACCAAACCTCCATCGGTTTCATGAACACCATCCACCGGGGAATCAATATCTTCAAAGCTAACATCACTGCCCTTGATGAGATAGGCATCAGCATCGCTGTCAGTCCATGAAAGTGTGATTGAATTATGTGAATTAGCTGTGGCAGTGAAATTTGTAGGATGATTTTCAGGTTCCTGGGCAATGGTCAGAAAATTGTAAACAGCATTTACAGTACTGCTGTTGTTATAATCCTCTTTATAGCCATAAGCCCAGATGCTGGTATTTTCGCTTACGCTTATGGGTACAGTGTATTCCTGATATGTTCCCTGTTCACCATCGAGGCTGTACATTATACCTGCACCTTCGGTAGAAGTGGATATTACTACGTTTTGCGGTGCATAGTAATTTCCTGCGGGAGGTGTGAAAACCGGATTTGATACAGTGGGAGTACCGCCACCTGAATAATCAGTGATGGTTATATCGTCAATATTAAGCCTTCTATTGGCAGTTCCGGTTTCAGTAGCTCTTATAATTCTGACCCTCACATTGCCGGTAACTTCAACAATTTCTGAGAAAACTTGTACTTCATCAGAGGCAGGAGCTGTAAAATCACTTCCAATCTGGGTCCAGTTTGTACCACCGTCAGTACTATACTCCACTTTCCAGTCAACCTGTGCATCAGACCCATATCTTCTGTATAAAAAAGAAATGGTGCCAATCCCGTCTGTTTTGTCTTCAAGCATAGTCATTGCTGATGCTCCGTAACCTCTTAATCGTGCAGAACGCAGGCCGTTTATAGAGTCAGCAGCATCAGTTCCGATAAGAACCTCTGTCATATCCCAGTTCAGTCCACTTAGTTTTACAGTTCCTGAAGCATAGGCGCCCTTTGTTTCTCCTGGTCCTTCAAAATTAACAACATAATCAGCATAAGCTGATACTGATAACATCAGCCCTGCAAAAAGGGCAATTGTTTTTAAAAAAGTAATTGTTCTCATAATTTTACTGTTTAGTTAATAAATAATTATTTAATTGATGATATTGCTTTTACGCAGGTTTACAGTGGCATTACTTACTTATTCCGGCTTAACCGCCTGAATAACTGAATCATGCATAATAATGCCGCTTATTAATAAAATTAACTGCGAATTTACAAAACAATTTGCCGTAATCTGTATTTTAATTTCGGAAAAATAAAATATGGTCCGGTTTTTTTTATCAAACCGGCTAATAATCACATCCTTCCGTATTTGTTACAGAAAAATGGGTTTGGAAATGGAAATAAGCAGTGTTCCTTTATCTTACTTCATCAGGTGCTGGTTCAGGAATATTTCCATAGCCCTGTAAAAATCAAAACGGTTTTCTTCGTTATGAAATCCGTGTCCTTCGTTATCTTTCACCATATATTCAACTTCTACACCTTTTTCCTTAAGTGCAGCCACCATCTGATCCGATTCGTCAATATTTACGCGCGGGTCGTTTGCACCCTGCGCAATAAACAAAGGCGCCGTCATTTTATCGGCATGAAATACCGGAGAGGCTTTTTTGAGCATTGCACTGTCTTTAACAGGGTCGCCAACCATTTCGTACAACATGTCGAGCATAGGTTTCCAGTAAGGAGGTATGGTGTTCAGAAAGGTAAAAAGATTTGAAACTCCCACATAGTCAATACCGGCGGCATAAAGTTCGGGTGTGTACGCAAGCCCTGCAAGGGTGGCATATCCTCCGTAGCTTCCTCCATAAATTGCAATGCGGTTCTTATCGGCAATTCCCTTGTCAATGAGCCATTTCACACCATCGCTGACATCGTCCTGCATGGTTTGTCCCCATTGTTTGAATGATATTTCCCAGAAGTTTCGTCCATAACCCGTTGATCCTCTGAAATTTACCTGTAAAACAGCAAATCCGCGGTTAGCCATGAACTGTATTTCGGGATTGAAACCCCATGTATCACGTGCCCAGGGTCCTCCGTGAGGGTTCATGACCACAGGCAGATTTTTGGCATTATCCATGGTATAGCCTTTCGGAAGGGTAAGATATCCATGTATGGTAAGTCCGTCACGCGAGGTGTATTGTATTGGCAGCATGGGAGCCATTTCGTTTTCATCAATCCAGGGGCTTACTTCAGTTATCTTTGTAAGCTCATCGCTTTGTTTGTCGTACAGGTAATAAGCACCCAGCGAGCGGTCGCTCCAGGTTCTGATTATGAATTTATCCTCGTTGCGGTTGGCTGAGCTAATGCCAAATTCATAATTACCCAGATCGCGTGAGAGACGGGCGAACAGGTCTTTGCTTTCCTTATCGAAAAAATGTCTTTCACGCTTCCATGAAGTATAGCTGGCAGTGGTGATTACCTTGCGTTTACGCGAATACGACAGGTTTGAGATGTCGTAATCCTCATTTTCGTAAAGCATTTCTGTTTCTTTTCCGGTGTTGGGATCAAATACCACTACAGCACCCTTATCTCTGCCAAGGTTTGAAATGGCATAAAGCAATTTATTATCGAAACTAAAAAATTCGGGTGAAACCGATTCTTTAAAGTTGGTGGTGAGTATGTTACGGAATTCCTCATTTTCTGTATCGCGGTACAGGATACTGTTGTTCACCCCATCTTCTATTGCTATTGCCAGTCTTAGTTTACCATCGTGGTCAGTCATCCATCCCTGGATGGTACCCGGATTTTCGGCAAGCATGGTAAGTTCGCCGGTTTCAACATCAAGACGGTAAGGGTCAAATACTGTGGGATTACGTTTGTTAAGCCCTATTATCACTTCATTGGGAATATCTTCAAGATCGTCAATTATCAGGGTTCTCACGCCTTCAAAATCGGTAAGGGCTTTTGGATTGCTGCCATCGGCATTAACGGCAAGCAGTTTAAAATTTTCGTCTCCGCCGGTATCTTTAAGGTAGAGAATACGGTTTTCGTTAGCCCAGAAATAGCCTGCAATATCGCGGGCGGTATCGCTGGTAAGCATTAAGGGTTCGTCTTTGCCTATTTCAACCACAAAAATGTTCATACGGTTTTTATAAGGCGCCATGTAAGAGTAGTATTTTCCTTCAGGAGAGATCTGATAACCCGATCTTTCGGGATTCCGGAAAAAATCTTCAAGCGGGATTTGTTTTGCACGCATAACAGTTTGTTGATTACAGCCTGCAAGCATTAACACAGCCAGAGCAGGCAATACGATGAATAAATAAAATTTTCTCATGGTTACATTGGATTAAATTAGAGTGCAAATATACATATTACTTCAATATCAATAAAAGTATTTTATTTGCAAATGATTGAACAGGCTGCCATTAGGCATGTTTCGCAGTTATGAATTAAAACATTTGCTTTATAATGGTTTAGGCAGCAATCAAAACCCAATGCTTTCGTTATTTTTGCAAACGCAATTTGTTCTGAGCAAAACATTTAGTTTTGAAAACCAAACAAGGTTCAGGAATATTTACCAACATTAAAATCAGATATAGGTTTTGGATATTTATTACAAAAAAAAGCGCTGGAAGATAATTCTTGGCATTATTGCCCTTGTAATTGTAATGGTTTCGCTGTGGTATTCCAACATACTTGCCCGTCATATAGCCCTCGACGAGCGCCGGAATGCCACCATCTGGGCTGATGCCATCCGGAATCGTGTGCAGTTGGTACATTATACCCAGGAGTTTTTTGAGCAGATAAAGGCTGATGAGCGTAAGCATGTTGAAATATTAGCCGAAGCTTTTAAACGTCTTGGCGAAACCGAAGAGTCAGAAGCCATGGATTTTTATCTGAAAATAATCTCGGATAACAATACAATTCCTGTTATCATCACCGATTCCAGGGATAAAATCACGCTTTATGCCAACCTCGACATGGAATTAGAACCGGATGAAATACTTGCCGGAGAACTGAAACGTGAATTTTCAGCTTTTGAACCGGTTATTGTCCGCCTCGACCCGAAAAATAATATCCGTGTTTATTATAAAGAGTCGAAAACTTTCACTCAACTGCGTGCCTATCTCGAAGACCTTGAAAAATCATTTATTTCGGAAGTGGTGGCAAATTCGGCATCAGTACCGGTGATAATAACCGATATGTCGAGAAAACATATTGTCGCAACCGGTAATATTGACCGTTCGATTGCAAGCGACGACAAGGCATTGCTTCAGATGGTTCAGGAAATGGCTGCAGTGAACGAACCTATTGAGATACAGTTTTCAGAAGGAAGACAGCGGCTGATATTTTACAAGAATTCATACCTGCTTACCCAGCTTAAATATTATCCGTTTTTTCAGTTTGGTGTAATTGTAGTGTTCATAACTGTTGCCTATCTGCTTTTCAGTACAGCACGAAAATCGGAGCAGAATCAGGTTTGGGCAGGTCTGGCAAAGGAAACGGCGCATCAGTTGGGTACACCTCTTTCGGCTATCATGGCATGGATTGAAATCCTGAAACTCAACAGTGTTGATGAGCAGATAACTGACGAAATGGAGAAGGATGTTGCACGGCTTCAGGTGATCACCGAGCGTTTTTCAAAGATTGGCTCGGCAGCAAATCTGCAGCCTGTGAATATTGTTGAAGAAATACAGGGAGTAGCGGATTATCTTAAGACCCGTACCACGAAAAAGATAAAATCGGAGATACATGCACCCGATCAAGGCTCGGTTATAGTGCCTTTGAATCCTCAGCTTTTTGGGTGGGTAATTGAAAATATGTGGAAAAACGCTGCTGATGCCATTAGCGGCGAGGGTATCATTGAAATAGCAATAAGTGAAGACCCTAAATATGTGTATGTTGATTTTTCGGATAATGGCAAGGGTATCCATAAGTCAAAATACAAGTCAGTTTTCGACCCTGGAGTTACAAGCAAGCAAAGAGGCTGGGGGCTTGGGTTGTCGCTGGCGCGTCGTATAATCGAAGATTACCATAAAGGGAAAATATTCATAAAATCGTCAGTGGTAGGAAAAGGAACTACTTTCCGTATTGTACTCCGAAAATAAAGATATTGCAGGTCATTGACACGGAGGTCTGAAAAACTAAACGAAAATTTACTGATTTTGAATTTTTGTACCATTATTAAGGAACAAGAAAAACATTTAATGCTAAATTCAAGGTCAGGGTGGCTATTGAAGCATATGAAATATCGGTATGATTTTTATTCACCGGTTTTAAGGAAAATTTTACCATCATGATTGTATGTCAGCACAGCCATAATCTGTTTTTAGCCAAATCTTTTTTTGAAAGTCTTTAATAGCGTAGGCAGACCATCAGGGCATACTCTAATTTAAAAGTTTACAAACATTGGCTGGTTCAAATTAATATTGGAGTTCCTCTGCTATCCCATTGATAACCAGTGGTTTTGTTGCTTATTAAAATAAAAATTAAAAAACTCTGTGCGTGTAAAAACTAAACATTTACAAATTTGTTTTATTAGTACGCCATAAATAAGACGTTATGGGCAAGTTTAAATTACATCGCAACGGACTCAGATGGAAGGGAAAGCCGCCACCACTACGGTTTGACAGTTGATTACTGTATGAGTAACAACAAAATTAAAGACCTCGTCTATTTCAAAGAAACCGTGTGATACCGAAAATCCAAATGAGTAGGTTTATAACTCAACATATTATAAAAGAATGCTGCAATTAATAATAGTCACATATATTTTGTGTCTTTCCCTCTTTTTCCTATGTAACGCACAAGAAATAGAATCATATCCGGGTGCCAGAGGAAATTACGGGTTTAAAGACAATTCAGGGGAGACAGTTATTTCTGCAGAGTATACTTTCGTTGAGTACTCCGGTATTTTGAATATTTTTGAGGTAATACCAGGTGCAAAGTATGACGACAATTATAAGAGTTATAGTGGTGGTAAATGGAGTTTTATTTATCCATCCAGGAAAATAGTAATTCCTTTAAAATATGATAATGGATATGATCATCGTCCTTTTTTTGTGGACGGTAGAACGAAGGTTCGACCTAGAAAAAGAAAATTTTATATTGATAAAGCCGGGAAGGAAAACAATTTTATAAATACAAAGCCTGCCCATGACAAGGTGTTGCCAAAAGCTGCGGCGACGAACTTCTATAAAACTTGTGTGATCTATTTAGCATTAGTTTTTCAAATGAACAGCATAGCAGAAATGCTCCGCCTCCAGCAATACCTAAACCGTTAGTAGCTGTTTAACACAACATTTAAAACATAAAGAAATGAAAAGAATAATATTAAAAATATTAATTATTTTAGCTTTTGCTCCAACGACAAAAGCTCAATTCAACTATCCAAAAACAAAAGAGATTCCAGTTGTTGATAATTATTTTGGCACAGAAATTATCGACAATTATAGATGGCTTGAGAACCTTGAAGACACTGCTGTCATAGCGTGGATTAAAGCACAAGCCGACTTTTCAAATGACCTGATTAATAAAATAAGTGGTAGAGACATTTTGTTGAAAAGAATAAAAGAGTATCGACAAATAAGGGGAGATATTTTTGGAAAAATAGTACAGTGTGGTAACACTTATTATTATGCAAAATTATCAAAGGAAGATAATCTTAGTAAACTATATATGAGGACATTACCCAATGGCGAGGAAGAACTTTTATTTGACCCCGAAAGCACAGGCAAAAACACAGAGCTTATTGATTTTATTATTGATGATAATGCGAAAAAAATAGCAATGAGTCTTTCAAATGGTGGCACAGAAATTTGTAATATAAGAATATTGGATATAAAAACAAAAAGTTTATTAGATGATAATTTTGGTCCGGTTTGGAGTGAATTCCGTGCCCAGTTTGCATCAGATGATACTGAAATTATTTACACTAAAATGAAAAGCACCGACAATAAGAGTGACGATGTGTTAAAATATATGGATGTTTATTCGCACACAATTGGTACTGAGACATCAACTGATAGACTTTTGTTTTCTCGAGAAAAATATAATGAATTAAATATTTTACCTGAACAATTTCCAACCATTTATTTGTCTGATGACAAGAGGTATTTATTTCTAAGCATTGGTTCTGTAAGATCTGAAGCATTGGTATACTATGCTACTGGAGACCAATTACATAAAGAAAGAATTAATTGGAAACCATTAATAGGCTACAAAGATGAAATAAAAGATTTCTATTCAATAGGGGATCAGCTTTTCTTTTTATCTCATAAAAACGCATCCAAATTTAAAATTGGCGTTACAAGTATATTGAATCCAGATTTTGACAAGGCAAAAATAATTGTTGCTGAGGGCAAAGACGTTATCACAGATATTCAAAAATCCCAAAACTACATCATTTATGCAACAAGCAATGGAATCACCAATGAACAATATTCGATAAACACAAAAACATTAACTACTGAAAAATTACACTTACCTCAGGGTGTTAATCGCTCATCACCCTTTAATGCGACCTTAAATGACAGACTAATAGTTTATAATGCAAATTGGCTTTCGCCTTATTCGGTTTACGAATACGATATAGAGAAAAATTCAATTACAAAAAGTAAGTGGTTTGATACGAGTGGAGGCTTTCCTGATTTTTCAAAAGATTATGTAATTAAAGAAGTTGAAGTTGAAAGTTACGATGGTGTTTTAGTTCCATTATCCATTTTATACCCTAAAAATATTAAATTTGATGGTAATGCCCCCTGTTATCTTGAAGGTTATGGGGCTTATGGTTATTCAATTACACCCTCTTATAGTAGTGCTAATGTGATACTTTTAGAGCAAGGCTGCAGCATTGCTTTTGCACACGTAAGAGGTGGTGGGGAAAAAGGTGAAGAATGGCACCAAGCAGGAATGAAAACTACTAAACCCAATACCTGGAAAGATTTTATTGCTTGTGCCGAATATTTAATTAAAGAAAAGTATACATCACCACAAAAACTAATTGGAACAGGTATGAGTGCCGGTGGAATATTAATTGGTAGGGCGATTACAGAAAGACCTGATTTGTTTGCAGTAGCAATTTCTCAAGTTGGAGAGACAAATATTTTAAGAAGTGAAGTTTCTCCAAATGGTGATAACCAAATTCCGGAATTTGGGTCTGTAAAAGTTGAAAAAGATATTAATGCTTTAATTGAAATGGATGCACAAAGTAAAGTTATAAAAGGTACAAAATATCCAGCCGTTTTTGTTAGAAGTGGAATGAATGATGCAAGAGTAGTGCCATGGACTCCAGCAAAATTTGCAGCGGTTTTACAAAATAGCAGTAGCTCAAATAAACCAGTTTTGCTATATGTAAAGTATGACAATGGACATTTTACTTCCGACATTGATGTTACGATAAAGGAGTTTGTAGATATGTTATCGTTTTCATTATGGCAGGTAGGGCATCCAAAATTCAAAATAACTGACTAAAAATGACAGGCAATAAAAAATAAGATTTGTATTTACAAAATAGTCCAGGCTGTTTTGTAAATTAAAGTCGCTATTAATTGGCAAGAGAGTGGTGGAACGGCTTCAACAGAACATACGTTTTTCTAATCCGTGCCTTAACAAAGCCACCGTAAAATTATACTGTCACTCAATCAGTTGACAAAAAAGCCTAAATCTGTCGCATCATGGTTGAAAACCCTTCGAAGCAAGAACATTTTTCATTATATCAATTGACACAGGTTATTTAGTCGCCAGACAGTGTTTACATTGAACGATTCTTCCGTACTATAAAACATGATAAAATATATCTGGAACGTCCGACAAACCAAAGCGACTTACAATTAGCATGCATTCAATTAATTCACTGTTATAACAAGAAACGGGATCATTTATCTATCGGTTATATCTTGCCAAATAAGACTTACAGTAGGGCTACATGAATTATCTGCAATCCAGGGAAGTTAATAGTCTTCCCGCTGACCCCTTCGTATAAGCAATATCAATTATCTTTGTATAAAATATTGTCCAAAGCAATTAGGACGCTTCATCGGCATCCGGTTTATGCGTGTGTTTTTACGAACCAAACATCAAGATTAATTTCCCAGTTTCATGTCCGGAATATATATCCATATACCTTTTTGCCAAAGCAAATGCGATTATTGCAATTTCTTTTCATTAGCCACTACACATCATCGCGATAAAATTGCAAAAGCCATCAGCATGGAAGCCCGGCAGCGTAAAATGTACCTGGGTGATAGCGTAATAAAGACCGTTTATTTTGGAGGAGGCACGCCCTCCTTACTTCCGGTTGGAGATATTGAATTGATAATGAATGAATTATCACTGATTTTACCAATTGACAGTGATGCTGAGGTTACACTCGAAGCCAATCCCAACGACCTTACTGAAGATAAACTCACAGCTTTTAAAAGAGCAGGCATCAACAGGCTGAGTATAGGTGTGCAGTCGTTTTTAAACGATGATCTGGTCTTTTTGAACCGCACACACGATGCTACACAGTCGGAGAGATCAATAGAACTGGCATTAAAAGCCGGATTTGAAAACATTAGTATTGATCTGATATTTGGCCTGCCCGATCAGGAAATAGCTGCTTTTGTGAAGAATCTTGAAATTTTTCACCGATACGGTATTCCTCATCTTTCAGCTTATGCTCTGACGGTAGAGCCAGGCACTGCATTGGCATGGAAAATTGAGAAAAACAGGAAAAAACCGGTCAGCGAGGATACTCAGGCAGATCATTTTCTAATGTTAATGGACTGTATGGAGGAAAAGGGATATTTACAGTATGAAATTTCAAATTTTTGTTTGCCCGGATTTGAATCAAAACATAATTCATCGTACTGGAATAACGAAAAATATCTTGGGCTGGGACCATCGGCACATTCGTTCGATGGAATTTCGAGGCAGTGGAACATTGCCAACCTGAGCAGATATCTTGAGGCAGTGAACTCAGGGCAGACAGCATTTGAAAAGGAGATCCTGACTATGGAACAACACAGGGAAGAATATCTGATGACAAAAATAAGGACGGATCAAGGGATAGATCTGCGTATTTATGAAGAGCGCTTCGGGAGTGATGAGTATAAAAAACTGCTGAAGGCAGCAGAAAGTTTTTTACAAAGAGGATGGCTCATATCAGGAGAAAAAAATTTATATTTAAGTCGTAGGGGGAAACTTTTCACTGATCATATCACAGCCGCTTTGTTTTGAATTCAGAACCAGACACCGGCTAAAGCCTTTTGCAACTAGTTGTCAAATCTTTATGAATTGAAACTGGCTTCAGCCCGTTTTTAAAATTCAACTAACCTAAATCATGGGCTTTAGCTAAAATACATTTACTATTTATATTCTGTGTTTTTCAACTGATAACCCGTTCTAACAACCGGAGCATTGTTTTTTCCAGTAAAAAATTTCATTATTAGTTTATTGTAATTATTTTTGCCACAACATAACCCACATTTGTATTTTTGTATTGCACTGATTTATTATAAAATAATAAACCCTGATTTTAAAAACACTATATCATTACTGATATCAACTCATTAACACGACAATGAATCAAACAAGTCAGGCCTGGGGTAGCCGCATAGGGTTAATACTTGCTATGGCAGGTAATGCAGTTGGTTTTGGAAATTTTTTGCGCTTTCCAGTACAGGCTATTCAAAACGGTGGCGGAGCATTTATAATTCCTTATCTGGTAAGTTTTCTGGTACTTGGGCTGCCTCTGCTCTTTATTGAATGGAGTATAGGCAGATACGGAGGCAACCGTGGTTATCACAGCTCTCCGTTTATGATGCAAAGCATGGACAAGAGGCGTTTATGGAAATATGTAGGGGTATTCGGACTTTTTTGCAATATAGGTATAGCATCGTACTACTGCTATATGGAATCATGGACACTGGCATATATTTTTCACAGTGCCTTAGGTACTTTTAATGGTATGAACCAACATGAGGTAGTGCAGGTGTTTAACGATTATGTTTCAATTGGGAAATCCACTTTAATACCTTTTGAAGCTATAATATTCTTTCTTATCTGTCTTGGCATAAATGTTTACGTTTTAAGTAAAGGACTAAAAGGAGGAATTGAAAAAGTAGCAAAAATAGGTATGCCATTATTGATAGTTTTTGGTTGTATTCTGGCTATCAGAGCGTTTACATTAAAAGCGGGAGTTGATGGTGCAGTTTATAACAGCTCGGAAGGATTGAATTTTTTATGGACACCGCATTATCAGTCAATTCTGAACCCTAAGGTATGGTTTGCAGCAGCCAGCCAGATATTCTTTACTCTATCTCTTGGGATGGGTTGCGTACAAGCATATTCTTCTTATTTGAAAAAAAGTGATGATATAGCTCTAAATGCTATGGCAGCGGGATGGATAAACGAATTTGTTGAAGTGGTTTTGGGTGGAGCCATTATCATACCTATTGCAGTTGGTTATCTTGGTGTGGATCATGTTAAAGAACTTGCCGCTTTGGGCGGGCTTGGCCTTGGGTTTAAAACACTTCCTTACCTCTTCACACAATGGGGTAATGTGTTTGGTGCTTTTGCAGGGGTAATGTGGTTTGGATTATTGTTTTTCGCCGGAATAACCTCATCATTGGCAATGGGAACTCCGATTCAGGGATTCCTTGAAGATGAATATAAATGGTCGCGTCCCAAAACAGCTTTAGCTTTTGGCATTATCATCCTGATCATGGGTTTGCCCACAATATTATTTTTCAATCAGGGGGTTTTTGATGAATACGATTACTGGACAGGCTCGTTCTCATTATTTGTTTTTGCTGCGTTCGAAGCCGTACTTTTTGCATGGTTTTTCGGAATAAAAAAAGGCTGGAATGAAATCAATACCGGTGCCGATATTAAAGTGAGCAGGGTATTTAAATTCCTTCTGGCATATGTAACGCCTGTTTTATTGATCATTGTATTTCTGGGAACCGTATTTGCTCCGGTGAATAACGACTGGAATGAAGCTTTTCATGGTTTGTTCCGCGGTCAGGGATGGACTTTTGACCATGGAAGTGTTATAGGCAAAATAATGAACAGCGAATTAAAAGAACAACTTGCCGCTGCAACAAGTCAAAGCGAAATTGATAGTGTCAAATACAGAATACTGCTAATAAATTTATCACGTCTTTTATTATTGTCTTTATTCGTAGCTATATCATTAGTAGTACGAAGGGCATATTACAAACACAAACGCGAAGGAAGCCTATAATGAATACTTCTGCCTTGATATTAATGCTGTTCTCAATTTGCGGAGTAAGCTCTGTTACCATTTATTTTTTAATAAAGGTTTTGAGAAATAAACCACAACAGAATTATGATTCCGATATTGAACCAGAAGAAAAATGAGTTAACACTAACAAGTAATTAATTTCTAAGTGCTGAAATAATCCTGTGCTGAAATGATCTTGCTTTTTAATTCTGCCTTTCGTAGTGTGCATTTCCGTTTCTTTATCGTTAAAGATTGTACATTTGCTTCATGAGAAAACACGGAGTCAAAACATATTTACGAGCATGGCGTAAGCGGCATTTCACTGAGCGACAATGGCTTCTGTTAATTAGTTTTATAATTGGTATTTTAAGTGGAATAGCAGCAGTAATACTTAAAAACACTGTTCATTATACTCATTCTTTTGTTATTTCAAGGTTTGATGTCAGCAAGGTGAATATTTTCTATTTTGCCATTCCAATTACCGGTATTATTCTTACTGTATTGTTTGTCAAGTACATAGTTAAAGACAATATAGGTCATGGTATCAGTAAAATATTATACAGTATTTCCAGGGGAGGTGGTGTACTAAAGGCTCATAATACTTATTCTTCGCTTATTGCAAGTACTCTTACTGTTGGTTTTGGTGGTTCAGTGGGGCTTGAAGCTCCTATTGTACTTACCGGCTCGGCAATAGGTTCAAACATAGGGCGATTTTTCAGGATGAGCCATCGTAATCTGGTGTTACTTATAGGATGCGGGGCTGCAGGGGCTGTGGCTGGTATTTTCAAAGCTCCTATTGCAGGGGTTCTTTTTGCTTTGGAAATTCTGATGCTGGATCTTACTATGACTGCTCTTGTTCCTTTGTTGATCTCTGCCGTTACTGCTGCTGTTATTGATTCTTTATTCATGGGGAAAAGCGCTGCATTTGTTTTTGAGATAGTAAGTCCTTTCTATCTTAAAGAAATTCCCTGGTTTATCATACTGGGTGTATTTACAGGTCTGGTTTCTTTGTATTTTACCCGTGTTAATATGAAAGTGGAAGCCTGGTTCTCAGGAATTGAAAAAGAATATAAAAAATTTATGATTGGCGGAATTGCCTTAGGGATACTTGTTTTTCTTTTTCCTCCACTTTGGGGAGAGGGTTACGATTCTCTTAAAACAATCCTTAACGGTCGCGGTATAGAACTTACAAATAACAGTTTGTTTTATTATATCAGGGATAAGCATTGGTTTTTTCTGGGTTTTCTTGCGCTCATAATGGTTTTTAAGGTTGTGGCTATGGCTGTTACAACCGGCAGCGGAGGTGTTGGAGGAGTGTTTGCACCATCGTTGTTTATGGGTGGTGTGAGTGGATATTTTTTCGGACTTCTGATAAATAAGTTTGATTTCATTAATGTTTCGGAGAGTAATTTTGCACTGGCAGGCATGTCGGGAATTATGGCGGGAGTGATGCACGCCCCGCTGACTGCCATCTTCCTTATTGCTGAAATAACAGGTGGTTATTCGCTGTTCATACCTTTGATCATCACGGCTACAATTTCCTACATGGTTATTGAGGTTTTTGAACCCCACTCAATTTATACCATGAGACTGGCTCAAAGAGGTGAACTAGTTACTCACGATAAAGATAAATCGGCTCTGGCAATGCTTAGTATTGAAAAACTTATTGAAACCAATTTCCATACTATTAATATTAATGCCAACCTTGGTGATTTGATAAAGGTCATTGAACAATCGCACAGAAATGTGTTCCCTGTAATTGACGATAATAATGTTTTTCATGGTGTAGTATGGCTTGACGATATTCGCGGCATTATTTTCAAACCTAAACTATATGAAACGACATCGGTAAAATCGCTTCTTTACATGCCTGATGTTCTGGTAGATATAAATGAAACTATGGAGAATATTGCTGAGAAATTCCAGCATTGCGGTCATTATAATCTTCCGGTACTTGATGGTGATAAATATGTAGGATTTGTTTCGCGTGCCAATGTGTTTTCGTCATACAGGCAGATAATCCATGAGTTTTCAGAAGAATAATAAGATCGCCGGTGTGTTGTACAGGCAGGGTTCAGTTTTTTTTGATCTTCAGCTTTGGTTCTGAAAAGGTAAGAACACTTCGAAACGGCTTCCCTTGCCGGGTTGACTTTCAACGATTATAGTTCCGTTATGGGCTTCAATAACGGTTTTTACATAATACAAACCCAGTCCGAAACCTTTGGCATCATGTAAATTACCGGTAGGCACCCTGAAAAATTGTTTAAAAACATCTAATTTGTATTCATTGCCAATCCCTATCCCATGATCCTGTACCGTAAATAGAATACCCTTGCTGTTATTACTGGTTTCCAGTGTGATGTCGGGTGCCCCTATTGAATATTTTATTGCATTGTCAACCAGATTTGAAACCACATTTTCCAGATGACCGGGATCGGCGATAAGAGTAGGCTGTGTGGCATTAAAATTCAGATTTATCGCTCCTTTTTGCTTCCTTATAAGCAAGCGGTAAGGTTTCAGCCCTTCTTCAATGATTTTATGAATATCGGCAGGCTTCATTTTCATATGAAAATTACCCTTATCTACCAGAGTAATATGTAACACTTGCTCCACACGGCTTTTCAAACGGTTGTTCTCATCGCTAATGATTTTTGCATAGCGTTCAACCTGACATGATGCGCTGTTCACCTCGGTTTTTAAAAGCATATCGGTAGCAAGCGAAATTGTGGCTATCGGGGTTTTGAACTCATGGGTCATATTATTCACAAAATCATTTTTCATTTCAGTAAGCTGTTTTTGATACAGAAACATCATAATGATCTTGTAAAATGTGACTATCAGTATAATTATCAGTAAAAACAGGATAATAGCCCAGGGGATCACACTTTTAAGAATAACCGACATTTGTTTTGGAAAATAAACCGAAAGCCGGAATTCATCTTTATCGAAAAGGCAATTTAAAGTAACATGATGCGGTGAGGCAAGAATTTCTTCTTCAACCTCCGGATTGCTGATCTTATAGATCTTTGTTGAAGGATAGTCGTAAATAGCTGTCTCGAAAGTAAGATTAAGCCCTGACTTGTTAAATTCCTGGTCTATTAAACGTTCTATTTTGGGCAGATCCAGCAAAGGCAACATCTCCATCCATTCAAATTCGTTGATATGACTGCAACCCTGCAACATTTGTGCATTTGTGTCTACCTGGAACTCATATATTTTGTTTGATACATTCCTTAGCCCTATTTCTACAGTACCTGCAAATTGCTCATTCTGAAACTGTATTGCATTTCTGATACCATAAAGCTGTATGATCATTATGCCGCCAAGGGTTATGGCAAGAATTATAATGAGAACGGATAGCCTTTTCTTTTCCATCAGGTTTTATTTTGCTGTAAACTAATGATTGATAATGCAAAGTTAACAACCTCTAAACGATTTTGTACCGGTCTTTGTTGAACAAGATTAAATTTGTTCAGAAGAAGAGAATAAATGGTTTTGTGTGAAGGCTGTTTTTGAGCTGATCTGGTTAATCCGGACAGGGTTTTTCATTAATTTGGGATAGCATTAAAAGGAGGAGAAGAATATTCATTGGAGAATGCAGGTAAAAGTATTCCAGTGCAGGTTTATTTCTGTTGCTTATCTTTTTAAAACTATTTTTTGCAGAAATTCATCGCTGATGTTTTAAATTTTCAATATTTCAGGGCTTTCAGGTAATGTGCAGTGAATCAGTTAGTATTAAAGGTTTAAATCCGGATTTAATAAAGTCAAACTAATGTTTTTTAAGCACCTATTGATTTCTCTTTATTAAATACGTATTTTTGTAAAGTATTTCAAAGAAGCTACTTTAAATATCATAATATGAGTCTGACTGTAGTAAATAACCAAATTGAAATATATTAACCATTGTCGTTCTTTGTCATTTAAACCGGATGTTCCATAAAGGGCTCATGTAGCTCTTATTTTGTTTTTCCTGTTGTTAGGGTAGTGCAGATATATACAGCAGAACTGGTTTTTGAAAATATATTGCGGATTTTAAAAGCACTTGCAAACAAAAATGCTGACTAATTAAAATTGTTAATAAAAGTATTTTAAGACTATAATTATCAAAATTCTTATTAACCCTTAAATCACAAGATTATGAAACCCATTTTAAAAACTACGATCGCCTTAATCCTGATATTGTCATTTCATACAGGATTTACACAAACATTAACATGGACAGGAAACACCAATGCAAATTGGAACATTCCGGGCAATTGGAGCGGAGGTGTAGTACCTAACAGTACTTATAATGTAATAATACCAGCTAATCCAACAAGGCAACCTTTTATATCTTCTGCCAATGCTTCCTGTAAAAGCTTAACAATTAATTCAGGAGCAACGCTTACCGTAAGTGGTTATACTCTAAGTGTAAGTAACGATATAAATATCAGTGGAAAACTTACAATGAACAATCAATCGGGCATTATTAATGCTTATGGTGATGTTAACTGGGAATCTGGCTCGACAGCAGGTTTTACAGCAAATACATTATTTTATGTTTATGGTGGTTGGAAGTTCCAAACAGGATCAAATGTCAATTTGACTTATGGTACTGTAGTATTTACAGGTCCAAACACAAACAATATATTATGCAATTCCGCATCATCTGCTTTCAATAATATTGCAATAAATAAATCTTCAAATGCCATTTTGGGAATTAATACATACTCAAATTTTCCTCTACAAATAAATGGACATATTGATGTGTATAATGGTAGTACTTTACACGTTTATTCATCCAAAGATTTGATAATAAAAGGAAATATTATAAGCAATGGCGTTTTTCAATGTTATGATGGTACAGTAAAATTAGCCGGCACAAGTCAGAGTTTAAGGATGAGTACCGGTGATTACTTTAATAATCTTACATTTAACCAATCAGGAACTGTGACAATAAATAATACCAACACCAATATCGTTGAAGTAAAAAAAGATGTGGTAATTAATTCCGGAGTGTTCAATATGCAGGACAGAATTATGCGTGTGGGAGGAAACTGGACTAATACAAAAGGTTCAAGTGCTTTCAATGCCGGTACAGGGCGGGTAATGTTTAATGGATCGGGGCATCAATATGTTAATTCAAGTGAAAATTTCAATATTCTTGAAGTTAATAAAGATGCTGCATTACGTATCAACAATATTAATCATACTGTAACCTGCAATAAATACGAATGGAAGAAAGGAAGCATTGATGTTATTAAAGGAACTTTTACAGCACTTGATCTTGTACAGAATGGAATATTTGGTTCGTACTATGTAAACCCGGATGCAACAATAAATTTACATCAGGATGCTTCCGGATGGATAGATTTAAATGGTAAATTTAACTTCAATGGTGGTGGAACCATTAATGTTTTTGGCGGTTCTGGCTATAGTTATTGGGCACGGGGTGGAAATGCTGAAATATATATGAATGGTGGAGTATTAGATTTTAAAAATCAGGGAATATATATATATAATCCTTCTTCATATACTTTTACTCATAATATTACCGGAGGTACAATACGCACAAGTAAAGGCTTAAGTTGTTACAGAACTGATTTTACGCCTGCCAAAGGTACTTTTGAGTTTTATGGCAGCACTGACGCATCAATATATATGGCTCAGGGAAGCCATTTATATGAAGTTAAAATAAATAAAAGTTCAAAAGAAGGTGATGAAAACTATACAAGTGAGCCTGTTTATGACCAGCGAAGCGGAGAAATGATTTCTGAGGGCGGGAAAGCCAATACCATTACCCTTGCTTCCAACTTTGTTGCAACCGGTAACTTAATCATCGAAGCCGGAAATTTCAATTTAAGCACCTATACATGCAATGTCGCAGGAACAACCCGGGTTTTTGGTAAGCTGATCATGAATAATTCGGCTAATGATTTAACTACCTATCGTATGGAGTGGGATGATGGATCGTCTGCGAATGTAACTGCCGGAACATTTCATGTTAGATATTGGGATTTCAGAGAAGGAACTACAGCAAAACTTGGCACAGGAAATACAGCTTACGTTACTTTATCAATATATCATCCTAAAAGTAACGACGCTGAATTTGGAAATTTGGTTTTAGAACCATCGTCAAAAAACATTACAGATGATGACAACACCAAAACTTATTATCCGTT
The DNA here is from genome assembly GCA_964550455.1 of uncultured Bacteroidales bacterium. Lineage (GTDB taxonomy): Bacteria > Bacteroidota > Bacteroidia > Bacteroidales > JAAYJT01 > JAAYJT01. The sequence continues at coordinate 30,410 of CAZJZG010000024.1, read as the reverse complement.
TCGCGTTATGGGTAACATGTTGATAAAAAGCGGTGCAAATTGGGATTTTAGTAACCATTGGATAGTTGTTGGGAATTTTACAATTGAAAACGGCGCTAATATTTTATTCAGCGGTGACCTTGAAGTTGGAGGTGCACTTAATCTTTACGGAACATTAAGGAATAATATTAATACGGTAACCATTCAGGGTGCATTTACATTTCCGTCAACCGGATGGTTGAGATTATACAATAGCACTTTTACTAATAATTACAATTCTGGAACTTACACCAATCTGGATGGTAAACTAACAATGAACAATAACTCTTTGTTGGAGTTTCCGGAAACAAATATTACGATTGGAAATACATTTATAAATGAAGTGAGCGCAGGCACCTTACGCTTTGGAAGAAATTTAAATGCTCCAAATGCAAATAATTTCAAGCTTGATCATGGCACTGTTGAGTTCATTTCTGCCTATCCTTCTTCCGTCAGTGTTTACAACGGAAACTATCTGAATGATGTCGTCATCAATAAAACCGGTGTATCTTTCCTGGTAGATAAAAATCTGGTTATCAAAAACGATCTGGAAATAAATTCAGGTGTGTTGAATGCAAGTGATAAAACCATAACCATAGGCGGAGATTGGGAGAATAATGCAGGTCTTTCAGGTTTCAATGCTGGTACAGGACGTGTTATATTTAACGGGACGGAGCATCAATATGTTAAATCCAGTGAAAATTTCAATATTCTTGAGGCAAATATGGAAGCGACTCTTTGTGTTGATAATGTAGCTCATACACTTACCTGCAATAAATACGATTGGAAGAAAGGAGGCATTGATGTTATTAAAGGAACTTTTACAGCACTTGATCTTGTACAGAATGGAATATTTGGTTCGTACTATGTAAACCCGGATGCAACAATAAATTTACATCAGGATGCTGCCGGATTGATTGATTTAAATGGCCAACTTAACTTTAATGGTGGTGGAAATATTAATATTTATGGCGGATCTTCATCAAGTTATTGGCCTTGGGATGGAAATGCTGAAATAAATATGAATGGAGGAGTATTAGATTTTAAAGATCAGAAGATATATATATATAATTCACCGTCATATAGCTTTACTCATAATATCACTGGAGGGACTATACGCACAAGTAAAGGCTTAAGTTGTTACAGAACTGATTTTACGCCTGCCAAAGGTACTTTTGAGTTTTATGGCAGCACTGACGCATCAATATATATGGCTCAGGGAAGCCATTTATATGAAGTTAAAATAAATAAAAGTTCAAAAGAAGGTGATGAAAACTATACAAGTGAGCCTGTTTATGACCAGCGAAGCGGAGAAATGATTTCTGAGGGCGGGAAAGCCAATACCATTACCCTTGCTTCCAACTTTGTTGCAACCGGTAACTTAATCATCGAAGCCGGAAATTTCAATTTAAGCACCTATACATGCAATGTCGCAGGAACAACCCGGGTTTTTGGTAAGCTGATCATGAACAATGCGGCTAATGATTTAACTACCACTTATATGGAGTGGGATAATGGATCGTCTGCGAATGTAACTGCCGGAACATTTCATGCTCGTACTTGGGATTTCAGTGAAGGAACTACAGCAAAACTTGGCACAGGAAATACAGCTTACGTTACTTCAACAATATATCATCCTACAAGTAACGACGCTGAATTTGGAAATTTGGTTATAGAACCATCGTCAAAAAACATAACAGATGATGATAACACCAAACCTTATTATCCGAATCGCGTTATGGGTAACATGTTGATAAAAAGCGGTGCAAATTGGAATTTTATTAACCGTTGGATAGTTGTTGGGAATTTTACAATTGAAAACGGCGCTAATATTTTATTCGGTGCTGACCTTGAAGTTGGAGGTTCACTTAATCTTGCCGGAAAATTAGAGTTGAGAAATAATACTACTGCAACCATTCAGGGTGCATTTATATTTCCGTCAACCGGATGGTTGACATTAAACAATGGCACTTTTACTAATAATTACAATTCTACAACTTACACTAATCTGGATGGTAAACTAACAATGAACAATAATTCTTTGTTGGAGTTTCCGGGAACAAATATTATGATAGAAAATTCATTTATAAATGAAGTAAGCGGAGGCACCTTACGCTTTGGAAGAACTTTAAATGCTCCAAACGTAAATAATTTCAAGCTTGATCATGGCACTGTTGAGTTCATTTCTGCCTATCCTAATCATTCTGTCAGTGTTTACAACGGAAACTATCTGAATGATGTCGTTATCAATAAAACCGGTGTATCTTTCCTTGTAGATAAAAATCTTGTTATCAAAAACGATCTGGAAATAAATTCAGGTTCACTCAATACCTTATCCAATCAGGTAACGGTATCAGGAAATGTAACAATAAATAACGGTGGTCATTTATCAATGGGAGCCGGTGGTGTACTTGCCATGGCAGCGTCCAAATCAGTTACAGTAAAAAACGGAGGCTTAATAGAATTTAATGGCGAATCAGGAACGCAATCAAAAATTACCCGTAATTCATCAGGTTATTATGCCCTGAACATTGAGAGTGGCGGTAAAATAGGGGCAGAACATACCATTTTTGAGTATATGAATACCAATGGTGTAAATATAAAACCGGGTGCAATAGTTGATATAGATAAATCATTCAATAACTGTCTTTTCCGTAATGGTCAGAGTAACGGCAGATTGCTTACCATTGAGAATGATCAGACTTTTGCGGTTAATTATGCAATATTCCCCAATAACTCATGGAGTGGTAATTACAATGTTTATAAATCAGAGAATTCCGGCATGGTAACATTTGGAGGTCATAGCGGAGATTTTAGTGGTGGCAGTAATGAATGGGATCCGCATAATCGCCTCCATTGGGGTGGTGAAGTAGCAGGCAATGTAGCACTTCAGGGAGTGGATGTGGTAAGCGGACAGGATATCTGCTTTGATGCAACAAGTATATTGACAGTTGCCGGCGGAGGAAATACCTTTGTTGTGCAGGATGGCGGCAATGTCAATCTTATTGCCGGTCATAATATCCGTATGCTCGAAGGGACATCTGTACGTTCAGGAGCTTATCTTCATGCATATATATCAAATGAGTACTGTACATTACCTCCGGCAATGTTAGCAGCGGAAGAAGATACTGATGCATATACTGAAACGGTATCGGAAAAATCATCAGAAGTTCTTGAGAACCGTATCAATGACCTCTTCAGGGTTTATCCAAACCCAACAACAGGCATATTTACTCTTGAACTAAATAGCGTAAATGAATCAGGCTCGGTAAGGATAGAGATATTTAACCTGCTTGGCGAGCGCATCCTTAACACCGAACAGCAGACAAACAGCCATTATCAGTTTGATTTATCGGGGAATAAGGCAGGAGTGTATTTTATAAGGGTTAACAGTTCCGGTCGTATTGATCAGAAGAAGCTTATAAAGCATTGATAATTAGATAGTAAAAGCTTCTCTGAATTATTTTTCTGATCTCTTTTTCCAGGTTCTGCAAAATAATTATGTAATATTGAGCCGGACTGGTTGTTTTAATACAATTAATCCAGTTTTTTATTAAAAACACTTAAAAAAATCAAAAATGGAAACAGCACATATAATACGAATTGTATTTACAAAATAGTCCAAGCTGTTTTGTAAATTACAATCGTTAATGCCGGTGGTTAAAACATTCAGAACAATTGAGCGGAGCGAAAATTGGTCTGTTATATTTTTCCAACTGGTATAATTTATCCTGGAGATTTAAGAACTCAGGCTATTCATTTACAGTCGGGTACTGAAATCATTACCGATGCTCCTACCGATAATCAGGGTAAGGGCGAGGCATTTTCACCAACTGATCTGGTTGCAACTGCCTTGGGAAGTTGTATGATGACTATCATGGGTATTGCAGCCCGGAGTCATGGATTAAATCTTGAAGGTACCAGATTGAAGATCACTAAAATAATGAATTCTGAACCCCGGCGTATTGGAGAAGTTAAAATAGAGATAGATTTTCCTGAAGGAGAATACACTGAAAAACATAAAAAGATATTACAGCATTGTGCCGATACTTGTCCTGTGGCTCTTAGCTTGCATCCGGATGTAAAACAAACAGTAAAATTAAATTTCACACACTGATAGTATGGAATTCAATATAAACAATGGTATTAAAGGCAGATTGGAAATACTGGTAGAGTATAAAAATACTGCAGCAAGCTATGGTTCAGGTCTTGTTGAGGTTTTTGCAACACCTGCAATGGTGGCTCTGATGGAAAAAACCTGTCAGGAAAGTGTTCAGCAATTTTTGCCGCTTGCTTATGTGAGCGTGGGTACTGAGATCAGTATCAGGCATCTGAAAGCCACACCAATGGGCAAGAAAGTCTGGTGCGAATCGGTTCTTATTGATATTGACGGGCGCGCACTAATCTTTGAAGTACAAGCCTGGGACGACGAAGGGAAAATAGGAGAGGGAACTCACCGGCGTTTTATTGTTAATAAAGATAATTTCATGAAAAAGTTGGGGGAATAAAGATGTGAACAGGGAAAATCGGTCGTTTTATTCATCTTCAGCACTCTTCAGCGTAACATAAATACGCTTTATCCTTCTTTTATCCACTGCCTCAACTCTGAAAACAATGTTTTCATACTCAAAGCTTTCGTCTTTAACAGGTATTCTTCCCAATATTTCAAGTAAAAGACCGGCAAGTGTATCAGAATCGCCTTTAACTTTTGCAAATATCTTGTCTTCAATACCCACGATTTTACAAAAGTCATTCAGTCGTGTCTTGCCTTCAAAAATATAATTTGAGTCATCCAGTTTTGAAAAAGTTACTTCGTCAGCTTCTTCGTCCAGTTCATCATTGATCTCTCCTATAATTTCTTCAATAATATCTTCAAGAGTTACTATTCCGGATGTACCGCCATATTCATCAACAACTATGGCAAGATGAATTTTTTTTGTTCTGAATTCCTGTAGCAGATCATTGATATGTTTGTTTTCGGGTACAAAAAATGCAGGTCGCATCAAATCAGACCAATTAATGGCATCGGGCTTTTCAAGGTGAGGAAGCAGGTCCTTGATATATAAAACACCCGTTACATTATCAAAGGTATCTTCATAAACCGGTATTCTTGAGTAACCTGATTCGAGAATAATTTTCATAAGATCATCAAAAGATGTTTTCAATTCTACTGAGGTAACGTCAATACGTGGACTCATGATTTCCTTTACTTCAATTTCGCCGAATTTAACAATGCTTTTCAGTATTTTTTTGTCTTCTTCGGGAGTAGTACTATCAGATGTTATATCTATTGCGGCTTCAAGTTCGGTAAGCGACACATCGTGCCCTTTTCTCTTTATTCGTTTGTCAATAAACGAGGTAGAATTAATAAGCAGAGTGCTCAAAGGATGAAAGATCACTGTTAATGATCTCATAAACCCTGAAATACTGTGAGCATAACTTAGTGCATTATGCGAGGCAAACATTTTGGGCAAAATCTCACCAAATAATAAAATCAGCGCTGTAACCACTATCACCTGAATCACGAATGTAAGAATAGGCGAGTCATTAAAAATGAATAGCTTAGAGGTGATGATAGTGGAAATGACAATAATTGAAACATTAACAAAATTATTTGCTATCAATATTGTTGCTAGAAGTTTCTTGGGCGATTCAAGTAAATTGAGCAATTTTTGATTATTTCGTCCTGTATGGCTTTTTATATCTTTGAGCTGAGCAGGGGTTAAAGAAAAAAAAGCAACTTCGGAGCCAGATATCAAAGCTGATAACAGCAGCAGTAAGCCCATAGCCAAAAAAAGCATCAGGAGCTGAAATGAAAAAGGCTGCACCAAAATATTTGAAATTAAATGAAATGCCCGTAAATAAGGCTCAGGATCTATAGCGTCCAATACTAAAGAATTTTAGTTTAAGCGATTGAAAAACACTGCAAAAATATATATTTCTTTGAAATACAAGACATCTTTTTATGTAATGATTTTTTTAAAAGCTTGTTTTCTGATACTGCTCATGCCGTTTTTCTTTTTATTTTTGGCATTTCATTGAACTCATAATTGATCCTGAATATCAGATATGTTTCTTGAACATCCATATAATCGTCAAAACCGCCGCGGCTGGATTGAAGTTATTGTTGGCTCAATGTTTTCGGGTAAAACCGAAGAACTGATCAGACGATTGAAACGGGCAAAAATAGCAAAGCAAAAAGTGGAGATATTTAAGCCTGTTGTTGATCATCGTTATCATGAAAGCAATGTTGTTTCGCATGATGAAAATGTTGTTCCGAGCACTGCTGTCCAGTCTTCATCTCAAATTCTGCTTTACGTTAACGATGCAGATGTAATTGGTATTGACGAAGCACAATTCTTTGACAATCAACTCTCTGATGTGTGTAATAGCTTGGCTAACAATGGGGTAAGAGTTATTGTTGCAGGGCTTGACATGGATTTTCAGGGGAATCCGTTTGGTCCTATTCCGGCATTGATGGCAACAGCAGAATATGTTACCAAAGTACATGCTGTATGTATTGAATGTGGCAATCTTGCCCAGCATTCTCATCGTACTGTTGATGATAAAAGCCTTGTTGTACTTGGCGAAAAAGATATTTACGAACCTTTATGCCGGTCATGTTTTAACAAAAAGCGTCAGAAATGATCAGACCGTCATTTAATTCCGGCAGGGAAAATCCACAGGCTTAAAGTACAGGTTCATGATTAAAAAATCTAATTTTGCGCCTTATAAAATTTTCAAACTTTGAAAGTATTCAAATTTGGCGGGGCTTCTATTAAGGATGCTGCCTCAGTTAAAAACGTGGCAAATATTTTAAGGGATAATTTGCACGAACCTCTGGTAGTGGTGATCTCGGCAATGGATAAAATGACCAATGCCTTTGAACTACTTGCTGACCACGCTTTTGCGAACCGCATGAAAGAAGCTGAAGAACAATTGAATAGGATCAGGGATTTTCATCTGAACATTTTAAATGAACTGTTTCAGGATACAAGCCATGCCATATTCAAAAAGGTTGATGTTCTGTTTGAAGAGATCACCGGTATTACAGCATTAAAAGAAAAAGGCAGTTTTAATGCATTTTATGATTTGCTTGTTCCTTACGGCGAACTTCTTTCTACTTCAATTACGTCAGCCTGTCTGAAAATAAGTGGTTTTGAGCATACCCTTGCCGATGCACGTACATTTATCCATACCGACAATAACTACAGAAATGCCAGAGTGATATGGGAAGATACCATTACATCGGTAAATAAAAAAATCCTTCCTCTTATCTCGGGTAATAGCCAGCCAAATCATTTTGTTCTTAGCCAGGGCTTTATCGGTTCTGACCCCGATGGTCATTCCACTACGCTCGGACGAGAAGGCTCTGATTATACTGCTGCCATTCTTGCTTTTGCCCTTAATGCTGACGAGGTTTTAATATGGAAAGATGTGCCGGGACTTATGAATGCAGACCCTAAAATTTTTCCGGAATCAGTTAAAATTGATAAACTCTCTTATAGTGATGCCATTGAGCTTGCTTACTACGGAGCCAAGATCATTCATCCGAAAACTATAAAACCATTGCAAAACAAGGATATACCATTAATTGTCAAATCATTTGAAAATCCTGCTGATACCGGGACTTATATCAGTGAAAGCGAAGAAAGGTATGAAACGGTCCCACAGTACATTTTTAAATTCAACCAAATACTGATAAGTTTAACTCCCCGTGATTTTTCATTTATCAACGAAGAAAATCTGTTCGACATTTTCGGAATTTTTACAAAATATCGTGTTCATATCAATCTGATGCAGAATTCAGCGATCAGTTTCTCGGTATGTATTGACGATAAGGCTGATTTTGGATCGTTTATCACAGCATTACAGGAAAATTACAGGGTAAAATATAACCGAGGACTTGAGCTGATAACAATTCGCAACTATAATGAGCTAAATATTGAAAATGTGGTTAACAAACGTGTAATACTACTTGAACAAAGAAGCAGGGCAACCGTTCAGCTTGTTGTAGCTTCTGAAACTGATAATTATTTACAAGGATAGCTTCATTTGAACCTAATACCTGAAATCTGACGAATCTTATTGAATAACTGATACTTAACAAATATTGAATATGGGAAGTAAAGAAAAACCAAAATCAACTCTCAGATCTTTCCCGAGAAATTTCTGGACAGTCATCATAATGGAATTTTTTGAACGCGGGTCATATTATGGCGTTATGTCGGTGCTGTCAGTATATCTGGTTATGAATGTAAACGATGGCGGGCTTGGATTTTCAAAAGAGAGTGTAGGAGTTATCAAAAGCACTATCACCCCTTTGCTTTATCTCCTTCCTATTTTATCGGGTGCTATTGCCGATAGGTTTGGTTACCGCAAGGTTCTGATGTTTGCTTTTGTGATCATGAGCCTGGGTTATTTCCTTACCAGTACAGTTACAAGCTATTCCCTTGTTTTTCTGAGCCTTACCCTTATGGCTGTTGGTGCGGGTTTTTTCAAACCAATAATTTCAGGAACCATTGCCCGCGAAACTGATGAAAGCAACAGCACTCTTGGTTTCGGGATTTTTTACTGGACTATAAATCTTGGTGCTTTTATTTTTCCTCTAATACTGGTTCCATATCTGAAAGGAATTTCATGGTCGTATATTTTTATTATGGCAGCAGTAGGAACCGGATGGCTCTTAATTCTGAATATTTTTGTTTATAAGGAACCTCCCCGTCCCAAGAGCACAAAATCCATAGTAGAAGTGCTTAAGGGTGTGGTGCTGGTACTTAAGGACTATCGCTTTGTTATCATGATAGTGATATATTCAATGTTTTGGATACTTTATTTTCAGATGTTCGACACTGTTCTATGGTATCTGAAAGAGCATATTGATATGTCGCCGGTAAATAAGGTTGTAAATAGTTTTCTTGGAATTTTTGTGAATGAGCCTTCCTGGAAATTCGATGCCGAACATGTAACAGTTATCAATGCCGGAACAATAATTCTGCTTCAGCTTATAATTTCGAGTATAGTAAAAAATACCCGCGCCCTGCCTACAATGATAGCAGGTATTGCACTGGGAACCATAGGAATGGGAATTCTTGCCATTTCAACCCATGCCTGGGTATTTCTGGCAGGTATAATTATTTTCTCAATCGGCGAGATGACAGCGCATCCAAAATTTATTTCTTATGTGGGTTTAATTGCTCCTGCCGATAAAAAAGCCCTGTATCTTGGCTATTCGTTTTTATATGGAGTGATTGGCAGTGCCATAGGAGGTATTCTTGGCGCAACCATGTATGTGTATTTTGTTGACGGATTAAACCGCCCGGGATTGTTATGGTTCATTTTCAGTTTAATAGGGGTGGCAACAATTATCGGACTGATGTTGTATAATAAATTCCTTGCCCCACGTAAGGAAATATAAAAACTACATTTCAGTGGACGGTTTTTTTATGATCCGGGTACTTTTTAATCTTTATTGGGAATGTACATAATTGAGTGTTCCTGTCCTGTTTTATAGGATGCAATGCTCTGTTATTCAGCAAGTTCTTTTATAATTCTGAACCCTAATCTTACAATAGCTTCAAAAAGCCCGGGATTGAGTGTTTCTGGTTTGTCTTCAGGTGTGTGCAGGTATGTATAACTATTGGTACTGACCATATAAAGCCCCGGTATTCCGGCATTGAAAAATGGTGTGAGATCAGCTCCTCCACCACCCCATGTCCGGTCAACGACCAATTTCTCATTATCTGATTTTCGGGCAAGTTCCCATAATTCCGGCGAACTTTTTCCATTACCGATCTGAATACTGTCGCCATGTGCAATACAATCGAAATTTAACATGGCTATAATGTTTTTATGAGGTTCAGGGAAATTTTCTACAAAATGTCCGGCACCGAGAAGCCCTTGTTCTTCGGACGTAAATAATACAAATATCAGCGATCGTAAAGGTTTTGTTTCTGATAAGCTGAAAGCTTTTGCAATTTCAAGCACTGCAGCAGAGCCTGAGGCATTATCGTTAGCTCCCGGATAAATAGTTCCGCACTGGCTTCCAACATGGTCAAGATGCGCTCCGATAACAATAAATTCATTTTTCCTTTCAGCATCATTACCTTCAATCATTCCTATAATGTTAAATGCAGGAGCTTCAGGGTTGTATTCGGTTCTTACACTTATATGAGCCTTGGTACCGGTTTCAAATGATATAGGTTGCTGCTTGTTTTTTAGTTCATTATGCAGCGTTTCAAGGTCATTGTCCGATTCGGCAAGTATTTTGTCAGCCAATTCCCGACTTATCATCAGTTGTGGAAAATCTGCCGGTTGCTCACCGGGTCCATGCAGCACACTGCCTATTATTTCGGGTATTCCGATCCTTTCAAAAGGTGCAGATACAAAAATAATAGCTCCGGCACCATGTTCACGGGCAACATTGGCTTTTTCGCGCGGTAATGCACCAGGCCAGGAAGTATCAGGTAATTTCCAGTCCGGATTATTTTTGAAAACCATCACAATTTTTCCTTTCAGTTCAAGTCCTGCAAAATCATCATAACCATATTCAGGCATGCTGATACCAAATCCGGCAAAGACAACCGGAGCAAATAAATCGCCGCTACCGGTAAAACCCCTGAAAGTATAATCAACTCCATGCCGTGGCATGAAAATCTGACTTCTGAGATGCAGTTCAAAACCACAAGGCTCTGGAATAGCATTGTATTCAACCTTCATATGCTGATAATATCCATCATCGCCTGCCGGAATAAGACCCAGGTTCTGAAATTGTTCAGTCATATATGATGCAGCCCTTGTAAAACCGGCATGACCGGGCAATCTACCTGCCATTTCGGCTGAAGTGAGAATATCAACAGTGTGCATCAGTGCTTCGCGACTTATCAGACTGTCAGACATGGCTGAGGCAGGGTTCTGAAAATTCAGGAAAAGAAAGATAAAAATCAGGATACTTGTGATATGGTTCATATACAACAGCTTAATTGGTTGAACAGCAAAAATAAAGGTTTTTAAAATATATGCTGTTGTTTATGTAACACGACTGTGAAAAAGCTCTTGTTCATTCAATTTTTATATTTTTGCCTTAACTTTAAAACCAATAGAGATTATGATAGAAAGCATTGCAATTTTATGTGGTGGAGGTCCTGCTCCCGGAATTAATACAGTTATAGGAACCGTTGCTAAAGTTTTTCTGAAAAATGGTTATCGTGTTTTAGGCTTACATAGTGGCTTTAAAACGCTTTTTACACCTGCTCCAAAAATTCAGGAAATTGATTTTCCTATGGCAGATAAAATTTATAATCAGGGTGGATCAGCCCTGGAAATGAGTCGCTACAAACCGGCTAACACCGAATTTAATGTTGATTTCTTTGTGAAAAACAATGTTAAACTGCTTGTTACCATTGGTGGAGACGACACTGCTTCAACAGCTAACCGCATAGCCCAGTTTCTTGGAAAACACAATATTAAGATTCAGAATATCCATGTTCCCAAAACCATTGATAACGATTTGCCGTTGCCTGAGGGTCAGCCAACGTTTGGTTATCAGAGCGCTAAGGAAGAAGGTGTTAAAATTGCCAGCACCGTTTATGAAGATGCAAGAACCAGTGGCAATTGGTTTATAGTGTCAGCCATGGGGCGCGAAGCAGGACATCTGGCTTTTGGAATAGGTGCTTCTTGCCATTATCCTATGATAATTATCCCTGAGATGTTTAATAAAGTTGAAATAACTTACAACCGTATTATCAATCTTATTATTTCTTCAATCCTTAAACGACAGATACTGGGCATATCATACGGTGTAGCCATTGTAAGCGAAGGTGTATTTCATTTTATGACTGATGAGGAAATAAAGAATTCAGGAATCCAGTTTACTTACGATGATCATGGGCATCCTGAACTTGGCAATGTTAGTAAGGCTCATATTTTCAATATTTTACTTCAGCAAAAGCTTAAAGCCTTAAAATTGAATGTAAAAAGCCGTCCTGTTGAGCTGGGATATGAAATTCGTTGTGTGAGACCAATAGCGTTTGACTTGCTTTATTGTGCTTTACTTGGTCTGGGAGTTAAAAAATTGTTTGATCAGGGTCATACTGCCTGCATGGTTACTTCTGACCATACCGGAGAAATCAAACCACTGTTTTTGAAAGATGTAACCAATGAAAAGGGAAAAGTAATGCCACGTCTGGTAAATATGGATGGCGCTAAAGCAAAACTGGTGTTTGAAAACGGACTTCAGTTCATTACTAGAAGCGATTACGAATCGGCAGGAAAATATGTTGCCAATCCTGCTGAATTTGATTTTATGAAAATATTGAACTGGTAATAATCAGCTTAGATTCAATATTTTAAACTTAAGGCTTAAAATAGTCGTAATTTTATTTAGCCCGGAAGTTTTCCAGGATCTTTTTCACCAGAACCTCTGCCAGTTTTGCTGATGATTCTTTGGTCCAGCCGGCAATATGAGGTGAAAGAACTACTTTATCACTTTGAGCAAGATAGTTAAAATCAGCGGGGATGTTTTCCAGATTTTCAAGAGTTTTCTTTTCATATTCAATAACATCAAGGGCAGCTCCTGTAACTTTCCCTTCCTCTATTTTTTTGATCAGATCAGAAGTTTTCACAACCCTGCCACGCGAAGTATTGATCAGCCGGATGGGTTTTGAAAAATTAGCGAGATATTCGTTATTTACCAGATAATCAGTTTCGGCAGTTAACGGAACATGCAGACTGAGGATATCCGTTTCATTGAAAACAGTATGCATATCACATTCTTCCACAAAATTGCAGGAATAACATGTTTTGTATTTATCATATGCAATCACTCTGGCTCCGAAACCTGAAAGTCTTTGTGCAAAAGCACTCCCCATATTCCCATAACCAATTATACCTATAGTTTTTCCCATTATTTCTTCACCACGGTTCTCCTCACGCAACCATTGTCCTTTTCTCACCTGAGTGTCGGCACGTAACAGGTTATTCATAAGAACCAGCAACATGCCAAGAGTATGTTCTGCCACTGCATCGCGGTTGCCTTCAGGAGCATTAAAACAAATTATCCCTCTGGATCTTGCAAAGTCCTCATCAATATTTTCCATGCCGGCTCCAACACGGGCTATAAATTTCAGATTTACTGCTTTTTCAAGGAATTGCCTGTCGGGGCTGATACCACTTCTGATTATTATACCGGAATATTTTCCAATTATTTTCAAGAAATCGTTGTATTTATATCCCGGATACTGTTCACAAATAAAACCCGCCTGCTCAAGTGATTCAGGCAGCAAAGGATGAGTGCTGTCAATAAAAAGTATTTCCGGATCAGATAAATTCATCATATGTAATTAAGAACTTAGTTAGTAAAATTGTGCAAATTTCCTTAATTTCTGCCTGAAAGGTTTAATTTTGCCAAACTTTTAATTTTGCCACAGCAATTTTATAATTCTTTTTACAGAAATCAAATCTGTTAAATGACACATTTTTTCATACGGATTATTTTAAAATATCGTCTTGCCCATCTTATTGTAATTGGGCTTATTACGGTTTTTATGGCTTTTCAGACGACAAAAATAAAACTGTCGTACGAAATGGCTCAAATACTCCCTGATTCTGATTCAAGCCAGATAGCATACCGGCAGTTTAAGGAAATATTTGGAGAAGACGGAAGTGTACTGTTCGTAGGGATAAAGGATAAGGATATTTTTGAGATCGAAAAATTTCGTGCATGGTATGATTTAACTCATAAAATCAAATCCATTGACGGAGTTCAGGAAGTTGTCTCGTTAGCCCATATTTTCGAGGTTGTTAAGAATGACAGCCTTCAGCGGTATGACTTTGTACCTGTTTTTAATAAATTTCCGGATTCCCAGTTGGAACTTGATTCATTGAAAAATAAAATTCTTAGCCTTCCTTTTTACGACGGACTGCTCTTTAATCTGGAAAGCGGTGCCACACTCATGGCAGTTACCCTTGATAATGCAATTCTTAACACCAAAGGAAGATTACCCATTGTAAAGGAAGTAACTGATGCAGTGGAATATTTCAATAAAGAATCGGGAATTGAGCATCATTTATCAGGTCTGCCATTTATCCGCACCAGCGTTATGAAAAAAATCCAGTCAGAACTAAAACTGTTCATGTTTCTGGCTGTTCTCATTGCCTCAGTGGCATTGTTTATCTTTTTCCGCTCTTTCAAAGCAGTGATCTTCCCAATGATAATTGTTGGTATTACTGTGGTAATAGCAATGGGTATGATGGTGCTGTTCGATTACAAGATCACTATTCTTACAGGGGTATTTCCACCTTTGCTTATTGTGATCGGGGTTGAAAACTGTATTTTCCTGCTTAATAAATTTCATCAGGAATACCGCGCACACGGAAACAAGGTAAAAGCATTGTCGAGGATGCTGCACAGGGTCGGGAATGCTGCATTTCTTACAAACCTTACCACTGCTACAGGATTTGCAACTTTTATCCTTACAAGAAATAAAATGCTGGTTGAGTTTGGCACTATTGCGTCAATTAATATTATGGTTATTTACCTGCTAACCATCATACTCATTCCAATATTTTTCTCTTATCTCGATCCTCCGAGCCAAAAGCATGTACGCCATCTTGATAATAATTTTACAATCAGGCTTCTTGAAAAAATTGTACATATAGTACTTAATCACAGACAAAAGGTATATGTAACTGCTATAGTTGTTACTCTGATTGGGATCGTTGGTATTACCCGACTTAAAACTTCAGGAAATGTTGTGGATGACATTCCTAAGAAAGACAAATTATATCAGGATCTTTTGTTTTTCGAACGCGAATTTAATGGAGTGCTTCCTTTTGAAATTCAAATTGATACCGGTAAGAAGCGGGGAGTAACACAATTGACAACCATTCGTAAGATCAATCAGTTACAGGATTCGCTGGCTCTTTATTCTGAATTTTCACGACCTTTATCGGTAGCTGAGATCACAAAGTTCCTCAGGCAGGCTTTTTATAATGGTAATATGGCAATGTATGATTTGCCTACTCCTAACGAGCAGGGTTTTATTTTGCGTTATGTTCCGGGAATGGAAGACCAACGTCGCAGCATTATGAACTCCATTATGGATAAAGACATGCAGATAACCCGTATAAGTATTCAGATGGCAAATTTAGGAACACATGAAATAAAACGCATTACTGATGAAATTACACCTACGATAAATAGTATTTTCCCTCCTGATCAATATAAGGTGATCCTTACCGGAACCAGTGTGGTATTTCTGAAAGGAACAGATTATCTGGTTAAAAATTTAATGACCAGTCTCATTTTTGCAATCATTGCCATATCACTGATGATGCTGATGTTGTTCACATCTTTTAAAGTAGTTGCTATTTCAATGGTTCCAAACCTGCTGCCGCAAATCCTTACCGCAGCTATGATGGGGTTTTTTGCAATATCAATCAAGCCCTCCACTATCTTAATATTCAGCGTGGCATTGGGTATTTCGGTTGATAATGCCATTCATTACCTGTCGCGCTACAGATTGATATTAAAACAAACCAATTGGAATATTCATGACTCGGTAATTGCAGCACTTCGTGAAACCGGATTCAGCATGATTTATTCATCTATTGTGCTTTTCTTTGGCTTTGCCATATTTACCCTGTCAACTTTTGGCGGAACCGAAGCTATGGGTTTCCTTATTTCTTTTACCCTTCTTATTGCAGTACTTTCAAACCTGTTTGTATTGCCTTCGTTATTGCTGAGTTTTGATAAAAGAATAACAACCAAAAAGTTTGAAGAACCTATTATTGAGATATTTGATGCTGAATATGAATTTAAAGGCAGGGAGAATGCTCAAAAGTTAGCTGAAACAAATAAAGCCTGATACTGTAGTTTTAATTTGATATTTATCTATTTTTACAAGTCAAATATTAAAAAATATGAAAGGTATTATTTTAGCAGGCGGAGCCGGAACACGCCTGCATCCGTTAACAATGGCTATTAGTAAACAACTTATGCCTGTTTATGATAAACCTATGGTTTATTATCCGCTGTCAGTTCTTATGATGGCAGGAATTCGTGAAATCCTGATTATTTCCACACCACATGATTTACCTCATTTTGAGCATTTGCTGGGTGACGGGAAACAGATTGGATGCTCGTTTTCATACGCTAAACAGGAAATTCCCAATGGATTGGCGCAGGCTTTTGTAATTGGTGAAAATTTTATCGGAAAAGATAAGGCAGCTCTTGTTTTAGGCGATAATATTTTTTACAGCACAGGCCTTCCAAAGCTATTGCAAAGAAATAATGATCCCAATGGAGGGGTGATCTTTGCTTACCATGTTTCTGACCCGCAACGTTATGGAGTAGTTGAATTTGATAAGAAGATGCGTGCTATTTCAATAGAAGAAAAACCTCAAAACCCAAAATCAAATTATGCAGTTCCGGGTTTGTATTTTTATGATAATTCGGTAGTTGAAATTGCTAAAAATCTTAAACCCAGCGCCCGTGGCGAGTATGAGATCACTGATGTGAACAAGGAATATCTGAAAATGGGAAAACTGAAAGTTGGTTTACTTGGTAGGGGAACAGCCTGGCTGGATACCGGCACTTTTGCATCGCTGATACAGGCTTCGCAGTTTGTTCAGGTTATTGAAGAACGACAGGGTTTGAAAATAGGTTGTATTGAAGAGATAGCCTACAGAATGGGATTCATTGATGCTGCCCGCCTTGAAGAATTGGCACAGCCACTGCTTAAAAGCGGATATGGACAGTATCTTCTCGAAATCCTGAAAGCTTGACTTTATTGAACTATTTTTCTCTGCAGATTTTCAATCAGGAAAAACTACAATTTAAAAAACTGATCGTATTTACTTATGGATCACAATTTATATCTGGAAAAAATTGAGGAGGTTATCAAAAGTATTAACTATCCCGATTATCCTTCTGAGCTTTATGCTCCCATACGCTACACTCTTTCCAATGCCGGCAAACGTTTCAGGCCTGTTGCTTCAATGCTCGCCTGCGATCTGGTAAATGGCGATTGTAATGAAGCCCTGTATCCGGCAGTAAGTCTTGAATTATTGCATAATTTCACACTTATCCATGATGATATAATGGATCAGGCTCCATTGCGAAGAGGTAAAGAAACAGTGTATCGTAAATGGAATACTGATATAGCCATACTTTCAGGAGATACACTCTTTGCGATGGCATATGATTTTTTGATTAAAACTGACCCTAAGATATTACCCCAGCTTCTTCATGCTTTTAACCGTATTGCAATCCAGATTTGTGAAGGGCAGCAAATGGATATGAATTTTGAAGATAGCTACGATGTGAGAATTGAAGAATATATTGAAATGATACGTCTGAAAACGGCTGTGTTTTTCGGAGGATGCATGCAGATCGGTGCTATAATTGGAGGCGCGTCTCAGCAACAGATTGATTTGCTGTATGATTATGGCGAAAAGCTTGGTATTGCATTTCAGCTCCAGGATGATATTCTTGATGCTTTTGGTTCAGAAAAGGAAGTAGGAAAGAAAAGAGGTGGTGATATAGCAGTAAACAAAAAAACATTTCTTTACCTTAAAGCTCTGGAACTTTCTAACCCTGAAACTTCCGGGCGTCTCAGACATTTGTTTTCGGTTCCTGCTGCCAGCGAAACTGAAAAAATTGAGGAAGTACTTGGAATATTTGAAAAACTGAAAGTAAGAACCTATGCTGAAGAAATGATAGAACAGTATTATGAGGTAGCTCTTAAGGTTCTTGAAAAGGTACAGGCTGACCAGCGTAAAAAGGAAATATTTCGCAATTTTGGCATGCAACTGATGAAAAGAAACAAATGACGGATCATAAACTGCTATGATTCAACTAAAAAGTCAAAAAGAACACAGTTTGTAATTGCTATAATCATAATTTCCTGCTTTCCGATATTAAAATTACATTCAAGATTGAACCCGGATCTGACGAATAGAACCCAGGTTGAGAAAAGCGACTTATAATTCCATAGTCATGCTATAAATTTTTATTGTGATCCCTGACTCAGTTGAATTATAAGCTGTTTTGAGCCTGTGAATTTACGGTACTTTTTCACTATTGGCGATGTGGATGGATTTAAGTCAGAAAAAGTCATAATTTTGCTTCACTTTAAAAAACTACTGCTAATCTCTCAACTATGAATATTCACAATCTCGACAGTATTTTTAAACCTCAACGCATTGCACTTATAGGGGTAACTACTAATCCCAACAGTGTGGGCGGTAAAACACTAAGTAATCTTGTAGGCGGAGGATTCAAAGGTGTGGTTTATCCCGTAAACCCTGATTATGAAGCCGTCCTGGGAATTCCTTGTTATCCGGATGTGGGCTCACTTCCCCGCACCCCTGATCTTGCACTTATTTGTACTCCTGCACAACAGGTACCTGAAGAAGTGAAAAAATGCGGTGAAACAGGGATAAGGGGCATTATTATAATGTCGGCAGGATTTCGTGAAATTGGTGAGGAAGGAAGAAAACTTGAACAGGAAATTGAGCAGGTATTGAAGCAATACGATGATATGAGGATCATAGGTCCTAATTGCCTTGGAGTTATTGTTCCCGGATTAAAAATGAATGCAAGTTTCGCTTCCGATTTACCTCCGGCAGGAAATATAGCCTTTATTTCCCAGTCGGGGGCTTTATGTACTTCGGTGCTGGATTGGGCACTTGAAGGCAGGATAGGATTTTCATATTTCGTATCTATCGGTAACAACCTTGATGTGAAGTTTGGCGATTTAATTGATTATTTTGGTGAAGATGAGAACACGCACAGCATTATTCTTTACATAGAATCAATTGAAAATGCCCGCAAATTCATGACAGCAGCACGTGCTTTTGCACGTTCAAAACCTATAATTGTATATAAAGCCGGACGTTTTCCTGAATCGGCTGCTGTTGCTGCTTCTCACACAGGAGCAATGGCTTCTGAGGACGATGTTTACGATGCTGCATTTCAGAGGGCTGGAATTGCCAGAGTATTTGATATAGGCGATATTTTTGATTGTGTTGAACTTATCGGACGAAATAAAACACCAGCAGGACCACGCCTGGGAATAGTTACCAATGCAGGAGGACCCGGAGTAATGGCAACTGATACCCTTATAAGCCTTGGCGGAGAGCTGGCACAGCTTTCAGATAAAACAATGGAGGCTTTGAATGAAAATCTGCCCCCTTTCTGGTCGCATGGCAACCCAGTTGATGTGCTTGGAGATGCCCGTGCCAAACGTATTTCAAAAGCTGTACAAATAGTACTTGCCGACGAAGGTGTTGACGCTGTTCTGGTAATTCTGACTCCTCAGGCTATGACAAATCCTGTTGCAACATCAAGGGAAATTAGCCAGCTTGTCTCCAAAACAAAAAAACCTATCCTTGCCGCCTGGCTGGGTGGTAAAAGCATGCGTGAAGCAATGCAGATACTGTATGAAAACGGAATTGCTGCATATCAGACACCCGAACAGGCAATACGCTCATATATGACACTGGTGGATTATTCCTGTAATTTACAAACCCTTTATGAAACACCTAAAGATGTTCCTGTTGGGTTTTCGTACGATCGTAAAAAGGTAAGAGACAAATTTTTGTCGAGCCTTACAGGAACAGATGAAATAATTCCGGAAAATATTTCAAAATCCCTGGTTGAAGCTTACGGAATTCCTTCAGCAAAGCCATTTATAGCTACCACTGCCGAAGAAGCAACTGAAATAGCCGCCAGGATAGGATTTCCGGTGGTACTTAAAATCCATTCACCTGATATTACCCATAAAACTGATGCCGGTGGCGTGGTACTGAACATTGGAGATAAGGAAATGACCATAGCAGCTTTTCATCAGATAATGAGCAATGCAAAGGCTTATGATCTGCAGGCAAAACTTGAGGGCGTTACGGTTCAGAAAATGATAAGTCAGAAAGATAGTGTTGAAATGATACTCGGGATAAAAAAGGACCCTGTGTTTGGCACTGTATTACTTGCCGGAATGGGTGGCATTACCGCCGAACTATTTCATGACCGCGCAATTGGTTTTCCGCCGCTGAATGAGCGACTTGCAAGACGTATGCTTGAATCGCTGAAGATATATCCATTGCTTAAAGGATACAGAGGAAGTACTCCTAAAAACATTGAAAAACTCATAGAGGTTATGATACGTATGTCGTATCTGGTAGCCGATTATCCTGAGATTGAAGAACTGGATATAAATCCTCTCCTTGTTGGTATTGACGATGTTATAGCCCTTGATGCACGAATTATTATTGACCGTAAACAGCTCGACCGTCATATACCGCGTTACTCGCATCTTGCGCTACATCCTTATCCTGAGGAAATGGTTTCAGAGATCAGGCTTAATGATGGAACACCGGTATTGCTAAGGCCTATTAAACCTGAGGATGAACCTTTATGGCTCGAAATGCTTGGCAATTGCTCCAAAGAATCGCTTTATTTCAGATTCCGCCATTTCTTCCACTGGCATTCTCATGAGGTGGCTTCACGCTACTGCTATATTGATTACGACAGAGAAATAGCCATTGTTGCCGAAATAGAAAGCGAAGGGAAACGTCAATTGATAGGCGTAGGCAGGCTTATTGCCGATCCGGGTTATGTAAATGTAGAATATGCAATTTTAATACCTGATGCATGGCAAAACCGCGATTTGGGGAATCTGATTACTGATTATTGTCTTGAAATAGCCCGTCAGTGGAATCCTAAACGTATTGTAGCACAAACCACAACCGATAATCCACGAATGATAAAAGTGTTCGAAAAAAGAGGTTTTAGCATAGAAACTGATGATGGACAAGTGGATGTTGTTCTGGAATTAAGATAAACAAAGATCAATGAATTGATAATATTTTTTAGTTTTGAACCATGTTTCAGAGCCAATATTCTGAATTGTTTACGTTTTAATACAGCAGTTAATAACAACAGAGATCAATAATGCAAAATATAATGAAATATAAAAGAATACTTTTAAAACTTAGTGGTGAGTCGTTGGCAGGCAGCCTGCAATACGGTATTGAAGTTGAAAGACTTGAAGATTATGCCAAAGAAATAGCATCAGTTTATAAGCTGGGTACTCAGGTTGCCATTGTACTGGGCGGAGGAAATATTTTCAGGGGATTTCAGAACAATACCACCGGAATTGACCGTGTTCAGGGCGATTATATGGGAATGCTTGCTACGGTTATCAATAGTCTTGGTTTGCAGGCGGTTCTTAAAAACATGAATATACCTTCGGTAGTAATGGGTGGAATTGCTATTGACCCCATATGTGAAAAGATTAGCCGTGAGAGAGCGATCAGGGAACTTGAATCGGGCAGGGTTCTGATAATCAGCGGGGGTACCGGAAATCCGTTTTTCACAACTGATTCAGCCGCTGCCTTGCGTGCTGTAGAGATAAAAGCCGATGCTATTTTAAAAGGTACCAGAGTGGATGGTGTTTATAGTGCCGATCCTGAGAAAGATCCCAATGCTGTAAAATATGATAAAGTGAGCTTTGGCGAAGCACTTGAAAAACAGCTCAGGATAATGGATCAGACAGCTTTTACTCTTTGCCGCGAAAACAATCTGCCTATCATTGTTTTTAATGTGAACCAAAAAGGTAATGTGAAAAGGATTGTAGAAGGAGAACAGGTTGGCACACTGATTTTCTGATAAAACCTGAGCATATTAAACGCAATTACACTATTTTTGCAGTCTGAACCAAAATTCTAAACGCCATGAACGAAGAAATTCAGTTCGTACTTGACGAAGCTGCAGAAAGCATGCAAAATGCTTTGAAACATTTTGAACGTGAACTCCAAAAAATAAGAGCAGGAAAAGCAAGTCCTCAAATGCTTGAAAGGGTGATGGTTGATTATTACGGCACCCTTACTCCTATTGATCAGGTATCGAATATAAACACACCCGATCCACGACAAATCATAGTTCAGCCATGGGATAAAAGTATGTTGCCGGTGATCGAAAAAGCAATTATGGCTGCTAATCTGGGTTTTAATCCACAGAATAATGGTGAAGTTCTTCGTATTCAGGTGCCGCAACCTACTGAAGAACGACGTCGTGAATTGGTGAAAATTGTTAAAAACGAAGCTGAAAATGCCAGAGTCGCAGTGCGCAATATTCGCCGCAGCTCAAATGAAGCAGCCAAAAAGCTTGAAAAGATGGGCGCTCCTGAAGATGTTGTTAAGCTCCTTGAAAAAGATATTCAGGTTATTACTGATAAGAATATAGCTTTGATTGACCAGATGATGGAAGCTAAAGAAAAGGAAGTGATGACAGTGTAATTTCACTATTCAGTACAGTTCCTGCAGATTTCCTGATCCTTTCTCGCAGTTAGTGTTTTTTTACGAAAAGCATTTGACTTTTCGCCGTTCCATATTGTACTAAAATCGTTATACAGCAGATTTCCATAACTATACTGTGCATCTTTGTCGTAGCAGCAGGGAATTATATTCCCGTCCCAGGTTATAACACATGAACTCCACATGCGGTAACAACGGTTACGTAAGGCATTCTTAATAATGTATTTTCCGTCTTTTGTTTTCCTGTACCTCGAATATTTGTCAAGGCTGGTCATGAAAGGATTTCCATCTTCAAAATCGTAATGTTGTGCTGATTTAAATTCCAGAATATCGGCTTTTAATTTTTTGCTTAAAGAAACAGCATGTTTTAATTCATTCTGATTATGGCTGAACACTATGAACTGCAACCTAATCAGAGGAGTAGCAGACTTAAGCGAATTTCTGGCATCAACGAGGTTTTGTATGCCCTGAATTAGCTTGTTAAAATCACCTCCAATGCGGTATTTCAGATAAGATTCCGGTGTACTTGCATCCAGAGAAATAATGACCTCATCAATACCCGAAACAACAGTTTTTTCAGTATTCTCAGGGTCAAGGAAGTGTCCGTTTGTAGAAGTGCTTACAAAAAGCTTTTGTTTTTTTGCCTGCTTTATCATTTCAAAGATCAGGGTGTTCAGATAAGGTTCACCCTGAAAATATAGAGTTAGGTACAAAGTTTCGCGGGGTAGTTTTTCAAGTATGATTTTGAAATTTTTAATATCCATTCTTCCCGGTTTGCGGGTTAGCTTACCCGAACCCACCGGACATTCCTGACAATGAAGATTGCAATAATTAACAGGCTCTATGGAAACAGAAAGAGGCTTGCCCCGATGAATGTTTTTGCCTAAAAGTGCTGAAATCCAAAAGCTTGCCTTTAATTTCAGAATGTTTCCAATACGCCTGAAAGAAAGTGTTGACAGAATCCGGCGATAATACGATAATAAATTACAGAACCCTTTAAACGAAAGTATTTTCATGTTCCACGCATTCGTTCAGTAAGCTTTTGTACGATCCTGAAACGATTCAGAAACTGGCTTGCTATCACGCGGATAACAGTATATGCAGGAATTGCCAGCACCATTCCAATCACTCCGGCAATACTTCCTCCCATTAGCAATACAATAAAAATTTCGAGAGGATGGGCTTTTACACTGCTGGAATAGATAAAGGGTTGTAAAAGTATATTGTCAATCAGATTGGCTACCAGAAAAGTAGATACAATAATAACTATTACAGGAATAAGCTGATCGTATACACCTTCGCCGAGCACAGAGGTAATTCCCAGTACCACACCTATTGAAGCTCCTATAACCGGTCCAAGATAAGGTATAACATTCATAATACCTCCTATAAAACCAATCAGCAGGGCATTTTTAATTCCAAGAATTGATGTGCCTATACTTATAAGCGTGATCATACTGGCTACTTCAATAAAAATACCAATAAAATATCGTGATAATAAACGCTTGCTCTCTGAGAACACGGTAATTGTTTCTTTACTGTAGCGTTCCGGAACCATCAGCAATACAAGACCGGAAATCAGCCCCTCTTCCTTTAACAAGAAAAATGTTATGAAAAATATTGAAAAAACACCAACAAAAAATGAACCTGTAAACGATAGCATGTCGTTTAAAAAATTGAAGATCCTTTTTGTATTGGCAAAATTACTGACGCTTTCATTTAAAAAGGCTATCAATGTTTGATCGCGTTTCAAAAATCCTGTATTATACAGGATAACTTCCAGACGCGCGAGTAATTCACGCAAATTTGCACTCAGGCTTTCGGTATCAATTTGTGAGATAAGGGCAGCCTGTTTTGAAACCAAAGGAATAAAAACAATGATAAAAAGCCCGAAAGTCGCTATAATTATCAGCAAAGCAAGAATGCAGCTCAAAGTTCTTGGAAGATGGAACCTGCCTATATTCAAACTGGATAAAAATTTTACTATAGGTGCTCCTATCATTGACAATACAATTGCAACCAGAAAATATGTTACAATATTGGAAAAGTACCACAGTAAAAAACAGGTAATGAGTACTCCGGCAATGGTTCCTGCAATTCGTGTATTATTCATTAAGGGTCTAATGTTTGGTTTAAACGAAGAGCAAAGATATATAAATCTTTTACCATCCGGGCAGAAAATTCAATCCCCAAAAACCCTGACTTATTCCCTTGTGTATAAATGGAAAAGCATAATAAGGTTCAAGAACCATAGCACCAAAAAGATTTATACGCATACTCACACCTGTGCTGAATACCGGAAATCTTTTATTGTCGGCTATTTTATGTGAATTGAACGAAATATCATCAACTTTATCCCATGCCAGACCTGCATCAAAAAACAATGTTAATTCAGTAAAAAAAATTCCCGAAGTAATTAAAGCAAGGCGCTTTGGACCTGTGAACGGCAGACGGATCTCGGCAGAGGTCAATGCAATGCGTTTGCCAATAAGCATATGAGATAATGAATCATTCTCTAAGAACATTTCATGCTTGTTTAAACTCCCTGATGTATAACCTCTTACAAAACCCGGATAACCTAAAAACAAAGGATAAAACAGCTCTCTTTCTGAATTTTCTGCATAACGACCATAATGCATAAGCCTGAAAGCAAAAGAAAAAGGTTTTACATAGTAGTATTGTCTGTAATCGGCATAGGCAGAAAACAGTTGCATGGTGCCAAAATACTGATCGGCTTGCAATCTCATTCTGTGCCCCATCATTGGAGAAGCCAGCCCAAAAAATGAATTATCGCTGACATAGGCAGTTGATATTTTTTGCAGGTTAAAACCGTCAGGCTCATAATCTTTTAGCCGTTTACGTTTATGCCCGATTAAATAGCCACCCTGATAATAATTTGTAAAGGCATCAATTCTGTAATAATAAAGCGATGTAGAAGCCGAAGCTTCAAATCTGCGCGTAGTTGATAAAGGAAGCCATGCAAACAAAGACACCTGATCCTCAAAGGTTCTGAGTTTTCTTAATTCAAGGGTTTCAGCAAATATGGGTTCTTTGGGAGTACCAATATTTTCTACTCCATACGAAAGATATGACAGTTGATAGGGAATATGTGAAATTCCACCACCCCATTTTATTTTTCGTTTTTGATTTGCGTAAGAAACCTGAGCTCCAAAATCATAAATTTCCCCATTTAAGGCAAGCATGGTGAATAGCTGCTGATTTCCCAATATGTCGCCAAAAATCATATACACACTACCAGCCATGCCGGTACCGTAAGCACTTGCTGAAACTCCCACACCGGTATTCCCGATATAATCCAGTTTGAATTGCGGACGATAAGGACGAATTGAGAAAGAATCGGGAGGGAAAACAGGAGCGCTGTAATTTTGGTGCAGATCATGGTCAACGAACGAATCAGTGCTGCGCTGCTGAGGTGGTAAAATTGCAGCCGTAAAATCTATTGAGTCACGGTCAACTTCGCGATGATTAAATTCATTAATCCCGGCAGAAAAAATAGTAAAGCTGCCTTTTTCAAAAAATGAATATGCGATTGTATTATTTTTCCATGAAATGCTTATTGCCGGTGATAATTCAGTAATTCCACTGATACCTGTTGAATAATTGGTAAGTTGATATACTTTTTCTGAATCTGTGTTGTATTCATACAGGTTTCGCAATCCGTCACGGTTTGAAAGAAAATAAATGGTCTTTCCATCGGCTGAAAAAACCGGATTGAAATTATTGGCACCTTTAAAAATCTGAACTACTTTGATCTCATGAGGTTTGTCAATATTCAGATATCCAATATTGAAATTGTAATTTACCTCCTTGCTGCTGTCACCCGGTTGTTTGCGGTCAGTTGCAAAGATCAGATGTTTACTGTCGGGCGCCCATGCCGGATGAACATAGGAATAATAATCATCAGTTAAATTAGTAAGTTTACCTGTTTCGGGGTAATACACATAAAGGTCAGAACGCCCGTTTTGCTGACCGGTAAATGCAATTTTTTTACCATCGGGCGACCAGGCGGGGTTATTGATCGAAGTAATATTCTCAAACTCAACAAGTGTTGGCTTTTTCAGATTTTTCACCTGTTTTATGGCAAGTTTATTCTTCCCTTTACTTACCACAACGTAAGCAAAATATTTACTGTCGGGCGACCAGCTTCCAACTGATTCAAAGAAATTAAAACCATCAATATCCTGATTGCGCGAATTGCTCGTAAGTCGTTGTTTTATTCGCCCTGTTGAGGCATCAGCTATGTAAAGATCGAGGCTGAACAAGCGTTTTTCAGAAAAAAATGCAATATATTTTCCATCAGGACTGTATGAAGGTGATATATTCATTTCTCCCGCATTCTTTTCAAATATCAGTTGTTTTCCGGAATATTGCCTCAAAGAGTCGCCCTGGAATGAAGAATAATGCTTTTTAAATGATTCTTTCCACATTTCCGATACTTCTTCTTCAGTCTTTTTCAGAACCATTTTAAAAGCTGCTTCATATCCCATCATCGCTGTGCGAAAAAACAATGGTTTTATAATGGTATCGCCCCAGGTTCCTGCCACAAACGACCAGAATGCATGTCCGAACCGGTATGGGTTATATTTGTATTGACGGGTCATTTGCTTAATAGTGGGAAAATCATCATTCGCCAAAGCATCACGCATGATCATTGCAGTATATACATCTGTACTGCCAATTGATAAATATTCAGCCATACCTTCCACCATCCATAATGGCAGATTCTCAATATTCTTCAACGATAGTGAATCGCTGTTCATAAGTACATTAAACTGGAATGCATGAACCAGTTCATGACCTAACACATGGTTGGTCTGTGCATTGGTTTCAAGAATCGGCATTACAACCCTGTTTTTTAATGCTTCGGTAACCCCTTGCGTTCCAATAGAAATAGAGCCGCTTATTGCTGTAGTCTGCTGAAATTCAGGATGCGACTCATATATAATTACCGGATTATGGAATGGTATAGTGTCGTTAAATATTTTTTGATGTCTTTTATACCATTTTTCGCTTAGGTTACCCAGTAGCGATACTATTGAATCATTTGTCAGATAATGGTAAATTTCAAAATTTGGGGTTTGATATACATTGAAATCAAACCGCCTGTAACTTGGTTTGTTTTGCCCGAAATTCTGTGAATATAAATCAAATGAAAACAATAACAGAACTACTATGAGCAATATATGAGGCAACCTTGATTTTTCTGAGAAATAAGCATTCATCGTCCCGGGGTGTTTATCTGAAACATACAGAAGAAATCGTATTAAAACCTCAAAATATATGCCAATACATTAATACATAGAAGAATTCTTAACAACCTGACTAAAATTATTTACTTCATTTTATGGTTTTTCGTTAAAATAAATGCTGAAATCAGCCATTTAATGATATCTGAAAGCAGATTGTTGATAAATTCTGTTTTGTATTCTTAAATTTCGTTGTACTTTTGAGCCTTTGCAGTTGTATTGTATTTAATACCCCAATTTGCAACAGTTAATCAGAATTTATTGAAAATGCCAATAATCAAATCATCTGTTTCGTGGTATATAAAAAGACGGATCAGCCAGATTGAGGAGTTTATGAACAACCCTTGTGAGGTGCAGTTAAAGTTGTTTCATAACCTTATTGACAAAGCTGCAAATACAGAGTGGGGCAGGAAATACGAATATTCTTCAATAAATACACCGGAGGAATACAGGCAAAGAGTTCCTGTTAGCAATTACGAGGTATTTAAACACTATATTGAGCGTTTACAAAAAGGGGAGCAAAACCTGCTATGGCCTTCTAAAATACGATGGTTTGCAAAATCATCGGGAACCACTGCCAATAAAAGCAAATTTATTCCTGTAAGTCGTGAAGCAATTACTGATTGTCATTTCAAAGGCGGAAAGGACTTATTGTCAATTTATTACAACAATAATCCGGATGCTCAGCTTCTTGGCGGGAAGATACTTGGTTTGTCAGGGTCACTTTTGCCGGTAGGAAAAAATGGCAATGACTCATTTAACGGTGATATTTCTGCCGTTTTACTTAAAAACCTGCCTGTATGGATAAGTAAAAACCGGGTTCCGCATCAATCACTGGCTTTGTTGGAAGATTGGGAATTGAAAATTGAAGAAGTTTCAAAAGCCGTAATCAACGAAGATGTCAGAAATATAACAGGCGCTCCTTCATGGATGCTGCTGATGATGAAAAAGGTGTTGGAAATTTCTGGTAAAGCCAATTTATCGGAAGTGTGGCCACGGCTTGAGCTTTTTATTCATGGAGGTATGAACTTTGAACCATACCGCAGGCAGTTTGAAAATATTACTCCGGCAAACATGAATTATATGGATGCATATAATGCATCAGAAGGGTTTTTTGCTGTGCAGGACCGCCCTCAGTATGAAGATCTTCTGCTTTTTCTTGATCATGGTATCTATTACGAGTTTGTTCCTTTGGATGAACTGAACAATGAGTATCCAGGATCTTTGACACTTGACGAGGTTCAGAAAGATATAGTGTATGCCCTGGTAATTTCTACCAATGCCGGATTGTGGCGCTATCTTATTGGCGATACTGTCAGGTTTACTGAAATAGCTCCGTACAGGATAAAAATAGCAGGACGGACAAAAAATTTTATCAATGCGGTAGGAGAAGAGCTAATGATTGATAATGCCGAGAAAGCCTTAAGTATTGCATGCGAAAGAACAGGTGCTGTTTTGTCAGAGTTTACTGCTGCCCCGGTTTATTTTCAGGAAAATGAAAATGCAGCCCACGAATGGATTATTGAGTTTGAAAAAGAACCTGTTGATATGAAAAGCTTCAGCCAGATACTTGATACTGAGCTTAAAAAACTTAATTCTGATTATGAAGCCAAGCGATATAATAATATGATACTTCGCGAACCGGTAATACACTCAGCTCCGGAAGGAACGTTTTACTTATGGCTCAAAAGTAAAGGTAAGCTCGGAGGTCAGAATAAGGTTCCAAGATTATCAAATAATCGCAATATCCTTGATGAGATAGCCAATATTACGAATAAGAGAACTGAAAGTTAAACACATACTGAAAACATAATTGTTGCAATTAAAACAAGATTAACATGCATCACATAGCTATTGCCGGAAACATAGGTTCGGGGAAAACTTCCCTTACACAGTTATTATCAAAGCATTTCGGATGGGAAGCTCATTATGAGGATGTAGAATCCAATCCTTATTTACATAGTTTTTATGACGACATGCAGCGCTGGTCGTTCAATTTGCAGATTTATTTTCTGAATAGCCGTTTCAGGCAGGTTATAAATATTCGTAACAGTGGTAAAACAGTTATTCAGGACAGAACAATTTATGAAGATGCCCATATTTTTGCACCTAATCTTCATGCAATGAATCTTATGTCAACACGCGATTTCGATAATTATAGCTCTCTTTTCGAGCTGATGGGTTCGTTTTTGAAACCACCTGATCTTTTAATTTATCTGAAAGCAAGCGTTCCTACTTTGGTACATCAGATCCAGAAAAGAGGCAGGGATTATGAAAATGCTATTCGTCTGGATTATTTAAAATCGCTGAACGAAAGATATGAGCAATGGATTGAATCATATAATATTGGTAAATTGCTGATAGTGGATGTGGATAAGATCAATTTCATTGAAGACCCCGAAGGATTGGGAACTATCATTAATCGCATCAACGCTGAACTGCACGGACTTTTTGGCTGATTATCCTGAAATTTGATTAGCCTGCATTATAGCCATGATTTCATTCCCACCTGTCCATTTTAGTGCGACAGGTTTGGAGTTTTCGTTCAATAACTAATTGAATATCAATATAATATTTTTAGCACTTCAATAAGGCGGACAAGTCAGGAGATTTGCAAAAGTTGCCTGGAATCAGACTTTCTATCTCATGTTCATAATAATATTTACCGTACTAACAGCATCAGTAATGTCTATGTTTCCATCACCATCAACATCGGCGTTTTCAAAACAGAAAGGCTGTGGGTTGTCGCCAATCATATATTTAACTGTTGTTATTACATCCATGACATTAACACTTCCATTACAATTT
>CAZJZG010000023.1:0-53849 GCA_964550455.1 uncultured Bacteroidales bacterium | reverse complement strand
GTTAACTGAGAATCATCTTCCTCAATTATTTTCCGAAATTTGTCCAAAACATAGTTATAACCTCTTTGGTTAGCATTATTGAGGATAATAACAGCATCTCCCCTGTTGATATATCTGACAAAAGCATTCCGAAAACCTTCCCATAATCCATGATGGAAAACATATCTCTCCCCTTCTACATCACCAGTACGAAAACCAAATCCGTAAGGCACATTGCTTTTTTTATTCAGCATTGTTGGTTCATAAGCCTGTTTAAGAGTTTCCTGTGATAGAATTTTATCAGAATACAATGCCTGATCCCATTTGTAAAGATCTTCCAGTGTTGAATGAATTCCTTTGTCACCCAGAATTCTATTATGAACCGAGGGTGTAATTGAAAGCAAACCTCTGCGTATCATTCTGTGACCCAGGGCTATATGCTTAACCTGTATAGTTGAATCAATCAGCTCAGCGCTCGTAAAAGTATTATACATTTCAAGCGGTTCGAAAATATTTTCGTGTAAAAACCGGGTAAAACTTTGTTTTGTAACTCTTTCAACAACTGAAGCCAATATGGCATAACCGGTATTTGAGTAACTATGTGTGGTTCCGGCACGAAAAAGCAATGTGGCTTTCTCATCCACAAGCAAAGCAATCATATCTTCATTGTCGGGGTAATATGGTTTTTCCCATGAATCCTCAACAATCTGCATATAATTAGGCAAGCCGGAGGTATGATTAAGCAAATGCCTGATGGTTACCTCATCAAAGGTAAGTTCAGGAATATAATTATTTACCTTATCGTCAATATCCAATTGACCTCGCTCATATAGCTGGAGAATTGCGACAGCAGTGAACTGCTTACTTACCGAAGCCAATTCAAAAGCTGACTCAGGCGTAAGTAATTCACGGGTTCGGAAATTGGCATAACCCTGACAATGCTGATAAATCACCCTATGATTTTTAATAAGCATTATATTACCATTGAACCATGAATAATCATTCATCAGCTCATCAAATCCAAGTTTGTTCTTGCTTAATAACAAGCTAAAAAGCTGATTTTCTTCTTTTTGCGAAAGTGATTCAATATAAGAGGGATGGGCACTCCTTGAAAGAATTTCAGGAGAGGTTACCAATAAAAGAAAAATAAATACCGCCAGAATCTTTTTTAGAAATGCAGGGTTGGAAAAATTCATCAGCTGATAAAATATTTTGATGCCACAAATGTAATAAAAAAAATAAAAATACAGGCGCCCATTCTTATAACAGACGCCTGTGCTCAAATATGATTCAAACTATATCCGGAGCTTAATATCTTATTACTTCAATACTCGAAACAGCAGCATCTACAATAACAAAGACCTTATTATCGCTATCCTCAAAATTATCTGTCACATAATCGTTATTTTCAGTCTTTTTAAAATCCTTCATTTTACGACCGGATAAAACAGTGCTGGTTTGAATCCTGCAACCCGACTCTGCAGGAACATAAATAGTAATGGAAGATGCAGCAGCATCAATATCAATTGTTGTTTGAGGATACAAATCACCGGTTTTCAGCATTATAGATGAAGCTCCGCCCGAAATTTTAATATTTTTTGTTTTGAACCCGCTTAGATCCATATCAACATTAGCTGCTCCAATGTTCATATCCATTTCCCAAAGCGGATTTTCATTCAATTTTATATCTACCTTATGTTTCACTTTAATCACTTGCTTTGAAACCTTCTCCATCGAAAGGTTTATTATGTGTTTATCATCGCTTTCATGCGTAGTAAGGCTGTACTTTCCAATATTTCCTTCGTTATTCACCTCTATTAATTCAGTGGTTGTTTTCTTCAATTCAAAACTTCCAACCGCAGCATCTAATTCCAATACAGCACTTTGTATTTCAGGATCGTATGGGAAGATCAGATTTTGTTTTTCATTTTCATTTCTATCCCAATCAGGTTCTTTATCCCGATATTCCTTATGATAATATCTCCATGGGTTCCTATCTTTATACCAATCTTCACCATTGTATTTGTACATTATAAATATCCCTGCAACAACAACTAAAAGAGACAGCAAAAATTTTGGCAGCCCTTTAACAGGAAGAATTGAAATACCCCAAAATACAAGTAGTAAAGGCCAGAGATAAATAATATGATACCAATTAAAATACAGGACGCCGGTGGTTTTTAGGATAAAAAGTATCCCGATCAGGATCAGGATTACACCCCAGATTAATTTTTTATGATTCATTTTTATTTGAATTAAAAGATTTCATTTACTCAAACTATCAAAATCTACTCTCTGCCAGAGGAACTAAACGATGTCAGTATAAGTGCTATTCCGGCTATTAAGAGAATAAAAGGCCACAGATTGCGAAAGTAGATACCAGGTATCAGGCGGGATGCCATAATCAATGTTCCGGCGCATATTAGAATTATTCCAACAATCAATCCGCTTGAATTTCTTTGCTTTACCTCATATCCTCTGTATGAGCCTGCATATTTTTTTTCTGAACTCCAATCATCCGCATTGAATTGATCCTGATCATCACCAACACTACCGGGAGGAGGGGGAGTTTTATCAGATTTGAACATGGGATCGGTGATTGGTCTTAGAGGAATAGCAATCCAGAGTATCAGATAAATCAATAATCCGCCGCCACCGAAAATAATAGCAATTGCAAAAATCAAACGTATAATTACCGGATCAACATTTAAATATTCGCCAATGCCGCCTGCAACGCCTCCGAATACCTTTTGAACAGGACTTCTGTACAATTTCTGATAAGTCATGATTTTAGTATTTTTATTAATTAATGACAGTTTTCATTTACTTTGACGATGTAAAATCAAAAAAGTTACATCTTTTATTCATTTCCCCGATTTACCCTTTTGGCAATATAAATACTTGCTTCATAAAGAGCCAGCAATGGTATGCTAACGAGGATCTGACTGAAAATATCGGGAGGAGTAATAATAGCAGCAATTATCAGAATAATTATAAGGGTATATTTACGATTCTTTCGTAAAAATTCAGGAGTAACCATACCTATCCTTGCAAGAAAATAAATAAGAACAGGTAACTCAAAAACAAGCCCCACTCCTAATGTTACTGATATCACAGTACTGATATAGGATTGTAAAGATATCTGATTGGCCACAAAACCACTAACCTGATATGTGCCAAGAAAATTTATGGTAAGCGGAACAATAATAAAATAGCTAAAAAGAACTCCGGAGATGAAAAGCAATGAAATCACAAAAACAGCCCTCCTGCTGTATTTCTTTTCGTCAGGTTTAAGAGCCGGGTCAATAAATTTCCAGAACTGATATATAACATAAGGAGAGGCAATAATAAAACCCGCAGCCATACTTACATACATATGAGTAAGAAACTGACCTGACAAATGTATATTGATGATCTTAAGCGAAAGGTTATCAATACAAAGAGACTCAAGATTAAGAAATTTACCAAGACGGCATAACAATACATTAGTAATAAATTCAGAATCTTTGGGAGCCAGGATCACATTATCGAAAATAATACTGCGATTAATAAATGCCACAACCGATAATGCCATAATAGCAAATACCGAGCGTACTATTGTTGATCGCAGATCTTCGAGATGCTCCCAGAAGCTCATTTCAGATTTTTTATCCTCTTTTCTGCCCACTGTTGTTTTATTCATTATCAACTTGAATTCTCAGAATCACAACTAGAAAATTTTAACAAATTTATTCCTTTATTTAAATATGACTGATGTATTTGTCAAATTATTGGTTCTAACAAATATAGTCGCTCTTACCTGAAGCTATTCAAATATTTCAGATTTAAGGTTTTTCAATTGTCATCATATTATTTTCATTCTGTTCAAATGTTTTTTCCCAACTACCTGCATTGGCAAGCATAGTTGCAATAACAGAAAACGGGCGAAAAACCAATTCACGAGGCTTTACATTCTCTTCAAGCATAGCCGGTAAAGCCATAAACGCCAGAGTAACAGCACTGTAAATCTGTTTAAATCTGCCTTGCGTAAGATATTTTCTTATCACAGGGTTTCGCAATTCATTTGAAATTCCTGAAAAAGCAGTTATAACCAGCATTGCTCTGAAAAGCATCTGTAATCCGGCAAACCAGCCCTGATAATGATTCGAACCGTTATCAATATCTGAGCCGCCATAAAACAAGCCTGCCAGAAGTATCATTATTAACAACTGTACCCATAAAAACGGTTTGCTGATCCTTCGCCATATATTCGGATACCATGTTATACAGAAAACCAGATAAACAACTACCAATGGCAAGGCATAAAAAAGGCTCATTTTGTTCAGAACCAATATGCCAGCAGGAATAAACACAAGATGTAAAAACAATAACCATAATGAATAGCGGCTTTGTCCGACTTCAGTATCAGTATTCTGCATAGCCAGTGCCATAGTTCTTTCATCTCCCGGCAGTTCTTTTATATATCGCTGTCCGATAGTGAAGCCGATTATGGCAGCTATCATTCCCAAAAGAAAATAAATTCCCGCAATCACCAATATCAGATTTAAAGGCTCGGAATTTACAAAACCCAGTTGCTTTGCAGCAGCATTGAACACATTTTCATATAAAGCAACCATGTTCAACCCAAATACGACCAGTATATTGAATATTTTGATCGCAAAAGCTGACATCACAGTTATCCCACCGGCAACCATAAATGAGATCAGATTTTTACCGATCAAACGCAAAGTAATATCGAGGAGAAAAGCCTCAATGGTTATGCTTAGCATTGGTCCAAGAATATTTACACTTGGTGATACCGATTTCATCAGTGCACAAATGACTCCGGCACGCCATATCAATCCACGTTCAGGCCACATACGATAAAACGCTATCATCAGCATAACACCAAAAGAAGCCAGCACCGCACCAGCAAAAGGCACACGAATATTATGCAGAAAGCTTCCCACAATAATCTCTACCGAAGCCCAAAGCCCCCCGGCAACTGCTGCTTTCATCCAGAGAGGTTTTATTGGGGCAGATTTGCCGGGAGATTGTACATTCATGAAAACTGACTTATTTAAATTGTATGGTGTTATTTTCGATAAAGTTAAATTTACGATACGTATTAACCGAATATCATTGATTTTGGTTTAATTCAGTTTTAATTTCAGAAAACATTGTTTCAGGATTTGTGTAGGCTATATTTCGTTCTGAGGCATTTAAAAGATTGAACTTTTTGCGTACTTCGTCAGCGAAATCCGTTCTTACTGACAATATCAAAGCCAATGGCGAGTCAAGCAGTAATCTATCAATAGCCTCTGCCCAGCCTTTATTCTCCAGCTCAAACATTCCTACTTCATCAATAAAAACAACAGATCGCGAACCGGCAGCATCTGCCAGGATACGTTTTCCTGATTCCAAAGCTTTTGGTTTGAAGAAAAAACGCCTGAATTGTATATCATTCTCTTCGTATTCAGTATTACATAAAATCTCTCTTTCGATATCGTTTATCTCAACCAGATCGAACTGAGAACGCATATTATATTTCCAATAACCCTCAGCATAAAAGCCGCTGCATTTAAAACCATCTTTTTTGAATAAAGCTGCCAGTTCCTTTACAAAAGTTGTTTTTCCTTCACCCTGGTTTCCTGTAATAATATAAATTAACGACTTCATTGTGTACAAGGAATAAAAAGACAACAATCGCCATAGCTCAGGAAACGGAAATCGTTTTCAAGAGCAAAGTCGTAAGCCTTACGCCAGTCATCTCCTATAAGTGCAGCTACCAGCAAAAGTAATGTGCTTTTAGGAAGGTGAAAATTTGTTATCAGACCCGAACACACCCTGAATTTATATCCAGGCGCAATTATCAGTCCCGTAGAAGCATTCAATGAAGAAAGTCCGTGATTATCAAAGTGACTTAACAGTGCCTGTAATGCTGCATTTAATGAAACATTATCATGATTTTTATCATAAGGTTCCCACTGATTGGTAATCAAATCATTATGAAGCTCATTATTTAGAATTCTGACTCCTAACCAGTAAATACTTTCCAGAGTTCTCATGGAAGTGGTTCCAACAGGAATCACCGGTTTATTCTCATGTAACAAAAGTTTAAGAATAAGTTCGCGGGTAACGATATAATTTTCAAAATGCATATTGTGCCTTCCTATCGTCTCTGAACTCACAGGTTTAAAAGTTCCGGCTCCAACATGTAGGGTAAGCCAGTGAGTAAGGATATTTTTTTGTTTAAGAAGGGCAAAAGTTTTTTCAGTGAAATGCAGCCCCGCCGTTGGTGCAGCCACTGATCCCTGTATGCGGGCAAAAATGGTTTGATATCTTACTATATCATCCTCATTATCAGATCTGTCAATATAGGGTGGCAAAGGTATATGACCACAGGCTTCCATTATTTCTGAAAAACTCAGCTCGTTATTACTCCAAGTGAACCGAACAATTGCAGTATCATTTTCCATATTAATTTTTTCAGCCCAAACCAGGGTTTCTCCTGCCTTTGTATTTACTGATAACTCAAGCCTGCCGTTTTTCCATTTTCTGGCATTGCCTATATAGCATTTCCAGTAACTCTCAGTAGTGGCACTGAAAGCAAGCTGCAGATCGGCAGTAGGATGAACCGGTTCAAGACAAAAAATCTCAATTTTTGCTCCTGAGGTTTTATAAAATAAAAATCTTGCCCGAATAACACGTGTATCATTAAAAACAAGAAATGATTCCGGAGGTAACAGATAAGGCAAAGCAAGAAAAGGATGAGATTCGGTTTTTCCGCAGTTATATAAAAGTAAACTTGAGCTATCCCTTTGTTCAAGCGGATATTGAGCTATCTGCCGCAACGGCAGTTCGTAATCATAATCCTGTATTCTGATGTGTCGTGGATCACTCATTGATAAAAAGAAATGAGCGCCAAAAATATCGAAATTATTTCTGATAAGCCGGAAGTAAAGCTACTGATACAGGAAACAATGCT
Source organism: uncultured Bacteroidales bacterium (assembly GCA_964550455.1). GTDB lineage: Bacteria > Bacteroidota > Bacteroidia > Bacteroidales > JAAYJT01 > JAAYJT01. The sequence continues at coordinate 46,903 of CAZJZG010000023.1, read as the reverse complement.
AAATGCATGAGATTATTATGGTAAAACTTTTATTAAAATTTCCAGGTTTTGCCTTCCTGGCTTCAATACGTATCACTTAACTAAATTGCATTCACCTGTCTATTAGTATATTATAAGGCTTGATCTGCTCGTTTGATTAACGCATTGTCGAGGTCATGGAATTTATAACCATACGAATTTATAAGTTTTATTGGAAATAGTTTCAAGAATTAAAGGAAATTATAAACCCACCCAGCCTGTTTCTTGTTGCCTGTGAATTGTTTAATACATTTGCTATGTAAATGATTTTGAAAAAACACAGATTTTAGTTTTTTGCTAAATGTACCTGCAGTTAAGAATCTGCCTTATCCGGTAAATATCACTTTTAAACCAAATGATTAACTATTGAAGATTCTATTGTTTATAAAACGTCTTGATTACGGTGGAGCCGAAAATCATGTGTTTGAGTTAGTAAATGAATTGGTAGCACAGGGTCAAGACGTGGTATTACTTGCAAAAAAGGGCAGAAAAGTAAATCAGTTGTCAAAAGTAATAGATATGGTTCCCAGGGTGCGTTTTTCCGGCTTGTTACTAATTCAAATCATACAGTTGGTTTGGCTTATACGTACCAAAAAGATTGAACTCATTCATGCTCATCAACGCAAGCCGATATTGACGGCATCCATTGCCGGTTATTTGATGAATATTCCTGTGGTTGTTACTATTCACGGTCGCCCCCGTTATGATCTACGATCCTGGTTTTCGCGTCGCCTGCCATCGCTTTTCATCTTTGTGAGTTATACCGTTTTAACTACTTCGAGGTATTTTTATCAAATTCGCGATCGTTCGATTATGATTCCCAATGGTATTTCTGTTTCATATAAGAAACTTGATTTTATTCCTTTTTCTATGGCTTATGTTAGCCGGATCGATGCTTCTCATGCGCACGCAGTCTCTCTTATTTTGGATGTCATCCCTGATTTGTTGAAGAAATATGCTGACTTGCAGTTTTTTGTCTATGGCGATGGGCCATATCTGAGTAGCATCAGAAAAAAAGCAGCAAAAATAAATCGAGATTATTCGCGTGAGTTGATAAAGATATGCGGGTTCATACATGATTTGCAGACTGCTGAAGAATTTCCGGAACTTGTTTTGGGAGTTGGTCGTGTAGCCATTGAAGCCGGTATGAAATCTTGCTCGGTCATTTCTGTGAATAAAAAGCGAATGGGAGAAATAATCAAGCCGGAAAATTATTTACGCTATAAAATGGACAATTTTGTGAATACTTCCGGCTTGCCTCCGGATGCAGTATCGCTTTTTAATGCGATTGATGATTTTTTTGCCAAGCGGGAAGTATATAATAAGCAAAGCAGTGATTTAACCCGGCAGTTTGCCAGAGACTTTTCCATTGACACAGTAGTAAAGGCTCATATCGCAGCATACCGAAAGCTTTGTATATCAGAATAAATATTGTTTTAACAAAAAAACAAGGCTTGCGTTTCGAGAGTAAACCCTGAGAAATAATTATTTGAATTCTTATTCAAGATACGTATACCCATACAAACCTATATGATAGCCAGACAGGAGTTCCTTGCCTTCTTCTGCTTAAATAATTCTTTATTTCACAGATAGCTTAACACGGTAGTCCGAAATCATAATCCTGTATTCTGATGTGTCGTGGATCACTCATTGATAAAAAGAAATGAGCGCCCAAAATATTGAATTTATTTCTGATAAGCCGGAAGTAAAGCTACTGATACAGGAAACAATGCTAATTGCATGAAATTATTACGGTAAAACCTTTATTGGAATTTTCAGATCTTGTCTTTATGTCTGAATAAATCGCTGATATCAATTTTTTTTTCATAAAAGTGAAAGATTTCCTCACTGTCCACCACCTCGATCTTTTCAATCTTATTTTCATTTTGTTTGTACCACAGTTCAACAAGAAAGTCACCCAAACAATAAAGTTTCACCACATAAAACATATAAATACGGCTACTAAGCTCAGTACCGTGTTCAAGAACGGTAGCAGCCCGTTCAAGTACCGTCATTGCCATGAAAGCTTTTGCAGAGATCATTTATAAAGAATTTGTTTATCTTTCCGAAACAAGAATTTATTAGTCAAGATAAGTTATTTCACTCTGATACCTGTTACGTATTTCCTTGATATTCTCAATATACTGTTTCCTGTCGTAAATGCGAACCATATTGATCAAGCCTGATTTATCGTACGCAGAAACCAATGCTGCATCAAATATTTTATGACTACAATTATTTTTAACACTGATAGTCAGTTTTTCAAAAACATCCCAATCAACCCTTTTGGGTATTATAATATAGTGAGTATCAGGCATATCATTGTCTTTGTAAATATAATCATCCACAAATGTAAGATCAAAAAATTTGATGATTTTAATAAGGCTGTCGTATGCAGGAACTTTTCGATCACTAACAAATTCAAAGCCATGCTTTGAAAAACTTTTTATAAGTTCTGCAAGATGCTTGTAATCATCGAGTTGAAAACGGATACATGGCACAACTTCGTTATTCAGTGTGAGATGGCCTGGAACTGCATCAAACGAAAAAGCTTTTTCTTTTTTAATATGTGTAGCAACATCAATCAGGTGATCAGTATCGCAGGGACCGGTTTGACGTAAAACAGCAAAAATCCAGCGCGGCAGAAAATCCTTTTCCTGCGATGGAATCTCAAAATGATCATAATATCCGGGCAAAGGATCTTTATCTTCGAGCAATAATTCGTCAAATTCAACTTCCCATTCCAATGTGGCGAGTTTCTCACGCTTCCATAAAGTACCAATTGATTCAATTTTATCTTTCATATATGGTTAATTTTGATAGTTCAATTAATTAACAAATATTTGGTGTTTGTGTTTAATAAAACAAATTCAAAAACAACTCCGGAAATAAAGCAAATGGCGAAATAATACAATTTCAGAAGTTACCAAAGTAAAAGAAATAAATCACCTGCCTTTTCAATTACCAATGGCAGGTGGCATAATAGTCAGAAACTGACTGATTTAGGATCAGCTAACCATTCTTAAGTCTGTTCAAACACAAATCAGCATCCTCCGCCCACAGAAATTACTTCTGTTTTGATGATCTTTGGTTTCGAAGCAGCAGGCTGAGCAGCCTGTTGGGGTGCTGCCTTGAAAAACCTTGAGTAATCATATTCAGCCTTTTCGCTGTTTATATATGCGGAAGAAGGTTTATAACTTTCCAGAACATTTTCTTTCACATAATTATAATCGTTTGCCATTACAAAAACATTTTTAATGCCTTTGCCCGACAGTAATAATCCAGCAACCGAAGTCCGGGATTCTTTTTCTGAAAAAAGCAACACAGTCTTCTTGGTTTTCAACTGCTTTAACGACTTTTTTTCCAACAATTCATCAAAAGGAATATTTATAGCACCAGGTAAGCTACCATGATTATAATCCATAGTTTCGCGAAGATCAACGAGAAGATAATCCTGCAAACGATTTGATTCTGCCATGTTTTTAATATCTACAGGCATTACCCAACGATTATGATTTACGGCTTCGTCAAGCATACCAGCATTGTTCATTTTATAGTCCGGTCCTATTAAATATTGAACAAGCATAAATAGAACAGCTAATCCAACAAATAGAAAAGCACCTATATTTAATAACTGAGTCTGAGAATTATTCATAACTAGAGGTTTTTATAAATTAACATCCGCCTGAAACAGGTTTTTCAATTTCTACGATCTTAATAACAGGGGTGGGTGCTTTTTCCACTTTTTTAATAGCTTTCCCCATCTTGAAGTATTCTTTTGCTTCTTTCTGAAATCTTGCGGTATGCGTTTCAATACAGTCCGGGCGCTTTCTTTCAGGGTCAATATCTCTAAGAAAAACACTATGTAAGAAATTATTAAGACCGCCTTCCAGAACTTTTATGTCCTTGTATCCGGCACGTCGTGCAAGTAGCCATGCCTCTTCAGCATGAGTATCGGAATATGAGAACAGTGCCACTTTATATTCAGGATTCATTAATGTTGATTCCCAGCGACGGTATAATATTTCATTCAAAGGAATATTTATAGCACCGGGAAGTGTAAAACGACTGAAATCTTCAGGTTCTCTCACATCAACAAGCAAAGCCGGATAATCCTTACCCTGCATAATGCTAAATGCTACTTCATCAGGGCTGGTGTAATGCTTACGGGCTGCCATTTCGCTTAATATGGTTTCAGCATCAGTTTCATCCCAGCTATTGCGCGGACTCGAAGGAAGAACAAGAAGCAAAACAGCAGCAAGAATAATTAATGAAGCTGGTATGGCATATGATGGTCTTGATTCCCTTACATTTATAGGAGTATCATTAACCTTGTCTTCAATACGCTGTGTAATATAAAAGGCTGTAAGTGCAACAAGTACCAGGATCAGAACAAACAAATCCCGGTTCATGCCAAGAGATTCATACACTAATATTGGTCCCAGACCATAACCCAGATAAATGCTTTCAAAACTTTCGTAAAACTGGCCAAAAACAAAGATCCCGATAAATATACCTATCACAAAAAACATGGCATCAATTTTTCCGATAACGGCTCCCACAAGGCTTGTTCCCGGACAAAACCCACCCATGATAAATCCAAAGCCCATAATAACACCACCAACAATAGCCGACCACAAAAATGTAGGGTTAATATACAATATACTGTAATCAAGCCAACCAAGATAACTCAGTAACAGCAAACCTGTAGCTGCTGTGATAGCTGCAGTAAAAAACACGCGAAGCACCACAAAATCATAGCCATAAAACACGCCTGCAAGCTTTCGTGAAGATGAAAAACCTGCCTGTTCGAGAACGTAACCAAAGCCCAAACCTATTATAAAGGCAAAGAAAAGATTAAGGTCGGGGTTGATGAATCCATGAGGTATTAATGGTCCCATAATTTACTCCTTTCTATTTAAGCCAAAGTTTTCTGAAAAAATAAGCAAGCACATATCCGGTTCCGAAAATAGCCATCATAGTAACGAATCCGGCTGTTGAAAGAACAGCCATACCTGTAAGGGCAGTACCACTGGTACATCCCCTCCCGAATTGTGCTCCGAGTCCAAACATTAAACCACCTAAAAGTGCAAAAACAAGTCGTGTGGCTGAATTGATCCTCGGACCTTTCTCTACTTTTAAACCCAGCCTGCCTGACATGGCACCTGAAAAGAATGCACCGGCAAGCACTCCAAGGGTCAGATAAACAAGCCAGTTTTTCATTGGGCCGGGACCTTCACGGAAAAACTCAGCATAAAACGGATGCGATTGCGCATATTCAGGAGCAACCGTTGCCACCGAAGATATTACAACGCTTTTAGCTGCACCGCTTGCCCCCAATCCCCGGCCTGTGACAAAAAATGCAGCAATCAGAACCAACCCAAGCAGAAAACCCGCCAGGTATGGATTCATGTAAGAAGTTGATTTATTTTCCATAATATTTTATTCGTTTGTTATTCTCTTATATTTTTTATGATCTGATGTTTTAATTCAATCCTTAATATCAGATAATTGGTATTCATAGTCATTTAACAACCGCCCATTACTTTGATCTTCTCTTCTTTTACAATATTAACCTCAGCAGGTTCAGTAATTTCGGTACTAACCACCGGAAGGTTCTGGATTAAATTCTCAGTAAAAGTACGGGTAGGCCTGGGTTCGGTTTTAGCCATTGTTTCATGTATAAAAGCATTGGCTCCATATACCAGTGAACGTGCATCATACCCAAGCATACGCAGGTATGAAGTAACATAAGTGCTGTGTTGCCCGGAATAACAATAAATCACGATTGGCTTATCTACAGGCAGTGTATTAAGTTCCATATCCAGACCCAATGAGCTTTTTGGCTGGTACTGAACTGATCCCGGCAAATGTCCGTTACTGATATATTTATCTTCGGGCCAGTAACAAATGGTATAATATGCTTCAGGGTTCTCAAGCCATTCCTTTATTGTAATACCATAATTTTCATTGTTTTTCAGGATCTCCTCTGCCCTCTCCATGGCAATATCATATCCGGTATTTCCGGAAGCTTTTATTTCAGGCAGTTTACCAGCCTTGTTTTTAGGATTGACTGTGCTTTCAAGTTTACCAAGTAATTGGTTGCTTACATTGGCAATCCAGTAATTTTCAGCTACTTTTCTATCCCATCCGCTCATTCCAAAACGAATAGCAAAAACATTATCGTAACCCAATAAACGCATGACTCCCGCAGTATAACCAGACCGACTCATATTGTTGCAAACAAAAAAGATACCCTTAAAAGATCCGGGATTTATTTTGTTTTTGAAAAAATCAATCACTTCTGATTGTTTTAAATTTATTGCATGTTCAATATGTCCTTCATTAAAATCGGCTTCAGGACGAAGATCAATAACCAGAATATTATCATTCCTCATTGAATACACTACATGAGAATCAACAATAGAAGGAATTTCAGGGCTATTAATGTAATTGCCGTTTTCCTCCAGCCATTTGGCAAGTATTATGGTTTTTTCTGTTCCGGCTGACTCACTTATTTCTGAAGAGCCTTTTTTGCCACAAGATAAAAAGGTTGTTCCCAGAAATCCAAGAAAAAGCATTAATAATGCTTTACGAAAATATTGTGCATACATACTGTATATATTTAATTTATGCATTTTCAATTATATTCGGTAATTTAAAATTTATTGCTTGGCTTCGTTAGTATCTGGTTCATCTTCTTCTAATTCTTCCCATCCGGTTATCATGGCTTTAAGGTTCGAAGTAATGGTATGACCGGTGGTTATTAGATAAAGATGTACAATCAGGAAAGCTACCAGCAGGAATGCTCCTGCAGTATGTATTAATGCTATGATCTCAAGATTTTCAACTGCTAATGATTTAATTGAGCCTGATTGCGGATACCTGAAAAACAAGTATAACAATCCCGAAATAACCATAACAGGTATTATGAAAACTTTAAGACCAAGGTATACCAGACGCTGTAAAGGATTTAACTTACTTATCAGGGTCTTCTTTGTAGGATGTGGTGCATTGCGGAAAATCCCGGTAATGTAAAATTCTATCTGGGCTTTCAAATTCCTTGTAGTCGGAAGGTATTGTTTCCATTCACCTGTGGTAATATGCCAGAATATTGCAAATACAATAAGTACTATAAAAGCCCATGCAGCCTTGCTATGCAAGTCAACAGCAGTTTCGAAACCAAAAAGGGAATAACTGCTATGGATTTCAAATCCTGTTAATGCCAGAAACATAATAAGGAAAGCCTGTGTCCAGTGCCAGAACCTTTCAAAGCCCTTGTAAACGTATGCTTTATAAGTTTTGCTCATAATAGATTAGTTATAGTTATTTGGTTTGTCTTTTTCGGTGTGTAACAATTCTGATAGAACCATGGGTAATAGCTCCAAATATTGAGAATATAATAAGCAGTTTTCCTAAAGTATCAATACCGGCATTGTAATCACGACCGGGCATATAGAAATCAGTCAGATTTGCAAGCCGCCCTTCATTTCGGGCATGGCAATCGCTGCATTGCAACGATTCGCTGGCAAGTGACACCATATGGTTGACAAGTAAGAACATTTCAGTAGGAAGAAAATCATGCTGACCGCTATAAGGCAAATCCAGATATTCCATTCCGGTTCGTAAAGCTGCTTCCCAGTCAAGATCTATCCATAATGCACCTTTATTTGTTTCGGCATCCCAAAGCTTTGGTTGAATAATAGTCAGATTCACAGGATCATAGGGTTGTTTTCCTCTGTGAACTTTTGTCGGATAAATTTTACTGTTCCTGTCACGGTATTCTCCGTTCAAAGTATTGATTTTCATTGGCAGATCATCAAGATCAATTTTTTCTGTTACCAGATGATGATCAGCAGTTCCATTAAACCATATATATTCAGGCTTCACCATTCTTTGCCATGTAAAATCACCTTTGATAGAAGTGTACATTTCGTTACCCAAAGAATCGAGAACCTGATAAGGCAGCCCGTCTTTGCGTTGTGTGGCAGTTGACCAGTTCCATTCGGTTTTAGTGGCATTTACCTTGGCATATATCGGTATATGGCAGGTTTGACATGCTACTTTTATTGTGTGTTCGTTAAGCTTATTATTGGTATGCGGCACTGAAGTATGACAGCGCTCACAAGTAGCCCTTTGTGTATTTGATGATGAAACACCATAATATCTTCCAAGCATTTTATGGTTCTCAGCCGGATGACATGCTATACATTGCATATTCGTTCCGTCAACGCCCATATGAACATCAATAGTTCTGTCGGCACTAAGCAAAGCTATTTCCAGGTCCCCATGTTTTACATTATTGCCTCCGCCACCATTAAAATGGCAATATCCGCAATTCTCACGTTTGGGTCTGCCAATATTTGCAAGTATCTTTTTATAATCCGGCGCATTCTCATCCATATACGGATAACCAGCACTACCGGGAGCCTTCTCGTACAAACCGGTATTATCATGACAGATAAGGCAATCAATATTATACTCGTTTGTAAAATCAAATGTTTTGTCTTTCCAGCCATATCCTGGATGACAACGGTTGCATGAGCCTTCGTTTGAAGCAATACCCGTGCAAAAATTATTTAGCAACGACTTTTTGCCAAGATAAGTAACACCTTTACCGGGTATATAGGCTTCGCGTTCCCATTTCCAGTGGCTGCTCTCAAGTACCTCTTTTCCCCTTTCAGTATGACATGAAAGACACGCTGCCGTGATCATATGAGGATTAGTAAAATCCTGCTGAAGTACGGCATGTTTACCATGATCAACCCCCAACTGATGAACCTTATTATATTCTTCCTGCAATCCATCAAGTAAAGCATGATCCTGTCGCGCTTCCCGAAGAACAAGGGTAATAATTGCCAACGGAGCTACCACCGCCAATAAAAAAGTGATAATGGTTCTCAAATGTTGCATAATCCTTAATATAAGTTGCTAATTACTTTAATTACAATTAGTTAAATCTTAACACTCATATAAAATCCTTAAAACGTATGCAAAAATATATATAAGTTATTAATCAAAGCTTTTAATAAGCACTTTTTAATCTTTCAGGTATTTTGATTCTTGAATGGCAAACAAAATAAAAGGCTAAGAATAATCTGATACAGGATTAAAAGTTATTTTCGCAAAAAAATGATGGCATGGTCATACGATTCATTCCCAATTTACTGACACTGTTGAACCTTTTCAGTGGATGCATAGCTATTGTGTTGATTTTTAATGGATCATACATTTATTCTTCAGTATTGATATTTGTTGCTTCAATATTTGATTTTTTTGATGGAACTGCAGCCCGCTTATTAAATGCAAAAAGTGAGATCGGCAAACAGCTCGATTCCCTTTCCGATGTTGTTTCATTCGGAGTAGCACCTTCGGGGATATTATATATGTTAATGGTCAATTCCTCACCTTTCCCTGCAAATCAAATATTGAACTATAGCGCTTTACCTGCCTTCTTGATTGCAATTTTTTCAGCATTGCGTTTAGCCAAATTCAATATTGATGATTCACAAACTTTTTCATTCAAAGGCTTGCCTACCCCTGCAAATGCATTGTTTATAGCTTCTCTCACATTTATCTATCTGCAAAACAATTCCGGTGGGCTTTACGCGAATTTACTTTCCAGCCTTACTCATAATTATTTTGCACTTCTGGGATTAACCATATTGCTCAGCATATTGCTGGTATCGAAACTCCCGTTAATGGGTTTGAAAACAAAATCGTTAAAATGGAATTTTATTAAATTTAAAGTGATCTTTCTGGTTCTGACTTTTATCCTGGTTGTTTTCTTAGGATTCCAATCTTCGCCGGCAATCCTGCTTCTTTATATAATATTGTCAGTCTTTGAAAGACACAACACTGATAAACAACAAATTACGGTTCAATAATTATACTTCAGAAACCAGATTCATTAATTATAAAACGCATTCTTTCCCCAAAAAGCTTGTGAGTAGTTTACAAAGTTCATCAGGTGCATCAGCGTGAACCCAGTGGCTCGCCCCTTCAATTGTTTCGATATAGGCATTTGGGAAATAATCAAGAATAAGATCTTCATCATCTTCAGTAATATAATCGGATTCCGAACCGCGAATGAATAAGGTTTGTCCCGGGAACATGCTGTCATACAATAATGAGTCAGTAATTGAATCCATATTATCAGCCAGATCTTTCAGATTGATACGCCATCCAAGGCGTCCCCGGTTCACACGATAAAGATTTTTCATAATAAACAGGCGTAGCCTCTCCGATGGTATTTTTGATTTAAGCTTTTCCTCAACATCCTGACGGTAATCAACTTCATCAAAATTTACTGATTCCATTGCCTGTATTATATCGTTATGGATTTGCCTTACAGGATATGCCCTCGGGCTTATATCAATAACCACAAGCTTATTGATCATATACGGATATGCCAGTGCAAAATTCATAGCTACCTTGCCGCCCATGCTGTGACCTATAATGATCGCTTTTTCAAGCTGTTGTTCCTGCATGTACTCCAAAAGATCTTCAACCAAAACCTGATAATTAAAAACATGACTGTGAGGCGATTGTCCATGGTTGCGCAGGTCGGGAATAAACACTTCAAATTTTTCAGCAAGCCTTTTGGCATGTGTGATCCAGTTATCGGAAATGCCAAATAAACCATGAAGAATTATAACCGGCTCTCCGGCTCCATATTTTCTGAAAAATAATTGCATTCTTAAAATTTTAAAATATTGTTACATAAGCGAGTGTAAATCCCGTAGTGAGGCTTCACAATCCTTTTAGTATCTTAGCTTTTCAAGATACATCTGTACTGTATTTTGCAAACCCAGATATAAGGCATCAGAAATAAGTGCATGTCCTATTGATACTTCGAGGAGGTTTGGAATATTTTGAGCAAAATACCTCAGATTATCCAGACTCAGATCATGCCCGGCATTAAGTCCTAAACCGGCTTTTGCAGCAGCTTCGGCAGCCACCACAAACGGATGAATTGCTTTTTCGCGATCAATGTGATAATTTGCTGCATAAGGCTCAGTATAAAGCTCTACCCTGTTAGTTCCTGTTTCAGCAGCTTTGAATATCAGTTCAGGGACAGTTTCAATGAACAGCGAAGTACGAATACCGGCATCCTGAAATCTGGCTACTACTTTTCTCAGAAAATCCTGGTGCCGGATTGTATCCCAGCCTGCATTTGAAGTCAATACATCAGGCGGATCGGGTACCAGAGTAACCTGATGCGGTTTTACTTCAATAACCATCCTGATAAAATCTTCAGAAGGATATCCTTCAATATTGAATTCGGTGGTAACCACTTTATTGAGTTCATATACATCGCTCCGGCGAATATGTCTTTCATCAGGACGCGGATGAACCGTAATACCCTGGGCACCATAACGTTCTATATTTTTTGCAGAAGCAATTACATCAGGAACATTACCGCCTCGTGCATTTCGCAACGTGGCAATTTTATTGATATTTACACTTAATCGGGTCATATTGTAAATTTTGTTACAAAGTTAAAAAATCATTGGGATTTCATGGCTTTCGGGCAAATGTAATTTTTTGAACAAAACCATAAAATCCTTATTCTTATATGAAATCAGGAATTAGGTATTAAAATAATTATAAAATGATTTTTACATCGTTTTATTTCAGACTTTTGCAAAAAATTAATAATTAACTAAATATTCCAAAAATGAAAACTTTACGTACTATTTTCGTCATGTTACTTTTGGTAGCATTAGGTTCATGTTCAACTTCGGTTAAATTTCCAATATCAAAGATTGTTCCCGCTGCCGACGGAGTTGCTAAAATTAATGTTGATAAAAATGAAAATTATCAAATCAGCCTCACTGTAAAACATTTAGCAAAGCCTGAAAGACTTTCTCCCCCAAAAAATCAGTACGTTGTTTGGGCACTCACCCAGGAAGCAGAAAATGTAAATATTGGTCGTTTGGCTATTAGCAAATCAATGTCGGGAAGCATGAAAACTTCCATACCCTTTAAACCGGTTCAGTTATTCATTACTGCCGAAGACTGTGGTAATATTGTTGAACCGAGTAATTTCGAATTATTCAGAACTGATAAATTTTAATATCAGACAACGATTGTTTTCTTCAATATAACTTAGTAATTGCTGAATTAATTCAGCAACATATGCAGCGGTTACATAAAATGTGCAATATTTATGTAACTATGTGCTTTTTCATAGATATCCAATAAAATCATTCCAAACCCGGGAATGATTTTATTTTTATGCAAATATCCAATTAAATATTTTCCTGTACAATTAGCTGATTTTCAGGCTATGATCAATGTACTTTAACGTTTTCTGTAAGTTTTTCATTTTCAAAAGAGGTTTTTGCATTCAAAATTACTAATTTTACTGCCTGTTAATTCATGTTTTACTGGCATGACTCATGTAACCAACAGTAAATCAATCATTTCACCAAATTATTAAAGTTATGAGAAAAATTATTTTACTTTCTGCATTAACCATGCTCACATTAACATTTAATGTTATGAGCCAGGAAATGTCGCGTGATTGGACCATCCTTCAAACCTATACGGTTCCCGGAAAAGCTTCGGGGCTTGCTTCGGATGGAACGTATCTGTATTATGGTATCTATGGAGCCAATGGCGACAGGGTTTATCGTTTTGATCCTGTCAGTGGCACTGCTGATTTATTATTTACTAATCCAACAATTGGCGATTCCTATGGTATGACCTGGGATGGGCAATCGCTGTGGATCATTGACCGCGGTACAACAGGTCCATCCTATGCCCTGCAGCTTAGTTTAAGCGGCGCTGTTCTTTCACAGTTCACATTACCAAATCAATACATGTCAGGTATTGAGTATGATAATGGCAATTTCTGGGTTGGGACCTATCATCCTGACCCGGGCTGGATACATAAAGTAGATAATACGGGTGCCGTTTTATATCAGTTTCTCCCACCCAACAATCAGACCTGGGATATATGCAAACAGGGTGATGATCTTTGGATAGTGGATTATAACGCATATATGATATATAAAACTGATAATACAGGAGTGGTACTTGAAAGTCATACTTCTGAAACTCAGCGACCTGCAGGAATCACTTTTGACGGAACTTACCTGTGGTATATTGCAGGACCTTTAAGTGCAAATAGTACGCTTTACAAAGTAGACCTTGGCGGAACAGGTACTCCTGCCATTGCTCTTCCTTCTAACTCATTCAATTATGGCAATGTAACGGTAGGCAATTCAGTTACATGGGACATGCCGGTTCAAAGTGTTGGCACAGCACCGCTTGTAATTGATGAAATAATTTTTCCTCATGATTTACCAATCAGTACTTCAGCAACTTTCCCGATCTCCATTCCTGCCGGACAATCGGTGACCATTCCATTAACCTATCAGCCTTTAACTGCCGGACCTTTAAACGGCACTATTCAAATTTCATCAAACGACCCACTGAATCCTCTGGCCAATGTTACTTTATCAGGAGTGGCAGTAATAGATGGTCCTAATATTTATCTGCCTTCTTCGAACCATGATTATGGAACAATCAGAATCAATGCAACAAAACACTGGAAAATGATGGTTAAGAATAATGGCAATGCTATGCTTACAATATCATCAATATCAAGCGACAATCCTGATTTTTTCATTGACGAAGCCGCTGGTTTCCCAACAAGCCTTGCTCCTCTTGATACTCTGGTTGTTAATGTCTGGTTCTGGCCAAAACAGGCTGCAACTTATAGCGGAAACTTGAGCATTGAAAGCAATGATCCTACACAAAGCCCTTACCTTGTGACTCTTACCGGTGCAGGTACTGATGTGAATTTATCTCTTGGTACTGAATTATGGAATTATCTCATAACAACAAGTTACGACAACAGTCCTAAGGGTATTCATTATATACCCGATATCAATGGTGATGGCAAAGCTGATGTGATTGTTTGTTCGGAAGATAATTATGTAAGATGCTTTAATGGAAATGCATCGGGTACAGGAGAGATATTATGGGAAAGACATATTTATTCAGGCAATATCTATAACCAGCAGTCAGTAACATTAATTAACGATATAAATAACGATGGTTATAAAGATGTGGTGGTAGGAACCACCGGCGGCGACCGTTCAATTATTGCACTAAGCGGTAAAACAGGTGAGATATTATGGAAAAAGCAAACCAATGCTTATGGTTCAGGCGGCTGGGTTTATCAGGTTTTTGCCGAATACGATTATAATGGAGATGGCTTCCCCGATGTATTGGCTTGCGCCGGGGATGACGGCAACAATCAGGGTCCTCGCAGGGTTTACTGTCTTAACGGACATACCGGACAGTCAATCTGGGAATGTCCATTAGGTGGAGCAATGTACCGGGTAATTGGAATTCCGGATGTTAACGGAGATGGTATTCCTGATGCAGTAGCAGCCGGAACAAATGCTACTCAGGCACAGGGCAGAGTGTACGGAATTAATGGTGCAAACGGAAGCCAAATGTGGAATTATACTACTTCAGGATCAGCGGGACATGCTCTGGCTCAGATCAGCGATATAAATAACGATGGCAAACCTGAAATTGTAGCCGGTTCATTCAATGGCTATATCTATATCATGGATCCTGTAAATGGTACTGTACTTGCTCAGGGTAGTGCCGGAAACAATATTATCCTTGATATTCAGGTGCTTGACGATGTGAACGGTGACGGATTTGTTGAATTTGTCGTAGCAAACAGTGGAACTGCAGTTCAGGTTTTCAACGGGCAAAATGCACAACCTTTATGGACACAGATATTACCCGATAAACCCTGGAATATAGCACGTATTCCGGACATCACCGGCGATGGTAAAGCTGACATCGTGCTGGGAACACTTTTCCAAAACAATATGGTGTATTATTTTGATGCAGTTGACGGAACTGAACTTTTCTCAAGGAGTTTTCCAAGTGCTGTTGATGCTCTGAGTGTCATACCCGATGTTACAGGTGATAATTCATGGGAAGTAGTAGTGGGAGGCAGAAACGGAGAAGTAGTATGTCTATCAGGAGGTACGGCAGTTGCGAGCCTGCTTGGCGATGCCAACTGCGATGGTGTTGTTGATATTCTGGATGCAATTACTATTTCTAATTATATATTGGGTAACAATCCTCAGCCATTCTGCTTTGATAATGCGGATGTAACCGGTAACGGCATTGTGGATTTGCTTGATATAATTGGTTTAGTGAGCATTATCATGAATGGCAGTTAGCCGAACTCAATTCCTGATCTTGGCTTATCTTTACTGTATGAACCGTTTACTAACGGCTTATTCAGAGAATTACGGATAGATCCGGTGAGAATACCGTAACTATTTTCAATTCCTTTTGTGATCTAAAAACTCAATCAATGCTTCTTTTTTCGGATTATTGAAAAAACATGTCCTTTGCAAAGCAAATGGCTATGAGATTCAACTTTCCGTATGAATAAAAGTATCAATTTATCTCTATAATCCCGGTATAAAACCTGATGATGAAGCTTTTTTCTTGCAGCCGGATCTCAGTAAATTAAAGCCCCCTAAATTTTAACAACCATCTTCTCATAGAAAAATATCCCACAATCAATAGTTGTTTAACCTTAAACATTTTCAATTTAAGGACTTGTAGTATCCTGAAATACTTTAATTTTGAGACTTTTAAAAATTCACAGCTTTAACTAAACCATCCTAAGACTCATAACAGCCTGACTATGTTCGACTTTCAGAAAAAACTCACAAATTTATTTTACGCCATACTTGCTCTTCCTGCCACCGCTGTAGGGTTTGCACTTTCAACTCAGATAGCAGCATTAAGCTGGATCCTGTCAAAAAAATACGGACTTGAAATTCACGAAGTTGCCTTTGTATGGCTTGCCGGACCGGTGGCGGGTATTTTCGGGCAGGTTATTGTAGGACTCATCAGTGATAATGTCTGGTTTATGGGAGGACGCCGCCGGCCATTCATCATAATAGGAGGAATAGTAAGCACTGTCGCTTTTCTTATGCTCCCGCATATTCAGGGTATTTCAAGGATTACAGGTATCAGCGATATTACAATTATAGCATCAGTTATAGCCCTTTTTCTCGATTTATCAGTGAATGTTACGTTCAATCCGGCACGTTCGATCATTGCCGACATTACCCCCGAAGGTAAGCAAAGGACGGCAGGTTACGTGTGGATGCAGATAATATCAGGCTTTTTCGGAGTTTTTGCCTATTTTCTGAGTATGGTTTTCGGCAACGAAAAGCTTCTGTATATAGCTGCTGTGCTGGTATTTATCATGGCAGTTTTTCCTGTTTTGCTGATAGAAGAAACCAGATATCTGAAATCGGCTCAAAATGTAAAAGAAGAAAAATATGGTGTGCTGCAGATCATTAAAGAGATCTTTCCACTCTATGGATTTCTTGTCTTCGGTGTTTACAGCGTTTTTAATCATTTTTTCGACAGCCTGACCCCTGTTCACAATGCCTTACTGATAACAGCGCTGATTTACTCCGTGATCATTGGCATTTACATCATTTTGAAAGGTTACAAAAAACCATCGAACAACAACGAGTTCCATAAGATCATGCTTGCTCATTCCTTCACATGGGTCGCATTTCAAAGCATGTTCATAATGTCAGGCTTCTTCATTGAGAACCGTATTCTTCCAAACATTGAAATATCGGGTATTATAGCTAACTGGTTTGCTGAAAAACTCACCGGTGTTGCTCAAACTACCGATTCTTCAATTGGGAACATACTTTCGCTTGGCTTCCTGATATTAAATTTTGTCGGTGCCTTATTTCCAATTATTTTACAGGAAATTGCCCAAAAAATCGGAAGGGTCAGAACCTATATCTTTGCGCTTTCGTTTTCTGCGATCGGATATCTCTATATAGCTTTCCTCGGTACTGTCGAAACCGATTTTTATCTGGGAATGTTACTTACTGGTATAGGCTGGTCGGCTGTGATATCAATTGTTTTTGCCATTATGAGCGAACGTGTGAACCCTGTAAAAATGGGACTTTTCATGGGCGTATTCAATCTGGCGGTAGTATTGCCGCAGATGATGAGTAACGGGGTGGCTCATGTAATAAAACAAACCGGAAATTATCAGTTGCTCTATATTTTATGTGGGATTTTCGTTACTGTTTCAGTATTTTTCTGGATTTTTGTAAGGGAACCCGAAGTTAAACCCGGATCATAAATACGTAAGTAAAATTTTAACCAAATAATTATAACCTAACTAAAATACACAGATATGAAAAAAGTAATCAGCACTCCTGATGCACCCAAAGCCATAGGACCTTACAGCCAGGCTATTGAATTTAATGGTATGCTTTTTATTTCCGGTCAGATCCCTATTGATCCGGCTACAGGCAAAATTGTTGAAGGTGGAATTAAAGAACAAACACAGCAGGTTTTAAAAAACATAGGTGTTATTTTGAAAGCTGCCGGTTACGATTTTAAGGATGTGGTGAAATCAACATGTTTATTAAGCACTATGGACGATTTTACAGCTATGAATGAAGTTTATGGTTCGTTTTACCAGCACGAACAACCGGCGCGGGCAGCATATGCTGTGGTAAAACTACCTATGGGAGTCCTTGTTGAAATTGAAACCATTGCCTGCAAATAGCTCAACAAAAAATTAGCCTAACTCAGCTAATACTGGCGGAATATTCTGTTTTCCCTGATGTTCCATCGGTACGGGTAATTATGCCCGGAAAAGAATAAAAGACTTTTAAAGATGCTTAAAAATCATTTTAAATTGAATTATACTCATCATAAAACAACTATATTATGAAAAAACTCAATTTTATTTTTGGTTTACTGATAATAACGCTGCGCCTTTCAGCAATTGAAGGCATGTGGCTTCCTATTCTGTTACAGCAGCTTAACGAAAAGGAAATGCAACAAATGGGATTAAGGCTCACGGCTGAAGATATTTATTCAGTAAATCACAGTAGCCTGAAAGATGCCATATTAATTTTTGGGCGGGGTTGTACTGCCGAGATCATTTCATCTGAAGGGCTGATCCTAACAAATCATCATTGCGGGTTTGGCTCAATACAGCGTTTAAGCTCAATTGAAAACGATTATCTTACCAATGGTTTCTGGGCTATGAACCGCAATGAGGAATTACCAAGTCCGGGTCTTACAGTAACACTGATGATTAAAATGGAAGATGTTACCCGACAGGTTCTTGAAGGCGTTAGTGATGATATTTCTGAATTTAAACGCAAGACAATTATTAATGAGAATATCAAGGCTATTGAAAAACATGCTGCCGATTCCAGTGGCTACGATGTACAGATCAAACCTTTTTACTACGGCAAGGAATATTACATGTTTTATACCGAAACTTTTCGCGATGTAAGACTTGTAGGAGCTCCTCCTTCAAATATAGGTAAATTTGGGGGTGACACTGATAACTGGATGTGGCCCAGGCATACCGGCGATTTTTCGTTGTTTCGTGTTTATGTAGGAAAAGATAATAAACCTGCTGATTATTCGCCGGACAACGTTCCCTATAAACCAAAATATTTTCTTCCTATTTCACTGAAAGGAGTAGAAAAGGATGATTTCACCTTTGTTTTTGGTTATCCGGGTCGTACTCAGCAATATCTTCCTGCCATAGCTGTTGACGGCATTGTAAATGTTACTAACCCCGTGGCTATAAAATTACGCGAACGCCGCCTCGATATTATTAATTCATTTACCGGCAATGACGCTCATGTTCGTCTGCAGTACGCTGACAAACATGCTAATATAGCGAACGGATGGAAAAAAATGATAGGCGAGAACCGCGGAATTAAACGCATGAATTCAATTGATATTAAAAGCGAACGTGAACAGGAGTTTTTAGCATGGACAAATACAAACCCGAATTATAAAACAAAATATGGAGGTCTGTTCCCGGCTTTTGAAGAAATTTATAAGCATTATATTCCTTTAAACCTTTCCAGAACCTACCTTTTTGAAGCCGGACTTGGTATTGAAGCCGTCAGGTTTGCAATACAATTTATAAGACTGGAAAAATTAAGCTTAAACTGGAAAACTTCTGAAGAACAGATTAATAAGTCGCTTGAGGAACTCTCAAAGTCGGCTGAGGTTTTCTTTAATAATTATAATACCGCAATTGACCAGAAAGTAATGACTGAATTACTTCAGATCTACTATTCAGAACTCGATAAAGACTACAGACCATCAATTCTTTCAGATATTTACAAAGAATATAAAGGAAGTTTTGAGGCTTTCAGCAAGCATGTGTTCGAAAAGTCGTACTTTACAAGTCAGAGTCGCTTGAACTCATTATTAAATAATTACAAGCCAAAAGATCACAAAAAAATAAGTAAGGATCCGGTTTACAGGCTTGCCAATGGATTGGTCACTCATCTAAATTCTTATATAAATCTTCAGACAGAGACATACGAAAACAATCTCGATAGTCTGCAACGCATCTATGTTCAAGGTTTAAGGGAAATGAAGCCAAATCATCGTTTTTATCCTGATGCCAATTTTACATTACGAGTAGCATACGGAAAAATTGACGATTACATTCCAATGAATGCCGTTCATTATCAGCATTATACAACCATTGAAGGCATCATGGAAAAAGAAGACCCTGATATTTATGATTATGTGGTTGAAGATAAATTGAAAGAATTATACCGCAACCGTGATTATGGGCGCTATGCCGACAAAAACGGAGATCTCAGGATTTGTTTTATTGCTTCGAACCATACTACCGGAGGAAACTCAGGCAGCCCGGTGCTCAATGCAAACGGACAGCTTGTGGGTATAAACTTCGACAGGAACTGGGAAGGAACTATGAGCGATCTGATGTATGACCCGAAGATCTGCCGTAATATCTCACTCGACATTAAATATTGCCTTTTCATTGTTGATAAGTTTGCCGGAGCAGGTTATCTTCTTGATGAAATGAATATTATTGAATAAAACGGCTTAGGTCTTTTATTTTTCTAAGCATATTTACGTAGAAAAAACTCTGTGCCCCTCCATGCCCTCTGTGGTAAAAGAAAAATAACCACGGAGAACACAGAGAAACTCGGAGAAAAAACTCTGCGCCACTCCGTGCACTCTGTGATGAAAAAAACACAACCACGGAGAACACAGAGAAACTCGGAGAAAATCTATGTGCCCCTCCGTGCACTCTGTGGTAAAAAACATAACCACTGAGAAAAGAACTCTGTGTAACTTCGCGACCTCTGTGGTGAACAACAATTACAATGAAACCAGAAAAAAATAAAATCAGATGGAAATAAATCAAATAACTGAAAAAATAATCGGCTGTGCTATTGAGGTACACAAACAATTAGGACCCGGGCTCCTCGAAAGCGCATATGAAGAATGCTTGTTTTATGAGCTTAAAAACACGGGACTTGAAGTAAAAAAACAACTTGCATTGCCGCTGGTATATAAAGAAATAAAATTGGATGCCGGTTACCGCATTGATTTGCTGATTGAAAACAAAGTTATTGTTGAAATAAAATCAGTAGACGCACTTGCAGAAATTCATAAAGCACAGCTCATGACCTACATGAAACTCGCAAACATAAAGGTTGGGTTATTAATGAATTTCAACGTAACCAAACTAAAAGAAGGTATAATAAGATGGATTATTTGAATTATGCTAACCACGGATAAAAAATCTCTGTGCCCCTCCGTGCCCTCTGTGGTAAAAAAACAACCACTGAGAACGCAAAGATACAAGGAGAAAAATCTCTTTGCCCCTCCGTGCCCTCTGTGGTAAAAAAACACAACCACGGAGAACACAAAGAAATACGGAAAAAAGAACTCTTTGCCCCTCCGTGCCCTCTGTGGTAAAAAAAACACAACCACGGAGAACACAGAGAAACTCGGAGAAAAAACTCTGTGCCCCTCCGTACCCTCTGTGGTAAAAAAAACAACCACGGAGAACACAAAGATATACGGAGAAAAGAACTCTTTGCCCCTCCGTGCCCTCTGTGGTGAGAAAACATAACCACTGAGAACGCAGAGAAACACAGAGAAAAAATCTCTGTGAACCTCCGTGCCCTCTGTGGTAAAAAAACACAACCACGGAGAACACAAAGAAATACGGAAAAAAGAACTCTTTGCCCCTCCGTGCCCTCTGTGGAAAAAAAATATAACCACTGAAATCAAAAATTTAGCAAAATCAGTTAATGATACATTTTTAAGCTTATTTTGCAAAAGTCTATGTATTTAACCCTGTAGAATTTATTTCAATGACTGAAGCCGAATTTGCCCTGGCCATACTTAACAATCTACCCCATACCCCTACTGAAGGACAAAGACTGCTTGCCAGTGGACTTGCTGAATTTATTTTCTCAAAACCTGAAAACAACCAGTACTTGATGTTTATTCTCCGGGGTTATGCCGGAACAGGTAAAACCTCTATGATCTCATCACTGGTTAAAGCCTTGCCTACGCTTGGAAAGAAAACGGTATTGTTAGCTCCTACCGGCAGAGCTGCCAAAGTTTTCTCACAATATTCAGGTCATCCTGCTTTTACTATTCATCGTAAAATATATATGCATCAGGCACAAACTGATGGAATGATTAGGATCACACTTAGAAAAAATTCACATAAGAACACTTTATTCATTGTTGACGAAGCCTCGATGATACACAATGAAACAATTGGCAACGAATCTGAAGTATTTTCACGGCGCAACCTCCTCGACGATCTGATCACCTACGTATACAGCAGTAATTGCCGTTTATTGCTCACAGGCGATACGGCACAGCTTCCTCCGGTGGGACTGGAAGACAGTCCGGCTCTTGATATAAAATATATGAAAACTGCTTATCCGGTTTCGCTTTTTACTTCTGTATTAACTGAAGTAGTCAGACAGGAGAAGGATTCAGGAATTTTATACAATGCAACATTGCTGCGACAAAAATTAAGTACCGAAAATTATTCAGAACCGTATTTTGATCTGAAACAATTTGATGACGTGCTCAGGATAAGTGGCAATGAGCTTGAAGATGCCCTTAATGAAAACATTTCTTTAAAAGGGATTGAAAATACTGTGGTAGTAACCCGAACAAACAAAAGGGCCAATCTTTTCAACAATGAGATCAGAAAAAGGATATTATTCCGCGACCATGAAGTTACTGCCGGAGATATAATGATGGCAGTTAAAAACAATTATTTCTGGCTTTCGCCTGAATCGCAGGCAGGATTTATTGCAAATGGCGATATCATTGAAATCCTGAGGGTTAAAAAGATAACAGAACTTTATGGTTTTCGTTTTGCCGATGTACAAATCCGGTTGACAGACTATCCCGATGAACCCGAACTGGAAGTCAGAATCCTGCTTAATACTTTAATGTCGGTGTCAGCTTCTTTAACTAAGGAAGAAAACATACGGCTTTTTGAAGAAGTAATGAAAGATTATGAAGCTATCCCTTCACGTCGGGAAAGACTAAAGCAATTGCGTGCCAACCCTTATTTCAATGCATTACAGGTAAAATTTGCTTATGCGCTTACCTGTCATAAAACTCAGGGCGGACAATGGGAAAACATTTTCATTGATCAGGGGTTTATCCCGGCGGATTCAAGGAACAAAGAATACCTGCGATGGTTATATACAGCCATTACCCGCGGTACCAGGCGGATTTATATGATAGGATTTGATGATGAATTATTTAAAGACTAAGATCCTGAATTTATCAAAGCGACTGCATAAGCTGTTGCTCCTTCCTGTCTTCCAGTTAATCCAAGGCCTTCGGTAGTAGTGGCTTTCACTGATATTTGCCCGATGTCGGCATGAAGTATCTCAGCAAGAGTCCGGCGCATAGTATCAATATAAGGAGCTACCTTGGGGCTTTCAAGTGTAAGTGTACAATCAATATTGACTATTGTCCAGCCCTTTTCCTGTAACAGCTTAAATACTCTGGCAAGCAACACTTTACTGTCACTATCTTTATACCCGGGATCAGTATCAGGAAAATGAAAACCAATATCTCGTAAACCGGCAGCACCTAACAAAGAGTCGCAGATGGCATGAATAATAACATCGGCATCGGAATAGCCCAGCAAGCCTACCGGTGACGGAATTTCCACACCACCTAATATAAGCTTTCGCCCTTTAGCAAGACGATGAACATCATATCCGAATCCTACACGAAAACTCATTTGTCTTGTTTGGCATCCAATTGGCTAAAAGCGTCAAAATCGAACGAAAGGGTGAATCTCAGTGTGTTTTCAAGTGGATGTTTCTGTGCGGTTGGGATCAGATAAGCAAAATCAAGGCCAAAAACATTGTATTTTAATCCTACACCAAGTGTAAAATATTTACGACCGCCTTTAGTGTCATGCTCATGAAAATAACCTCCGCGCAATGCAAATTGCTTATCGTACCAGTATTCAACACCACCGCTAACATTTATTTCCCTTAACTCTTCAGAGAAACCACCCGGTGCATCATAAAAGCTCTGGAACATGCCCACCGGAACTGACACTTCAGGATTCATACCTTTTTCAATTTCACCAGGGTTTTCTTTTTTGTAGATTGGAGGTGTCGGAACCAGTAATTTATTAAGATCCACCATGAATGATAAGGTATTATAATCGTCAAGATCAATTGAAAGTCTTGGACCAAGGCGTAAATTTGTCGGGATGAAATCCTTGGTAAGATTATCGTCACTATATGAAATTTTTGCACCTATATTTGAAATATTAACACCCCATGCAAAAATTGCATCAGTATTAAAGAGTTCAACATCCTTTTCATAATAAATAGCCACATCGGCAGCTACAGAAGTTCCTGGCTTAGTTGCCTGACCTAACACGAACTGACCTTGTGTAAGATTAGAGTATATAAAACGAGCGGAAACAGCACCGGAAATATGATCAGAGAACTTTCTTGAGTAAGTTCCTGATAATGCAAATTCTGAAGGACGATAATTACCAAGTACTTGTGCATCTTCGCCCATAAAAGTTATATCGCCAAGTGAGAAAAACAATAAAGATCCCGCTACGGCAGAATTATCATCAATTCTTTTAAAACCAGTTAAATAGGCCAGGTTAATATCATTAACAAGTGCTCGTAACCAAGGGCTGTATGCTAACGAGAAGCCCATATCTTTTTTGATAAATGCATATTTTGCAGGATTCCAATGTAATGAATTGATATCAGGACTTGATGCAACCCCAACATCACCCATAGAACCGGCACGGGCATCAGGAGCAATCATCAGAAAGGGTACGGCTGAAGTAACAGTATTTAAACGTTTGCCCAAATAGCTTTGCTGCGCTAATGTGGGAAAACCCAAAACTACAACCATCATTACTAACAACGACGTTCTTAACGAGGCAAAAATTCGCATATAATTTGATTTTTAATGATTTAAAAGACAGGGTTTGATTACTGAACTATTGAAACGACTTTTCAAAATGAATATTGCTTTAAAAAGGTCAAAATTATAATGTACCGAAAATCCAATATTTATGAAAACAGGGAAACTCAATGCAAAATCATTGCTTTTCCATTCAATAAACCGGTGAAACCATTTTTTGTTTCTATTTTTATACGATACGGGTAAATCCCCGGATTCAGCTTACTGCCATCATTTCTTCGTCCGTTCCAGTATATTGGTTCAATCTGTGTTCCAACCGAAGGCGTTTTCACAGGACCAATAGTTTTTACAAGCTGACCGGTTAAATCAAAAACTTCAACCGTAACATTTAATTCCTTATCGAAATAATTATGCTCAAAAACGAACCATGTACCTGTTGAAAAAGGATTAGGTTTATTGATAATATTACCAGCAAGAACAGGAAGCTCGGAAGTGACAATAAATTCAGTATAGGCTTCTGATGAATTGCTAAATAAATCGTAAGCCTTAAACCTTAAACTATGCCGACCCTGAGTCAGGTTCTTAAAATAATACCTAACAGTTCCGCCCGTATAGCTATCCAGATCAGGTTCAAAAAAATCATTCAGAAAAATAGGGTTTTGAGTATTTTCATCGAGGAAGGCAATAATTTCATGACCTATACCCAAACCGAAAGAGTTAATTCCATCTTTATCTCTCAGATGTGCAACAAGTAAGGAGTTTTCATTAACAAAATCCCCAAAAGTGAACGATGGCGTGTTCAGATACATATCAATCTGAGGTCCTTCATAATCTGCTTCTATAGGTGCAAAACCACCAACCAGAAAATCATCGAAATAACCATGAGCGCCGGCTTCCCCATTGCTGGCAAAATAAGATATCTTACCGGTTCCCAGCATTGGACTTACATCTTCGGGAAGTAAGAAATCAAAGCTGAATTTGCCATTTTCAACTGAAACCCTGCCTTTGTAAATCACTGAATTCTGAATAGTAAACTGTCTGGGTGAACTTGAGCTATGATTTGCGTTTGTAGTGTAAGCAACAGGCTTATCGAAAACTACCGGATAAAGGATACCATTATAATCATCAGCGGTATTGCCATGATGATCCTTTATAGAGCCATTAACTGAAACCTTTGTCAAACCCGATTCAGCAGTGTTTGTTTTGGTTACACCCGTCTGTGTAGTTGAAGATTGTATCTGATAGCGTGGTTTTACAGGCTGAAGCGAGGGGTCGCCAAGCAAGACAAAATTTCGGATATAAACATTGTTGTTATTGGCATTTTTAGCCAGCATCATTATATTTCCCAAAGTATTGTTCTCGCCATCAGGTTTCTCAAAGAAATATCTGGTAAAACTCCGGTTCAAACTATGATTAAAAGCAGAATATGCCAATCGGGTGGTAGTAAAAAGAGCTATCCCTCCTCCCTTTGGGTTCAGAACCACCATTTCTCCTGCAGAAAGTAACGCGGGGTCATCAAAACGGCCAAACGAACAAGTTGCTGTAATAAATACAGGCATATTGTCAATATTGTTCCATGAATTGATCTCTGGAACAGTAAGAACACGTGAATGTGCCCATCCTGTTTCACCTCCGTGACCAATGTAATTGATCAACAAGGCACCTTCCTTAACCTGGTCGTTAATAGCCTTGTTCACATCGGGATAACGATAACCACCGGGAATATTTACCCGCTTATATGCATCCAGATAAATTTTCCGGACATTGAAAACCGGTTGATTAACAGAAATATAGTTTGCAAGCTCTTCGGCATTGAGAAAATGCTTATCAATGTCTTCGTCATGAGCTATCAAGGTGACGGTATTTCTCCAGTTTCCTGTAATACTCTGATCATATGCCAGATAATTCTCAGCCTTAACTCTCATAATAGCTGCTTCTTCCGGAGATTTAACAGGAAATCTGCCAATACCAATATCAAGCGCTCCATTAGCCGAATATCCCTCTCCATCGTCGAGCAAACCATAGTAATCATCGCAAACATAAGTAGCATCAAGCTTTAATGATTCAACCGACTGGTAGGTAGGTATAAGATTTTTATTATCAGTTATTCTGTCTTTTGAATCGTACGAACCATCCCCAAATAGCAGGAGAAAACGGGGCTCATGTCCGTTTTGAGCACGATCGTAAAACATTTTCATAAAATCCCTTATTGCAGTAGGATCAAGGCTGCCGGATGAAAACTCATTATAAATCTGCTCAACTGAAACTACCAGTACTGAAATCCCTGATGTTTCACGCCTTAACCGGACATATTCCTCAGCCTCTGACATAAGGATTTCAGGTGCCACAATAATAAGATCATGTGATTCAAGGCCATGAAGGTTCTGATTTTGAATAGGTTCAATGCTAATAACTTTATAAGCATCAGCAACTGAGAAGGCTACAAACCAGCGAAGTTCAGGAGTTGGTAAATTAAAAACAAGGTTATCGTTTTCAATCTGGTAATTAATCTCGTAAGGTTCTTCAAAAGCTGAAATATCCCATATTTTTATATCATCAGCTGGTTCAGCCAGCATAAATTTGCTAATATTACCTTCCCCTACCGATCCGGGATCACGAAATGGGAACTGTCCTTCGGTATATTTCAGATTACGTTTCAGATTTACTTCAATAAAATCAACCCATGCCGCAGAAGAAGGATCACCTGACAGGTGTTCAAATGCCGGGGTTAAAACAGAATCTGCAGTAAAAAATGTTGAATTCATAGTGACCGTATTTGCAAGCCAGTAAGAATTTGGCCGGTTCACAAGAGAGCTAAGAAATTCATTATCGTTAATGTATAACTTTATTCGTGAGGTTTCGCTGGAATTTAATGCAAAACTGCTTCGGAACAAAACCCTGTATGTGGAATCAATATCAGGAAATTTGAAAACGGGCAAGGGATGTTGTCCTGTGCCTCCATCAATTTTATTGCCATACCATCTTCTGCCCAGCCGTCCTAAATTGAGTGAATCGGGTTTATAAACAGCAAAATCATGAAATGTCAGAACCTTATGCGTAAATGGCTCATTTACTGATTCCAGGGATTGTACCCGCTTGCCCGGGGAATCTGAAATAGTCAGAAAATAAAAAGAATAATCAGAGTATGGATTATGCTCATATTCAAAACGCAGGTTTTCAGGGTCATTAACCGGTTCCCAATTATGAGGTGAAGGATTGTAAAATAAAATACAGTCGTTTTCTCCGAACCTCCAAGAGTTTTCTGTGATCACCTCTATAGCAAGCTCCTGCAGGTCGTCAATTCGGAGAATATCATTTTGTTCAGGAAGCATGGCTCCACCATTTCCATACATCCTTATATTGTCAGGATTAACGTTATTAATCTGTAATCCGGCTGATAATAGCTCTTGTCCTGTAATTTTATAAACACCTGACTTCGAAGTTTTAATTTTTACCCAGTTACCATCAGCAAGCACCGAGCGTTCGGCATAACTGCGTTGGGATTTGTAGGCAAAAGCAATATTTCCGTGAAACTCAAGCCTAAATGACATTAATTTCTCAATTTCACCTTCCTCATTTTGTCTGAATGGCAATAAAACAACATTCATTACAGGCTTTTTCCTGATACGCAGGATATCAAATGATTTTATTTCAACTTTCAAGCCAGGCATAAAATCAGCAGGAAAGTCAAGGGCTTCCTCTTGCGAAAGCGGTTCAAAAACTTCGTGGCTCAAATTAACATCATAATGGGTATAATTACCTTCCAGGGCATAAGAGGATACAAATAAGGGTAAACCGGTTTCTTCATCCGGCAGGTAATCATCAAAATAAAGAGCAGGAAGATTGGGTTCTGAAGGATTATACATCAATCCGGAAGATTTCCATTTTATTGTATTTTCATAGGTTTGAGAATAAATAAAATTGAAAACCGGAAAAACAAGACAGATTAATATTGTAATGCTTCTTTTGAACATTGTTAGTTTTTGTTTTTATGGATGAAAAAAAGACTGCTTCAGCCATAAAATAGTTGCTTACTACCTGATGATCACCAGTTTACTGCCTTTTTCCTCATAGCCTGTATCAGGGTTTTGCATGATCACTTTATAAACATATGTACCTCTTTCAAGATATTGCCCATCATCACCCCTGCCATCCCAGTCGAATATCACCGAACGGTAATTACCTGTAATAACAGTTTGTTTAAATGTTTTACGTAATCGTCCGTCGAGTGAATATATATTTACTGCAAAGTCAATTGTAGCAGCAGCCTGATTATGCTCAACCATGAATTTGGTTCTGTCATGAAATGGATTAGGAAAATTAAACACTTTCTGCAAAGCTATTTTACCTGATGATGCAACTACAAACTCTATGGATTTCTCACCAGGATTATTATAAATATCCCAAACCTTTAATTTCAGATGATGATGTCCGTCAGGTATTTTATAAAACGGATAACGTATAGTTCCTGATTGATAAGTATCGAGATCGCTCTGATAAAAATCGTTTAACAGATATGCTTTCTCGGTTTCATGGTCAAGAACGGCTGTAATATCATGGCCTATACCTATACCGGTAGTATTAATACCACTCTCATCGCTCACAACAGCCAGAAGTATGGGATTCTGATCGGTAATTCCCCCTGACTCAAAATTCTCATCATTAATGTAAAGGTCAATTTCCGGTCCTTTAGTATCAAGTGCCGCTGCTTCGTTATATCCACCAATTATTATCCTTTGTTCGCTTCCGTGGGCATCGCGTTTTCCATCGCTTGCATAATAATTTATTTTACCCGAACCGTAAATATATGCAATATCTTTAGGAACAATGAATGAAAAATCAAATTCACCGTTTTCAATGCTCACCTTCCCTTTGTAAATAATATTCTCCTGAACCTCAAATGTATAAGTCTCACCTCCGTCATTAGCGAGGGTAACTACTTTTTGTGATTTATCGAAAATAACAGGAACAAGTGTACCATTAAAATCATCAATCACATTTCCTTCAAAGTTGGTGACATTGCCTTTAATATTTACCATTGACAAAGCTTTCATTATAGGCATTATGCCACCGCCAATCTCGATTTCATTCACATGGGTAGTTTTAACATCATAAGCAGGAATATTCATTCTAATCACAGGGTCGCCAAGCAGCACAAATTTTCTGGCGTTAAGATCAAGTGCTGAATGTTGTTTTGACAACCTCATTATATCTCCCAGGCGAGGGTACTCTCCGTTAATACGCCGGAAAGAATTTTCAAACATTCGTTTGTTCAATGAGAAATTATAAGTTGCATACGTTGGTCGTGTAGTAGTGAACAAGGCTATTCCCCCACCATTTGGGTTAAGCAAAACAAGCTCTCCCGGAGAAGTATGTGACGGATCGTCGAAATAAGCAAATTCGCAGGTAGCAGTGATGAAAACGGTCATGCGATCGTAATTTGTCCAGTTCTTAATATCCACTATTTCAAGAACCCTTTCGTGAGCAAGCCCTAAAATCCCACCATGACCAATATAATTAACTATCAGCGCTCCTCTTTGCACTTCTTTGTTTATATCGGCATTAACTTCAGGATAACGATTACCACCGGGTACAGAAACCTGAGTATATGCATCGAGGTATATCTTACTAAGGTTAAAAGCACTATATGTTGAATCAATGATCTTAGCAAGAATTTCCGAGTCTCTGATATAAATATTACTATCTTCATCATCAGCAATAAGGCAGATATTGTTCCGCCAGTCACCCATAGTTATTTCTGAGTTTTCAGAATAATAAATGATCTTATTAACCATTGCCGCTGCCTCTTCTACTGTACCGGCAGGCAGTCTGCCTATCCCCAGATCAATGATATTAGCTCCCGCACCACCTTCGGAAATATCAAGAAATCCATAATAATCATCGGTTATGTAGGATTGTACAGGTTCAAGGGATTCGTACGACATCCAGCCCGGTACAAAGTTCGTATTCTTTTCAATCCTATCTTTATAATCGTAAGAAGCATCGCCAAAGATCAGGAGATAACGAAACTTTTCAGTCCCCTGATCACGCTCATACAGCATACGGGCAAAGTCACGGATAGCCGTTACATCCTGCTTTCCTGACGAAAACTCATTATAAATCAAGGGTATTGTTACAACAAGTGTGTCAATACCGGAATTGTTTTTATGAAAAGTAGCCAGACGACGGGCTTCGTCAAGAAAAAGAGGATGAGTAACTATTAATAAATCAGGAACATTGACGCCATGAAGATTCTGATTTGCAACATTTTCCACAAAAACAACATTATAAGCTTTGGCAGGATCAAAAACAATGAATTCCCTTTTTTGTCCGGTGCCAAGCCTGAAAACCATTTCACCGCTCTGCAATGCTGCATCAATCTTGCCAACATTAGCCGGATCGCTGACATCCCATATCAAATGTGCTGTATTGGTGTTTGCAACCCTAAATTCAGAAACACGACCGGGAGCAACCGAATTGAGACTTCTGAACGCCATCTGATCTCCGCTCATTCTTAAACGTCTGAAAGCATGTATCCAGATATAATCAAGCCACCCTTTTGAAGGTGATGAACTTTTGTGATATGTGATCTTAATACCAATATCAGATTGAGCACTCACCAATTTGCTGGTAATAATATTATCTTTTGCAACAGGCGGATAATTTCCGCCACTTACCTGTGATATATTGGCCTGAAGGTTAGTTCCGTTGATATCGAATACAAATTTGGTAGGTTTGAGGGAACTTGCGGCTACATGTATCTGAGTAGTAAAAGCTGAATCCAGAACCCGGTTCGGAAAGTTAAATTTGAAATCTCTTGTAAGAATACCATCAAATTTCTCACCATACCATTGTCTGCCCGATTTCATAAGGTTCTCAGTATTAAGACTATGAACCATATAATCATCGAAAGTATTGACAAAATAATTTGCAGGCGTTCCTTCATTTGGTAGCAATGCTATTCGTTTGCCTTGTCCGTGATCGGCAGTAAGGAAATAATAATTATGATCAGAATATATATTATGCCTGAACTCAAATGTTTGAGAACCTGGTGTATAACTCCACTCATGCGGACTTTGTCCGAAAAATAAAATATAATCCTGAGTATTGAAAACCCCGTCCTCTTCCCCTACCACAATGATAGCATTTTCAACAAGATCATCATCACGAGGAATTGAATTGGGTTCAGGGAGCATTCCACCTCCGTTTCCATAAAGCCTTAAATTCTTTGGATTTATACCGGCAGGATTCATACCTGCACTTACCAGATCATTATAAGTTATTTTGTAAACACCCGTTTCAGTAACAGAAAATTTATACCAACGTCCTGTGGCAAGTACCGATTGCGTAGTATAATTAATTTTCAATCTGCCGCCATCGCCTTCTTCAGTCTGATACCGGACAATAATCTCAAATTCAACAAGTTTGTAAACCTTTTCAGAAGATATATCAGTTACAAGCGGAACAAAAGAAATATGAACTCCATTCTGATTGCGCGATTTAACTGGTTCAGCAAGAATATTTATCTCATTCTCAATTAGATCAAAGCCTTCATAACTGATAAAAGAACTCATGTCAGTTGAATCAAAAACAAGGTTCATGATATCAAAAGAAACAAAGACCGAATTTCTTTCTGGGAAGAAAACCGTATTCTGAAAAGCCGGAATACCTGCCGATGAAGGGTGATAAGCATCTTCAAAATTCAAAAAATAGGTTGGAGGGTCATTATGAAGAAGAGTCGGGGCTTCATCCCATTTCAGAGTTTGTCTTACAACAATCTCTTGTCCGGACACGTAGCCCTGGAGCATCAAAAAAGATAAAAGTATAGGTAGAAAAAATCTTTTCATCAAAATAATTAATCGTTTGGCAGCGGCAGATAATGGGTTAAAATCACAAAGTTTTCCTTGAAATCAATGAATCAGGCTCCCGAATTGTTAAAACGAGTGCTGCACTCAATTATTGTAAAACCTATGATACCATAATCATGCTCATTTGCTCCTCATATCCTTGTTTTTCAACTAATCAATTTGATTATTTTTGCAAGCATGTTAAACACAATACAGTAGTACTTATGAGAACAAATCTGTTAATGCTTTTGTTGACTTTAAGTTTTCTTTCAGTTCAATCTGCTGAAGTAACCATGATTATTACTTCAGTACCTGCAAATACCCCTGATGGAGACCAGATATATATAGCCGGTAACTTCAATAACTGGAATCCGGGGAACCCTGACTTTATCCTTCATCCAAATAATAACGGACAAGCTCAGATAGTGATTGAAGGGACTGGTACTATTGAATTCAAATTTACCAGAGGTAGCTGGCAAAGTGTAGAAGGAAGTGCAACCGGAGGTTTTCTGCCAAACCGAAAATTTACTTTTGGAAGCACTGATACTCTGTATCTTGCAATTCAAAGCTGGGAAGATACTGGGGGGCAGGGAAGTACAGCAGCTTCAAATGTAGTTGTAATGAGCAATTCGTTTTTCATGCCTCAACTTAACCGAACAAGGCGTATATGGTTATACCTGCCACCCGACTACGATTCCACAACAAATCATTATCCCGTATTGTATATGCATGACGGGCAAAACCTTTTTGACCTCTACACTTCTTTCAGCGGCGAGTGGGAAGTGGATGAATCATTAAACTCATTGTACGACGCCGGTAAACAGGTTCCTATTGTTGTAGGCATTGATAATGGTGGTGAACACAGAATAGCAGAATATACTCCATGGACAAATCCTCAGTATGGTGGCGGTGAAGGTGATTTTTACGCCCGTTTTATCGTGGAAACACTTAAGCCATACATTGATGAAAACTACCGGACCCTGCCCCAACGTGAACATACCGGAATTATGGGCAGCTCTCTTGGTGGTTTGATATCTCATTACATTGGTTTGAAATATCAGGATGTTTTCAGCATGGCAGGAGTCTTTTCCCCATCATTCTGGTTTAGTGATTCATCTTATATTTTCGCTTATGAAACAGGAAAAAATCAAGCAATACGCTACTATCTGATGGGTGGAACAAGTGAAAGCAGCAGTCTGGTTCATCAGATGAACATTATGATGGACACATTGCTGGCTTCTGGTTTCAGTGCTGAGGAATTATTGCTGAAAGTTATACCTGGCGGTCAGCATAACGAACAGTTCTGGCGCTCACAATTTACTGAAGCTTATAAATGGCTGTTTCTGAAAGAAGCATCAGGAATTCGGGAAACTGAAGACCAGCAGCTTATTAATATCAGAGTATCAGATAGGCGCCTTTATATTGAAATAAAAGAAAATAATTTTTCATTTGATTCCATTGAACTAAAACTATACGCGCCGGACGGTCAAATGGTCTTCATAACAAAATTGAACCCCGGAAGCTCAGTAAATCTGCCAGAAAATTTACATGGAATTTTTATCGCAGTTATTTATAACGATAATCTTAAAGTCAGTAAAAAGATATATCTGGAATAGGATATGATGCGGTGATTGACCAATCCTGGGAAACAGCACTGAGAAATAAATCAAAATATTCAAAGAGGTTAAAACCCTTTTACCTATCATTCCGCACTTTTAGGATTTCCTTCCAAAATCTGCCGGGTTTTCTCCCCACAGATTTGTATTCCATTTCATAACCAGCACATTGTAATGATTTGTATCAAGCCAAAATAAAGCACGTTGAATGAGTTCAAAAACCTTCTCGTTTTCCTCTGTCCGAACCAGTTTAGTTTTAACCTCTTTATTCTTTAACCAGGTAATGGCTGTTCTTGAATCGGTATAAACCGGAAGTTCGAGATCATTCTTTTTCAACCAGGCTAAAGCATGAACAATAGCTAAAAACTCGCCAATATTATTTGTAGCCTTTTGAAAAGGTCCCTGATGAAAAATCTCTGTTCCGGTTTCAGTGTAAACACCCCGATATTCCATAACTCCCGGATTTCCGCTGCAGGCAGCATCAACTGAAATACTGTTGGCTTCAGGTCTGCCCTCAGTAAGAGTCTTCCACGAAACCTTTTCCTGTTTTAGCTCTTTAATGAAATAATTGTCAGGACCTTCCTGAAATGCAGCTTCAGCCTCCTGTAATAAAGGAAACGATTTATATTTTGCTCCTTTGAAACCATTGACTTGCTCTGAACAGGTTTCCCAATC
Source organism: uncultured Bacteroidales bacterium (assembly GCA_964550455.1). GTDB lineage: Bacteria > Bacteroidota > Bacteroidia > Bacteroidales > JAAYJT01 > JAAYJT01. The sequence continues at coordinate 12,444 of CAZJZG010000023.1, read as the reverse complement.
CTGATAAACCCCGGGAATCTCACCTATCCATACGGTATAGAATTTGTTATTTTTCATCTTCCTGTAATATTAAGCAAATATAGAAAAATAAAAACAGCGTCTTTGAAATTTAAAGCATTTATGCAATTTCATTAAAAAATATTGTACTTTTGACCTACAATAACAAAACCCTAATATACTTGCAAGTCGCTATAACTCACAGTATAATGGAAACGTATATTATGTTTAATAAAAACCGGGCTTTAGCCTTTAATAATAAGAGAGCTGCACTTTTTAACTGAAATCAGTAAGACTTATATTACTCAAAACAAACACTTTAAACCAACGTGAATAGAAGAATAAGAACTTTTTCAGAACTAAGACAGAAATAATTAAGGAAAATTCAGATTAAAAAATAAAGAATGACTCTAACAACTGAAAACATACTCCTTGTTGGTTCACTACTTCTTTTCGTAAGCATAATTTTCGGAAAAACCTCATATAGATTTGGTGTTCCAACATTACTACTCTTTCTTACAATAGGTATGCTGGCAGGATCTGAGGGAATTTTAGGCATACATTTCGATAATCCTAAGATAGCTCAGTTTATTGGCATCATTGCGCTGAACTTTATTTTATTTTTTGGAGGTTTTAGTACAGGCTGGACTTCAGTCAAGCCAATTTTGAAAGAAGGACTTATATTATCCTCTTTGGGAGTATTGCTTACTGCAATTATTCTTGGTACATTTGTCTGGTTTGTAACTGACTTTACTTTTTACGAAAGTATGTTGCTGGGATCAATAGTTTCTTCAACTGATGCAGCCGCAGTTTTTTCTATTTTGCGTTCTAAAAAACTTTCTCTGGATTTAGACTTAAGACCCACCCTGGAGTTGGAAAGCGGAAGCAATGATCCTATGGCTTATATTTTAACCATAGTCTTTTTAACCCTGGTTATTGATGAAACACAAAATATAATTTCAATCATTCCCTTGTTTCTGCAGCAAATGATAATTGGTGGGTTAGCTGGTTTTGGGTTCGGAAAGTTAAGTAAAATAGTAATTAACAGAATCAAACTTGATTACGAAGGTCTCTATCCTGCGTTAGTGATTGCTTTAATGTTTATTACTTTTTCTGCCACTGATTTTGTTGGAGGTAACGGATTTTTGGCTATTTATATTTGTGGAATTTATTTGGGAAATCAGGATCTAAGACACAAAAAAACCATTTACAAAAATTATGATGGTCTTGCTTGGCTAATGCAGATCGTATTATTCCTAATACTTGGATTGCTTGTTTTTCCATCACAAATAGTTCCTATTATTGGTATTGGCTTAATTATTTCATTGTTTTTAATTATTGCAGCCCGTCCGATAAGTGTTTTTATTAGTCTTGCATTTTTTAAAATGAAATTTGAGAGGCGACTTTATATTTCATGGGTTGGCTTGAGAGGTGCTGTTCCTATCGTATTTGCAACTTACCCTTTACTGGCAGGCATTGAAAAAGCTAATATGATCTTTAATATCGTATTTTTCATTTCTGTTACATCTGTATTAATTCAGGGAACATCGCTGCCGATAGTGGCTAAATGGCTGAATCTGGCATTACCTATCAAGGAACGACCTGAAAGTAAAATTGATAAATTTCTTGATGATATTCCAAAAACTGCAATGAAAGAAATTAAAATTTCACTCAATTCCAAAGCAGTCAATAAACCAATTGTTGAGTTAGGGTTCCCGCCTAACACACTGATAGCAATAATAAAAAGAAATGAAGAATATATTACTCCCAATGGATCAACAATTATTGAGGCATTTGATGTTCTTGTAGTTCTTTCAGAAAATCAGGAAGGCTTTGATAAAGTTGAAGAAGTCCTCGGGTCTTAAAAATATTTGAATGTTTTCTATAAATCCGCAACTAAATTCATTAGAGTTCCGTTTTTTTATTATCTTGCAATCCAAAAATAATAAATCCAATAAATAACTCATTAAATTCAGTATTATGAGAAAGCTAATACCCTTAATTACAGTTGTTTTGCTTGTTTGCTCCGCATGTGAGCCAGCAGCAAAGAAAAAACAGGAAACAATAGTGGACGATATTAAAAAAGTAAGAGAAGAGGTGATCTTAAAAGATCATGGCGCCAACCCACTAGTAATCAATATTGAAGACTACACCCTTGAAAATCAGACTTTCCGAACAGCGATCTGGACAGGAGAACATCTACAACTCACTGTAATGTCAATTCCTGTAGGTAGTGAGGTAGGTCTTGAAGTTCATTATGACATTGAGCAGTTTCTGCGCATCGAAGATGGTAAGGCAAAAGTTCTGATGGGAGATAATGAAAACGAATTAACATTTGAACGCATTGCCAGCGATGATGATGTTATTCTGGTTCCTACAGACAAATGGCATAACATCATTAACATTGGTGATGAGCCATTGAAACTGTATTCAATATATGCCAAACCTGAACACCCGTACAGAACCGTACACCTGACTAAGGAAGATTCGGATGCTGATCATCATGATCATTGATTTCATATCCGGGTGTAATCAGTTTAATATATTCTCAGGGTTCATAAACACCACTTAATTAAAGCGTTAACAGAATGCTTTGATTTTATTGCCTTATTCTTTTATGTAAGTATCCTTCATTGTTCTGTTATCAAATACCTCTGCCATAGTACTAATAATGGCAAATAATTCGCATTTGGGTTCACAGACGCTAATACATGATAAATCACATTCATGTACCTTTTGGAAGGCTGGTTTATTCAGGAAAGCCAACTCAATAAATGATTCATTTATTACAACAACCCCGATCATGTTATTGTATCTGGATTAAAGATATCCGGCTACGACCTTTTCATAATTTACAACATGTATGCTCATAATTTCTTCAAGAACACGACTATCAATAAACTGATTAGCAATGAATTGACCACGTTCTTCATATTATTATAATCCTAGACAATCTTATATTTTGCATAACTTTCATACTTTTGCATTCAATAAATCACAATAAAACAGAACGCATTGCTAAAAAACATTTTTGAAAAGTTCAAGATATCCGGAACATATTCGGGCGGGAAACAAATTGGTTCTGGTCATATTCACAGAACTTATTTAATAAATACTGCCGAACCGGATGCTCCGGATTATATTTTACAAAAAATCAATGATCATGTTTTTCCTGACATTGATCTTCTTATGAACAACATTTCATTGGTCATAAATCATCTGAATTCAAAGAAATCTAATCCTCAGGGCTTTATAGCTCCGCAGATGGTTCAGACTCATACTGAAAAAAATTATTACAAAGATGATTCGGGTGCCTGCTGGCGTATTCTTATTTTCATTTCCGGGCTTAGCTTTGATACAATTAATGATTTACAAATAGCCTATGAAGCAGGGAGAGCTTTCGGCAATTTTATTTTTGATCTTGACGATTTACCTGCTCATCTTCTAAAACCTGTAATACCCGGTTTTCATTCTTTGACCAAAAGGTTTGCTAATTTTGAAAATGCATTAAAAAATGATGTCGTAAAACGATCAGATTCTGTTAAATCTGAACTGGAATTCATCTTCGACTGGTTTGAACCGATGATGAATATACAGTCACGTGAATCCAAAGGCGATTTTACTCTCAGAGTCACCCATAATGATACAAAGATTAATAATGTGCTTTTCAATGAATCCGGTAAGGCAATAAGCGTTATTGATCTGGATACGGTAATGCCCGGAACCGTGCTGAATGACTTTGGAGATGCTATAAGAACCACTGCCGCAAATTCAGCAGAAGACGAAAAAGACCTGAGTAAAATCAGCATTGATTTAAATATTTTCAAAGCTTTTGCTGAAGGATTTATCAATAAAACCCATAAAATATTAAAACCTGCCGAAGTTGAGCATCTGGCACTCTCAAGTCAGTATATAACGTATATGCAAGCTATGCGATTTCTGACTGATTATCTGAATGGAGATAAGTACTACACAATAAATTATCCTGAACATAATATAGTAAGAACACGTGCTCAGATCAGGCTTGCTGAAAGCATGAAAAAAAATCAGGAAGCCATGAATGAGATCATTAAAGGAATAACGCACCAGATTTCAGCATTTTGATCATATCTGGTTCATAACAAATATTTTTAGGGCATTGCTCTTGCAAAAATTCTTTACTCCATCAATAAAGATCACTCAACCCAAAGTTTGGCTTTTTGCTTATCCAGCGGCCATTTGTAAAATCAGGAAAAGTCATGGGAGCGCTGCCCATAGTAATTGATTTTTCGCTTAATGTAGTGATTGACAACATTGTAGCAGCATCATAAACATCAATTGGTGGTGCTTCATTCTTTTTAGCTGATTCAACAAAAGCATTGATTAAAAACCAGTCCATACCTCCGTGTCCGGCTCCGGCAGCATCGTTTTCATAGCGTTTCCATAAAGGATGGTCATATTTTTCGAACCATGATTGCTGCTTATCCCAACGATGTGGTTCTGAAACGCCTTCTATATGAACAGAACCATTCACATCCATCCATAAACCCTTAGTACCCTGCACTCTGAAACCCAATGAATAAGGACGGGGCAGGTTAGTATCATGACTTACAATTACTTTTTCGCCATTATTGCAATGGATCAGGGTAGTAACTACATCTCCAAGCTTCCATTCAAGCTGAGCATTAGAATGATCAGGATCAACCTCTTTTAAATATTCATGTAATCCACGTGCTTTGGATGCCATTGAGACCAGATAAACAAAACGATTTCCACGGTTAATATCTATGTAATTCATTACCGGTCCTACTCCATGGGTAGGATACAAATCTCCATTACGGTTCAAAGAATGAATAGTTCTCCATTTTGCTTCACTGACAGCTTTTTCGCCAAATTCCGAACCACGTGAGTAAACTGTTTTACCATCATTGAATTTCACATCACGCAAATCGTGCTGATAACCACATTCAAGATGGATAAGTTCGCCGAAAACATTGTTCCTTACCATATTCAAAACAGCCATAACATCGCGGCGGTAACAAACATTTTCAAGAAAGAAAAAATGTGAGCCTGTACTTTCGTGAGTATTAACCAGTTGCCAGCACTGCTCAAGCGAAAAAGCCCCTGACACTTCACATCCGGTATACAAGCCACGGTTCATTGCTGCTATTGACTGACGACTATGCCAGGTCCATGGAGAAGAAATGATCACAGCATCAAGTTTTTCTTTATCAAGCATATTCAGATAATCGTAATCGCCATTCTGATATGCAACAGGTTTGGTTTGTCCGGCATCGTCAAACATTTTCATTGTTGATTCAATGGCTTTTGGTTCAGGATCAGCTACACATGGAATAATACAATCTTCTCTTCTTAACACGAGATTAAGACTTGAACGTCCTCGCAAACCAACACCAATAAAACCGACACGTAATTTAGGCGCATCCTTCTCATATTGTTTTTTTTGTTTTGGTTTTGATTCCACTGACTTGTCTTGCTTCTGAGAACTTTCTGCCAGTATATCCTTACCTAATGCTGAAACCCCAATGCTTCCAAGTATTGAGGTTTTGATGAATTTTCTGCGGTTAAAATTTTTCGACATGTTTTTATGATTTTGAAGTTGTTAAATTGTTTGATTTAAACCTAACCCTCCATATTTTCTTTTGCCCTGTTCAAAAACTTGTTCAATGGGTATATTGCATAAAAAACTGATGAAATCACACTTTTCAAATCTTGAGAATATAGGTTCTCCTCTGACAAATAATGTGTTACCACGTATGAGCGGTATTTTACAAAATCTACGTGTTGCCAATCGGCTGAAAAACCTTTTGGAGGTCTTATTAATTTGTCATAATCATCGAGTTTTCCGAAATATTTCAAAAAATCAGGATGAGACAGCATGGATACGAACTCTTCAGTGTTATAATAAATTTCATCGCGCACAGCTTTCAGAATTTCCGGAGGTGGCATATACAATCCGCCGGCTATAAAAGAATTATCCGGTTCAAAATGAAGATAATAGCCCGGATTATTACCATTGCGTCCCGATTTTGAAATAAAAGCCCCGATATGTGTCTTATATGGTGATTTATCTTTCGAAAACCTGACATCACGGTAAATTCTGAAAATACATTCTTTGGGAGTTACTAAACTTATTTCAGGGTCAAATACTGAAATTTGCTGAATAAGCCTGCCAATAAAAGCCAGCATATCGTCTTTAATCAGATCGTATTGCGTTTTATTTTTCTGAAACCATTCACGGTCATTGTTAATTCTCAAGGCTTTCAGAAAATCAATAAGTTTTCTTAAATCCATATATTGCATATCAGGTTTATATGATGTATCTTAGTGCCAAAATTAACAATAATGATTTTAATACAATTGAGACATTGTAATATTGTACTGCTTATTTGTTTTTTTACACTACTGCATTTCAATTCTGCCTACACACAAGCTGCATTTGAACCTGTGGGTGCTGATATTGGCGGTATGGCAAGAACCTCAGTTGCTGTTAAAAATGTTTGGGCAGCATTTAATAATCCGGCAAATTTATCAGATATTGAAAAAATTGCCGCCGCAGTAAATTATGAAAATCGTTTTCTGGTTCGCGAAATGGGTATCAGCAGTATTACTACCATTTTACCTACAGGTTATGGCGTTTTTGGATTAGCATTCAACCAGATTGGTTCAAATTTATATAGTCAGAGTTTCGTTGGTCTCGCATATGGACGAGATTTCGGAGAACGCCTGAGAGCCGGGGTCAGGCTTAATGCTTTGCACACACGGCTAAGTGAAGATTATGGGAGCCGTACTGATATTTCATTTGCAGCCGGTTTTAATGTGAACCTTACCAAAGAACTGACTATTGCCGCTATGCTGGCAAATCCACTACATAAAATAATGGTTAAGGGTTCTGACGAATACCTCCCTGCTATTTACCGTCTGGGTTTACATTACAAAATTGAAAAAAACCTATTCATTACTGCCGAAGCGGAAAAAGATATGCGCTACAAGCCTTCGATCCGAACCGGAATTGAATATAAATTAAAAGAGTTTGCAGCAGTCAGAGCCGGTATTAGTACCAATCCGCTGAACCATGCCTTTGGCTTTGGATTCAATTTTGGCAGTTTTACTTTTGATATTTCGGCAGTAAGGCATGAAGTACTTGGATATTCGCCGCAAGCCTCATTAATATGGATAGCAAAATAAAAACATGAAAGAGTGCTGTAAGATATTACTAAGGTTTAGCAACAAATCATTGATAATCACAATGATATTCTTCATGTTTTATACTTTTGTCCGGGCACAGGAGCCTGAAATATCACCATCGGGTTCTCAAAAGGTGGAAGAAGCACTTGAAGATCACGCCGAAGCAAGCGAAAGTGAATACGATTACACCGACCTTTTTGCTGAACTGGAGTATTTCGTTACATACCCTTTGCCGGTAAATATCGCAACATTCGATGAGCTAAGGCAGCTTTTCTTTCTTAATGATCTGCAAATCAACAATCTGCTGAAGTACATCAGCGATTACGGGAAGATTGTCAGTATTTACGAGCTTGCATATATTGATGGCTTCGACAGAGAAGTGATATCCATGCTGAAACCTTTTATCACATTTATAGATACCAGAACTAAGGCCAGGATCACTCCCGGGCAGGCTTTTAAATATGGAAGGAATCAATTATTTGTAAGATATCAGCAATTACTTGAAACACAACTGGGGTTCTCCCCTATTGAAGATTCTTTGTTAATAAAGAACCCTAATCAGAGATATTTGGGAAGCCCGTTTAAACTCTACACCCGTTATGCATATAATTATTATAACAGAGTGCGATGGGGTTTTACGGCCGAAAAAGACCCGGGTGAGGAATTTTTTAAAGGAAGTCAGAAAAATGGCTTCGACTTTTATTCAGGTTTTGTTTTTGTCAAGGGTAATAAATTTTTAAGAGATATAATAATCGGAGATTATCATCTGCAATTCGGGCAGGGGTTAACTTTCTGGACTTCATACTCTTTTGGCAAAACTTCAGACGTTACAAGTATAAGGAAAACACAGCGCGGGATCAAACCCAACACTTCGGTAAATGAAAATCAATTTCTAAGAGGCAGTGCCGTTACATTTGATTACAAGCGATTTACTTTTACAGCTTTTGGTTCGCACAAAAAAATAGATGCAACCATAAGTAAGACTGATAGTATTAGTGGTAAAGCAACTGAAGTAAGTGCATTATTATATACCGGACTACACCGCATACCCCGTGAACTGAACAACCGACATTCAGTAACGGAAACACTGTTTGGTGGCAGAGCCTCGTTTACCGGAACAAGATTTCAGACCGGACTGACTTTCTATAAGATGAAACTTAGTGCCAATCTTGAACCTTCAGCACAGCTTTATAATAAGTTTTATTTCAGAGGTGATGAAAACCACGCATTGGGTGCTGATATACTGTATTTGTTTCGGGGAGGACAGTTATTTGGAGAAATCTCAAAAAGTGCTTCAGGTGGTTCGGCAATACTTGTAGGTACTTCGCTGTTTCCATCACCACGACTCGTGCTTAGTGGGATTTACAGAAAATATGACAAAAACTATCAGAACCTTTACAATGCACCTTTTGCTGAAAGTTCGAACGCCGGTGAAAACGGACTTTTTCTGGGTATGTACTTTATGCTTGCACCCGGATTGAATTTTTCAGGTTATATTGACCATTTCCGCTTTCAGTGGTTGAGATTCCGGGTAAACGCACCTTCGCAGGGTAAGGAATATAGCGGTGAGTTCACATATTCAATATCCAGAACAGCAGAAATAAGATTAAAATACAGGTATAAACAACGTGAGCAAAATTTCGCAGAAAATGAGAAAATCACCTCGCTAAATCCATACGAAAAGCAAAGTTTCAGATTTCATATAAGTTATATGGCCTTACCTCAACTTACCATGCGTAACAGGTTTGAACGTGTAATAAATACAGGAACGGATAAAGCCAGGAAAAAAGGATATCTGATATACCAGGATGTGATTTGGAAACCTGTAAAACTCCCTTTTTCTCTTACAACCCGCTATGCTTTATTCGACACTGATACTTTTGACGAAAGGATTTATGCGTATGAAAATGATATTTTATACGCTTTCAGCGTTCCTGCTTATTATTACAAAGGCAGCAGGGTTTATCTGCTGTTGAATTACAAGGTTTCAAAACACTTTGAATGCTGGTTACGGTACAGCAGGTCATGGTTTTCAAACGTCAGCAGCCTGGGAAGTGGATTAGATGAAATATCGGGTAATACAAGAAGTGAGCTTAAGGCACAGATCAGGTTTAAATTCTGAAATACAATTTAAATCCGGCTAAAAGGGTTAAATATAGCCATTTTTTAAGGAACCGTCCGGAATAACAATAGGAACCTGCCTGTCAAAGTTTCAGTAACCAATTGAAGTTCCCTAATATTGTATACTTTTGGAATGAAATAATAGTGTAATTAAACTGAAACATACTCGAAAACCAGGAAGTCATTTTCTGAACAAACAACGATCAATAAAATTCTGTAAACAAGCTAAATAAATAAGTCAATGCAAAAAAAGCTTTTTCTGCTCGATGCCATGGCATTAATTTACCGGGCATATTATGCCTTGAACCGGAATCCGCGTTTTAACTCAAAAGGATTGAATACCAGCGCTGTCCTTGGTTTTGCAAATACGCTTTATGATGTTCTGAAAAATGAAAAACCAACTCATATAGGGGTAGCTTTTGATACACATGCACCTACTGTGAGGCATGAAGATTTTGCTGATTATAAAGCCAACAGAGAAGCGATCCCTGAAGATCTGGCAGCATCAATACCTTATATCATTGAACTTCTGAAAGCCTTTAATATACCTATACTGGCTATGGATGGCTATGAAGCAGACGATATAATAGGAACTCTTGCCAAAGAAGCTGAAAAAAAAGATTTCACGGTATATATGATGACGCCTGATAAGGATTTCGGTCAGTTGGTTTCTGATAAGATCCTGATTTATAAACCCGGGAAATTTGGTGAGAAAGCCAGTGTAATGGGGGTAACGGAAGTTTGTGAAAAATTCGGAATAGAAAAACCTGAACAGCTTATTGATATGCTTGGATTGTGGGGCGATAGTTCTGATAATATCCCCGGAATACCCGGAGTCGGTGAAGTAACGGCCCGGAAATTACTTAAAGAGTTTGGCTCGCTTGAGAACCTGATTGAAAACAGTGATCAGATAAAAAATCCCAAACTTCGTGAAAAGGTTGAAACTCATAAACAACAGGCTGTAATTTCAAAACAGCTTGCTACCATTATCCTTGATGTGCCTGTGGATTTCAATGAAGATGAGCTTAAATATACTGAGCCAAATCAGGAACAACTGAAAGAAATACTTGACGAGCTGGAATTCAGGACTTTTGCAAAACGGGTATTTAGTGATCTTAACAGCAGTTCGGAAAAGACTGAAAAAAAGATTAATGATGTACAAGGAAGCTTATTTGGCACTCCTGCTCAAATCTTTGATAATGATGATGGTACGGCAAATATTCATACAACTGAGCACAAATATCATTTGGTAGAAAATGCAGAGCAACGCAGGCAACTGATTGATGTTTTGAAAAAACATAAAAGTTTTTGTTTCGATACTGAAACCACAGGTCTTGACATTCACAGCGCCGAACTGGTATGTATGTCTTTTGCTGTAAAGCCGCATGAATCCTGGTGTGTTATGCTTCCTGAAAATTACAATGATGCCTTACAGATCGTTTATGAATTCAAGCCTCTTTTTGAAGATGAAACAATAGAGAAAACCGGGCAGAATCTGAAGTTCGACATCATTATGCTACGGTATTATGATACCATGGTAAAAGGGAAAATGTTTGATACCATGCTGGCACATTATCTGTTAGAGCCTGATCTACGGCATAATATGGATTATATGGCGCTTACCTGTCTTAATTACCAGACTTTGAATATTGAATCTCTCATTGGCAAAAAGGGGAAAAATCAGGGTAATATGCGCAATGTGGAACCCAAACTTCTGAAAGACTATGCCTGCGAAGATGCAGATATCACTCTGCAATTAAGAAATGAATTGGAACCTAAACTCATTGAAAACGATTATCGTGAATTGTTTGAAAACATTGAAATGCCGTTGGTTCCGGTTCTTGCCTGTATGGAAGCAGAAGGTGTGAAGCTGGATACAGAAAGTTTGAAAGACTATTCTGAATCCCTGTCAGTGGAAATTCAGAAAGCTGAAAAGCAAATATTTGAATATGCCGGTATGCAATTTAATATTGCATCGCCAAAGCAATTGGGAGAGGTTTTATTTGACAGGATGAAAATTGATGCAAAACCAAAGCATACTAAAACCAGACAATATTCTACTGCTGAAGAGGTACTTTTAAAAATGGTCAATAAGCATCCAATCATACCTCTCATCCTTGAATACAGGTCGCTTACCAAACTTAAATCAACCTATGTTGATGCATTGCCTGCCCTTGTAAATGCCCGCACAGGCCGCGTGCATACCTCTTATAACCAGGCTGTTACTTCAACCGGTCGTTTGAGTTCAAATAACCCGAATTTACAGAATATTCCTATCAGAACCGAAAAAGGTCGTGAAATCCGGAAGGCTTTTATTCCCCGTAATGAAGATTTTGTTCTTCTTGCTGCCGATTATAGCCAGATTGAACTTCGTATCATTGCTTCACTAAGTGAAGACCCCAATATGATGCACGACTTTATTGAAGGAGCGGATATACATGCTGCAACTGCTTCAAGAGTTTACAATGTTGACTTAAAAGAAGTTAGCTCTGAAATGCGCAGACATGCCAAAACTGTGAATTTTGGAATTATTTATGGAATTTCTGCTTTCGGATTGTCTGAACGGCTTAATATCCACAGGTCAGAAGCAGCAGCCATTATCAATCAATATTTTAATAAATATCCAGGTATCAGAAAGTATATGGATAACCAGATTGCATTTGCCAGAAAACACGGATACGTTGAAACCATCATGAAACGCCGGAGATATCTGAGAGATATTAATTCAAACAATTCTATTGTTCGTGGTTTTGCCGAACGCAATGCTGTTAATGCTCCTATACAAGGCTCGGCTGCTGATATGATAAAACTTGCCATGATCTTAATACAGCAGGAAATTGAAAAACAACAGTTACGTTCAAGAATGATACTTCAGGTACACGACGAACTGATATTTGACGTATATCGTCCGGAGGTAGATGTATTAATGAACATAGTGAAATCGAACATGAAAAATGCAATGCCTTTGAGAATTCCTGTTGAAGTTGATATGAAAACCGGGCAAAACTGGCTTGAAGCTCATTAAGTATTCTGCTGAAACTGCAATCCATTATCATCCGATACAGTCATAATATATTCTTAATCTCAGAACTCCTGATCCCATCTTTGAGAATCAGTAGGTTACCTTTCACCTATCGC
>CAZJZG010000022.1:0-53976 GCA_964550455.1 uncultured Bacteroidales bacterium | reverse complement strand
TAATTTTACAAAACCTTCATAAAGGCAACTAAGCTACCGAAGGTTTAGTTCAACAGCGGCTTGACTTCAGGCTATTTTGACTTGACCGTTGGATAAATTTATATACATTTGATAAACTGTTGGCTCGCAGGGTGTGTGTTGCCAGTTTCACCGCCCGAAAGCCAAGCCAAGCAGACGTTTACATTCAATAAGTCAGTGGACAAAATCCAAACCTGTCGCACTAAACTTGAAAATCCTGCGAAGCAAGTACATTCCTTATTATATCAATTGAAACATCGGAAAGGTGTAAAGCCATCACAGCAGCCAAAACCGCATCAACAACATGGTTTTCAGCAGAATGAAGTACCGGGATCTTTTCGGCTGACAAAACAACTGCTTCCTGTCCTTTATCGTATATGGTTATCAAACCATTTTCAAATAAAATACCCGTTCCGTTATTTGAAATATGCTTTACAAAACCGGCATTACTGCCATTCTTACTACACAGAGCTATATTTGACCATACACGATCGCGCAAATCCATGATCAGCTTTTCATCTGCATTAAGAATAGCATGACCATTATCATAAACCTGTTCGGCAACAACCATTTTGGCATAGGCAATATCTTCAATATCCCTGATATGATCATAGGTATAGTATTCCTGCTTTAAGTCCAGAAGATTAAGAATAATCCCAAACTGAGCATACTCATATCCCAATCCGGCAGATAAAATTGATTCCACAGGTGTTTCAATCACAAGGCTTTCGATGGTGGGATCCTTTAATGCAATAGCCGTATTCTTTGATTCGGTTGCATCTTCCTGAATTAAACAGAAATCATTAATATACAGTCCATTCCGGCTTATTAGTCCTGTTTTCTTTCCGCAACTGCTCAAGCACAAATTGATTATTGAAGCACACAGGGCTTTACCGGCTGATCCGGTTATAGAATACAGCGGTATATTACTTTGAGAACCAGCGGGGAAAAGCATGGATACAAAATCTCTCTGAACATAACGTCTCACACCAAAAGTAGGGCTAAAGTGCATTCTGAAATCAGGCGCTGCATTTACTTCTATCACTTTCCCCGAATTTTCATATAAAGGCAATGAAATATCCTCTGAAATGATGTCAATACCGGCAACGTTGAGGTTTAATATTTTTGCAGCACGACACGCCAGGAATTTATTATAGGGATGCACTTCATCAGTTACATCAGTTGCAGAAGCTCCAAGGCTCATGTTTCCGGAGTTTTTCAGGAAAATAATTTCACCTTCCGGCAGTACGGAATCCGGGTCATAACCTCTGAACTCAATTATCTTCAGTGTTTCTTCATCTGTGTCCACTTTTGACAATATGCCCTTGTCTCCAAACTCACGCTCCGGTTCACTATTAAGTTTTTCAATAAGTTCTGCAATAGTATCCTTTCCATTGCCGGTTATATAAGGCGGGGCAAGCTGCACAGCCGCAACCATTTGAAAATCAACAACCAAAAGACGAAATGTTCCACCGGGAATATCCTCCTGAGCAATAACTTCCTCGTCAAATTCTTTTACCCAGTTGAAAGCCTTTTCGATATTTTCCTTTGTATCAAGACCTATACTAACTCTTTTTCCTCTGTAGCCCTGAGAGGGTTTCAATGCAATCTGGCGATTCAAAGAAATATGGAAATTTAAAATATCCTCCAGATCTCTTGTAATTATCTGCAAAGGAACCGGAATACCTGCCTCGTCAAGTATTACATTTGTAAGATACTTATCGTCAGTGGTTTCAACTGCAAGAACGCTGGTATCTTCAGTTATAGTTGCCCTGATTATTTTTTTATAACAACCTGTACCCAATTGCACCTGATTATACTTATCAAGACGAATGACCGGAATATTGCGTCTTACAGCCTCATCAACAATAGCCTGAGTACTCGGTCCAAGTAATCGTTTTTCACGAATGATAACCAGATTCTTTACTACTTCGGCTACTCCAAAAGGTTTTGAAAGAAGTATGGCATTGATAAGGTTAAGAGCAGCTTTTCCAGCATAAATCCCGGCAATTTCATCGAAATAACGAAACACAATGTTATATACTCCTTTTTGTTTGGCTCCACGTGTTTTTCCAAATCCCACATTCATTCCTGCCAAATTTTGAAGCTCAATAGCTAAATGCTCCATAACATGTCCCAGAAGTGTTCCTTCTTTCATGCGTTCGAAAAAACCACCCACCCTGCCTACAGAGCAATGATGATTATAAAGTGTAGGAAGATGTTCTTTCAAGCTTTCAAAAAAACCCGGTATCCTGTTTGTAAAGACCTCATCGTACTCTCCGAGATTTATCCGGAATCTTATGACCGGACCTCCGCTAAAATAATTAGCGCCATACAATACATTAATATCTTCAACTGACACCGGTCCCGGTGCAACTGCGTAGTTAATAAAGCTATATAACTCCATTATATTAATATCAGAGATAAAAGGAAGAAAATATGCAAATTTATCCTTATTAGTGATCGGATTTACACTTGGGGACAGATCTTTATTATCAAGTTAAAGAACTTTATATGGTTCTGACAAGGATTTTAATTCCTGATCATTTTTTAATTCTCATATGATCCTTTACGAACCATTTTGAATTCTTTCATCATAAATTGTCCCATGGCAATCATTGTATGAAGCCTGAAATCAGCATCAAACAAAAGAACGTCTGCATCCTTTCCTACCTCAATATTTCCTTTTTGTTTTAATTTCAGTGCAGTTGCCGGATTTGATGTAATTACCTTCAGTGCTATTTCAAAAGGTATTTGCTCTTCCTTAACCGCATCCACTATCTCCCTGAGATTCGCATCCGGAAGTCCCATTTCCAGTTGAAGTAACTCACCGGTAACTGGATCAAAATCGGGTAATGAACCGCATGCATCTGATGTGAAAGTAATATGCTCAACAGGAACTCCTGCATCCATCAGCAATTTTAAAGCTTTCGACGGTTTTATCTCATATTGCGGGAAATAAGGATATGAACTTGTAGTAATATCAACCCAGCCTTTTTTACCATATTCTTTTGCATCTTCAAAAATATAATCATTTCTGTTACAATGTGTTGGATAGAATTGTTTATAATTCAATTCACTTTTTGCAACAGCATCATGAATAGGCTGAAAAGGATTCTGAGCATCTCCCATATGCATATTAATGATACCGGCTTTGCCTCCAAGCATTCCGCCAACCCTTGCATGTTCAGTAATTCTGATAAGCTCGTCAGTAGTAGGGCAGGATGAACGATGATCGGAAATAGCAACTTCACCCACACCAATAATTTCGTCGATCATAGCTATATCTTTACCAACATCGCCGGTAATGGTTGGAGTAGGAACCTGATATGAACCGGTATAAATCCATGCTGAAACACCTTCATCCCTAAGGCTTTTGGCTTTCATCAGCACACTTTCCACACTTCGGGTCATACCATCAGTGCCAAGGCAACCTATAACTGTGGTAACTCCTGCTTTTATCAGCATGCTGAGCTGAAGTTCAGGTGTTCGGGTTGCCGGGCCACCTTCGCCGCCCGCTCCTGCAATATGCACATGCGCATCAATAAAGCCGGGAGTTAATTTAAGTCCGGTAGCATCAATTATTTCACATTTTACTGATGCCGGCATATCAATTTCTTTTTCGATGGCTACAATTTTCTTTCCAGCCAGCAAAACATCTCTTTTGCCAATATAGTCAGGTATGTAAACCTCTGCATTTTTTATGAGAATCATCATTTTTATTTTAAATGTTTAAATAAAAAGTAAGTAAAAACCAGAAGCCGGCGGAGTCATTAATTTCCTATAAATACAGATATCAGTAATCATTAAAACCAATAACCATTACAGCACCACAAATGACTTCTCCGGCTTCAAGAATAGATAATTATTCGTATTTCTCCAGAATTTCCTTTAAAAATGGCTTCAGTGCATTCATTATCGCATCATCAATTTCTTTTTCATCCGAGATCTCTGTGCTTTGGATTTGCTCGCCGGCTTTTTTTACTGTCAAGATCAAAGGAGCTGCTGTTTCAGCGTTTTCATCCGTTTGATTTTCATTGTTCAGGATTTCAATCAGAATTCCATCAGGAAACAAATCACGCTCAAGAATACGTTCTGCCTCATTGGGTCTGTCGAGAATGGCAACATCGTGGTTTAAATGATAAATTCCGTAATCATAGATGTTTTCACTGTCGTGATCAATTACTGCAATATCGAGTTTTGGGTTTCTGAGAAGTATCTTACAATTCTCGTCATGATCATTATTAGTGAAAAAGCTGCCATTGAAATAAACGCCATTAGTTTTAACACTTCCAAATTCAATGTCCGGCTTGATCTCTTTCAATGCATTATGAATATTATCAATAAGAGGTGTAGTAAGATAATTACCTGTAATTATCGTAATCCTTGATTTCAGCGGATATTTTCCATAAAAATACTCCATAATAACGCCCGGCACATCAATAGAACCACCAAAGGCAGGTGCAAGGTGCATGAAAACTCCGGGACCGGCATTTATTTCAATAATTCCGAAATTACCTTCATCCCATGGTTTGCTGATATCCTGTGCAAGTACGTCAATTCCAATAGCCGTAACACATAGGAATTTTGCAATATTCTCAGCCATTTCAATATTCTTTGGATGCATATCGGCAGTAACATTGAACGATACTCCACCTGCTGAAATATTTGCCACACGGCGCAATACTACCTTTTCGCCATCCTGAGGAATATCGTCTGGAGTTAGCCCGCGTAAATGCAGGAAATCCAGCATATCTTCATCAAGTTTGATTTTTGCAAGCGGCGAACGGGCTGTATCAGCTCTTATCTCAAGTTCGTTATCCTTATCAATCAGTTCTTTTATCGTGTTTTTACCATTACCAATGACAAAAGCAGGCTCGCGTTTTAAGCAGGCTACAAATTTTCCGCCAATAGTCAGTATTCTGTGATCGTAGCCATAAATCTGCTGCTGAACCAGTGCTCCTTCAAAAGCTGTACCGGCTTCCTGAGCTGCTTTCACAATATTGTTAAATGCTTTTTTAGCTTCAGAAACTGATTCAATACCGGTGGTAACACCCTGACCTTTATGTCCGGCAACAGGTTTAATTACTACAGGCCAGCCAATTTTTTCAGCTTCTTTCAAAATCTCATCCTCAGTAAAGCAATTTTTTCCTTTTGGAGTCGGAAATCCGCAAAGCTCAAGAAAATCACCAACCATATCCTTATACGAGGTGAACTCAGTGTCTTTAATTCCATCAGTATGGAAAACCGTTGAGCGTCCTCTTCTTTGCTTTTTACCATAACCCCACTGAAACTGGTTTTCTTCATATAAATAATGCACCGGTATACCACGTTTCATACCACCCTCGATAAGCGAATAAATTGTAGGTCCACCAAACAGGGTTTTATCAAACTTGTTTTGCATAGCTGTAAATTCATCATGGAAATCAAAGGAATCATCGCTATCGTTAATTGCATTGAACCAATCACTTACCATGTAAATACAGTCTTCAGTAAGCTTTGAATCAAGATAGGCAACAGCAATTATCCATTCATTACCATCAGGCATAACTGAGTAGCTATTCACAAACAAATCAAGATCCATTCTTACAACCTTAAGTAGCACTTCAGCAAATACGTTAGCTACTCTTGAAGGATAATTTTCTTCAAGTGATGGAAATACTTCCAGTACTTTTTCTTTGTAGAAATCCACTTCAGGACCGTCAGGATTAAGCGCAAGATTAAAAACAACCGCTGGCTTGTCAAGGTAAAAGCCTGGACCCGAATATGTCTGAATATTGCGGATCAAAAAATCACTCTGTTTCATTGGTTTACGATTTCAATTAATAATTTGGAAATATGTTAAATGAAAATAATTTCTGATTTTTTTCAGCTACTGTTTTCAGAATTGACCAATGTTTAAGACTGAACAATGTTCCGGGAGCCAAAAAACCGAGTTGAATACCATTAACTGTATAAATATCCCTGTCAGAAATTTGATTATAGTTTGATTCTTTAATGTTTTCAGCACTAAATATGGACACCATGCCCGAACCACAAACCTCAAAATTCATATCAGGATAAATTATAACAGCAGTATCCTCATCAATACCAATCCCTTGTTTACAAGTTCCTGCAACCAGCGATTGCACCATCCGCGGAATTCGTTCGCGGGCAAGAAAATGAGTATCAATGATCAGATCATCAATAAATCCAAAAGCCGGTGTGGACGTAACAGCATTTTTGTTAAAACCCTGATAATCGCCATCATAAATGGTTATATGTCCGGCGGCGGCAGCACCGGCGCTTGTGCCAGCTATGTGTAGTTTTCCGGATTGAAACCCTTTTCTGATTTTCTTTAAGAGCTCAGAATTATATAAAGTCCTGATAAGTTTTGTCTGATCTCCGCCAGTGAAATAAACCAGGTCAGCGTTATTCAATTTCTGATGATATTCTTCGTTATCAGCCTCATCTTCGTAACGTATGTCAAATGTTTCAATGTTTTCAACACCAAGACTGCTGAAAGCACTTACATATGACTCATAAACTTCGCGGGAATAATAGGATGCCGTTGGTATAATAATTATGTTTTTTGCATTGGTTCTTTCCAACATACTTTTCAGCACTAGCCTGTCATCTCTTCTGTCTTCAGCTCCCCCTATCAAAATAAGTAAACCCTGCTTTTTAATTTCTTCCATGCCCTTAAAACTCTTTTTTCTAACCTATTATTATAAAATATTTTTCTCCTGTCCAATCTTAAAATACACTTAAATCACGACAAATCAATTATCACCCTCAGCTTTATGATTATCCAACACTAATAAAAACAAGTTGAAATTTCTGTGATCGAAGGTTTGATTATGTTAATAAATTTTACAGGTTTTATTTAAAATTTTGAGTTTGCAAAAATAATGATTTTTAACGATTAAGCTATTTTTTAAAAACCATACACTGTTCAGATTATACGAATTGTATTTTACAAAATAGTCCAAGCTATTTTGTAAATTACAATCGTTAATGCCGGTGGTTAAAACATTAAGAACAATTGAGCGGAGCGATAATTGGTCTGTTATATTTTGCCATCCGGTAAAATTGGTCTGTTATATTTTTCCAATCGGTATTATTAGTTGAATTGATGATTTTGGATTATTATTGAAAACTTCTTTAATAATTTCTGATTGACCTGTATCAATTATTGATAGCAGGGTTAAAGGTTTTAAAAAGTTAATAATTTTGCAAAATATTCTTTTTTATGGTTTTGAGCACAATAATGTGCCGGATCGGATAAATAATAATTAACTCAAAAACAAGTTTGTAAGTCTTTCAAACGTCAATGATCTTTATCAAAAATTAAACATCAATAAAGCTATTAATTATGAAACAAATCCACAATTTTCTGGTTTTACTGGCTTTGGCAGCCATAGTTAGTTCCTGCGCACCTATCTATAAATGCGGTGATCCCGTTCCTTTGAAACAACCGGGAGGAAAAAGAATGAAGGCTTTAATTACCGAACGCAATGAACTTTGCACCGATCTTTCACAAAAAGTAAAAGATAACGAGTCGCTAAAACTGAACATTCAAACCCTTAATCAGGAAAAAAACAATCTGAACCGAAATCTTAATGATTTGAATAAAGATTACAGCGACCTGCAATTGAGGTATAAGAACCTTAGCGATGAAAGTCTTTCGCAAGCTGATCAGTTCAGCCGTACTCTACAGGTGAAATCAGAAGAACTGGAAAACAAAGAAAAACTCCTTCTTGAAAGAGAACGTACATTAAGAGAATTGCAGCAGGTTATTGCCCGCCAGGATTCTATTACTCAGAGACTAAATTCTGTTTTGCGTAATGCCTTGCTTGGGTTTAATGCTGACGATCTCACAGTAGAAATCAAAAATGGAAAAGTTTATGTATCAATGTCAGACCGCTTGTTGTTTAAATCGGGTAGTGCTTTGGTAGAAGCCAAAGGAAAGGAAGCTATTAAACTTCTTGCCGATGTACTTAACAATAATCCTGATATTGAAATCCTGGTGGAAGGGCACACTGATAATATTCCTATTAAAACTGCTATATTCAAGGATAACTGGGATTTAAGCGTAGTAAGGGCAACATCCATTGTAAGAATATTAACTGAGGATTATAAGATAACCCCAACACGGGTTACAGCTTCAGGAAAAGGAGAGTTTTTTCCAAAAGCATCAAACGATACTCCCGAAACAAGAGCTTTAAACCGCAGAACAGAAATTATTCTTTCGCCAAAACTTGACGAAATAATGCAGTTGCTCAACGTGAATCAAAATTAGTTTTCTAAACCTCAAATACTGACTCTGAGAAAATTAAGACTATTTTTGTAAAAATAAAACCGGTTTACATCTGTTTTTCAGAAACAACTTTTTGGTTTCAGATTTATTATTTTAAAAACTCATTAGGATCAAATAACACATAACTTCAGACCAGACATTTCAAACTCAGCTATTTACAAAAAAGCTGATCAGCTCTGGCAATAGTTTAAAAAGTATATAACAGCATAAAATGCAACATCAGGTAACAGTATTCAACACCCTTAGCCGTAAGAAAGAAATCTTCAAGCCACTGCATCCGCCCTTTGTGGGGATGTATGTATGCGGACCAACTGTCTACGGCGATGCACATCTTGGTCATGCCCGCCCTGCCATTACTTTCGATATGATATTCAGGTATTTCAGGCATATCGGATTTAAAGTCAGGTACGTGCGTAATATTACTGATGTAGGTCATCTTGAAAATGATGCCGACGAAGGCGAAGATAAAATAGCTAAAAAGGCACGCCTCGAGCAGCTTGAGCCTATGGAAGTGGTGCAGTATTTTACTGATAGTTATCATAAAAACATGGATCAACTGAATGTACTTCGCCCTTCAATTGAGCCAAAAGCCTCAGGACATATTATTGAGCAAATAGAGATGATCAAAAAAATAATTGATGCCGGTTTTGCCTATGAAACCAATGGTTCAATTTATTTTGACATTGAGAAGTACAATAAATCATATAATTACGGAAAACTTTCAGGTCGTGTTCTGGAAGATCTACTATCAAATACCCGTGTGCTTGAAGGGCAGGATGAAAAACAAAATCCTTTTGACTTTGCACTTTGGAAAAAAGCAGAACCTGAACATATAATGCGCTGGCCCTCACCATGGAGCGATGGTTTTCCTGGATGGCATATGGAATGTTCTGCCATGGGAAACAAATATCTGGGTGAAACATTTGATATACATGGTGGTGGTATGGACCTGCTGTTCCCTCATCATGAAGCTGAAATAGCACAGTCGAATGCTGCTCTTGGTCATGAAAGTGTTCGATACTGGCTTCACAATAATATGATTACCATAAACGGGCAAAAGATGGGAAAATCATTGAACAACTTCATCACCCTGAATGAGTTCTTCAGCGGCTCTCATCCTCTTCTTGAAAAAGCATACAGCCCCATGGCTATCAGATTTTTTATTCTGCAGGCGCATTATCGCAGTACATTGGATTTTTCAAACGAAGCTCTTCAGGCAGCCGAAAAAGGTTTGAAACGATTATTTGCTTCCATGCAAACCCTGAAAAACTTAAAGCCGGGAAAAACATCGGATTCGGATATTAAAATGCTGCGCCAGTCGTGCTACGATGCTATGAACGATGATTTTAACAGCCCTGTGGTAATTGCTCAACTTTTTGAAGGTGTGAGGATTATAAATTCAGTTCACGATGGACACGAAAGTTTAACAGCCAACGATCTGGAACTTCTTACTCTAACCTTCAATGAATTTATAACTGATATTCTTGGTCTTTTACCTGAAGAAACCGGAAAAGATGATATAGTTGACAATCTTGTTAAGACCATTATAACCTTACGTCAACAGGCTCGCGAAAACAAAGATTTTAAAACCTCGGACCTAATAAGGGATGAACTCAAAAAAATTGGAATAGCCTTAAAAGACAACAAGGAAGGTACAAGCTGGGAAATGCTGTGATATTATCTTGCATTCCTTTAGTGTGAAATAATATTTTATTACCATAATTTTGCCAATATTAAAAGTCAAAACAGGATTGCTAAAAATCCTGATCTGATTTTACCTGATCATTAAAATTACACAGATATGAAAACAACTAACACATTAACAACTATTGTATTTTTAATTACAGTAATACTAACTTCTTGTCAATCAGAAACAGAAAAAATGGAAACTAAACTCAGGAATTTTATTACAGATTATGAATTACGGGCTAAACCCCTGTACAAAGAAACCAATCTGGCTTACTGGAATGCTTCAATTTCAGGAAAGGCTGAAGACTGGAGCCATGCAGAGGAATCACAACTTAAACTCACTGAATTTCATGCCAACAAAGATGATTTTGCTGTTCTGAAAGAAATCAAAAACTCTGATGCAGTGCAGGACAAATTGTTGATACGCCAACTGAATGCGCTATATAACAGCTACTTATATAATCAGGCAGATATCAGTAAATTAAAGGAAAAAATAAAACTTGAAACTGAAATTGAACAGAAATATTCAAACTTTCGTGCTGAGGTAGGTGGAAAACTAATCCCTGACAATGAAGTTGAAAACATTTTAAAAACATCAACGAATTCTTCACTTTTGCAGGAAGCCTGGCTGGCTCATAAAAAAATTGGTCCAATAGTAAGCGAGGATGTTAAAAAACTGGCACGTCTCAGAAATGAAATCGCCAAAGAATTAGGATTTGGCAACTATCATGAGATGAGCCTGAAATTAAGCGATCAGGAGCCGGAAGATATCAATCGTCTTTTTAATGAACTTGATTCACTCACCCGCGATGCCTTTGCTACATTAAAAAATGATATTGATGAGCATCTTTCAAAACGCTATAAAATTGCCAAACAGGATCTGATGCCATGGCATTATCAGAACCGCTTTTTTCAGGAAGCACCATTGATCTATGAAGTAGATCTTGATAAATATTATTCGAATCAGAATATTGAAAAACTGACCCGTGATTTTTATCATGGAATAGGACTGGATATTGAGGATATGCTTGCTAACAGTGACATGTACGAAAAACCCGGTAAGAATCAACATGCTTTTTGCACCCATATTGATGGCGAAGGCGATGTGAGGGTTTTATGTAATATCCGATCTAACTACAACTGGATGAACACATGTTTGCATGAATTTGGGCATGCTGTTTATGATAAATATTTAGACCCTTCACTACCTTTTGTGTTAAGAGAACCAGCACATACTTTTACAACTGAAGCCATTGCTATGATTTTTGGCCGATTTGCAAGCAACCCGTTATGGATGCGCGATATGGGTATTATATCGGATGATGAAATTGAGAAAATAGCCGAAGAAAGTTTCAACAATCTCAGATTGGAACAATTGGTATTCAGCCGCTGGTCGCAGGTAATGTACCGGTTTGAGAGATCTTTTTACGAAAATCCTGAGCAGGACTTAAATACACTTTGGTGGAACCTTGCAGAAACATATCAGCTATTGCGCAAACCCGAAGGTCGTAATGAGCCTGACTGGGCTACAAAAATCCACATTGCTTCTTATCCATGTTATTATCACAATTATCATCTTGGCGAGCTTCTTGCTTCACAATTGTTTTATTATATAACTGCCAATGTAATTGGTTCTCAGGATTTCAAGAATCAAAGTTTTGTAAACGATCCTCAGATAGGTATGTATCTTAAAGAAAAGGTTTTTATGCCCGGCAGTCGCTGGTACTGGAATGAGATGATTGAAAAAGCTACCGGCGAAAAGCTTACGGCAAAATATTATTCAAAGCAGTTTGTAGAATAGAAACAAAAGACTACTTATGTTGTGCAAGTTCTTCAACATAAGTAGTCTTAATAAAAAACGGAGAAGATTTCCTTAATTCAAATGTTTAGGATCAGTCTGCTATCAGATCCATTTCATCAAGCAGGTTCATTGTTGCTTTAACTTCGTTAGCTGAATTTTGCAACAATTTCATTTCTTCCTTATTGAGTTTCAGCTCAATAATTTCTTCAATTCCTCCGGCACCCAGAACAACAGGAACACCGATATAAACATCCTTCATTCCGTATTCGCCTTTTAAAAGTGCCGATACAGGGAAAATTCTATGCTGATCGTCAACAATAGTTTCAACCATTTGTGCTGCAGCAGCTCCGGGAGCATACCAGGCAGATGTTCCCATCAGATTAACCAATTCACCGCCACCTTTACGTGTCCTTTCCACTATCTTGTCAATTTCTTCCTTGTTCAATAATTCGGTAACAGGAATCCCCGAAATACTTGTATAACGTGGCAACGGGACCATTGCATCACCATGACCACCAAGCAGCATTGAATGAATATCTTTGGGTGAAACATGCAAGGCATCAGCAATAAAAGCTTTATACCGACCTGTATCCAGAATACCTGCCATTCCAAAAACCTTTCTGCTGTCTTTGCGGGCGGTTTTGTAAGCAGCATAAGTCATCACGTCAAGTGGATTAGTAACTACAATTATAATAGCTTCGGGTGAATAACGAATCACTTTTTCAACTGCATTAATAACAATCGAAGCATTCATTTTAATCAGATCGTCGCGGCTCATACCTGGTTTGCGCGGCATGCCTGATGTAATTACAACAATACCCGAACCTTTGGTTTTGAGATAATCGTTGGAAACCCCTATAACACGGGTGTTGAAATGATTAATTGAAGAAGTCTGCCAGATATCAAGGGCTTTGCCTTCAGCAACTCCTTCTTTTATATCGAGAAGTACAACCTCACGACAAAGATCTTTTTGTGCAATCATATTGGCACAAGTTGCACCAACATTTCCAGCACCTATTACTGTAATTTTTCTCATGATTAATCTATTTAGTTTATAATCAAAACGCAAAAATAACAAAATATGTATATATGTATAGATGATAGAAAAAAATAAGCGGTTATCCTCTTTTTTTTGAATGATAACCGCTCCTAAATTTTAAAAACAGGGCTTGTTATTTCTTCTGTGCATCAATCACAGCAACAGCAACCATATTTACTATTTCAGAAACCGAGCTTCCCAATTGTAAAATATGTACTGATTTGTTAAGCCCCATTAAGATAGGACCTATTGCTTCAAAACCTGCCATTTCCTGAATAAGTTTGTAAGCAACGTTTCCGGCAGTAAGATATGGGAAGATCAATGTATTTGCCGGTCCGTCAACAAGTTTGCTGAACGGGAAGTTTTCTTTCAGCATTTCATTATTCAAAGCAAAATTTCCCTGAATATCACCATCAACGATCAGATCAGGATAGTTTTTATGAAGCTTTGCTACGGTATTTCTTACCAACAAGGGTATTCTTCCTTTATTTGAACCAAAATTTGAATAACTCAGCAGGGCAATACGGGGTGTAATATTGAATTCTTTAACCTTTTCGGCTGCCTGCAGTGTAATTTCAATCAGGGTATCTTCATCGGGGTTCATATTTACAGTTGTATCAGCAAAAAAGAAAGGACCTTTCTTTGTTAGTATCATATACATACCTGATATCACACGAGTGTCCTCACGTTTACCAATAATCTGAAGTGCCGGCTTTATAGTATCAGGGTAATTACGTGTAAGACCCGAAATAACAGCATCAGCATAACCGGTTTCAACCATCATAGGTCCGAAATAATTACGATGCATCATCAGATCATTTGCTGAATTCATGGTAACACCACGGCGTTTGCGTTTATCATACAATAATTCCGCAAATTCTGATCTGCGTTTATCTTCTTCTGATGATTTGGGATCAATGATCTCTACATTTTCAAGCTCAAGCTCATATTGTCTGATCAAATCAATAATCGTTTCCTTGTTTCCCAGCAAGATAGGGATTGCCATTCCCTCATCTTTAACAAGCTCAGCAGCTTTAAGTATTTTGTAATTTTCAGCTTCGGCAAATACAACTCTCTTGGGGTCAGCCTTAGCTTTGCCTCTTATATATCGTTTTATCGGATCACCAAGTCCCATTCTTCTACGTAACTCATCCTTATATGCATCCCAATTGGTAATTGGCTTACGGGCAACTCCGCTGTCCATAGCTGCTTTTGCAACCGCCGGTGCAACATATTCAATAAGTCTTGCATCCATCGGTTTTGGAATAATATAATCACGGCCAAACTTCAGATTACTGGTTTTGTATGCCAGATTAACTTCATCGGGTACAGGCAGTTTGGCTAATTCAGCCAATGCGTAAGCGGCAGCAAGCTTCATCTCATCATTGATCTTGGTAGAACGCACGTCCATAGCACCACGGAATATGAAAGGAAATCCAAGCACATTATTTATCTGATTAGGATAATCAGAACGACCGGTAGCCATAATCAGGTCGTCCCGTACTGACCAGGCATCTTCAGGCATAATTTCAGGAACAGGATTAGCCAGTGAGAAAATTATTGGATTTGGATTCATTTTATGAAGCCATTCTTTCTTTAATGCATCTGCAACCGATAGTCCAAGGAACATATCAGCGCCATCAAGAGCTTCTTCGAGTGTGCGACATTTGGTATCAACAACAAATTGCTGTTTTACAGGATTCAGATCAGTTCTCCCTTTATGCAAAACCCCTTTACTGTCGAGCATAATAATATTTTCGGGCTTTGCTCCCATAGCTATATACAGTTTAGTACAAGAAATGGCTGAAGCACCGGCACCACTGACAACTATTTTTATATCCTCTATCTTTTTTCCTTTGATAACCAAAGCATTAAGCAATCCGGCAGAGGTAATAATGGCAGTACCATGCTGATCGTCGTGCATTACAGGAATATCAAGAGCTTCCTGAACCCTGGTTTCAATCTCAAAACATTCAGGGGCTTTAATATCTTCAAGATTAATACCACCAAATGTAGGGGCAATGGCAATTATGATGTCAATAAGCTTTTGCGGATCTTTGATATCTATTTCAATGTCAAAAACATCCACATCGGCAAACACTTTAAATAGCAATCCTTTTCCCTCCATTACAGGTTTACCTGCCATTGCACCAATATCACCAAGTCCAAGAACTGCTGTTCCATTTGAAATAACTGCCACAAGATTGCCTTTCGCAGTATACTTATAAACATCATCAAGATTTTTTTCTATTTCAAGACAAGGAGTAGCAACACCCGGCGTGTAAGCCAGAGATAAATCACGTTGGCTGTAATAAGGTTTTGTTGGAATAACTTCAATTTTTCCAGGCCTTCCCTCTGAATGGTAGGCCATAGCTTCTTTTTGTAATGCTGTTTTCGTAGTCATGGTTAAAAATTTTGGTTTTAAAAAAAATGAAAAACTATTAAAAAATAAAGCCACTAAATTAAAGCATTTTTAATTCATGAAAAATTAAATTCAATGTTTTTTACTTTTTATTTCAACAAATAATCTTCTCTGATTTTCAGAGACATGCTCATTTTACCTTTAATTCCCGGCAAATATTTGATTTGATCGCATATGAATTGCCTTTTGTATCAAATTTATAATTTTGCCGCCTTTCCCCCGTTTATAAATAAATTCAGAAAACAATATTCATGTATTCTTTCATTGAGGGACAATTGATTGAAAAAAAACCAACCTATGCTGTTCTGAACTGCATGGGAATTGGATATTTACTTAATATTTCATTGTACACCTTTGGGTTATTGCCCGATATTACTGACAACGAGCCAGTTAACTGCAAACTTTTTACTCATTTAATGGTAAAAGAAGATGCGATGCTGCTTTATGGATTTGCCAATGAGGATGAACGAACTTTATTCAGGCAATTGATAACTGTTTCAGGTATAGGAGCAGGAACTGCCAGGCTGATTTTTTCTTCGCTTTCTCCTGCCGAGGTTCATTCAGCCATTGTAAGAGGCGATGGGATGTTACTTCAATCGGTTAAAGGAATTGGAAGTAAAACTGCTCAGCGCATCATTATAGATTTGAAAGATAAATTGGGAAAGGCAAGTGTTGCAGGAGAATTTTTAGAATCGTCATACAATACCAAAAAAGATGAAGCGTTATCTGGATTAATTATGCTTGGCTTTAATAAAGCTGCTGCTGAAAAAACAATTGATAAGATTATTAAGAACGAAGGAAGCGGATTGAGTATTGAGGAGTTGATTAAACATGCTTTGAAATTACTTTAATCCAAAATTGTCATTAATAAGGGGCTTGAAAACTACCAATACAGCAACAAACTTGAGGCATTTTATAATATATGCGCTGAAAATTGCGCTCATCATTTTTCTTTTTTCCACAATGTGGGGCAAAACAACAAATATAAGCCCCATGAGTTATCCTGTTACACCTTCTGATACCATTGATAAACCTGATACAACATCAGCTTTACCCTATCCGCTGACACCTTATCCTGATGTACCTTTGCAAGGTACTCAGCCTTCCGGCTCAATTGATTTTAAAGACCCGCCAAATATAACTGAAGAAGTTATTTACGATCCCACTTCTAATCAATACGTCATTTACAAAAAAATTGGCGGTTTTAATTATCGTACACCAATGTCAATGACCTTTGAAGAGTACAAGGATTACCGTCTTGAAAATTCATTGCAAAACTACTGGCGTGAACGATCAGCTTCAACCGGACGCAGGGGAGAGCAAGGTCAGCATGATGGAATCATTCCGCAAATACATATTGGTGGGCAACTATTTGAACGCATTTTTGGATCCAGCACAATTGATATCCGCCCTCAGGGTTCAGCCGAGCTTATTTTTGGTGTGCTTTCAAATTTCAGGGATGACCCTGCAATAGATGTAAGAAGACGCCGTACTACAAACTTTGATTTTCAGCAGAAAATACAAATGAACGTAATGGCAAAGATTGGTGATAAAATAGAGTTTAACACCAACTATAATACTGAAGCTACTTTTGATTTTGAGAATAAACTTAAGCTGAAGTTCGAAGGCAAGGAAGATGATATTGTCAAGCTTATAGAAGCCGGAGATGTTACTTTGCCATTAAGCAGCAGACTTATCACAGGTAGTCAGAGTCTTTTTGGTATAAAAACGCAGTTACAGTTTGGCCGGACTACAGTTACTTCAGTATTTTCGCAACAAAAAAGCGAAACCAAAAGCATTACAGTTCAGGGTGGGGCACAAACAACTGAATTTGAAATCAAAGCCCTGGATTACGAAGACAACCGACATTTTTTCCTGGCACATTATTTCAGGGATCGTTATGAAAAAGCCCTTGAGAACCTTCCAATTGTCAGCAGCAATATAAATATCACCAAAATTGAGGTGTGGGTTACTAACCGAGGACCGGCTGTTACTGAAAACCGAAATCTGGTTGCTTTAATGGATCTTGGCGAGTATAATCCTTACAAAGTCCAGCTTACGCCATCACCAGAATATATATCTCCCGATAACAGAAGTAATAATTTGTTCGAACACCTCTCGGATACAACAAGTCTGAGAGATATCAATGCTGTTACTAATTATCTGAATACTCACCCGCTCGAACTGGTTTCAGGTCGCGATTTCGAAAAAGTAGAAAATGCCCGAAAACTCAACAGTAACGAATTTACCCTGAACAGTAAACTTGGCTTTATCTCACTTAACTATCAGTTAAACCCCGATCAGGTTCTGGCTGTAGCTTATCAATATACGATAGTGGGTCAGGACAACAAGGTGTATAAAGTAGGTGAATTTTCCGATGATGGTATAACTGCACCCAAAGCCCTGATGGTAAAGCTGCTCAGAAGCACTGCAATAGATACCAGGATACCGATGTGGCATCTGATGATGAAAAACGTATATAACCTGAATTCATACAGGATCAACAGTCAGGATTTCTTTCTGAATATTTTATACAGTGGTGGCGTTAACAGCGTTCCCACAGGTTATTTACTTGAAGGTCCTGAAGATGTAAAAGGAGTTCCTCTTATCCGTGTAATGGGTTTCGACCGTTTGGGTCAGCAGTTAAATCCGCCGCCTGATGGTATGTTTGACTTTATTGATGGAGCTGCATCGCACGGAGGTACCATACAGTCTTCAACCGGAAGAATTTATTTCCCCGTTCTCGAACCTTTTGGAAGCTATTTAAGAAACAAACTGGTAACAAATGAGCTTGGCGAAAAATACGCCTTTGACTCTCTATACATGCTAACTAAAACAGGGGCTGAACAATATCCTGATAAAAACAAATTTATCATTGAAGGGATGTATAAATCAGAAAGTGGGTCGGAAATATCGTTAAATGCAATAAATGTCCCCCAGGGTTCGGTAAAAGTTACTGCCGGAGGCTCACCACTGATTGAAAATGTTCATTACACGGTTGATTATTCTTTAGGCAGAGTCCGTATTATTGATGAAGGTATTCTTAATTCAGGTACTCCTATTAATATTTCGCTTGAAAGCACCAATATGTTCAATATTCAGACCAAAACTCTCTTTGGAACACGCATTGAACATGAATTCAATAAAAACTTCTATATTGGCGGTACATTTTTAAATCTTCACGAACGACCATTAACCCAAAAAGTTAGCTATGGTAACGACCCGATTAGCAACACAATCTGGGGAGTAGATTTTGGATATCAAACCGATGCAGATTTCATCACCCGATTAATTGACAAGCTGCCTTTTTACAGCACAACTGCTCCTTCGCGTATAACTATTGATGGTGAATTCGCACATTTTATTCCGGGTCACTCAAAAGCAGTGGGTAAAACCGGAACTACCTATATTGATGATTTTGAAGGCAGTAAGTCAACCATAGATCTAAAAACCGTTGGTCATTGGTCTCTTGCCAGTACTCCTCAATATCAGACACAATCATATATGTTTCCGGAAGCCGCCCCTGGAACCGGACTTAAATACGGATTTAACCGTGCAAGGCTGGCATGGTACATAATTGACCCGCTATTTTATGAAAAAACCAGCACACTGCGTCCAAGGAATGTTGACAAAGAAGAACTTTCAAGACATTCAGTAAGGCCCGTACGCGAAACAGAAGTATTCCCGAATATTGATCCGCCAACCGGACAACCTATGTATATGCCTGTTTTTAACATGTCGTTTTACCCTTCAATGCGTGGTCCTTATAACTATGACGTACGTCCCACTCCAGTATCGTATGGTATTAATCCTGACGGTTCGTTGCGCGAACCTCAAACCCGTTGGGGTGGTATGATGAGAGCGTTGGACAATACCGACTTTGAAGCCACAAATATAGAGTATATCGAATTCTGGCTTATGGATCCTTTTGCTGAAGATTCGTTACACAGTGGCGGTTATCTGTATTTTAACCTTGGTGATATTTCTGAAGACCTTTTACGTGACGGACGAAAATCTTTTGAAAACGGACTACCTGCCGGACCTGAAGTCATTAATGTTGATACTACAATTTGGGGAAGGGTTCCTACAATACAGGCACTGGTAAATGCATTCGACAACGATCCGAATTCGCGCCATTATCAGGATGTGGGTTATGACGGTCTTACTGATGAAGATGAAAGATCTTTCTTTCAAACTTACCTTGAATCTATTGCTGAAGTTTACGGACATAATTCCGAAGCTTACCAGCAGGCATATGAAGACCCCTCAAGTGATAACTTCCAGTATTTCAGAGGAAGAAATCTCGATGATGACGAACGTTACAGCAGTATTTCCAAACGTTATCAATTATTCAGCAATCCTGATAAAAACTCTCCTGTTGCACAGCAATCGCCGGAATCATATCCTACACAAGCCACTAACCTGCCAAATACTGAGGATATTAATAACGACAACACTCTGAATGAGGCTGAAAGGTATTATCAGTATAAAATTGAACTGCGTCCGGACAAAATGCAAATAGGCAGTAATTATATTGCCGACATTCATCATGCACAAAACATACCCCTTGAAAATGGTACAAGAGGAAATGTAAAATGGTATCAATTCAAGGTGCCTGTCCGCAGCCCCGACGATGTTATAGGAAATATTCAGGATTTTCGTTCAATCCGCTTTTTAAGAACATATCTGAAAGGTTGGGATCAGGAGGTTGTTCTGAGGTTTGCCACACTTGAGCTTGTACGTAGCGAATGGAGACGATATTACAATGAATTGTTCGAGCCGGGCGATTTATTGCCGGTTCAGACAGATACCCGTTTTGAGATCAGTACAGTTAACATTGAAGCCAACGGTTATCGTTCGCCGGTACCTTATGTTTTGCCTCCCGGGATTGAACGCGAAATTAACCTTGGAACCATCAACCTGCAACAGAAAAATGAGCAGTCAATGTCAATAAAGATATGCGACCTTGCAGACGGAGATGCACGTGGGGTATATAAAACTACCGATTTTGATTTTCGTCAGTTTAGTAAACTGAAAATGTTTGTACATGCTGAGAAAAGCATTGAACAAGATGAACTTAAAACCGGGGATCTTACAGCTTTTATTCGTATAGGTTCTGATTTTACACAAAACTACTACGAATTTGAAATTCCACTTGAGTTTACCCCCTGGTATACATCTTCAGAAAACAACAGGGAAATTTGGCCTTTGAACAATGAATTTGATATTGATCTGGAAAAACTGGTAGAAGCAAAACGTAAACGCAATGAGGCAATGAACTCTCAGGGGTCGCTCATTACTATTAATACACCTTTTTATATTAAAGAAAGTGATAAAGACTGGAAATGGCGTATTACTGTAATGGGTAATCCAAGCTTAAGTGATGTTAAAGCACTGATGTTGGGAGTAAGGAATCCGAAAAAACGTAGTTTTGAAGATGATGACGATGGTTTGCCCAAATGTGCTGAAATTTGGTTTAACGAGCTGCGACTGACTGATTTTAACGACAAAAGCGGATGGGCTGCTACTGCAAGAGTTAACACCATGCTTGCCGATATCGGAAACATTATGTTTTCTGGCTCGCACAGTACACCTGGTTTTGGCGCTCTTGAAAGGAGAGTTTCTGAAAGGCAGATTGAGTCTATCTCGCAATTTGACTTTGCAACAAATATACAATTAGGAAAATTCTTCCCTGAAAATTTTGGTCTTCGCATACCGCTGCATTTTGATTATTCTGAAATGCTTTCCACACCTGAATATAATCCTCTTGATCCTGATATTCTATACAGAGATGAACTCAAAGATCTGACCAGTGATGAAAAACAGGAATTCAAAAAACGAACCCAGGATCATACTCAGAGAAAGAATTTCAATCTAATGAATGTGCGCAAGGAAAGAGGTCCGGGAAAAACCAATTTTTATCCGTGGGATATTGAAAATTTTGACGTTTCATATGCATATAGTGAAATAAACCGCAGCAATATTGATATTGAATTTGATAAAAAACTGGTTTATCGCGGCGGCATAGGGTATATGTATGCACTTAACCCCAAGAATATAAAGCCTTTTGCAAACCTTACCAAAATAAAGCTTATCAAAGATTTTAATTTTTATATAATGCCCCGTTCTTTGTCTTTCCGAACCGATATGTTGCGGGAATATAATGCACGGCTGCTTCGTAACAAAAGCAATGCATTGATAAAAATTGACACCAATTACATAAAAAAATGGGATTGGAGCAGACTTTACGATCTGAAATATGATATTACCCAAACATTGAGAATGGAATTCAATGCTGCTGCTAATGCCTTTATTGATGAGCCACCAGGTGCAGTTGACCGCCATATGCCTAATTATCCTTCAATAAAGGATTCAATAATGAAGGAAATTTATGCTTTGGGAACCCTTACAAATTACACCCAGAATCTGAGTGTGAATTACACATTGCCCATTAACAAAATCACTTTCCTTGACTGGATAAATGTTACGGGACGTTACACCAGCATGTTCAGATGGCAGGCATCGCCGCGAAGTGTTCAGGAATCACTTGGAAACACCATTGAAAACAACGGGAATTTACAATTTAACGGGAATTTACGATTCAGTAATCTGTATAATAAATTTGGTTTCCTGAAAAAGCTTAATCAACCGTCAAGACGAATTACCGGTCGTGATGCTGCACCAAAGAAAGGCAGTAAAGATGATGAAAAAGAAAAAGCCAAAGATACTATAACTGTAGCTCAGAAAATAGGTAAC
This sequence comes from uncultured Bacteroidales bacterium, assembly GCA_964550455.1. Taxonomy (GTDB): domain Bacteria; phylum Bacteroidota; class Bacteroidia; order Bacteroidales; family JAAYJT01; genus JAAYJT01. The sequence goes on along the minus strand of CAZJZG010000022.1, from coordinate 31,952 downwards.
GTCATGAAAACCACCGGTAACACTGTAGTAAGGCTGATGATTAGTTTAAAAGATGCTTCTCTCACTTATACTGATAATCGCGGAACGCTTTTACCCGGATTTATGCCTGAACCTACACTTCTAGGGAATCGCCTGAGCGACAAGGCACCCGGCTGGGGATTTGTTTTTGGCGATCAAACCGATATACGACCTGCGGCAGTTCAAAACAACTGGATTTCAACTGACACACTGCTTAACAGTGCCTATATACAGCGAATTTCAAAACATTTATCAGGAAGGGCTAATCTTGAACCATTACCATTCTTACGAATTGAGCTTACAGCCGATCGCACCGAAGCAATTAATCTTCAGGAATATTTTAAGGTTGGTACGGATGGCAATTTTGCATCTTTTGCACCCCAACAGGGTGGAAATTTCAGTATGTCGTATCTAATGTGGAATACGGCATTTACCGGAGATCGCAAAGACCATACCAGCCCTGTTTTTGAAACTTTTAAAGAAAACCGTATAATAGTAGCACGAAATCTTGCCAAGAGAGATGGGCGCTCTCAAGGTTTTGATTCTATCGGATTTCCTGACGGCTACGGAGCCACCTCATCTGAAGTGCTTTTGTTCTCATTCCTTTCAACATACTCGGGTCGGGATCCTGCTAAGATCAGCCTAAATCCGTTCCCTGCCATACCATTGCCAAACTGGAGAATAACATACAATGGATTATCTGAGTTACCATTAATGAAGAAATATTTCAGGACCTTTACTATTTCACATGCGTATCGTTCAGTATATAATGTCGGATCATATCTGACCAATATTGAATACAATCCCAATGAATCGAACAGAGATGCAGCTGGAAACTTTATCATTGAAAAACGAATTGACAATATAACAATCTCTGAGCAGTTCAGTCCGCTTTTCAATATTGATGCAACCTGGACCAATAGCCTGCTGACTCGTTTTGAAATAAGGAATACAAGAAATCTATCGCTGAGTTTTGTAAATAATCAGCTCACTGAAGTGAAAAGCAAGGAATATGTTCTGGGTTTGGGCTATAGAATAAAGGATCTGAAATTCATAGTAATAAATATTGGCGGTAGTGGAAGCCGACAGCGTATGAACAGCGAACTAAACCTGAAGCTTGATATTTCAATGCGTAACAATAAAACCGTGCTGCGCCGTATTGACGAGGATGTTGATCAGGTATCAGTAGGGCAGAGAATTATGTCAATAAATTTCTCAGCCGACTATATGGTTAGTCAGAACCTTACTGCAAGGGCGTTTTTTGAACGTTCGGCAACAAATCCGTTCATATCAAATCAATACCCAAATTCTACTACCTTTGCAGGTCTGAGCCTAAAATTTACTCTTATGCAATAAATTTTATACCTGTTTTCTCGTTTTATCAAAAGATTTAATATTTTTGAGGCTTCATTTAAGAAACTAAATTATCATAATTATGAAAATTCCCGACAATTTAAAGTACTCCAAAGACCATGAATGGGTCAGAATTGAAAACGATGTAGCCTGGATTGGCATTACTGATTACGCACAACACGAGCTTGGTGATATTGTATTTGTTGAAGTAGAAACTGTTGGTGAAACACTCGATGCCGGAGAAATTTTTGGCACAGTTGAAGCTGTAAAAACTGTTTCCGATCTTTTTATGCCCGTTTCTAGCGAAGTACTTGAATTTAATGAAAGTCTCAACGATAATCCTGAGATGGTAAATAAAGATCCTTACGTAGATGGTTGGATAATAAAAGTCAAAATAAACAACCCCGATGATATCAGCAATTTATTGTCGGCTGCTGAATATGAGCAGTTAATAAGCTCAAATTAATTAGCTGATATATAAAGTGTGCTATTGGCTTTATGCCCGCATGGCTTAAAAATTTTGGTGCTTTTGCAGTATGGAGTCTTGTCATACTGATGCTTTTTTTGATACCCGGCAGGTTTATACCTCCTATTCCTGATTTTTATCACCTTTTTAAACCCGACAAGATCATTCATCTTGTTCTGTTTGGGGTTTATACATATTTACTTATGCAAAGCCTTAGAAAACAATATGGAAGAGGCTTTTTACGTTATATTGGTACGATAATTGCGTTATTAACAGGTATATTCTACGGAGCTATTACAGAAATTCTTCAATATGTTCTTGTAATTAACCGTAGCGGTAATTTTTACGATTTTATTGCAAATTCGGTTGGTAGTTTAATTGGGATTGGAATTTTTTTGATAGTTTTGATAAAAAATAATGCTAAAACTAACATTGATTGAAAAATTGTTAATAATTTAGCCCAGTTTTTCAACAACAGAAATAAAACGCCTAAAAATTATAATAATGAACACAAAGAAAACACCGAAAGCTGATCTAGAGAACAAAAGGGTATTATTTATCCAGCTCGGGATAATTTTTACCCTTGCCATTGTTTTACTGGCATTTGAATGGAAGACTTACGATCGTATTCTTACTGATCTTGGAACCCGCGATGTGGTTGAAATTCCTGAAGAAATGATCGAAATTACTAGGCAGGATCAGCCCCCTCCACCAGTTGCTCCTCCTCCACAAACCACTCAGTTTAAAATTGTTGAAGACGATGTTGATATTAAAGATGATTTTATAATTGACGTTGATGTTGACCAAAAAACTGAAATCGAAGCATATGTTCCACCTGTTTCTGTAGGAGAAGAGGAAGAAGTTGCTGAACAGGAGATTTTTATTGTTGTTGAAGATGCACCGCAATATCCTGGTGGCGATGAAGCCCGTATCCGTTTTCTTAATGATAATATACGTTATCCCCAAATGGCAAGAGAAAGTGGTATTCAGGGAACTGTGTATATCACATTCGTAGTTGAGCGCGATGGTTCAATAACTGATGTAAGAATTCTCAGACCAATTGGAGGTGGTTGCGATGAAGAAGCTATACGCGTAATTAAAGCCATGCCCAAATGGACTCCGGGAAAACAAAGAGGACGTCCGGTTCGTGTTCAGTTTAACATGCCTATCAGATTTACACTGCAATAAGCGTTAATTAACTCTCACAAAAAACTGCCCCTAAAACAGGGCAGTTTTTTTATGTCTGCTCTTATTATTTCATTTCAGGTAACTGTTACAAAAGGAAGGCTTGTACAAAGACTTAGTTTGTGGCATTATTAAACCATCAGCATTGATGATTGTAGATATACAAAACAGCTTGGACTATTTGGTAAATACAATTCGTATAAAATCCTGGCAGATATAGCTGCCATATCTTAATATCAGGAAACAAACCAAAAGCTTGTAATAACGGGACAGGCATAAAGAAACTGAGGTCTTTCCCTATTGGAGAAAGACCTCAGCATATATTTTAAAGTGTATTATAAGTTTTTAATTTCAGCCACCAATTTCTGTAAAGTAGCTTTTGCATCGCCAAACAACATACGGTTCTTGGGATGATAAAACAGATTATTGGGAATTGCTGCATAACCAGTTGCCATACTGCGCTTCATCACAATAATATTTTTGGAATCCAGTACCTTAATAATAGGCATACCGTAAATGGGGCTGCCGGGATCGTCTTCAGCAGCAGGATTCACCACGTCATTAGCACCTACAACAATAACCACATCTGTATTAGGCATTTCTTCGTTAGCATCATCCATTTCCATGAGTTTTTCATAAGGCACATCAGCTTCGGCAAGTAAAACGTTCATATGACCCGGCATACGACCTGCCACCGGATGTATGGCATATTTAACTTCAACACCTTTATTGGCAAGCAATACGTCCAATTCATGACAAAGATGCTGAGCCTGAGCAACTGCCAGACCATACCCCGGAACTATATAAACCTTCTGAGAATAGCTAAGCAATACTGCTGCGTCGCTTAATAAAATTTCTCTTACCGTTTGGTCAACGCCTGCCACTCCCTCACCCGAACTACCGCCAAACGAACCAACAATAACATTCAGCAATGACCTGTTCATTGCATTACACATTAATATTGTAAGTATCATTCCTGCAGCACCTACAAGAATACCACCCAGGATCATTGCCTGATTGTTATAGATAAAGCCCGCCATTGCCGCAGCCACACCTGTTAAAGCATTCAATAACGAAATAACAACCGGCATATCAGCTCCTCCGATAGGCATTACAAACATAATTCCATATATCAGTGCTAAAGCTGTAAGTATGTATAACAGCCAAACCAACTCGGTTGGTGGACGTGATGATGCTATTAAATAAACACTGAGGGCTATAGTAATTATCAGTAAAAACAGGTTTAGGTAGGTCATAAACGGCTTCATAATATCACCGACCTTACCATCGAGTTTTCCATATGCAATGACACTACCGCTAAAAGCAACTGCGCCAATTACAAGTCCAAGTATTGTAACCAGAATTGATGCCACATCTCCGGCAACAGCATTTGGATATTCAAGTAAAGCAACCAGCATTGATGCAGCCCCGCCTGAAGCATTGTATAATGAAACCAACTGGGGCATTGCTGTCATTTTCACTTTTCGGGCTACAATCCAGCCAATTACCGATCCTAGACCGACAAACAAAATAATAATCCATACATTCATTAAGGCTATGCCTTCGCCATTACTGTTTTTATGGAAAAGTAATGTTGTAATCATTGCCAAACCCATACCAATTGCAGCCCAAAGATTACCACGACGGGCTGTTATAGGGTGCGAAAGCAGTTTTAAACCATAAACAAATAAAAGTGCGGCGATCAGATAGCTTAACTCCAGAATTGTTAATCCTATCGTAAAATCTATTCCATTGAGTGTTCCAAGTACTTTATCCATAGCTGTTTACTTTTTTTTCTTCTTAAACATTTCAAGCATTCTGTCAGTAACTACAAATCCACCTACCACATTTAAGGTTCCAAGAACGAGAGCCAGAATTCCCAGCACCAGTTCAAATGAAAATGTAGAAAGATCAGAATGTCCAACCAGAATAATCCCGCCTATGATAATTACACCACTAATAGCGTTTGCACCTGACATAAGCGGAGTGTGCAAAACAGAAGGAACGTGAGATATCACTTCAATCCCCAGAAAAACAGATAATGCAATAATGAAAATTGCCTCTTTGTGTTCGAAAAATAATTTTAATGCTTGTTCCATATCTTAACTCCTTAATTAATAAGTGCTTTAACTCTTTCGTTATATACCTGGCCATCATGTGTTATACATGTTCCCTTTACGATTTCATCATCAAAATTAAGGTTTAACCCTCCTTCTTTATCAATTATAAGCTTCATAAAGTTAAACACATTTTTACCAAACATCCTGCTGGCGTCAACAGGCTTTTGTGCCGGATGATTTGATTGCCCAATAATTGTAATCCCATTATGAACAATTGTTTCATTGTCTTTGGTAAGTTCACAGTTTCCACCGGTTGAAGCAGCCAGATCTATAATTACTGATCCGGGCATCATAGCTTCAACTGCTTTTGCCGGAAGCAAAAGAGGTGCCTTTTTTCCCGGGATCTGCGCTGTGCAAATTACGACATTGGCTTTTGCGGCATGTTCATTGATTGCCTGCTGCTGTTTCTTTTTGAACTCTTCAGTTTGTTCAACAGCATATCCGCCTGCAGCAGCATCTTCAGTAGCACCTTCTACTTCAACAAATCTTCCTCCCAAACTCTTAACCTCTTCTTTAACAGCAGAACGCACATCAAAAACCTGAACCTGTGCTCCAAGTTTACGTGAAGTTGCAATTGCCTGTAAACCAGCAACTCCTGCACCCAAAATTAAAACATTTGCAGGTTTAATAGTTCCTGCAGCAGTCATAAACATAGGGAAAAAGGTAGGCAGCTTAACTGCTGCTTCCAGAACAGCCATATAGCCTGATACAGTAGCCATTGATGAAAGAATATCCATAGCCTGTGCACGTGTGATACGAGGTATCATATCAAGGCTGAAACTTGTCAGCTTACGTTTTAAAAATAACTTCACAAGCTCAGTATCCCAAAGCGGATTATAAGCACTAATCCATATTTGAGATTCCTTCATCTTATTAACATCCTCTTTTTGAGGAGGTTGGATCATAAGCAATACATCAGCCTGTTCAAAAATCTTAGTGCGCTCAACAATTTTAGCTCCAACAGCCTGATAGTCACCATCTCTGGCAAAAGCATTTTCTCCGGCTCCTTTTTCAACAAACACTTCAACCTTAAGAGCTATAAAATCTTTAACGATTTCAGGAAGTAAGGCTACTCTTGTTTCAGGAGCACTTTCTTTTAATAATCCTATAATCATAAAAATCAGATTGATTTATTAGTAATTTTTGGCGTGCAAAGCTATTCAAAAAATCTAATCTACAAGCTATTGCATGCTTATAGGATTGATTTTAGTATATTATTCAGGAATTTTTGAATAATTATAAATGTTTTGCAACCCGTGAAAAGAATTCTGTAAAAGATGACGGATGTTATTCAAAAAGAAATCCAATACTGATGGTTACCCTGTTGTAATTTGAATGAATCAGGCTTTTTTCGCCCGGGATCCAATTATCTGATTCATAGGATAATTTCTGAAAACGATAATGAATGCCTGCAATAAATGCTGTTTTTTGTGTGATACCGGCTCTGATTCCGCCTCCCAAACTCCACATAATGCCTCCGTATGTTTTGTTAACGCTTTTATACCAGTAATCAGAAGGTAAATTCTCGAGTGATATAGAATATCCCAACTGCGCAATTAAAAGCGGGGAAAAACCTTTGTTGCTGAAATAATATCTTGCATCAGCAAAAACAGGTAAAACGCTCCAGTCAAAATACTCATATCCAATGCCAATGCCACTACTGAATTTCGAACTCAGTTTTATGCCATTAATCATTGTAACCGAAGCCACAGGAGTTGCATCAATTCCAAACAACAAGCCTATACTGCTCAGATTGAAATATCCTTTATTTTTTGCAATGAAATATTTACCACCCGGAAAAAAACCAATACTATCATACTCAGAGTGTTGAAAAAACCAAATCCCGCATTCATTTGCAATTTTCAATCCTTTTATACTATCATTCTGAGTAATGGTACCAGTAATAACTGAACCGTTTTTCAGATAAACCACATCGCCATATAATTTTTGGGCTGCTGCCATTTTAACTGACAACAGCCCGATAATCAATATAATTATAATCCCAAAAAGAAAGCGCTGCTTAATCACAGAAAACGTATTTAATTGTCTATTACCACAGGAATTGTACTTAAAAGAACCATATTATCCTGGTTAGAATAATCGTACTGGTACAAGCCATCGGCTCCTATCATCATCAGTATGCCGTTAACCGGAATTACATCAAAAGCCCTGATATCCTGGAAATGAGCCAGTTGATTGGCTTTAATGCTCATGGGGTCAGTAGCATCATAAACCTTTAAACCATCACTGCCATCGCAAATAAATAGCACATTATTGTCAATTCCCAGTCCATGAGGATTAAATAACTGATAAGATTTTTTAAGTGTAGGATTTGTGATTGAAGAAATATCAACCACGTCCAACTGATTTGTAAAACCCTGGCATTTTGTGCCTGAACGCAATGTCACATAAGCGAGGTCTCCTTGCACCACTACCGGATCACAAGAGTTAATATGTTCAAAAGTAGAAATAAGTTCCGGTTTTGAAGGGTTTGTCAAACCATAAACGAGCATACCAGTGGTAGTACCAAGAAATAATTTGTTGTTATATGGAAAAATAGTTTCAGCCATTCTGAATAGCTGTATTTCATCCTCAGCGTTCATCCCGGGTACTTTTCCAATGTTAAAAATTTTCAGAACTCTATTATGAACGGCATACAGATATGAATTTGAAATTGTAAAACGTGCCATTGAACCGCTGATACCGTTATTCATCGAGGTCAGGTTCACTTCTTTTGATGCAAATTCCGTAACTCCCATACCATCATAAGTTATCCATTGTTTATTTAATCTCCTTCCTCTTTCAACTGTTTCAGTATGTTCTTTTACATCCCAGCCAACAATTACCCCTTTAGTAAAATCAATACCGGCAATAGGAAGTTCATTTTCAATAGGTGGCAGCACATTCGGAAAAGCATCTTTAAGCCGGTCAAGTTCTATAGGTTTTACCGGATTTGTAATATCAAGGGCTACCAGATCAACATAACTGTCAGCAAAAAGTATATTTCCACGAACTGCAAGGTCGAAATTTCCCGGAATATCAATAAAAGCAATAATATTAGGAGAAGCAGGGTCTGCATTATCAACGATATGAATACCCCTATTCTGTTCATTAATGTAGAGGAGGTTATTTTTGAAATAAATTTTTCCCGGATTAATAAGCTGACGCGGAGAAGTAGTTTTAACTGAATTTCGGAATTCCTTAAAACCCATATAAACAGGAACGTTTGCAGTATAAGTTACCTCCTCATAAATTTTATCGCGGCATCCGCCAATAAACATAGTGGCAATAATCATAATTGTAAATAATGCCGGCATGGATCTAATGTTTTTCATGTCTATAATTTTTTAATTTTTAATACTTTGAATTTGTTATCATTTTTGAGTTCACCCAGAAAACTGCCAAACGCATAAATGTCTCCCTCTGAACTACAACTGAAACTTTACGCCTACATGCATTGAAGGCCATATTGCATTTGAACTTCTTATATTGAATGGCTGAGTTTTATTCATAAAAAATATCTGTAATCCAGGTTGGGCATAAATACCAAAGGTTTCCGTAATATGGTATTCAAAACCTAAAGCCGTAAGCGAAGAAATCTGAACCCCTTCAACCATATTTGATTTATGCTCACTGTCTTTCAAAACCTCAGATACATAATACTGCATATGATATCGTATCCTTACACCTTTTTCAAGCACTGCACCCTGAGATAAATACATTCCAAAACGGCGTGAATGGAGCATATTCAAACGAACCGAGAATGGAAGTCCTATATAATACAGCTCATTTCCGTATTCGACAAACTCATTGTTAACGATTTCGGTTTTACTTACAGACTTCAGCCTGGTGAACAACAATCCGGACTCAATACCCCAAATCTCAGAAAATGACCTGTTTATCATTATACCAACTGTAAGAGGATGTGAATGGGTTGTATTTTCTATATCAGAATGCTGATATGATCCCATTATAAACTTGGAAGAAAACGGATCGTTTGTAAAATATGCATCTGAGTTATTGAACACTTTAGTAAAGTCGCTAGCATTGCCTCCCTGAATCATACCATAAGCCATGGCAAGCTGCCAGTTGCCGGATTTTTCTTTTGTTTCAGTAATATCAGGATCCGGGCTCAGGTACTCAAGTTGTTTAGGATCTGTTATCTGCCCCTGAACAATGGCTGGCACATCAATTTCTATAGTGTCAGCACGGTCCGGAAGCTGATCATCAATTACATCAGAAACCGGTAACTCAGAAAGCTCATCTTCAGTCCGGATAATGTATCCGGATTCATCTGTTATCAAGGGTTTATCAATGTGCTGCTGCACAGCAATTTGTGATTTGCTTAGGTCATCGAAAAGCAAATCCGTAATTTTTTCATCTTTTTTAACAGGCTTTATTTCAGATGATCCAGGCATTTTTTTCTCAAATGCTTCAGCAGAAGATTTTTCAGTTTGTTCTTTAATCAAATCATTATAAACCTCATCCGGAACTTCATATTCCTCTGACGTAACAGGTGATTGAGCAGTTTCGTGCTTTGGTACTAACTGTTGTTCTGATTGGGTTCTGTAATTATTAAAAAACCACCAACCGCCGGCACTTAGTAATAATAAAAAGGATGCTGCAATTGCTGCACGATAAAAGACAACAAGTTTTTTTCGCCGGTTCAGGTTTTTTTCCACCCGTGACCATACAGCCGGATCCGGATGCATTGAGAAATCTGAGAAAGTCTCTTTCATTCTCTTTTCAAAACCTGTATGTTCGTTTTTTCCAGTCATTATAAATTAAATTCTTCTATTCGTTTCTGCAGCCATACCTTTGCTCTTGCATATTGCGATTTCGATGTGCCTTCGCTTATATTGAGCTGCTCTGCAATTTCGCGGTGAGTATAGCCTTCAATAGCAAAAAGGTTAAAAACTGTGCGAAAACCAACCGGCAATGCCTGAATATGTTTGAGCAGTTCAGCAGTTGTAAGGCGTTGAAAAGCATCAGGGTTTACATCACCAACTGCTTTAGCAGCTTCAATATCAACACTATATTTTAATACATCGTTTTTCCTTAATATTTCAAGTGCGGTATTTACCATTATTCTTCTTACCCAGCCTTCAATTGCACCCTCTGAGCGATAATTCCTAAGGTTTGTAAAAACCTTGATAAATCCTTCCTGCAAAAAATCTTCAGCCATTTCAATATCATCGGCATACCTCAGGCAAACTCCCATCATTCTGGGTGCAAGATGCTCATAAAACTGTTTCTGAGCTTTCCTGTTGCCATCAAGGCATCCCCTGATAATTTCATTCATTTCCATTCAGAGGATACTTTTACCCTGGGGTTCAACAACGGATAAATGATGCAATGAAGTCATAAAAAGTTGCATTAAAAGCCGGCAATCATAAATTTTAGTCTGTTCTAAGGCTTGAATCAGTAAAATACATAACGCATCAAAATGAATATTAGCTTATTCTTTGTATAACTATGTTCTACAAATCAAATGAGCTTAATGTTTACAGTTTAAGTTCTCAACAAAGATATTTCATAAAATCAAAAATGCTGATAAAAATGGCAATATGGTTTCATTGATCCAGAGCAATTTCAGGGGTTTGGATTCAGGAATGGTACCACCTGAAATAGGCTTTATGTTGCAAAACCTCGGCGAATTATTCAGATTGAGAGATGGTGATGTGAATATTTATGCACCCGGAAAAAAGCCCTTTCACACCATTATCCCGGCATTTGTCACTAAAGATGGAGAGCCTTTTTTAAGTTTTGGCGTTATGGGCAGCGATTTCCAGCCTTTGGGACATGTTCAGATTCTGATGAACATTATTGACTTTTGTATGAACCCTCAGGAAGCCGGAGATGCACCACGCATCAATCATAGCGGTTCATCCGGCCAACAGGTTTAACAGATAAAGGTGTGGGAGAAACTGAACTTGAAAGTGGTTTTGATTATTAGGTTGTAAGAGAACTTATGCAAATGGGGCATAAAGTTGTTTTCAAAAATGATGGTTTTGCTGGTTATCAGGCAATTATGTACGATAAAAACAGAAAAATTTATATAGGCGCCTCAGAATCAAGAAAAAACGGGCAAGCAGCAGGATATTGAAAAGCAACTGTCATAGAAGGTACTTCTGCCCGGAAATTCAACATTCAATGTAATTAAGTGTTTATTCAAAAAACTCCTGTCATGAATACAATCCAACCTTACAAACCTAAAAACCATATCCGTATAGTTACAGCTGCATCATTATTTGATGGCCATGACGCTGCCATTAACGTGATGCGGCGTATTATTCAATCCACAGGCGTTGAAGTTATCCATCTTGGTCACGACCGTTCAGTTCAGGAAGTTGTAGATTGCGCCATACAGGAAGATGTTCAGGGCATTGCGCTTTCATCCTACCAGGGCGGACATATTGAATATTTTAAGTATATGCTCGATTTATTGCGCGAGCGTGGCAGCAGCCATATCAAGGTTTTTGGTGGTGGCGGAGGAGTTATATTACCGGATGAAATAAATGAACTTCATGCTTATGGAGTTGAACGTATTTATTCACCTGACGATGGCAGAGCTATGGGCTTGCAGGGCATGATCAATGATCTGGTTGAACGTGTGGATTTTCCAATTGGTAATGATATTGTTATAAAACCCGAAAATATCCATTTCAGCAAACCAAAAGAAATAGCCCGGTTGATCACTGCTGCCGAGAATTATCCTGAAACAACCAGAGCCCTGCTTGATAATCTTGCAAAAGATTGCAGTCGCATACAATCTCCGGTAATTGGTATCACTGGTACCGGTGGCGCCGGTAAATCCTCGGTTACTGACGAAATAATCCGCCGTTTGTTAATTGATTTTCCTGAAAAGCATTTTGCAATTATTTCTGTTGATCCCACACGAAAGCGTTCAGGAGGAGCTTTACTCGGCGATCGCATACGTATGAATTCAATAAATCATCCTAATGTATATATGCGCTCGCTGGCAACACGTCAGGCAAATTTTGCCCTTTCGAAACATATAAAAGATGTGTTGTGTGTGATAAAAAATGCAGGATTTGATCTGGTTTTACTCGAAACTTCCGGAATCGGACAGAGTGATTCGCAAATTGTGGAATACAGCGATATATCCATGTATGTGATGACTCCTGAATTTGGTGCTCCTACCCAGCTTGAGAAAATTGACATGCTCGATTTTGCTGATATTGTAGTGCTGAACAAGGGTGATCGCCCCGGTGCTACTGATGCACTTAATCACGTGAGAAAACAATACATACGAAATCGCTTGCTTTTTGGTTCCGATCCCGAATCTCTGCCTGTTTATCAAACTATTGCATCACGATTTAATGATCCCGGTATAAACCAAATGTACGCAGCTCTGGTGAAAACGATTGATGAACGCACGATGCAGAATTTTTCAGTTTCTCATGAAAAAGAAGAAGAGCCCGGAAATTTCAATCCCATTATACCAGCTTCACGGGTAAGATATCTTTCAGAAATTGCCGAAACAGTCAGAAATTATAATAAGCTAAGTGAAGAACAAGCGACAGCAGCTCAGGAATATTATGCTTTGCAATTAAACATTGAAAGCCTTGAGCACGAGAAAAACACAGATAAAGAGGTAATAAATTCATTGAAGCAACGTGCCAATCAAGTAAAAATGCACCTTCAACCCGATAATCTGCGTTTGCTGGAGAATTGGAATAAAATGGCTGAACAGTATAGTAATAAAATATATGAATATACGGTTCGGGGAAAAACCATTAGCGTTGAAACTCATTATGAGACTCTTGCACACTCTCAGATTCCGAAAATATCATTACCAGCATATAAAGCATGGGGCGACAGGCTTAAATGGCTGCTAAGAGAAAACGTCCCGGGTGAATTCCCTTATGCAGCTGGCGTTTTCCCTTTCAAACGTGAAGCTGAAGACCCTATTCGTATGTTTGCCGGAGAAGGGGCACCGGAACGGACAAACAAGCGGTTTCATTATTTAAGCAAAGGTATGCCCGCCCGCAGACTTTCCACAGCTTTTGATTCAGTAACACTTTATGGACGCAATCCGGATGAAAGACCTGATATTTATGGAAAGATAGGAAATTCAGGTGTATCGGTTTCCTGTCTCGATGATGCTAAAAAACTTTATTCAGGATTTAATCTTGCCGATTCTGCAACTTCAGTTTCAATGACAATTAATGGTCCGGCACCTGCAATGGTTGGGTATTTTATGAATACAGCAATTGATCAGCAATGCGAGATATATATTAAAAATCATGGACTTACTGAGCAGATCGGGAAAAAGATCGGGAAAATATTTAAAGAACGGGGTACTAAGAGACCTGTATATCATGGTGCATTACCCGAAGGTAATGATGGACTTGGTTTAATGTTACTGGGTGTTACCGGCAATCAGGTTCTGCCTCCCGAAATTTATGAAAAAATTAAAGCCGAAACACTTTCTGTTGTGAGAGGCACCGTTCAGGCTGATATTCTGAAAGAAGACCAGGCACAAAACACCTGCATTTTTTCTACTGAGTTTGCATTGCGTTTAATGGGCGACATTCAGGAATATTTCATTCGCAATAAGGTTCGTAATTTTTATTCAGTTTCAATATCGGGTTATCATATTGCAGAAGCAGGTGCCAATCCTCTTACACAATTGGCTTTTACACTCGCCAACGGATTTACTTACCTTGAATATTACCGTTCAAGGGGAATGAAAGTTGATGAATTCGTACCAAATTTCTCATTTTTCTTTTCTAACGGGCTTGATCCTGAATACACTGTAATAGGAAGAGTAGCCAGACTAATATGGGCAAAAGCACTTAAATATCTCTATAAAGCTTCAGAGCGTTCACAAAAACTGAAATACCATATACAAACTTCCGGCAGGTCATTGCATGCACAGGAAATAGAGTTCAACGACATACGCACTACCCTGCAGGCGTTGGGAGCAATTTACGATAACTGTAACTCACTGCATACAAATGCTTATGATGAGGCAATTACCACGCCTACCGAAGAGTCAGTTCGAAGGGCTGTGGCAATTCAAATGATTATCAATCATGAACTAGGTCTGGCAAAAAATCAGAACCCATTGCAAGGTTCTTTTATTATCGAACAGCTTACTGATCTGGTTGAAGAAGCTGTGTTACAGGAATTTGAACGTATAACCGAACGCGGTGGCGTGCTCGGGGCTATGGAAACAATGTATCAGCGAAATAAAATCCAGGAAGAATCCCTGCATTATGAATATCTTAAACATAGTGGAAAATTACCAATAATGGGAGTTAACACTTTTCTTTCTTCCAGCGGTTCGCCAACTACCATTCCCGGAGAAGTTATCAGAGCCACTGAAGAAGAAAAACAAAATCAGGTAAATAACCTGCAGCAGAACCTAATCAGAAATGAAAAAGAAGCAGCTCTGTCTCTTGATAAGCTTAAAAAATCCACACTTCGCAACGAAAACACTTTTGATACGATCATGGAAGCCACAAAACATTGTTCGCTTGGGCAAATAACTCAGGCTCTGTTTGAAGTTGGAGGCCAATACAGAAGGAATATGTAAAGCCAATCAGTTTTTATACTTTTGTACCACTAAAAACGTTCAGAAAACAGAAAATAAAAAGTGTGTACAATGAGTAAAGAAATAATTATTCAGGAAACTGATCAAATCATTGAGGCCATTAATGAACAATGGGAAATTATCAGAAGCTACAAGGGCAAAATTCCATTCATTGAATTGGATATTTACATTGATAATCTCAAAAAACTATATGAAAAGGCTATTTTCATTGAAAAACTTAATAAAGAAAAGATGGCTGAATATATTGGTACAGAGGAGATTATACAGAGTGAACCAACGCCGCCCGTAACTCCTGAAACAAAAACGGTTTCTGAAATTATTATTACTGATACTCCCCGTCAGGAACCTATACAACAAGACGTAATTACAGAAACAGCTCACGATAATATCCCTGATATCATTCCTGAAGAAAAGCCTGTAAAGGATGAAATAGTATTTGAAATTGCTGAAGAGAAGCCTGTAAAGCCCGAGCCTGTTGAAACTCAAACACCAAAAAAACACATACCATTGCCCTATCCTGATTTGTTCAGTTCAAGTGGAACAACTCTTGCTGATAAATTTCAAACAGAAAGAAAAACCATAAAAGATCAGCTTTCAGAAACGAATAACGATAATAGTCTTGGTGATAAAATACAGCAAAGCCAAATACAAGATCTGAAATCAGCCATTGGCATTAATGATAAGTTTCTGTTTATCAATGAATTATTTAAGGGTGATTTAGCTGGTTATAACAAAACAATCGAAGGTTTAGATAAATGTGCTTCGAGGCAGGAAGCACTTAATCTGCTTGAAAAGTTTCGTCATCAGTTTAACTGGTCAGAAAATTCATCTTCGCTTAGCCGGCTTTACAACTTTTTAAAAAGAAGATATCCGGAATAAATACTTGCCTAACCATCTGTTTATATGAGAACTCTTTTAAAGCTACTTGCTTTTTTACTACTTCTACCAACATCCATTACTTCTGAAGCACAGGACATAAACTACGCCAGAGCTTTGATTGACACACTGGCTTCACCTTTAATGTATGGCAGAGGATATGTTAACAAAGGTGATAGTCTGGCAGCATCATACCTTGCATTACAATTCGGACACTGGGAGCTAAAGTCTTTTGGAGATAATTATTATCAGCCTTTCAGCTTTAATGTGAACAGTTTTCCTGAAGAGGTAAATGTCAGCCTTAATGGTAATGAATTAAGTCCCGGTGATGAATTTGTTGTAAGTGCTGATTCTCATTCTGATAACGGAATATATCCGGTAAAAACCATAAGACAAAAGACTTTTCTCAAATCACAGAAGCTTAAAAGGATTGAAGAACAAGATCATTCAGGTTATTATATTTTTTTTGACCTGAAACCCGATGATGATAAAACAAAACTTGTCATGCCCTTTGTTAATTCTTTTATTGAGAAGAATCCAACAGATGCCCGTGGTTTTATCCTTCCTGTTAATTCAATTTGGTGGCATGTATGGGCAAAAGAAATGAAGCAAAAGCCGTCAACTGCAGTAAAAGTCAGAAGTAATGCTGTACCGGGTAACTTAAAAACCATCAGTATTAATGTTAAAGCTGAATATCTTGATAATCATATCGCGCGTAATGTTATTGCCTGGATCCCCGGCAAAACACAGCCGGATTCATTTCTGGTGGTAACTGCTCATTACGATCATATTGGTATGATGGGACCCAAAGCCCTGTTTCCGGGTGCTAACGACAATGCAAGCGGAACAGCCATGCTGACCGATCTGGCACGCCACTACAGCCTTCCCGAAAATCATCATGATTATTCAATTGCTTTTATGGCTTTTGCAGGAGAAGAAGCCGGGTTGCTGGGTTCGAAATATTACACTAAAAACCCGCTTTTCCCGCTTGAAAAAATAAAATTTCTGCTAAATCTCGACATGGTAGGAACCGGTGGTGATGGTTTAATGGTTTTTAATGGAACCAGTGATAGTCTCAGATATGATATCTTAAAAAACATCAATGACAAGAATCAATATCTTAAGGAGTTGCGTATAAGGAGCGGATCAGCAAACAGTGATCATTATTATTTTCACGAAAAAGGAGTTCCGGCATTTTTTCTGCTTACTTTTGGTAGCGAACACCGGTTTTATCACGACATTTATGATACTCGTGAATCTCTGCCACTTACAAAATACAATGAAGTTTTCAGGCTTATTACCGAATTTTTCAACTCAATCTGATAGCTAATTATGTCAGGCAAACTATATATTGTCCCTACCCCTATTGGTAACCTCGAAGATATTACTCTGAGGGCTTTACGAGTATTAAAGGAAGTAGATCTTATTCTTGCCGAAGATACCCGCACTTCAGGGATATTGCTCAAACATTATGATATTAACAAACCTCTGCAATCGCATCACATTCATAACGAGCATATTATGACCCGAGGCATTATTCAGCGTATAAGCAATGGATTAATTGCAGCACTTATCAGCGATGCAGGCACCCCATCAATCAGTGATCCGGGTTTCTTACTGGTAAGAGCCTGTATTGAAGAAGGACTGGAAGTAGAATGTTTGCCTGGTCCGGTATCATTTATTCCTGCTTTGGTAGTCTCGGGTTTGCCAACTGAACGCTTTCATTTTGAAGGATTTTTACCATTAAAAAAAGGTAGAAAAAAAAGATTGGAACAATTGGCTGCATTGGAATATACTGTAGTGTTCTTTGAATCACCACACAGAATTGCAAAAACCCTGAAAGAATTAGTAAATATTTTTGGCAGCGAACGCAAGATCAGTATTTCACGTGAATTAACCAAACTATATGAAGAAACCCTGCGAGGGGAAATTGGAGAAATAGCTGAAATTGTAGAACAAAAAAAACTAAAAGGTGAATTTGTTGTGGTTATTGAAGGGGTATCAAAAAAATGAAATGAACCCGGTTAAATAAAGTGGCACAATTTTTTCATTAAACGATTCATTAACAAATAAAATAAAATTATGAAACCTGTTTTAATCATTGCCATCGCTATGATGACGTTTGCAGGCTGTAAAAGCAGCGAATCAATAGCAAATGCGCAGAAAATTAATTTCACCCCTGAGCAGGCTCAGAATATAACTGCAAGTAATCAGTTTGGGCTGGCACTGTTTAAAGAAATAAACAGTAATAGTAAATCTGATGAAAACATCTTTATTTCTCCTCTCAGTATCCACACCGCACTTGGTATGGCATGGAACGGCGCAGGTACTTCTACCAAAAGCCAAATGGCATCGGTTATGTATTTACCAGATGCTTCTGAACAACAAATAAATGAGAGTTTTTCTAAAATATCGGGACAAATACTTGCCTCTGATCCCAAAGTAAAAATGGATATTGCCAATTCAATATGGTACAGAAAGGGTTATAAGGTTAAAAAAGAGTTTTTGAGCCTGAATAAAAAGTATTTCAAAGCCGATATTAATGAAATGGTTTTTACCGATCCCAATTCCAAAACAATAATGAATAACTGGGTAGCTCAAAAAACCAATAATAAGATCACTCAGATTGTTGATGAAATCACATCCGATCATGTTATGTTTTTAATCAACGCAGTGTATTTCAAAGGTATGTGGACAAATGAGTTTAATCCCGAAAACACTCATAAACGACCATTTTTCATGGCCGACGGCTCAAAAAAAGATATTATGACCATGGAAATGACCCACAGGTTTCCTTATTCTGAGCGAAGAGGATATAAGGTTGCTGAACTTCCGTACGGAGATGGTAATTTCAGTATGGTGATATTACTTCCTGATCAGGAAATGGCTATTGACGTTCTTATACAAATACTTACTTCTGAAGAGTGGAATGAAATTAATACTGATCTCGCCTACACCCCTGAAATAAATCTTCATTTACCACGATTTAAATTTGCATATGATATTGAATTGAAATCTTCTTTGATAAATCTTGGCATGAACCATCCTTTTATCCCCGGTTTGGCAGATTTCTCAGGTATTAGTGATGCAGGTATTTATATTTCTAGAGTGAAACATAAATCGTTTGTGGAAGTGAATGAAGAAGGAACTGAAGCCGCTGCAGTTACATCTATTGAAACAAGAGAAACAGCAATCCGCCCCAATCCGTTAACCTTTCATGTTAACAGGCCATTTGTTTTTGCCCTAAAGGAAAAAACCACCAATACCATTCTTTTCATCGGTAAAGTAATGGATCCTGAAAAAGAATAGATGGTAAAGATTCTAAGAATGTTATTGTCTTACTTTGATTCACCTACAAAATAATCATCTTTCTCCGCGAAAAGAGTATTGAATGTAGTGAGACTACCGTAAATTCTGGTTATATACTGCTGCAGGTTTACTTTCTCTTCATCAGTAAGTGCCGAACTGTTTATTCGTTGTTCCATAACACGCAAACGATCACGAACCATAACAATTTTGTGGAAAAATGTTTCAAGAGGAATTTCTTTGCTCTGAAGATTGGTATCACCGGGTTGCAATATAATTTTTCCACCCTGCCAGCGATTTCCGAGTGGAACTACTTCCTGAATATCAGTAATTCTTCGTAAAAGTTTTGCAAAAACGCGTTCAACTTTTTCAAAACTGATATAATCTATATCGCCACCGGCAAAATCAATAACCTCCAGTCCTTTAAAAGACTTCAGAATAATTTTGTTACCATAATCAATGAAAGTAATTTCGTAAGAATCAGTATAAGCCTGAATAACAACTCCTTTTCCAAATTCAGGATGATTAACTCTTGAACCTATACCCAATGAAATGTTTTCCATAAAAAAATAAATTATTAGTTCGAGGGCAAAGTTAAGCATTTACTGCAGTAAGGTTCCCGGATAATAGAATATTTTGAATTTACTGAATCTTAAACCTAATGATTTTAAGTCAGAAATAAAACACAGGTGCTTTTAATTCAATTTGGTTTCAGAAAATATTAATTATGAATCTCAAAGTAAAAACAGCAGGATATTTCTTTAAAACCGTTGATTCACAAACCAATACCGTCAAACCGCAAGGAATATAAAATTTTTGTTTCAGTCAGATCCAATAATTCATAAGGAGGTTTCATGAAAATTGGCAGTATCTTTGCAGAGTGAAGTAGTAGTTTTTTCTATCGCTGTCATTTTATCATGGCAGAGGAAAGTCGGGACAGCACAGAGCACCATACTTCCTAACAGGAAGGTTCTGCCCTGGTGGAGCAGAAACAGCAAGTGCCACAGAAAATTACCGTCCTGCATTGCAGGATAAGGGTGAAAACGTGAGGTAAGAGCTCACGCTGTATTATGGCGACATAATACAGGGGTAAACCTTATGGGCTGAAAGACCAAATATATCAGGGAACCTGTTTCGGCAGGTTAAGGGCTGCTCGTCCGATCCTGAGGGGTAGGTCGTTAGAGCTTGCCGGCAACGGCAAGCCCAGATAAATGATAGAAATTGCTACCGGTTTTACCCTGATGCAATACAGAATCCCGCTTATAAAACTGCTTTCCACCAAAAAACAACCCTGCTCCTGAAAAAGCAGGGTTGTTTTTTAATGTTTTTTAGAGCTCTCCGGTTTTTTCTATTGTGCTCCAAGAATAATGTTTACAACCCCAATAACGTCAGAAATATCGATAACTCCGTCACCATTGATATCAACATTTTCAAAGCAGAATGGTTGCGGATTCTGACCCATAATATAACTGGTTGTAACAATAACATCGAGAGCATTAACTGAACCGTCACAATTGGCATCTCCGGGTAAAATTGGCGTACCCGAACAAGTTATCTGAGCTTCCCATCCTGATTTTGTAACTGAATAGTCAGATGTAAATCTGAATGTTATTGCCCCGGATGAATTATTAGCTTCAATAAAACCAGGGCTATTACCCCCATGAAAGGGACTTCCTGGAAATTGAGGTGCACTGGTGTTAGTTCCATTATAAATATATAAAAAGTCGTAGTTTGCTTCGGTAGCGAATGAAGCAAAATTAGCCTGAATATTTGAACCCACCTGAGATGGCAAAAATGTCATGGTTAAATTCTCGCTACTTCCATAATTTCCATTTGGACCACCTGTATCATAAAACATTGCAAAACATGTAGTTACAGTGGAGTTGCTCATGGTGTATGATGTAATTGCAGTGATATACCGGGATTTGGTAATTGTATCTGATATTCCGTTTGAAGTTGCAATAAGTTTCACATCATAAATTCCTGCAACGGGATATTGAACAATAGGATTTGGCGAAGTTGAGGTGGAAGGAACACCACCATCGAAAATCCATTGCCATGAATCAATAGGTACGCATTGCTGGCTTGTGAAAGTAACATAATTCCCGGGACTGATTATATTGGCAGATGCTGAAAAATCAGCCATTGCAGGTTCTAACGCAACATTTACCCAGGTTGTCTGACGATTGGCTATACTTACACCATTAATAACTTTTGTTTTAAAACATGGAGCTTCTATAGTAAGATCATAAGTTCCTGTATAAATATAACGATGAAAATTACCATCCTGAGCATTTGAAAAAACAAAGGAACTATCAAAATCATGCCCCTGAATACTGATCATGGCTTGTACTGGCTCACCAGTAACAGAATTTGTTATTACTCCACGGATTCCATAAAGAGATTGCTCCATGTAATTCAGAAAAGACCGGTAATTATAGTTCCAAAATGTAGGCATTTGCGTTGGAGAAGGCATTTTTGAATTGCTGATTTCAAGACAGAATTCGCGGCATTGCTGGAAATAATTCATATAGTCCTGCCTTCCTCCTGTAATTGAATACCAATTATAACCACGAACAATACCATTATTAAAACCACGAAAATATGGCGCCGGGCTATTTGCTATAATTGTATCGGCAAATTCACGCATTGTATAAACCCACCAGTTATCGTCAGCAGAAGGATGTCCCCAGGTATCCCAAGGATAATTGCAAACTTCAGCACCACCGTGTAAATTACATGAAATATTAAATTTCTGTATTTCAGCAAGGTTCATAAAATGAACTGTTTCGGGTTGCCAAGGATAACCGTCAGGATGCGGTCCGGCAGCCGGGTCAGGATAGTTGCGATTAAGATCAACATTGTTGGCATTGCTCCTGCGAGCTCCGTTTACTGTGTGATTTCCTCCGTAATATGTTCCATCAGGATTTGCCAGTGGATTGATCCAGATATCAATGCTATCAACAAGACGGGTAATCCGGGAATCAGTTCCGTAGTTAGTAAGCAAATGATCTATCAATCTCATTGTCAGGATATATCCCGTGAGTTCGTCGCCATGCATAGTAGCTGTATATAAAAACTTTGGCTTTGCCGAAATTTCACCTGTATTTGAAGTTACTCTGGCTGCGAGCAATTGTCTTCCACTTGGCAATGTTCCAATATTAATTATTTGGCATAGATTAGGGTGGTCAGTAGCAAATCCATTCATCAAAGCTACATATGCATCATAAGTAGGATAGAAATCCCATTGTTTAACATCTTTTATATCGCTAAGCTCAACTGCATCAAAATCAATTAAATCAGAAGGGTGAGGTAAAAACTCATACGGAATGTTTAATTCCAGAAATCTTTTAAATTCATCAATGTTGGCATTGGCAACAATTACGTTGCCATCAATCTGGTCAATAGAAATCATATTTGATATTTTGCTGATTTCGCTTTCTGAGTCCAGAGTAAATCGAAAATAACGTTCTCCTTTATCTTTAAAAAAATCTTCAATCTGCTGTGCTGGAAGAGAAAACACAATAAAGAGAAAAACCAGTGATAAAACACTTCTTAGTGTTGAAAATTTGTTCATTGGACTTGTATTAATAAAGTAAAACAAAATAATTAAAAATGAACGATTTAGGATGACTATTTTATGGTCAGGTACATAATCAATATTTTTAAATTGAAAATTGTGGCAAAAGTAGTTATTTTAAAAAAAGCCAGGTGAGTAGCAAAGGTATTTATTTTCAGACTTACAAAAAAAACGACCCCGGCATAAATACACCGGGATCGCACTATTGGGTCATTACAGAAAACTCCTGTTTTTTATCTGAAAGGACAGTTTCCATAAACCCCCCTACCCCTTCCCATTGGAGTATATTCTTGTTGTAGACCGCCTTTCCTTCCCCAATTTCCACGCTCATTAAAAAGAATTTTTTGTTCTTCAGTAAGAATACCCTTTATTTTAAGGTGGGTATCCATACGTCCTTTTTCCATTTGAGCTCTAATACCTGCAATTTCATCAATTGTTTTATTTATTTTATCAGTATCAGGCTTATCAGAACCTAAAAGAGTTCTCAAATGTGCTTTTTTCTCAAACATTTCATTTCTGAGTTGCTGAATATTCTTCATATTCTCTAACCGAAATTTCTCAATCTGTTCTTTCTGTTCCGTAGTGATGCCGGGTAAACCCAAGCAGCGTGCATTTTCCTGTGGAGGTCTGTTCTGGAACCTCCCTTCGGCACGTGCATCACGGCTTAAAGCTCTTTTCCGCTGAGCCATAACAGGGGAATCAATCATTATAAATGCCATAATCAGCATTAAGGAAATCGTTTTTAAAAAATTTTGTGGTTTCATTTTTCTTACTTTATTGATTAATACTAATTTTATTTACCAGGGTTCTGAACTATATTTTTCATCTGAACTCCCGATTACGCCTGTGTCCTCCATGTAAACCGGGTCGTAAATGCATAGGCGACATCCAGTGACCAATTATCTTACTCATTTTTTCATATTGCTCAGGAGTGGTGATTGCTTTTACTGAAAGCAAATGCCTTGCCGACTCTTTTCTGAGCTGTGCATGCAGATAACCCAATTCGTCTGCCAGACTATCAAGTAATTGTAAATCAGGAGCCTGATTATTGATTTCTTCAAAAAGTGCATTCTGATTTTCGTTTAACTTTTGTAAAATAGGCTGAGATATCTTAAAAAAATCAGAAAGTCCTGCCTCCAGTTTTTCCCATTGCTCTGTAGTAAAGTCCATTTCTTCTTTCCATTTCTGCGAACCCATTGGAATATGCTTTCTTTCAGGCATCATCCTTTGAGTACGCGGAGATGAAGGGAAATCGGGCTTTTTATGCTGATGCCATAAAATAGAACCAGTAATAGCCATATTTACTACAAGAAGCGTGGCAAGTACCCATATCCAGACTTGTATGTTTGAGAATAATTTCATGGCTTACTCATTTTCATTATTCAACAAATACGCTTCAAAAGAAATCTGGTAAAGATTATCTGTTATCAGATTATCATAGATATATTGAGGATATTCTACCACCTCATTTGCTGCAGTCTTATCTGATAATTCTGATCCGATTATTATTCCGAGACCCAAAGCAATGATCAATGATGCAGCTACAGGCACCATTTTAAGATAGTTTACTCTCTTGTTGTACCAGATCTTAAATTTACTCTTTTCGTTCTGTAAACTTAAAAACTCCTGCTCCACTCTATCAGTAAACCACGAATCAACCTTAACCGGTTCTAATGAACCAGCTATATCGAAAATTTCCTGAATCTCCCTGAAAGCATGGTTGCATTGTTTGCACTGCTTAAGATGCTCTCTCACCTTGCCGGCAAGTTCTGCATCAAGGCTGCCATCAGCAAGAAAAATCAGATATTGCTTTATGCGCTTGCAGTTCATAATTAGTTGATTTTGATATTTGACAATAAAAATTCATTAAACTTGCGTTTTAGTTTATTCGCTTTTCAATTCTTTGAACCAAATATTTCTGAAGATTTTTTTTTGCCCTGTGTATTAACGATTCCACTGAAGATAAAGAAACCTCCATTACTTCTGATACTTCTTTGTAAGATAACTTATTCAGTTTATGCAATGTAAATGCAATATTCTGATTTGCAGGCAGGGATTCAATTGCCTCATAGAGCAATTTCACCCTTTCACTGTATTCAGCTTCTTTTTCAGATTGGTTAGTGAATTCAGGTTCTATAAGGTTCTCATCTTTAAGCTCTGGCAAAAACGATCTTTCAAGTGAAAATGATTGTTTCCGGTATTTGTTTTTCTTTATCTGATTTAATGATTTATTGACTGCTATCCTGTACAGCCATGTAGAAATGGCAGAATCCTGCCTGAAACGATGGATTGATTTATAAACCTCAATAAAAACTTCCTGAGCTATATCATAAGCATCATCAATATTTTGTAAAAACTGAAAACAAACAGAAACAACCATCTCCTGGTATCGCTCAACCAGAAGCCGGAAAGCTGCCTGCTGATTTTGCTTTAATCCTTCAATAAGTTCCTGGTCGTTCATAAAAGATTTTAATCTGCCTGGTTTAAACGGGTTTATTTCAAAAATATCAAATCCTTCATAACAGTAGACTGATCAAGGCTTCAAAATTACAGGATTATTCCTCCTGACAATAACTCAAATAATAAAACAGACAGTTTTTAGTTATCAGTATCACTATCAGACAAACTACAAAAATACTGCCAGTAATAATTTTTATTCAATAAATTCTAAAACCAGCATTTTTAAAAAAGAGTTTTATGAGCACTAACTTTCTTTTTATTCTGCTCCAAGATAATTTACCGTTCAATGATCCAAGAACTGCACTTGGATTAATGGAACCACCCAGCGAGATCAAACTTTCGGTTCTGGATTTAGCTTTTAAAGGAGGTTGGGTAATGTTACCCATTGTTTTGCTATCAATACTCGCTGTATACATTTTTATTGAGCGATTTATTGTGATCCGAAAGGCTTCAAAAGAAGAAAATAACTTTATGAACAATATTCGTGATTTTATGCACGAAGGTCGTATTGAATCAGCATTAACTCTTGCCCGTAATAATAATTCACCTATAGCCCGAATGATCGAAAAGGGTGTTTTGCGCCTTGGCAAACCATTAAACGATATAAATGCGGCTATTGAAAACGTAGGAAAACTTGAAATTGCAAAGCTTGAAAAAAATATAGCGGTTATTGCTACAGTGGCTGCTGTTGCTCCCATGCTTGGTTTCCTGGGAACAGTAATGGGAATGGTAAGGGCATTTTACGATATGTCAATGGCTGGTAATAACATTGATATTTCTCTGCTTTCAAGCGGTATTTATCAGGCTATGGTAACTACGGTAGCGGGACTGATAGTTGGTATTATTGCCCTTGTGTTTTATAATATACTGGTTGCCCGGATCGAAAAAATAGTATATATACTCGAAGCAAGAGCAACTGAATTCATTGATTTATTGCACGAACCCGCTAATTAAACCAGTATATTTTCAAATAGGATTTAAAGAATAATCAAAGCGTTAAACTGAAAACGTAAACCAGATTTCACCTCATGGCAATACAAATGAGAAATAAAAGAAGCACTTCGTTCAGCATGGCATCCATGTCGGACCTTGTGTTCTTACTCCTGATATTTTTTATGCTTACATCTACCCTTGTAGCTCCCAATGCCATTAAACTGCTGCTTCCCGAAAGCCAAAGCAAAACCATGGCTAAACAAACGATTACGGTTTATATAAACGAAAATTATGAGTACTTTCTGGAAGACAGACCGATTAGTGAGAAAGAGCTTATTGAAGAAATGATCGTGGCTTTGCTGCCCGAAGCAGAGGCTACAGTTGTACTCAGAGCCGATCATTCAGTTCCGGTTCAGTATATTGTATCGGTTATTGATGCAATAAATATTGTAAACGAACGCAATAACACCAAACACAAAGTAATTTTAGCCACCAGGCCTAAACGATGAGTGAAGAAAAGAAAAATAAAGTTCTGGCAACAGCAGGTACAATCTTGTTTCATGCTCTGCTATTACTTTTATTATTGTTTCTGGCTTTACGAACACCATTGCCTTTGCCGGGCGAAGAAGGTGTAGAGGTGAATTTAGGATATAGCGATGAAGGTTCAGGGTTAACCCAGCAATCTGCTGACCAATCACAAATGTTTCGGCGCCCTGAGCCGGCACAAAATAAAGAAGAACTTGTTTCACAAAGCACAGAAGAAACACCTGCAATTCCATCACAAAAAGAAAATATTACAAAACCCACAACTCAACCGGTAAAAACTGAGCCCAAACAACCACCACAGCCACAGCCCGATCCGGAACCAGAGCCACCTAAAATTGATCCCCGTGCTATTTACAGAGGCACAACCCAGCAAAATCAAAGCGGGCAGGGAGAAGGTATAACAGGACAACCCGGTGATCAGGGAAAACCAACCGGAACTCCTGACAGTCAATCTTATGAAGGAAGTGGAGGAGCAGGAAATGGGATTTCCTATAATTTATCAGGAAGATCTGCGACACATCTTCCAAAACCTGATTATCCTTCACGTGAACAAGGTAAAGTAGTTGTTACAATTTGGGTTAACAGAGAAGGAAAGGTAGTACGGGTATCATCCGGTGCCCAGGGAACAACTACCTCCGACCCTTCATTACAAAGGGCTGCCGAACAAGCTGCTTTAAAAACCCGCTTCAGCCCAAGTCCGGATTCACCTGATGAACAAAAAGGCGTAATTACTTATATCTTTTTACGTCAGAACTGATACTAAACGACTGTACTGCAAATAAGCCATACAAACCGGAGAGAAAATCATCATGAGCAGCTTTTTTACAAACATCGGATGAATTGATTACAGCTATAAAACCAGGCTTTCATTAAAACATAAAATTAAATTTCTATCTTATGAATTACCGGCAAACCATGGATTATATGTATGAGCAATTGCCTGTTTTTCATCGTATCGGGGCTGCTGCTTATAAACCTGAAATGGGTAATATAACAGAATTATGCGAACTTATGGGGCAACCTCATAAGCAATTTAAATCTATACATATTGCCGGAACCAATGGCAAAGGTTCGGTTTCCCACATGCTTGCATCTATTCTTCAAAGTGCCGGGTACAAAACAGGCTTACATACTTCGCCGCATTTGAAGGATTATCGTGAACGGTTCAGAATTAATGGTAAAATGATGCAGAAGTCTGAAGTGATCCATTTTGTACATAAATGGAAAAGCGAATTCTTAAAGATAAATCCATCTTTTTTTGAGATTAGTGTCGCACTGGCATTTGATCATTTTGCAAAAAACAAGGTTGATATAGCTGTTATTGAAACCGGAATGGGCGGGCGACTTGATTCCACTAATATAATTACCCCGGAAGTTTCGGTAATAACAAATATTGGCTGGGATCACATGGTTTTTCTTGGAAATACACTTGCAAACATAGCCGGAGAGAAAGCCGGAATCATAAAACCAGGGGTTCCGGTAGTAATAGGGGAAAGTCATCCGGAAACAAAAAATGTTTTTCTTGAAAAAACGCAATTGATGTCAGCTCCAATTTCATTTGCCGATCAGGATATAAAGATTGAAAGAACAGGTCAAAGTAAAAAATCAGGAGGGTATTATAAAATATCAGTTCAGGAAAATGTTCTGTTTAATAATCTGTTTTGTCCGCTTGGTGGCGATTATCAGCAAAAGAATATTCCAACAGTTATCAAAACAGTTGAGTTCCTAAATAATTCAGGGTTCTTTATTTCGAAAAAACACATATCTGAAGGGATTTCGAAAGTTATTCAACAAACCGGGATTAAAGGACGCTGGCAGGTTATAAGGCAGAAACCTTTGGTTATTGCTGATGTTGGGCATAATAAAAACGGATTGGATTTTACATTGGCTCAGATATTGAAAATCCCGCATGAAAATCTGCATTTTGTGCTTGGGATGGTAAACGACAAAGATATTGCCAGCATTATAAATCTGTTCCCCACCGATGCTTTTTACTATTTCTGTAAACCGGATGTACCACGTGGACTTGATGAGGCAGAACTGGAAGCCAAAGGAAAACTTGCGGGGCTTAAAGGTAGCTCTTATCCCTCAGTATCACAAGCTTATAAGGCTGCAATTGAAAATGCAAAGGAAGCCGATATAATTTATATAGGTGGTAGTACTTTTGTTGTAGCCGAGATTATATAATGAGGCATCACCCGCCGGTGATCAAATGAAGAACAATAACATCATCACCATCTTTTACTGTAGCTGTGTCGTATTCATGCTTTCGGATGATTTTCCCGTTTATTTTTATAACCAGCATTTTAAAAGTAAAATTTTTAATCTTCAGCAGTTCATTTATAGTTAATATTTCAGCATCAAACTCTTCCTGTTGATGATTGAGTGTAATCTTCATTCCAAATACAATTAATTATTACTCCGATCTCTTATAAGGCATCTTCCCAAGCAGGATTTCAAGTACCTGATTAGCCTGCATATTAGCAACAATACCAACACGTGGTGCAAGTGGAGGTAAAGTCTCCGAGATTTCTATTTCTCCATCGCCACAAACTATCAGTTTATCCATATTGATAGTTTTCAGCATATTATTTTCACCCCATCCGGCAAGTCCAATACCTGAAACAATATATTTTTCAGGCATAAATGTAAGAACTGTTTCAATGATCATTTGTTTCATTTTTGCCAGATCAAATGCTTCAACTATTACGTCGCAATCATTAAATATTTCAATAATATCATTGGAACACAAACGTATATCCAATGCATTAACCTTAACATCTGGATTAACCCGCAATAAATTTTCTTTCAAAGCATATACTTTAAGCTTGCCAATCTGATCATTAAAAAAATATTGTCTGTTTAGATTATCTTTACTTATAATATCAAAATCGGCAATTATCAGACGACCTATTCCAACCCTTGCCAAAGCCATAGCGCAATTGGATCCCAGGCCACCACAGCCGGCAATTCCTACGGTTTTTGTTTTAAGAGTATCATAAATCCACTGCATATATGTTTGTTTTTGTATCTTTAAATGACTTAAATAAAAACCCGGATGATAAAGCCAGCAAATTAGTTAAGCCATTAATCTGATATTTTGTAAAATTACAATATTTTCAAACTTTTTGCAAATATTTTAAATTCCTGGTTCTGAAAATTCTTTAGAAGTAATGAATTTTGCGCCTGCTTCGATCATTAATTCAATTGCTTTATGCCCATCTTCAGGCTGAACATTCACTGCTCTGACGGCGTCAGTAAAAACAAATGTTTTAAATCCTGCTTTCAAAGCATCAAGAACTGAGATTTTAACACAATAATCGGTTGCCAGCCCTGCAACATATAAATTTTCAATCCCTTTTTCTTTCAGATACTTTTCCAGATCATAATTTGTAGCTTCAAAAGCTGAATATCCGTCATCAGCACTCTCGGTGCCTTTTAAAAAGATTTTTTCAATATAATCTACATTCAAATCCGGATGTAAATTAGCACCCTGAGTTTGCCTTACACAATGAGGAGGCCATTTCTCAAAATGTATACTTCCGGCGGGATGCCAGTCCATTGAAGCAATAACCGTTGGAAATAACGGGATAAGATTATTAATTACCGGCACTACAAGCTCACCCTCTTTTACCTCAAGAGCACCTCCGGTACAAAAATCATTCTGTACATCTACAATTAATAATGCGTTCATTTTTATTGATGTTTATATGAATACGAATTTTTAAAAATAATTATTCAATGTCCGAAGACTCCCTGCAATCCATTGTTTTATCGTTCAGACATGTTTACGATCCATATATGTTTAAAAAATTTTTCTAAAATTAAACATATTTTTGATTTGCAGGGTTATTTTTTGAATTATAACATTTTTGACCTGATGTTGTTTATCAGTGAAGTACGCATATCAAGTACTTTCTTACTTATACCTACTTTATAAATATGAGGAAATTCAAAACGTTTATGCTCAGGATTCAATTTTGACATAACTTCCTTAACATAACCGGCAGCCTCATATGGTGAAGGTAGTTTATTAAGAAGTTTTCCATTTTCCATTATTTTTTCTAACAATACGACACTTTTAAGGTTTTCAACCGATGAATGTTTATAGGTTTGATAAGGATGATAAATGATTTTCAGATCAGTCTCTCCTTCCAAAGCGACCCCATCAGCATACATCATGCCATCCTCATCATAAAAGCGGTGTACATTCTTAATTCCGGGTAATATCATTTTCTCAAGGTTCTCTGAAATTTTCATTCTGGGTTTTCCATCGCTTTCAGTTAATTTATAAACACCATCAAGTGCAGCATCTTCCTGTCCTGTTATCAATCGGGTTCCAACCCCAAAAAAGTCAATAGGGGCATCCTGTTCAAGTAAACTTCGGATTACATATTCGTCTAACTGGTTCGAACAACTAATTTTAACATAATGTAAACCGGCCTCATCCAGCATTTTTCGCGCCCTTTTGCTCAGATATGCAAGGTCGCCGCTATCAAGACGAATTCCCTGTAATCTGTGACCTTTTGCTTCAAGTTCAAGGCCAATAGTAATTGCATTGGGAATACCCGTTCGTAAAGTGTCATAAGTATCTACCAGCAAATAACACTTATCAGGATAAATCTCAGCAAAAGCCCTGAAAGCGCTCAGTTCATCATCAAAGCTCTGAATCCATGAGTGAGCTTGTGTTCCTGATGATTCTAACCCAAAAGCATAAGCACCGAACACGTTTGAAGTGCTGTTAAATCCACCAATTATAGCTGCTTTGGAAGCGAGTATACTGCCGTGTGCCTGAGCCCGACGCAAACCAAAATCAGTTAAAAGACGATTCCCGGCAACCATACGTATCCTGTGAGCTTTGGTAGCAATAAGCGAAGAAAAATTCACATAATTCAATAAAGCTGTTTCAATAAGCTGAGTTTCAACCAGATTACCTTCAACTCTAATTATTGGCTCTACAGGAAATACTACTTCACCTTCGCGGGGGGTATAAATATTGCCCTTAAATGTGAATGATTCAAGATATTCAGTAAACTTTTTTTCAAACCCGATCGATTCAAGATATTCGCAATCTTCTTTGCTAAACCTGAGATTTTCGAGGTAATCTGCAATTTCACTAAGACCGGCAAAAATCACATAAGCTCCTTTAAACGGGTTCTTTCGAAAAAAATAATCAAAAGTTGCTTTCACATGCTGTTTGCTACTAAGCAAATAACCCTGAGCCATTGAAAGCTGATAATGATCAGTATATAAACCTGAGTGTTCCTTTAATAAATTCATATAAAAATTTTTAAGGGCACAAAGGTAAGGTATTTAGTAAGGATAGAAGTTAATAAAGTGCCTGGACTTCAATTAATCAAACCATTGGAATATAATTATGAAGTTTTAATCGCGAGCAACAGGATTCGAACCTGTGACCCTCCCGACGTAAAGTCGGGATGCTCTGAAAAAGATTTACATTCCAGAGATTAATTTGTATATATTAATTGAAAACTATACCACCTTCCCGTTGAAAAGTATACCACT
>CAZJZG010000021.1:0-55130 GCA_964550455.1 uncultured Bacteroidales bacterium | reverse complement strand
AATGCAGTTATTCTTTCGGAAGTTACAGGGAAAATTGTTTATGAAAATATTATCGAAGGTGTAACATATAAGGTGGAATCGGATGAACAAACCGGTTATCATGACAAAGTTGTAATTGAAACCCGTCAAAAAGCGAAGAATCCTACAATCAGAATTGTTTCGGACAATGATGAAACTCTGAGAACTTATGATATCCCTGTCGGCGCACATATCATTGTTGAAGAACGTCATAAGATCAAAGCCGGGGAAATTCTTGCTAAAATCCCCAGAGCTATTGGTAAAACAGGTGATATCACCGGTGGTTTGCCACGCGTAACTGAATTATTTGAAGCACGTAATCCATCAGATCCGGCTGTTGTATCCGAAATTGATGGAGTAGTTTCTTTTGGTAAAAAATTAAAACGTGGTAACAGAGAAGTAATAATTACTTCAAAAACCGGTGAAGAAAAAAGCTATCTTGTATCTACCACCAAGCAGATACTGGCTCAGGAAAACGATTACGTAAAAGCCGGAGTCCCTCTTTCTGATGGTGCAATAACACCTGCATCTATCCTTGCAATTAAAGGACCTATGAAGGTTCAGGAATATATTGTGAATGAAGTTCAGGAAGTATATCGCCTCCAGGGTGTAAAAATTAACGACAAGCATTTTGAAGTTATCGTTCGTCAAATGATGCGTAAAGTTGAAGTTGAAGATCCGGGCGATACAAAGTTCCTTGAAGGTGAACTGGTAAATAAAACTGATTTCCACGAAGAAAATGACTGGATATTTGGAAAGAAAGTTGTTATTGATGTTGGAGATTCAACCAATTTCAAAGCAGGACAAATAGTTACAGCACGTAAATTGCGTGATGAAAACTCACTTTTGAAACGCCGCGATAGAGCTTTGGTTGAAGCTCGTGATGCACAACCTGCAACTGCACGTCAGATACTCCAGGGTATTACCAAGGCTTCGTTGCAGACAAAGAGCTGGATATCAGCTGCTTCATTCCAGGAAACAACCAAAGTACTAACTCTTGCTTCGATAAATGCCAAACGCGATGAGCTGATTGGATTGAAAGAAAACGTAATCGTTGGTCATTTAATCCCTGCCGGTACCGGTCTTAGAGAATATGACCGTATGATCGTTGGATCACCCGAAGAATATGAACAATTACTTGCATCAAAATCTGAATAATTATTTTAATCAGGTTTTGCTGCCTCAAAAAAATAAATTATAATGGAAGCTCCTAAAAGTCAACAAATTAACATCGAACTTACAGATGAAATAGCTGAGGGCATTTATTCAAATCTGGCAATTATCACACACTCACAATCAGAATTTATTATTGATTTTGTGAAAATGATGCCCGGCGCCCCAAAAGCTAAAGTAAAATCGAGAATCATATTAACGCCACAACATGCCAAGCGATTACTTAAAGCATTGAAAGACAATATTTCGAAGTTTGAATCTATGCATGGCATAATTAAAGAAGCAGAAGCTGTGCCATTCAGCCTTGGCGCTCCCACAGCTCAGGCCTGATTGAATCTATTGTAAAAATTTTCTATCCCCATTATAGCTAAATGCCGTAATGGGGTTTTGTGCTTTGAAAAGCAATGTTTATTTTCACA
This sequence comes from uncultured Bacteroidales bacterium, assembly GCA_964550455.1. GTDB lineage: Bacteria > Bacteroidota > Bacteroidia > Bacteroidales > JAAYJT01 > JAAYJT01. The sequence goes on along the minus strand of CAZJZG010000021.1, from coordinate 53,520 downwards.
GCCGGCTTGGTTTTTCTTAGTATATTTGTAAAAATCGTTTTTACGGTTCAAACCGGCATTACAATCATGAAAACACAAATCCCTGCTATTCTGCTTCTGATCGTATTATTTACGAATAACATAAATGGACAGATCAATCCGGAGGCATATCGTACTGAAAGGGAGCGCATGGTAAAAGAACAAATTGCCAATCGTGGTATTAAGCATAAGCCTACCCTTGAGGCAATGAGAAACGTTCCCCGTCACCAGTTTGTTCCAGCCAGTCAGATCTCAAATGCCTATCGCGATGGTCCTCTGCCTATTGGTTATGGGCAAACCATTTCTCAGCCATACATTGTAGCATATATGACTGAAGCCATTGATCCCAAACCACACCACAAAGTGCTTGAAATAGGAACCGGCTCAGGTTATCAGGCAGCAATACTTTCACAAATTGTAGATAAAATATATACTATTGAGATCGTACCGGAACTTGCCGAGTCATCATCAAAAATTTTCAAAAAACTGGATTATAAAAATGTTTTTGTTAAAACCGCCGATGGTTATTACGGATGGGAAGAAGCAGGTCCATTTGATGCCATTATAGTAACTGCGGCAACAGAATTCATACCTCCTCCCCTGTTAGCACAATTAAAAGAAGGGGGAAAAATGATAATTCCGGTAGGAAGTCCGTTTATGGTTCAGCAATTAACACTTGTTGAAAAATCAAAAAACAAAATATCTACTAAAAGTGTGATGCCTGTAAGGTTTGTTCCTTTCACAAGAAACAAATAAAATAGCCATGAAGCAAGCATTTTCATTGCGTTACGGAATAGCACTTATTTTGCTGTCAGTTTCTGTTATTGCTTCTCAGATAACCTTAATGCAAATTCTTACAATCGAGCAATGGCATCATTTTGCATTTATGGTCATTTCAATAGCCTTGCTCGGCTTTGGTGCAGCCGGAACAGTGATCTCAATTTTCAGAAAAACCATACTCAAACATAAAAACATTCTTTTACCCTTATTTGCAATAGTGGCAGGCTTTTGCCTGGGTCCGGTTCACCGGCTTGCAGCCACAAAATTACTGGCGTTTGATCTTTATTTGTTGTTTATTGACAGCAGTCAATTCTGGAAACTTACTGCCAACCTGATCATTTATTTTCTTCCTTTCTTTTTTGCTGCCCTTATCATCGGAATTCTTTTTACTGAATATGTTGCCGATATTGGGAAATTATATTTTATGAACCTTATTGGCTCTGGTATTGGGGCATTGTTGGCTTTGCCTGTTTTAAACAGTATGTTTCCATGGGAAGCAAAATCCTTATTTGCATTTTTTGCAGTTGTTTCAGGTCTTTTATTCATAAAAAAAGTCAAACCGGCATATGCCTCTTTGATTTCTTTGCTGGCGTTAAGCTTTGTCATCATTAGCTGGGCTTTGCCTTACAAACTGAATATTTCGCAGTATAAAAGCTTTAGTAAAAGCCTGCACCTACCTGATGCAACGATGATTTATGAAAAACCAGATATTTTTGGATTGACCCAGGTACTTACTTCGCCTGCTTTACGCTATGCTCCCGGAATCAGTTTGTCGTTTGGCGGCGATGTGCCGGTATTGCCGGCAGTCTTTATTAACGGCGATTTCACGGGCGTTCTTAACAATAACAGAGATCGTAATTCTCATCCTGCAAATTATTCAACATTTGCTCTGCCCTATTCAATTTGCAAACCCGATTCAGTTCTGGTTCTTAATGCAGGAACCGGCTATCTTGTGGATCAGGCTTTACAGAATGAGGCTTATAAAATTGATGTTACTGAACCAAATAAAGCACTTGTGGAAATGATGCGAACCGTTTTTTCTGAAGAATCCGGAATGCTTTATAATCATGAAAATGTTTGTGTTCATACTATTGATTCAAGAACCTTTATATCGTCAACAAAACAAAAATACGACCTGATAATCCTGCCCGTTCTTGATGCATTTGGTGGTGTTTCAGGGCTTTATGCCATGCAGGAAAACTACATCCTCACCATAGAAGGTTTTAATCAGATGTGGAATGCACTTAGTCCTGACGGATGTATTACCGTTTCATCCTGGCTTGATTATCCTGTACGAACCCCGCTGAAGATTTGTACTACCCTGATTCAGATGTTGAAAGACAATAATATTTCTGATCCAAAGCAGCATATCGCAATGATAAAAAGCTGGAGCACGACTACATTTGTTGTTACCAAATCGCCCTTAAATGAGCAGCAAATTAATGCAGCCCGCTTATTTTGTGATTCTCTGTATTTCGATCCGGTTATACTTCCGGGGATTAATTATGACGAGCGCAATAAATACAACACCTTTAACGACCCTACATTATTCAGCCTGATTGATTCAATAACTGCTGATAGTAAAGCTTACAGACAATATGAATTTTTTATTGAACCCTCAACGGATAACTGCCCCTATTTCAATCATTTTTTTCGTCTGAAAACCCTGCCCGTTCTACGTAATCTTTATAATAACCAAACATTACCCTTCCTCGAGTTAGGTTATCTGATAGTAATCGTAAGCTTACTGCAGGTTACCCTGCTCTCACTGCTTTTTATTTTACTTCCTTTGTTCAGGCTGAAATTCAGCGGTAAACGGAAAATGCCTGTGTTGATATATTTTGCTTCTTTGGGATTGGGGTATATGCTCATTGAAATTATTCTGATTCAGCGTTTTATAATATATTTTGGCAGTCCTGTAATCTCTGTTTCATGGGTAATTGCAGTGATGATGGTCAGCTCAGGCGCCGGCAGCTATTTTGGCGGGAAATTTGAAGCATCAAAAAACAACTTACTGTATATATTGATGATTATCCTGTTTTGCTGTTCAGCTATACTTTTTGGTTTGAACCCGCTGATTAATGCAAGTACAGGACTGCCAACAAGTTACAAAATCATTATTGCACTGATAGTTATCGCATTACCATCATTTTTCATGGGTATTCCTTTTCCCGTTGCTCTAAAAATCATTTCAAAGGATAATGAAGCTCTTATACCCTGGGCATGGGGAATAAACGGATGTTTTTCAGTGATAGCTTCGCCATTGGCAGCCCTACTTGCTGTTGAAGCAGGTTATACCAGAGTTATGGCTATTGCAACAGCAGCCTATTTTCTTGCTTTGCTATTTTCAGGGAAACTTAGTGCCAGACAGCTTACTCCTTAATACACCTTACTGAGAAACCATAGCCTCTAAAAAAGAAATTGCGATAAAAATCATCGACATTTTTACTTAAATAGCAGGCATTTGAGTTCTCATCATCATAAGTATCAGCGCTCCACCAGAAACCATTATCGCCTACTGAACTGAACTGACCATGATAATGTCGGTATCCACCAGGCATGGCGCTGAAGTTACTTGTATTTGAACCATTGCCGTCTTCGTTCCAGCCGCTTGTTGATTTCATTTTATAACCGGCAAGTTCCTCACTTCCCAACAACCGGGCTAATTCCTGCCAATCGTAGTCAATGGGTATTCTATATCCCTCAGGAGCCAGACCGCGGGGATCGGTAACAGCATACCAGTTATACATTCTTCCGTATTTTGCCTCGTTAGCAGGATCATTTTCATAAAAACACCAGGCTGGCTTTTTCTGCATCGTATAGGCTTTCCACTCCTGATCAGTCTTCACATGAGGTATCAAATCACCATTACGAAAACGAACGACATTCAGATTCTCTGCCATCCATTCCTGATAACCTACCTTGATTGTTTTAATTTTTTGTGGCTGTACTTGCACTGACTGCTGCTGAAATGCAACAAATACAAAAGCGGCAGATAAAACCGCGAATATAAAAATGTAACTGAGATGTTTTTTCATAGAATAAAGCTTTACAAAATTAAGATTATAGACTTATAAAGAACTCAGCTTAACAAACTTTCATAAGCCGTTTAACCGGCTAAAACCATGCCAGAATCCACAACAGCTTACAAAATTATTGCAATGATATTAATTTTTGAGAAATTATCTAATGGTTTTGTCCCGCAATTATAATGATTTATGAATTTTTAGCAATTTTCTGCTGCTACAGGTTCTGATGAAATCATTTTCCGGTTCAGAATAATCACACACCAGCTTTATTACCAATTCTTGAATAAGGTGCAACATCGAGGCTAACAAATTCCTTCTTCAGATATTTATAATAGCCTGCAATCGCGATCATTGCAGCATTATCAGTACTATACTGGAACTCAGGCAAATATACATTCCAATTTCTTGTTTCATGCAATTCCAGCATTTTGTTCCTCAGTCCTGAATTTGCTGATACACCTCCTGCAATTGCAACTTCTTTTATCCCTGTGTGCTCTGATGCCTTTATAAGTTTCTCAGTTAAAATTTCAATAATAACAGCCTGGATCGAAGCGGCAAGATCGGCTTTATTTGATTCAATGAAATCAGGGTTCAACTTTAACTGGTCACGAAGAAAATAAAGAAACGAGGTTTTTAATCCGCTGAAACTATAATCAAATCCGGAAACATTTGGTTTTGAAAATTTAAATCTCCCGGGATCGCCAATGCTTGCAAGCTTATCAATCACCGGACCTCCGGGATAAGGCAAGCCCATGATCTTTGCTGCTTTGTCAAAAGCCTCTCCGGCAGCATCATCAATGGTTTGTCCTATCACTTTCATGTCAAAATAATCATCTACCTGAACAATTTGTGTATGCCCTCCCGAAACTGTCAGACACAAAAAAGGGAAAGAAGGCACTTTTTTAGTTTCATTTTCTTTTCTGATAAAATGCGACAAAACGTGAGCCTGCATATGATCAACTTCAATTAGCGGAATGCCGAGTGCCTGGGTAAAAGCTTTGGCAAACGATATCCCTACGAGTAAAGAACCAAGTAATCCGGGTCCTCTTGTAAAAGCCAGTGCCTGAATATCATATTTAGTTATATTTGCCGTTGTTAAGGCGGATTCAACAACAGGTATAATATTTTGCTGATGAGCACGACTTGCAAGCTCGGGAACCACACCACCGAAGTTTTTGTGAACCAATTGATTAGCAATGATATTGGAGCGAATTATGTTTCCTTCGAGTACCGCTGCCGAAGTATCGTCGCATGAAGATTCTATACCTAAAATATATACTGCCACTTAATTAGTTTTCATTTGCTGTAAGAATGAGCAAAATTATTAAAAAAGCGCTAAAAATAATGATGTGGGTCATACTCTCACTTATTGTGCTGTTTATTTTGTTCTTAATTACAGTCCAGCATAGCGCAGTTCAAACTTATCTGGCACAAAGATCGGCTTCATATCTGAGTAAAAAACTAAAAACTGAAGTTTATATTGAAAAACTCAAAGTGGCCTATCCTTTGGATATTGATATCAGGAACCTTGGCATCAGCGATTTGCACGGGAAACCGGTTTTCAGAACTCAAAAACTGCAATTCAGCCTTGCAGGCTTACGACCAAAAGCCCATAATATAAAAATCCGCAGGATTGTACTGGATGAACCAGAGATCAACCTTATTACCTATGCCGGTGATTCAGTAATGAATTTCCAGTTTATTACTGATTATTTTTCAAGCGCTGATACAAGCGAAAGTGTATCAGCACCATGGACTTTCAGTCTGGTTAATGCTTCTATAATTAATGGTTCATTTTCATTGCATGATTATAATATTGAGTCCGAACCATTCGGTATGGATTATGATCATCTGAATATTGACAGCATCAATCTGAATATCAGCAATTTAACCTACATAAACGATACTTTGATGACTTTCTTACAGCATTTGAGCGCTGTTGAAAGCTGTGGGTTTAAATTAAACAGGATGAGTGCCAATGTATTAATATCACCCGAGCAAATTTCTACCACAAATCTCATAATTCAAACTCCGGACTCTGATTTACTGCTCGATCTGGCATTCTTTTTTAACGATTTCAATAATTTCTCAGATTTTGTTGACAGTATATATATGCAGGCAAAGATCTTTCCTTCAGAATTCGACTTGAAAGATCTGGTTTATTTTGTTCCTGATATTTATGGAATGAACAATAAAATCACTATTAAGGGAGAGGTTAACGGAGAAGTGGCAAACCTGAGCCTTAAGGATTTTGATATCGGTTACGGGGCTTACACCCGGTTTGCAGGGAATATCAATCTTGACGGATTACCTGATATCAGGGAAACATTCATACATATGAATGCACGAAATCTCTCAACCCATTATCTTGATCTTGAGAAATTCAGACTACCTTCGGAAAATGGGATGCCAACTTTTCTAAAACTTCCTGAACAAATAGTGCAACTGGGACTTGTAAAGGTAAAAGGCAGGTTCACAGGCTTTTACAATGATTTTGTTTTAGATGGTAATTTTCTTACAAATTACGGATCGCTAACAACTGATATCTCATTAAGTTATGATCTTAACAGTCAATATTTCTTGTATAAAGGCGAATTAGAAACCAATAGGTTTAACCTTGGGAAACTGTTAAATCAAGAAGACTGGATAGGCAGATTGAACATGAATGCAAGGATTGATGGCGAAGGGCAACTGCCTTCAAAGTTCGGTACTGTGTTTGAAGCCAATATTGATTCACTGGAATTTAAAGGCAACATACTTGACAAACTTCAGGTAAAAGGAGAGCTTGCAGATAAAAAGTTTAACGGCAGTCTGGCAATCAATGATGAGCTAATAAATTTCGATTTCAGGGGACTCGTTGATTTAAACGACGAAATTCCGGTTTTCAATTTCATTGCTACACTGGATAATACCAACCTTGCACGTTTAAATCTGATTGACAGGGATGAAACCTCTTTGTTGTCGTCAAAATTTGAAATTAATTTTGCCGGTGATAATCCTGATAATTTGCTTGGTGAGATCCTTATCACTGACACCAGATATTCCGAAGCAGGAGAAAACTACCGTATGGACAGATTTTCGCTTAATGCCCATCCTGTGGATAATGGTAACCGAACATTAACATTGCGCTCAGATTTCATTGATGCCGATTTTAACGGTGAATTTGCATACAGCCAGATTTATCCGGCATTTCTGAAAATCCTCAGATATTATCTGCCTTCAGCAGGCGAAGAGAAATCAGAGATCATAGAAGAGAAATCAGAGATCATAGCTGAAACACCTGATCAGTCGTTCGTAGCTGTTGTAACTCTTAAAAATACTCAGGCGTTCAGTGAATTATTTCTTCCTGATATTGTAATTAACACCAATGCAATCATTGAAACCCGCTTCAATTCAAAGGAAGAAATGGTTGGGATCGTAGCCAGAGCATCAGATATTTCTCTTTACGGCACAAGGATAAAAGACTGGTATTTTAATGTAAGCGCTAAGAATCAGGAACTTAATATGAAAACAGGTGCCGGAAGCTTTATTATCAAAGAAGCTTCGGAAAGTGATACCCTCGCATTGAAACTCGACAGGTTCCTGGTTGAAGCATCGTTTGCAGGCGATACCATACTTTACAATATTATCTGGGACAACTTAAAAACATCTGAAGCATACAATGGCGATATTAAAGGCTATTTCACCTTTATTAACAGCCCAAAACTGGAATTTGGATTCACTGAATCAAATATCAGAATAAACAATATTCCATGGTGGTTTAACCTTGACCATCAGGTAGTTATTGACACCACAACTATTGAGTTCAACGATCTGAGATTTGAAAGCTCTGATCAGAAACTGGTTATTAATGGGAAAATATCGGACGATCCGATAGAAAAGCTGAATATCAGTTTCGACAACTGGAATTTATCTAACCTTGATGTTATTCTTAAAGCATATGATATTGACATCAGTGGTGCCATTAACGGAAAGGCTGACCTGCTCGATCTATACCGTAACGGAACTTTTCTTGCTTTGCTGGGAATTAAAAATCTGACAATAAATAAAGAAAATCTGGGTGATCTTGAATTCAACTCATCATGGGATCCTTATACCAAATCCGTGTGGCTTGATTCGCAAATTAAATATACCGGAAATGTTGGCACCATCATTCCGTTCAGTATGCAGGGCTTTTATTATCCTGAAAGCGAGACCGATAATCTTGATCTAAAAATTGATTTACACAATTTCAGGCTCGAAATGGTCAATCCCTTCCTACGAGGAATTATGGCAAATATAAAAGGGCTGGCTAGCGGAGAGGTTATAGTGAAAGGACCGGCATCCAAACCCGATGTCAGAGGCGACATATCGCTGATGCGTACTGAGTTTACTGTTGATTTTACTAATACCCGCTACTCTCTCGCAGATATTGTGCACATTGAAAAAAACAAGATATGGGCAAACAATATCAAGATATATGATGAATATGGCAATTCAGGTATTGCCAACCTCATGTTCTCACATCAGAACTTCAACAACTGGAATATGGACATTCGTGTTCAGGCAAATAACCTGGCAGGATTACATACCACATCATCTGACAATAGTTTGTTTTATGGTACCGCTTATGCAACAGGTTTATTCTCATTAAAAGGCTCTTTCAACGATCTGGTAATGGATATAAACGTGCGCTCCGAACCGCTGACTTATATAAACATACCAATAAATTTTGCGGTGGACGTAAGCGATACTGATTTTATTGTTTTCATGAACCCTGAGAGTGATACCCTGAAAGAAAACATCACTGAAATAGAGCGCTCATCGTTTAAAATGAATATGGATATGTCAATAACACGTGATGCAATTGTGCAGATCTTCCTTCCATATCAGATGGGCAATATACGTAGCAGCGGCTCAGGAAATATGAAAATGAATTATAATACAAGCGGAGATTTTTCAATGTACGGAGATTATATTACCGAACAAGGAACCTTTCTTTTCACAATCCAGAACATGATCAACCGCTTGTTTACCCTTGTTCCCGGCGGCACTATCCGCTGGAGCGGGGATGCTTACAACGCCGAGATCAACTTACAAGCTACCTATAAAACACGAGTTACATTAAATAGTCTGCCAAATATCAGCGATGAATACCGTAATCGTCGCTTTCCGGTTGATTGTATTATTTCATTGAAAAACAGTTTGATGAACCCTGAAATATCTTTCGGGATACGTATGCCAAATGTGGATGAAGACATACAACGTCAGGTATTCAGTACGGTTGATACTACTAACGAAGTAATTATGAGCCGGCAAATGATCTCATTGCTGGTTCTGAACAATTTTAATTTTACCACTGATCAGGCTCATCTTACTTCTACCCTTGGAAGTTCTTCGTTTGAGCTTATTACAAACCAGCTTACAAACTGGCTTTCGCAGATCAGCAAGGATTTCGACATTGGTATTAATTATCGTCCTGCCGACCAGCTTTCATCAGAAGAATTAGAGGTTGCACTTTCAACTCAATTATGGGACGACAGAGTAATAATTGACGGAAATATAGGTATGTCAGGAGATCGTGTGGCTCAGCAAAATGCCAGTAATATTATCGGAGATATTAATGTGGAAGTAAAACTGACACCTGACGGACGAATACGTGTCAAGGCATTCAACAAATACAATAATCAGGAAATTACCGGCAGAGAAGCCCCTTACACTCAAGGCATTGGGGTGTTTTACCGCCGTGAGTTCGATAAGCTCAATGAACTATGGATTCCGAAAAAAAGCAGGATAGAAGTGAAATTACCTGATAATGGCAATGATATAATTATCAATGATATAAAACATTAAGACGGATGAGCCTGAAAAATTTCAAAATATATAAATCTTCGGCAGGTTCAGGAAAGACTTTTACACTGGTAAGCGAATTTTTAAGGCTGATAATATTAAATCCTACAAACTACAAAAACATTCTTGCCATTACTTTCACAAATAAGGCTGCTAATGAAATGAAAATGAGAATTGTAAGCAGCGTGGTTCAGTTATCATCCGATCCCGGACTCTGGTCTTCCACTCTGGAGAAAATGATTGAGCCATTGATCGCAGTACATGAATTAGATAAAGAAACGATCAGGCAGCGTGCTGTTATTGTAACTGCCAGCATCCTGCATAATTATTCCGACCTTGCCGTAGCTACTATTGACAGCTTCATGCAAAAGGTGATACGAACATTTTCACTGGATCTTAACCTTCCGCAAAATTATGAAGTAGAACTTGATACCGATACGCTCAGGCAACGTGCCGTTGACCGACTGATTGATCAGGCTGGTTCTGACAAAGAACTGACCAGATTAATGGTCAATTTTATTGAAAGCAAAACCGAAGATGATAAAAGCTGGCGTATTGAAAATGATTTCAATGAGATTGCAAAAAATCTATTCAGAGAGGACAGTATAATTCATCGCCATGATCTTAAAAATCTTGAATTAGCTGACTATCAAGCATATTATGTAAAACTGCGTAAATGGAATTCTGAATTTGAAAATAACCTTGTTAATATAGCTGACAAAGTTTTTGAATTAATTGAAAACAAAGGGCTTGAGGTTGACGATTTCCATTATGGCAAAACTGGAGCACTCGGGTTTTTTATAAAATTAAGAAAAAAAGATTTTGAAAACCTTAATAAACCGGGGGTTCGAATCCAGGAAGCAGTAAATACAGGGCAATGGGCTAAAAAAGACAGACCACAGCATATTCGTGAAAAAATTCATGGCATAGCTCCTGAAATTACTCAGCTATATGTTCAGACTCAACAGCTTGCAGGTGAGCCATTTCAGCGTTACAATTTATTCAGGCTATTGCTTAGAAACATGTATCCATTGGCAGTCCTCGGAAGTATTGACAAGATAATCAGTGAAATAAACGAAGAAGAACACACTTTGCCCATTACCGATTTCAATCCTCTTATTTTAAGTGTTACGCAAACGGAAACAATACCATATATCTACGAGCGGTTGGGAAGCAAATATCATCATCTGATGATTGACGAATTTCAGGACACTTCAATAATGCAATGGCGGAATCTGCTTCCTCTTGTTGACAATGCTCTCTCGGAGAATTATCTGAATCTGGTGGTAGGTGATGCAAAACAAGCGATCTATCGCTGGAGGAACGGTGAAGTAGATCAGTTCATTGAATTGCCCAAATTACCCGGAACATTAAATGATGTAAATCAGGAACGCGAAGAAACCCTTATCAGGCATCACGAGATCAGGGAATTGCCCGTTAACTGGCGTTCACATAAAGGTATTGTGGAGTTCAACAATGTTTTTTTCAAACACGTATCAAAATATCTGTCGCAGGAATATCAACCGGTTTATGGTGATATTGATCAGAAGTTCAATCCCGTTAAAGACAAGGGTTTTGTACAGATAGAGTTTTTCAGTTTGGAAAGCAAAGAAGACAAGTCAATGCTGGAAAGAATATCGGTTTTGATAAATGAGATCCGGAGCCTGAACTACAAGCTTGGAGACATTGCGATACTTTGCCGAAAAAATGAACAGGGATCGGAAATAGCGCGTTACCTGCTGGATCAGGGTATTAATGTCATTTCAGCCGAATCGCTTTTACTGGGTAATTCCGAAAATGTGAAATTGGTAATGTGTTTAATGAAGATCATAGCCGATGCAAACGATCAGTTAGCATATGCTGAAGCTCTCATCATACTATCGCAAAAAGGGACTTTCGGCAATCTGACAATAAATGAATCAGGCAGGAAAGTGCTGACAAAAACTACAAACTCCAGAAATAAGGCTTTCGACATTGATGCTTTCGAGGAATTATTACAGGAATATGGCATATCATTCTCACGCTCAGCGCTTCTTGATATGACCCTGTATGATCTTGCTGATGAAATCATCCGGCTACTGCACCTTTCATATCATGATGATATTTATCTTCAGTTTTTCCTGAATGAACTACATGGCACAATCAACCAGAAATCACTGACTTTAAGGGAATTATCAGATTGGTGGGAAGAAAAAGGCAGAAAAGTTTCGGTGATATTTCCTGAGAACCTTGATGCAGTGAAGATCATGACCATTCACAAAGCCAAGGGATTAGAATTTCCGGTTGTTATTTATCCGTATGCTGAGGGCGAGGTTAAACCAACAATTAAAAACATCTGGCTAAATATTAATGAGCCTGTGATTGGAAAAATGAAGAAGGCTTTATTACCTGTTGACAGGCTCAATGACACCATATTTGAAGAAATTAAAATCAAGGAGTACGAAAAATCTTTGCTCGATACTGTCAACCTGTTATATGTGGCATTCACCCGCGCCGAAGAGCGTTTATATGTTTTAACAAAAAAGACTGAGAAAAAAGATGATAAAGTTAAAACCGTTGAAGCTCTAATTAATGATTTCATATACTCCACTGATACTGAATGGTATAAGTCCGGGGAAAGCATCTGGAGATTTCAGCAATCTGTTGATCACTGCTCTTCCAGGCCAGCTACTGAAGCAACGGATGCATTTTTCAGGATTGATACTGAGTACGCGAACTGCAGGAGGCATCAGTATCTGTTAAGATCAAGCCGCGATGCTTTTAAATGGAAGAAAGAAGATAAAGCCGTTGATTTCGGAATCTCGGTACATGCCTTACTGGCACGTATCCGAACCGGTTCTGACCTTGAGCAGGCATTACAAACAAGCTTTATTGCAGGTGAGCTGACAACAGAAAACAAAAACAGATATGAAAAAACACTTCGCAATATTATCAATCATAAAGCACTTGAACTCTTTTTCTCAAACCAGTATCAGGTAAGATCAGAACCTGAAATACTGCTTCCCGGCGGAGAAATTCTTCGTCCTGATCGTATTGTTATTTCAGATACCGAAATATTGGTAGCAGAATTTAAAACCGGGCAGCCCAAACAATCTCACACTTCACAGTTAATAAATTATATGGAACTTTTAAAAACCATGACACAAAGCAAGATAAAAGGATTTTTGGTTTATGCCAGTGAAGAAGAATGTATTGTGAAAGAGCTTTGATCTATACTATTCCCAAAAACATTGAAACCCTAAAGAACTCTTTTTCTGATTTCTAAAAATTTCTTGTATTTTTGAGAAAAAATATAAAACCAACGAAAGTTTGTATTATATGCTTTGAAATGTTGTAATGGCATGGTTTTGTTGGGGTATTAGCAAGTTAGTGGCAACACCGTCAAAATAAACTACACAGTAAGAAAATGACTAAAAAAAGAAAAAGCCAACACACAAGTTGCCCCATCGTAAAACCAAAAGATTGCAATTTTTGACAACAAACTTTTAACTCAAATCTTATACTATGGCAACAAATAAACATGCGACCATTCGATACCACGCTCTTGATAGGTGTTTTAGTAACTATGGCAGGAAATATTTTATAGAAGATTTGATTAATGCCTGTAATGAAGCTATTTATGAATTTTCAGGAATTGAAGATGGGGTTAAGAGAAGACAGATCTTTGATGATATAACTTTTATGGAAAGTGAACAGGGCTGGTCTATTCCTCTGGAACGACTAAAAGAAGGAAGAAGGGTGTACTATAGATATTCTGACAGAAATTATTCAATTAAAAACCAGGGCATCAATCCAACTGAAGCTGAACAGCTAAAAGAAACCCTGACAATTTTAGCCCGCTTCAAAGGTATGCCGCAATTTGAATGGATTGAAGAGATGCAAATTAGGCTTGAAGAGAATTTTAAACTCAAAAGTAATGTACAGTCCTTCGTTTGTTTTGAGCAAAATCCTTATCTAAAAGGGCTGGAGTATTTTACGCACCTATTCCATGCAATACGGCAAAAAGTGCCTTTAGTGATACACTATCAGGGATATAGGCAAAATAAACCCAGTCGGATAGTCCTGCATCCATATTACCTGAAGCAATATAATAATCGCTGGTTTCTTCTTGGGTATAACGAAGAGTACAGTGCAATTTCAAATGTAGCATTAGATAGGATCCTGGCACTTGAAGAATCCAAAATTGAGTACAGAGAGAACAATGAAATTGATTTTGAAGAGTATTTCGAGGATGTAATTGGGGTAACCGTAAAAAGCGATGTATCTGCCGAAAGGATACTTATAAAGGTTAATAAGGATTTGTGGCCCTACATTGAAAGTAAGCCATTACATGGATCACAAAAAATTAAGAGGAAAACGGAAACTGATGTATTTATAGAACTCTTTGTTCAAATCAATTATGAATTAGTTACCCTTTTATTTTCATTCTTAGATTCTGTTGAAGTAATTGAACCACAGGCTTTAAGGGATAAGTTTAGCAGTGTTACTGAAGCGCTTTACAAAAAATATATTTAGCTATGCACCTGTACTGCACAGACAAGTTATACTTTTGCTTCGTCAATCATTAAATAGTTTGTGATGAAGGAAACTAATACAGAAGAGATGCTATCTTCAGAAGAGATAAGGTTCAATATTAAGCAAATATTTAGAATTCTTAAAAATGAGAATATTCCACATGATGAGTCTGACGTGGTATTATTTCTACTTATTGCTTATAAATATAATGTAATATCAGACGATTTAATTAACGAGAATCATCACTTAAAAGAAAAGCTGTGTGAACAATTGCGTAATTTTAATATCGGTGAAGCTAATCAATATAAGCCAATTATTATCAGCATCATGCCTTCAATACAAAAGCTGAGTGAGAAAGGATTAAAACAATTACTTGGTATTATTGAACAGTTAAATAAAAAAGTTACAACAGAAGACTTCCCTATAATATTTGACGCTATATTGTATCAAGTTTGTCAACTCTTGGAAAAACACTCCTATGGTTTTATTGCATCTCTTACATTATCCCGTTTTATGTTTGAACTGGCTGATTTAAAAAAAGATGCCAAAGTTTTCAATCCTTTTGCAGGATTCGCTTCCTTCGGTGTTCATTTTAGCCAAAGTCAGGAATACTTAGGACAAGAGTTAAATCAAAAAACATGGATTATAGGTACATTAAGACTAATGGCATACAATAAGCAAGATGCTTTAAGATATGTTTGTGAAGATTCGATTTTAAATTGGCCGGAACAGACTTTAAAATTTGACCTAATAATTTCAAATCCATCCTATGAAAGAATAACAAATACAAAATTCAAAGATATCTATCCAAATATCAAACATTCAGTAGAATTCTTGTTTATTCAAGGCATTAAGTCGCTTTCTGATAATGGTAAATTAATTGCCCTTTTTGCGGAAACCTTCGTCTCAAATGGAGGGGAGGAGTATCGGATAAGGAAATATTTGGTAGAAGAAGATTTAATTGACACTGTTATTTTACCACCTAACAACTTATTATTTGAGACTGATCTTTCAAATATCATTTTAATCCTTGTTAAAACCAAAAAGTTTCCTGGCAGAGTAAGATTTGTTAATGCCAGGAATTTTATTAAAGACAAAGAGTCGAAAGAAAAGGTATTGGATACTTATAGCCTAAATAGCTTTATAAATAGTAATAAAGAAGAAAACAATATTGTAAAGTTTGCTTCCAATGAACAAATTCGTAATAATGAATACATTCTGGATGTTAAACGTTATCTCCTAAAAGAAATTGATGGTATAAAACTTGGTGATATTCTTAAACTAGTAAAGGGTCAAAGAAGAAACCTGCCTCAAAAAGGGAAACTTATTGACTTGAATGATTTAAAAGACGACAAATTTGACTTTACACTTGATGTTTCAAAAATTGAAGAAACTGAAGTAAAAAGCCCTTATGATTGTTTTATATCGGATTCCTGTCTACTCCTTGCTACTGCCTGGAGTAGTAAATTGATGCCCACATTTTTTGAATTTAAGGATGAGCCTATTTTCATTTGGGATTCTATTTCGGCATTCAAGATAAATGAACGTCGTGTTGACAAAGCATACTTAATAAATGAACTTCATGCTGATTATGTTCAAGAGCAGCTTAATGCATACCTTTTGAGTGATTCTTTCCCTGATATTAGCATTAATGATTTGCTGAGGATCGTAATTAAACTTCCTTCAATAAAAGAACAACGAGCTAAAATACAAGGGGTTTACGAGTCATATGAAGAGATTAAAAGCCTTCAGCAAAAGATTAATACTTTGACTCATGACATGGCTAAAGGGCAAACCAATGAGTTTGCTTCATTAAAGCATACCTTGGGAAGGCCCAGGCAAAACATTCTTGATTGGGTTTATAACTTATTATATTTCCTAAGTAAAAACAAAAACGATTTTGAGCAGGTGAATAAATCTTTTTCTGAATTCTATGATCATGACATTATTTGGGCTTTAAATGAAATCAAGCAGAATTTAAACTTCATAACGGATGTTCTTAAAAATGGTGAAAAAGGACTTATCCTTTCTGAGTACGAAAAACATATAATTTCTTTATCAGAAATCAACAGTATTATTTCTAACATACCTACTTACGGATTAAAATTTAAAATAAAGAAGTTGCGATTGAAAGGTGAAAACCTGAAGAAAATGGGTATACATGCCAACAAAACATTGTTCAGAACATTGCTGGACAATATTCTGACAAATGCTGACAAGCACGCATTTGACGAAAAGGAGGCAAATAATGAAGTAGTCATAGAATTAACCAAAAAAGGCGAATTCCTTTCAATGGAAATCAAAAATAATGGTAAACCCTTTCCAAAGAACTTCGATAGAGAGAAGTTTATTACTAGGTTTTCGAAAGCTGGCTCAAAAGGTGGTAGTGGTCTTGGTGGTTATGATATACACAGAATTGCAAGTTATTTTAATAATCCGGATTGGCTTCTTTTATTAAATGAAGATCCTATCTTTGCAGTGAAGTTTAAATTCCAATTTCAAATAAAACCAATTAACTAATTATGGAAAACATATTATACAATATATTGTGGATAGACGATGAACATGAAACATTAACAGGTTTTATACCGCACGCAAAAACAAACGGAATTAATTTAGTCCCTTTCAAATCATTGAATAAGGGAATAAGTGAATTAAAAAATAATCTTCATTTCTATGATGGAGTACTACTAGATGCTAAGTTTTTTGAAAATGAAGATGATGAGGAAGGTACGGAAGATACTTATTATGTGCATAGAGCCAAGGAGGAAATACTACAGCTTAAAAAGAAATTTGAAATATTTGTCCTTACCGGACAAGCCGAAGCTTATGAAGACAGTACCTTTAAAAAGTCTTTTCCTAGAACTTACGAAAAAGGAGATGAACTTATAGAAAAATTATTTAAAGATATAAAAAAAGCTGCTGATGGACAAGAAGACACTCAGATCCGACATAGCCACCAACGAGTTTTTGACGTGTGCACGGATAAGTATATAGGTAAACATGCCGGACAAGACATTTTAAACTTATTGAAAATCAATGATGAAACCAACATTAACAATCATTTTAACGCTGTTCGAAAAGTAGTTGAAGATCTTTTTAGAGCATTCAATAAATTCAATTTGCTCCCTGATGAATTTGTTACTCCACATGTTTCTTTGAAAGAAACCAGTAAATTTTTGGCAGGCAAAGGAGATGATGGTTCTATTTTTATAGAAAAGGGATATCAACATTTAGAAGAAACGCATCTGCCTAAACAAATTGCCTACTACTTAAAAAGCATATTATATGTAGCTAATGAAGGCTCACATAGATCGGAGATTGATTCATATATAACGGACATCAAAACACCTTATCTTCTGAAAAGTGTATTATTTCAGCTATTAGACGTACTTGTATGGTTTAAAATGTATGTGGACTCCAAGCCTAAAACCAATAATTGGGTAAAGTTAGAAACCGCAACTGAAGTAACAGAACCAGCTCCTGAACTTATTCTTGGTAAGGTAATCAAAATAATTCCCCAAGAAGGGTACGCATTTTTCAAACCTGATACAATAGATGATAATATTTTCATCCCACCGTATTTGGTAACCAATCATTCCCTTACAGAAGGAATGACCGTGCAAGTAGAAGTGGAAGAATACACCTACATCCCTACCAACGAATTGAAAAGCAGAGTTAAACGAATTGTATTACCACAATAAACACTTGGAAAGTCATACAAGTACATTGCCAAAACTTAGTCAAAAAATTTGCAAAGTCAACCTAAAAGTAAATAAATTTAAAAATTAGTCTCATGACAAGACAAAATGCAACGAAAACTTAACAACAAGTAGACCTATAAACCACAGCAGAAAAGGGAAAACTCATTATAACAGCTCGTTTGACAAAAGCGGCAGGAAACGTCTTCGATTGTCCCGCATCCCAAATCGTTTCCTCTCGGGACAGGCAGTGCAGGATTCGGTAAATTTAAAGTTTCGTCTTCGATTGAAGTTTAGCGGTAGAAGTGCCGCCTTCACCAAGTAAGGCGAACTCTAACAACAGCGTAAAAGTCCAAACACCTACAACGAAAAGAGTGGCACTATCAAACCGAAATACCCACTATTTTAAAATTCTGCCAGCCTGTATCAGCACATTTAGCTTTGCCACCACGCATGGGCGACCGCTTCGCAGCCAAAAGAGCCTTCATTTTGACTATGCACTACTAAAAAACAACGGTATATTTTAATAATTGCTAAATTTGTGTTCTAAAACAGAACAGAATAGTAATGTCAAAAGAAGCTAAAGCAAGAATAAAAATCAATAAGCTGCTTGAAGAAGCAGGATGGCGTTTTTTTGACTCCAAAGAAGGCAAAGCCAACATTGTACTTGAGAATAGAACCAAATTAACTCAAACCGAATTAGATGAATTCGGTGAAGATTTTGAAAAAACGAAAAATGGCTTCATAGACTATCTTTTGCTTGATGACAAAGGTTTTCCTTTCATTGTTCTAGAAGCAAAGAAAGAAGAGATAAACCCACTTTCTGCCAAGGAACAAGCCAGAAAGTACGCGCAATCTCAAAACTGCAGATTCGTAATCCTTTCAAATGGAAATTTGCATTATTTATGGGATTTACAGAGAGGAAATCCAAATATTATTGCAACATTCCCAAAACCCGAAACGGTTATAGGATATACGGAATTTAAACCAAATGCCGAGGCATTAATAAATGAAACGGTAAAAGAAGATTACATTGTAAAAACTCAAAAACCGGATTACGCAAGCGACCCGAGATATATTGATGAATCACAACGTAGTGCGTTTATTGAAGAAAACAAATTAAGATTTTTACGTAAGTATCAGGTTAGAGCTATCGAACGCATACAGGAAGAAGTTAAAGAAGGAAAAGACCGTTTTTTATTTGAAATGGCAACAGGCACCGGTAAAACCTTAACTTCAGCAGCAGTCATAAAATTATTTTTACGTACCGGGAACGCAAGACGGGTTTTATTTCTGGTTGATCGTCTGGAATTGGAAGACCAAGCAGAAAAAGCATTAAAAGAATACCTCAAAACTGATTATAAATGCAGTATTTACAAGGAAAACAGAGATGATTGGAGAAATGCAGAAATTGTTGTTTCGACAGTGCAATCATTTCTTTTCAAAAACAAATACAAAAGAATTTTCTCTCCAACTGATTTTGATCTTGTAATTTCTGATGAAGCACATAGAAGTATTGGTGGAAACAGCAGAGCAGTTTTTGAATATTTCATTGGCTACAAGTTAGGCCTGACAGCAACACCAAAAGACTATTTAAAAAAGATTGATGCAGATGAGTTAAGCGAAAAAGACCCCAGGGAACTAGAAAGGAGAATGCTTTTAGACACATACCAAACCTTTGGTTGCGAAGATGGAAAGCCAACCTTTCAATACAGTCTTTTACATGGCGTTAAAGATGGTTTTTTGGTAAATCCTTGTGTTGTTGATGCAAGAACAGAAATAACTACACAGCTTTTAAGCGATGAAGGTTATACGGTTGAAATAGCGAATGATGACAGAGAAGAAACTTCAACCACTTTTTCGCAACGAGACTTTGAAAAGAAATTGTATTCAGAAAATACTAACCGTATATTTTGTAAAACATTTTTAGAAAACGCATACAGAGACCCGATTTCAGGGGAAATAGGCAAGTCAATTATTTTCTGTGTAAGTCAGAATCATGCTGCCAGAATCACTCAAATTCTGAATGAATTTGCTGACAAGATGTATCCCGGCAAATATCAATCTGATTTTGCAATGCAAGTTACCTCGTGGATACCGGATGCACAACAATTAACGCTTAACTTCACAAACAATCGTTTAGGAGGTAAAGGCAATTTTCATGATTTATATCAAACAAGTAAAACCCGTGTTTGTGTTACAGTAGGGATGATGACAACAGGTTACGATTGCCCTGATATCTTGAATGTTTGTCTGATGCGACCAATTTTCTCACCAACCGACTTTATTCAAATTAAAGGCAGAGGGACAAGAAAACACAATTTTGCAAATAAAGAGGTTTTAAAGGATAAAAGTTTAATCGAAAACATTCCGAAAGAAGATTTACAAAAATCTAGTTTTAAACTTTTTGACTTTTTTGCGAACTGCGAGTTTTTTGAGGAAAAATTCAATTATGATGAAGTTTTAAAGTTACCTCCAAAAGGAACTTCTGGCGAAGGTGGTGGTGGAGGCAGGCATGTTATTGTTGAATACGAGAGCTCAAAACACGACCCCTTGAAAACCTTTAAAATCAAGGAAATTGGTCCTGAAGGAATGAAAATTGACCGGATGTATTTTGAAAAATTTGAAGATAAAGTAAAAGAGGATGACAAAATCAAAGAATTAGTTCAAAAAAAGGATCTTGATGCAATAGAAAAATATATTGTCAATCAAATTTTTGATAAACCAGAGGAGTATTACAATATAAGCAAATTGCGGAATGCTGTAAAAATTGACAGGCGTTTAACTTTAAGGGAGATCATTGAAAAAATCTTTGGTTTTATACCTTATTTTAAATCAAAGGACGAACTCCTTGATGAAGAATTTGATAAGTTTGACAGTCGTTATCTTCCACCCGAAGAATATTTCACTTTCGCAAAGGATTATTTTAAGAGTTACATTACAGACTCTGAGTTCAGGGACATAATTGAGAATAAAAAATATGCATTATTAAACACCAATCCAAATGGTGATGTATTCAGAAAGTTACCGCCGGAGTTGCGTTTTGCGATACCTGAGTACATAAAAGACAATGTATCACTAAATAAATTTGTTGCATAATATTATGGCAGGCACATTCTCACAAGTTTACATTCATGTAATATTTGCTGTTAAAAACAGGGATAGTCTCATTCATTCATCATGGGAAGAAGAATTATATAAATATATTTCGGGAATTGTAAAGAACAAAGGTCAAAAGTTGTTGGCGATAAATGGAATGCCTGACCATATTCATCTTTTTATAGGAATGAAACCGTCATGTTGCTTGTCAGATTTGGTCAGGGAAATAAAGAAATCATCCAATGTATTTATTAAGGAAAAGAAATTTTCGAAGTTTCAGTTTAATTGGCAGGAAGGGTATGGCGCATTTTCGTATAGTCATTCGCAGATTGATTCGGTTGTGAAATATATTTTAAATCAAAAACAACAGCATGAAAAGAAAACATTCCATGAGGAATATTTGGAGTTTTTAAAGAAATTTGAAATTGAATATAAAAACGAATATTTATTTTCATGGATAGAATAACGAATCCAAAGGATTCAAATGTTTGTAAAACCACGGGTAACAACGATAATACGACCCCTACGGGGTCGGATATTCTGGGGTTGAATCTGTGCTATAAACATGCAATTCCTGCGGAATTGGTGTATAATTCCGCGCAAAACCTTTGTTATAAACATATAATTCCTACGGAATTTAATTTCGGAAATCCGAATTCTTGTAACACAAACAAAATAAGGAATCCAGAGGATTCAAATGTTTATAGAACAATGGGGGGTAAAGATAATCCGACCCCGACGGGGTCGTATATTCCCATACCACGTTTTGGCTACAAACATGCAATTCCTTCGGAATTTAATTTTGGAAACCCAGAATTATTTTACACAGATAAAACAACGAATCCAGAGGATTCAAATGTTTGTAGAACAACGGGTAACAAAAATAATTCGACCCCGACGGGGTCGTATATTCTGGGGTTGAATCTGTGCTATAAACATGCAATTCCTTCGGAATTGGTGGATAATCCCGGATCATGCTTATGTTACAAACATGAAATTCCTAAGGAATTTAATTTTGAAAATCCAAATTTTGGTTACACAAACAAAACCACGAATCCAGAGGATTCAAATGTTTATAAAACAACGTGTAACAACGATAATTCGACCCCCTCGGGGTCGTATATTCCTAGACCATGTTTTGGCTATAAACATGTAATTCCTTCGGAATTGGTGGATAATTCCGTGCAAAACCTTTGTTACAAACATATAATTCCTTCGGAATTTAGTTTTGGCAATCCAAAATTTTATCTCACAGATAGAATAACGAATCCGGAGGATTCAAATATTTATAGAACGATGAGGAACAACGATAATACGACCCCGTCGGGGTCGCATAACCCCGTATCATGCTTTGGCTATAAACATACAATTCCTTCGGAATTGGTGAATAATAAACACAAATAAAAATGTTAGACCAGGAAACTAAACGCAAAATTGACACTGCAAGAGATATTTTGGTAGGTAAACTTCCAAACCCTCAAAGCCAGATTGAACAAATCACCATTGCCATGATATACAAATTCATGGACGACATGGACAAAGAAGCGATAGAGTTTGGAGGGGTTCCCACTTTCTTTATTGGAGATTATGAAAAATATAGCTGGACGAAAATATTTGACCCTAAATTAGGTGGTTATGAAATGTTAGCTCTATATGGCGAAGCCATTGTAAAACTTAACCAAAACCCACATATCCCTCAACTTTTCAGAGATATTTTTAAAAACGCCTACCTACCCTACCGTGACCCTGAAACCTTAAAAATGTTTCTAAAGGTTATCAATGAATTCACTTACGACCATAGCGAGAAATTAGGCGATGCATTTGAATATCTCTTATCCGTTTTGGGTAGCCAGGGTGACGCAGGACAATTCCGCACACCCCGCCACATTATTGATTTCATGGTTGAAATCATACAACCCAAAAAAGAAGAAAGCATTTGCGATCCTGCCTGCGGAACTGCCGGGTTTTTGATCTCCTCCTACAAGCATATTATAACCCAAAACACTAAAAACAACAAAGGCGATTTACTCACGCCAGACGAACGCAAAAAAATAACAAACAACTTTGTTGGTTACGATATTTCTTCCGAAATGGTACGTTTAAGTTTAGTAAACATGTACCTGCACGGATTTACAAGTCCTAAAATTTACGAATACGACACCTTAACCAGCACCGACCGTTGGGGCGACACTTTTGATATTATTTTGGCTAATCCTCCATTTATGACTCCAAAAGGTGGGATCCGACCACATAAAAAGTTTGCCATGAAAGCAAACCGCAGCGAGGTGTTGTTCGTTGACTACATAATGGAACATATAAACCCCACCACAGGGCGGGCGGCTGTAATTGTTCCCGAAGGCATTATTTTTCAATCTGCTAAAGCTTACAAGGCTTTGAGAAAAATGTTAGTTGAAAACAAGAATTTATATGGCGTAATAAGCTTGCCTGCCGGTGTTTTCCAACCTTATAGCGGTGTAAAAACCTCAATTCTTTTAATGGATAAAAGCATTGCAAAAAAAACAGATAAAATACTTTTTGTAAAAATTGAAAACGACGGCTTTAGTCTGGGAGCACAACGCAAAGAGTTACCTACAAGCGACTTGCCCGATGCCATAAATATTATTACCGGGTACCAGTTAAACGTAAGGAACAATGAAGATTTCGATGAAAACTCATTACCCGAAAATTGTTTGTTAGTTGATAAAAGCAAAATTGCAGAAAATGGGGAGTATAATTTGAGTGGGGAGAGATATACCGCTTCTATAATAAATAAACACGAAAACTATGAATGGGTAATGTTGCACGAAGTTTGTCAAATGCAAACGGGTTCACGAGATAAAGGCGGAGCATTGGCAGAAGGTATACCTAGTTTGGGAGGAGAACAAATAAATTCTGATGGTACAATTAGATTGGATAAAATGAAATTTATCTCACGAAAACATTTTGATGGTTTAAAAAAAGGTGTTTTGCAAAAAGATGATGTTTTACTTGTCAAAGATGGTGCTACAACAGGGAAAGTAGGTTTTTATTATGGTAATTTTAAAGATGCAGCCATCAATGAACATGTTTATTTGTTAAGAACTAATGAAAAAATAATACCATTGTTGCTTTACCATTTATTACGTTCTAATACATTTCAAATCCAATTAAAAAAGTATATCAAAGGGATAATTGGTGGGATAAGTTCTGAAATATCAAAAATTGAAATCCCCCTCCCCCCGCTTTCCGTTCAGCAGGAAATAGTCTCCAAAATAGAGCAATACGAAAAAATCATAGCCGGAGCCAGGCAAGTAGTTGAAAACTACAAACCCCAAATTGATATAAATCCTGAGTGGGAGATGGTGGAGCTATCTACAATTGCGGTAGTTAATGAAAAATCAGTTGACCCAATTGAAACATTCGGCAATACAGATTTTTGTTATATAGATATTTCAAGTGTTGAAAATGAAACTGGTAAGATATCTTTCGATAATATTATTCCTACAAAAAATGCCCCAAGCAGAGCAAGAAGAGTAATTAAAACTGGTGACATTTTATTATCTACTGTTAGACCAAACTTAAAGGCTTTTGCTTTTATTCAAAGTCTTCCAGAAAAGTGCCTTGCTTCAACGGGTTTTGCAATAATTACCGTTAACTCTAATACCGATGCTAAGTATTTATATTATTGCTTGTTCAATAATTTTGTTTTAAATCAAATGTATGATAGGATGGGCAAGGGTTCTTATCCAAGTATTAATCAAACCGATGTAAATGTTCTTAAAATTCCAGTACCTTCTTTATCCGAACAGCAATTCATTGTATCCCAAATCGAAAAAGAGCAGCAATTGGTTAATGCCAACAAAGAGTTGATAGAGATTTATGAGCAAAAAATAAAAGATGAAATAAATAAACTCTGGGAAGAATAATGGCAAATGCTTAAAAACCTGTTCTGATTTATAAAGTATTTTATATAAATTTGCTTTTCAAATCCGCCTTAAAAGTTAGGTATTTAAGCAGATGTTGCTATATAGTCCAACCTTTTGGCAGAGTATAAACAAGTTAGCAGCAAGCCTAAAAATGAAGACAATTGAAAAAACTTTACTCGACAAAAAAATATTCAAGGCGTAACCTAAGACATGCGAAACGTTCTTTTAGGCGAAAATTAGTTTTTAAGGAATACAAAAGACTTAAGAACAAAGCTGATCTTGGAGTAAGCGAACAACAAAGAAGCTATAAAAAGAAATTTGAAGAGCCATTTAAGGACTATAAAAGAATTCATGCACCTGAAAATTTTTCATTTATTGAAAATTCCGAAGGGGTTGTAGACTTTATATCCAAGTTAACAAGCCACTTTGATGAAAAGAAAAAAATTTTCGTTGTATTAGAGAAAGTTAAAACAATATCATATGATGCCATTGTAGTTCTTTTATCAATCATGGTTCGCTTTAAAGCTACAAAAATTGACTTCAATGGAGATTTTCCAGAAAATGAAAAAGCAAAAAAAATATTGACAGAATCTAAATTTTTACAATATCTATATCAAAGTTTTAGAGATGAAGACAGGTATCAACTTGGACAAAATAGCTCAATAGTTACACACGCATGGAAAGACGTTGATTCAGAACTCGGTAATGAGTTGATTAAAAATGCAAGCAAAACAATTTGGGATGAAGAGAGAAGATGTCAAGGCGTTCAACGAACACTAATTGAGCTGATGTTAAACACAAACAACCACGCTGACGATAATAAAAAAGGAGAAAAGCATTGGTGGCTTTCAGTTCATCACGATAAAGTGGATAAGAAAGTAAGTTTTGCCTTTATTGATTTTGGGGTGGGAGTATTTACAAGTTTGAATAACAAAAGACACGGTAGCAAATTTTTTGGTGTCATTGACAAACTAAAAAAGAGAGTTAAATTTGGTAATAATGCAGATTTGTTAAGATTAATTATGGACGGCACATTACACAGAACAGCAACAGACAAACCATATCATGGTAAAGGGTTACCGGGCATTAATAAGGTTAGAGAAAGAAAACAAATAAGCAACTTGAACATAATAACAAATGATGTTCATGCTAATCTTGACAATGACTCCTTTAGAATTTTGCCAAAATCATTTAGCGGAACTTTCGTTTATTGGGAATTAAATAAAGAAAATTTAAGTTGTTATGGAGAAAATTAAAATAAGTGTACGTCGGGATTTTAGCCCTACTCCTGGACCACGATACATTCAAGAAGGCAAATTTTCAGGAGAATTATTTCGCCAGCAAGTGCTGTATCCAAAAGTAGCAGAAGCTATTGAAGAAAACATCCCATTTGAAGTTGATTTAGATGGAACAGCTGGTTATGGAACATCTTTCTTGGAGGAATCATTTGGTGGACTTATTCGGATTCATGGCTTGCCTTATGATAGAATAAAGAATTTGATGTCTTTAATCTCTATTGAAGAAGATTATTTAATTGATGATGTTAATGAGTATTTAAAAGATGCATATGAAGAATCTGAAAAATAAGCTAATACGTGTTGGGATATATCTGTCATTTATAGCATTTGGCTATGTTATAACAAGATTTTTTGAAATCCCTTATTTTGAAATTTCAAAGACAATAGATATTTCTAATGTCCTAGCCTTAATTGTGACAGTTTGGTTGGCGATTTTAATTACGACTGTTTTTGAAAAACAAAACAATGACCACAGAGTAGAGAAAAATCTAATTATAACCAGGGTTGGGAACATCTATGATATTGCAGATTCACTTCAATTGGAATCTAATACTGGGCGTATTCACATTACAGAAGCATCGTCATCATTAAAAAGAATAAATACCGCATTAAATTCAATCTACAGGATTGTTGACAAATGCCATTTCAATATTAGTAAAGACCTAAAAGAGCGCATAAAGAACAACTTGGCTGACATTAGAAATACATTAACAAATACTCCTTCTGTGACTGATGAACAACTAAATTCAAAAGATTTACCTATAGAAATTAAGGATAGCATAATACATTTCAACAAAGAACGTGTTTCGCAATTAGAGGTAATGTTTGAGACATTAAAAGATTTGCTATTGGAGTTACAAATACATATAAACAAGAAATGAGAAAGCCAGCTGCCAACAAGCATATAGGCTAAATGGCGGCAGTAACCCCGCAGAAACATTAGTGGGAGCCGCCACTTCGCCAATATGCTCACCGTTGATAGTAATTTTATGAATCTAACACAGAATGAAAAAAAATGACCAAATAGATTTCTTACGGAAAAAGAGTTACGTTTTTCAAAGTGAAATTGGACAAGGAGGAACAGGGAAAACCATTCTTATTAAAGACGAATTCATAGACGAAGTCTTTGTTTGCAAAAAATATTCTCCTTACTACCCAGAACATAAAGACCTTTATTTCAAATATTTTTTAAGAGAAATCAAACTTCTACACAAGGTTAACCATAAGAATATAGTAAGAGTTTTCAATTATTATATATATCCAGAGCAAATGACTGGGTATATACTTATGGAGTTCGTTAAGGGACAAAACATTGATGAATATATTTCAGAAAATCCAGACAGATTGAATGATTTATTTGTTCAGACAATAAATGGTTTCACATACTTAGAAGAGAATAAAATTCTACATCGTGACATTAGGCCTAGCAATATCCTTGTAACAGACGACAGTATAACGAAAATAATAGACTTTGGATTTGGGAAATCAATTGACTTTGATAATGCAGATAATAGTATTTCTCTAAACTGGCGTTATACAAAGCCTGATGAGTTCAATCAAAAAATCTATGACACAAAAACAGAAATATATTTTGTAGGGAAGTTATTTGAAGAAATCCTAGAAAACTTTGAAAACATAGATTTTAAATATACCAGATTAGTTTCAAAAATGATTGCAAACTACTCTGAACGAATTCATACCTTTTTTGATGCTTACAGAGAAATTGTCAATGAAACTAAATTAGAAATTAATTTTTCTAATACTGAGAAAACTACTTACAGAGAATTTGCAGACAGTCTTGTAGGATTAATTTCTAAAATACCCTACAATACAAAATACAAAAGTGACATTAACCAAATAATTAAATCATTAGAAGAAATCTATAAAAACTCGCTACTAGAAGAACATATACAAAACAATAATAAATTGACAACAATATTCTTGGATGGTCAGTATTCGTATTTTCCTAAAAAACTATTCAAGATTGATATTTTAAATTCGATGATTAAGTTGTTGAAGTCAAGTTCTGATAATAGAAGAAAAGTAATTTTAAACAACTTATGGGAAAGATTTGATAGGGTTGAAAGATATAATGAACCAAATGATGACGTTTTGCCATTTTAGAAGAAAAACTATTACCAATAATAAGGGCTTAAACGCGTTTCCTATCGGGACAGGCAGTGCGGGATTCAGCAAATTGAAAGTTCGTTCTTCGATTCAAGTTTAGCGATAGAAGTGCCGCCTTCGCCAAGTAAGGCGAACGCTAACAACAGCATAAAAATCCACACACCTACAACGAAAAGAGTGGCACTATCAGACCGAAATACCCAGGATGGCGTTTTTTTGACTCCAAAGAAGGCAGAGCCAACATTGTACTTGAGAATAGAACCAAATTAACTCAGACCGAATTTGATGAATTCGGTGAAGATTTTGAAAAAAATAAATTTCGGAAACAAGCATACTATAAATCAACCGGAAAGATTGAGTATGATGAATACTACCCTAAAAAAACAAACCCATCATTGACGAAACAGACACTGTTTTAGCTGAACATTATGGTTTTACAGAGGAAGAACTGGATTTTACCATCAATTACGATATAAAATACCGTATGGGCAAAGAGTTGGAGGCCGAAGATGAGCAATAAAATGAAAATATCCATCCGTTTTTTTAATGATCGTGAAGTGCGTGCCGTTTGGGATGATGAAAATTCCAAATGGTGGTTCAGCGTATTGGATATTGTTGCCGTGTTTACCGACCAGGACGACTATACTAAAACCCGCAACTACTGGAAATACCTTAAAGCCAAATTAAAGAAAGAAAACAGCGAGTTGGTTAGTGCAACTACCCAACTGAAGCTTATGGCAAAAGATGGCAAACGATATTTATCTGATATGCTGGACTACAGCGGGATAATCGCACTGGGCAAAGAGTTTCCCGGAAAAAAGGCTAACAGGTTTATAGAGTGGTTTACATACAGCGATGAAAGTATTGACGGGAAAAGTAAAGCTAAAGCATATGCTTTGTTTGACAGTACTATTATTCATAGCATAGAAGTCGGCACAATAAAAGGCTTGAAGCAAATACATGCCTATTTGTTTGGCGGTTTGTATGATTTTGCCGGGCAAATCCGTCAGAAAAATATTTCAAAGGGTGGTTTTCAGTTTGCTAAAGCCCGTTTTTTAGGCGAAACCTTACATCAAATTGAAACTATGCCTGAAAACACCTTTGATGAAATAGCAGATAAATATGTAGAGATGAATATTGCCCACCCATTTATGGAAGGCAACGGAAGAAGCACCAGAATATGGCTGGATATGATATTAAAAAAACGTTTGAAAAGATGTGTGGACTGGAGCCAAATAACCAAGCAGGATTATATGAATGCAATGATTATGAGTCCCACAAAAAGCGAAATATTGAAAACCCTTTTAAAAAACGCCTTAACTACAAAAATCAATGATCGTGAAATGTTTATGAAAGGAATTGATTATTCCTATTACTATGAAGAAAATTGAAGTACTCCGGTGGTTGAGCAGTTGAAGCATAGTGAACTTAAGATAATTTTGTATAACCAGACCTAAAAGCTGCCTTATAGTCGCATCACCCCTACCGCCGACCCTTGGGTGCCATTAAAAGCAACCATACGACAGCAAATAGCATCTTGAATGAAATTAGACGATGAAACAAAAAGCAATAATATTATTACCGATTTCATTTTTGATAATTGGAATCTTTATAATTCATTCTTGTGCAAAAGACAATGATGATAAAATGAAATGTTCTATTTCTGGTAGTGTTATCGGATATAACCCCGATAAATGTGGATGCTGCCCTGGTTGGTTGATAACAAACGAAGACGATACATTAAAATTTCTTACAGTACCTGACAATGAATTACTATGGGATTTGGTTAATTTTTATGGATACCCCATTTCCATTAAGTTTAATTATAAAGATGATATTAGTTCATGCGCAGATTACTACAAAACAATGACATGTGTTGAATTTGATTTGGATTTAAATTGCTCAAAAACCGGAGAAATTATTGATTATAATGGAACTGAATGTATGTGTTGTCCCGGTTGGATTATAAAAACTGGACAAGATACAATAAAAGTGTTAAATCTTCCTATTGAGAGCCAAGTCAGAAATATCGTTGAGACTTCAGGTTTCCCGATTCCAGTAAAATTGGATTATGAAAATATTTCAGGAACTTGCCAAGGTTTTTATAAAAAGGTAACTTGCATTAAGATAAATAATTAACGGCACACAATATAGCCAACCGTTAGGTATCAGCAAGCGACAGTACGGAGGACAATTAAATA
The DNA here is from genome assembly GCA_964550455.1 of uncultured Bacteroidales bacterium. GTDB lineage: Bacteria > Bacteroidota > Bacteroidia > Bacteroidales > JAAYJT01 > JAAYJT01. The sequence goes on along the minus strand of CAZJZG010000021.1, from coordinate 23,018 downwards.
GAAAGTTAATGTTAAAATATAAACCGATAGTAAATGACAAAATTTTCAAGATATGCAAAAAAGTAGATTAAATTTGAGGAATGTGGTTGCGATAGTAACCTGCCTCGCTCTAATGACAGTTTTCGTTTCGTGCGAAAAGGAAGACGGAAAGTCCGAAAAATCAATTATTGGAAAGTGGGTTACTTCTGATTATAATTCAGTACATAACGACACAATATATTTTACAGAGAATATGCGAGTAGAGGGTTATTTTATTTTTGCGCATACAACATTGTACCCAGCAAGTTCGTATTATTATACTTATTCTTTAACAGGAAATGTTATCCAAATAACAAGTTATCAGCCCGAAAGTACGGAATTTAGCGAATCTTTTGAATATCTTCTAAATAGCAAATCGCTAACCATTAAAGGTTTTAGCAATCCTTTTTCGGTTACTGCCGAAGCAAGAACAGATGTACATTTCACAAAAATCGAGTAAGAAAAATAAAATATTTAATAATAACTGCCGAACGCCTAACACGTGGTTACATCAATTGGAGCTGATGATGCAGATTCGTTTTTTTTAAATCCTAATTGCGCTCTACACCTGTATTTTCCCCGGATTGTCAATGGTTTTGATATCGAGTGCATCGCGTAAACCATTTCCAATTATCATAAAACTCAAAACCATGAGCATAATGGCTATCCCCGGAAGTATTGCCAGATAAGCTTTATCGAGGATTATATAGGTATAGTTCTCTTTTATCATAGTTCCCCACGATGGCATAGGCGGCTGCACGCCAATACCCAAAAAGCTCAATCCTGCTTCAATCAGTATGGCAGACGCAAAATTGGCAGCCGAAATAACTATTACAGGTCCGATAACATTTGGAAGTATATGCCTTGTAATGATCCGCCAATGCCTGAAGCCAAGTGCGCGTGCCGCTTCAATATATTCTTTTTCACGTATTGAAAGCACCTGTCCTCTTACTACTCTTGCCACTTCAACCCACATAGTCAGACCCACAGCTACAAACACCTGCCAGAAGCCCTTGCCCAAAGCAAAAGTAATGGCAATGACCAGCAAAAGAGTAGGAATTGACCAGACCACATTGATCAGCCAGACTATCAAATTATCAACCCAGCCTCTGAAATATCCGCCAAGAGCACCTGCCATTATTCCTATCATTAGAGATATCAGCACTGAAATTATACCTACTGACAAACTTACCCTTGTCCCTATCATCAGTTGGCTAAGCACATCGCGTCCATAGCGGTCAGAACCAAGCCAGAATCTGCGTTCCACCAGATACTTTTCTTTAACTATATTCTGCAATTCTGCAATGCTGTGAATATGGATTTCTCCTTCAATATCGTAAAAACGAATTGTATCAGAACCAATATATTCAGCTTTAAAATCCTGTAGCAGAGGATAAACCACATCTGCCAGATTAAAACCTGATTCTGCTGTAAGTTCAGAAGGAAAGAGGTCAAACTCTGTCAATATTATTTCATCATTAGCGAACCTGTATGTATTATAAGGAATGAATGTATAGATATTCCGCTTTCCATAGATCATTGTTTTAAACCAACTCTGTTTGAACGCAAGCTCATTCTTCCTTATTTTCAGCATATTAGCTTTAAAACCGGGTGGTTGTGCCGAAATTTCTATATATTGCTGATTTGCGAAAGGAGTACTGTCAGGGGTAATAAGATAACCCATAACAGCAACGATAACAGCCATGCCTATGAATATCATTGCAATAAGCGTAAGCCTGCTTTTAAGCAAACGTTTCCATGTAAGATGCCGCAATGACTGAGAAGCTTCATATGCTTTTTTCCTGAACATAAGCCCGGTGCTGATAAAGTGACAAAACTAAAGATTTTCCTGAAGCTAACTATATGAAATGAGTATGAATTGTCAGGCTACTATTTATCACATTATTACCCGTTGTCAATGTGAAATCAGGATGAAACGAATCATATCTCAATGCAAAATCACCCCGCTTCAGCACAACTAACTGTAGTGCTGATCCACTAAATTACTGAACCACACTGCAAAAGCTATCTTATAAATCTCAGATTACCGGGAATTATGCCGGCTCTGACTGAATCTATCATAGTGCTTCCACTGGCATCGTAACGGTAAATAACACCGGACTGAGAAAAATCAAGAGGGTCAGAAAAATAAATTTCATCATTGTCAGGATCAATTCCAAGGGCATAACATGTTTTTTCCATCACAAGTTCAAATGCATTCAAAGATGAAGCGCCGGTATTCAATGAATATATCTTTCCGTTGTATGAGAACAATATCCTGTTTTTCTCTTTGTTAACAGCTAATTTAGGAGCGAAATCAGTACCTTCCATCATTGTTCTTCCAATAATGCTAAAATCATTAGGATTTATCTTCACCAATGAGCCATCAGTATTATTTTCAGGGTTCATCCAGTCAAAAACACCACCGCAAATAACCCATATATTTCCTTCTTTATCCTGAACCAGATCAGAAGGATTACCACCGACCACCATAGTGTGTATCACTTTATCAGTGTTTGTATCAATTATCATAAGTGTTGAATCGGACGACATACCTGCCGAATTCAGTACCCATACATTAGAACCTGATAAGATCATACGGTCAGGACCATGGCTGGTGGAAATCGTTCCTTTTTTTTCATATTTATTGAGATTGATAATGGCTACATGCCCAGCCCAATCGCTAACGTAGGCTTTTTCTTCATTAATTCCCAGAAAATAACGTGGCTGGCTCAAACCCTCAATGACACCGGTAGATTCAAATGTTCCCGCATTTACAACTTCAATTTTTGAAGCATTGTTTACAACTACATAGGCTTTGTCTTTAAACACCTCAACACTTTGCACAATATTCCCCAAAGGTCTGTTGTTCGCCAGTTCAAAAATATCGTTCTGTATGGTTTTGGTTTTCGGGTCATAAAAACTGATAGTACCTGAACCGTCCATAAAAGGACCTTCATTACTGATAAAAACCCCTTGTGAATATTTACCCGGTAATGGGTTGTCTTCTTTTTCGCAGGCTGCAAATGCAAAAGCCAATAATGCTCCGATGATCAATAGTTTCTTCTTCATTTTTAATAGTTTAAAATTAATATTTAGATACTTTATCAAATAACAAATCGAAGATCAGGGATAAATGAAATGTACGTCCGGGCATTGGACGATATTCGATGACCTGATAAGCATGATTTGTAAAATTATTTACTGTAGCATTTATAATAAGCGCAGATCTTTTCATTTTAAAGCGTTTTGCCAGATTGAAATTACCAGTATAATACGCCGGAAGTTTATTTGTATTTGTGCGGTCAGTAAAACGCGAACCCGTGATCTTGTTTATCATCTGCAATTCCCAGGTGCGATACGTAATACTGGCAGAAAATGCGGCATTGTGAACCGGAGTGTAAATCAACTGCGGTTTGTGTTTAATATCCTTAAATGAACTTGCTTCGTATAATGATTTGCCTGCATTCCACGACAATTCACAACGGTATAATAATAAAGGAGTGTGATGTTCAAGCTTAAGGCTGTTCTCAAATCCAATTATGATCACCGAACCTATGTTTTCCGGTTTCCAGTAAAAATTATCAGCAGGCAGCCATGTTATCCAGTTTTTGATTTTGTTAGCATAAATAGTTATAGAATACGAACCCGTTGTATTCTTTTTCCGAAAGGTAAAGTCAGCTCCCGACTCAAAGTTTATACTTGTTTCTGCTTTCAGATCCGGATTTCCTCCTGTTACCCAAAATCTGTCATTCAGGGTTGGAATTCTATAATTACTTGAAATATTCATCCGGCCATCAATCATGCCGGCTATTTTTCCTTTCCATCCAAGTGATAATGCCGGTGGGATCCCGCTATGATCGCTGGCATATTCTTTTCTTGCACCTAAGCTAAATGTCCAGTGTAGTTCAGGGATTGTACGGGTAGCAAGCATAAATACCGAAAAATGTTGCGGATCTTTATTTTCTGTGTAATTCTCAGTTCTTGCATGATGAAGCTGATAAACAGCTCCGGCAGTTAAGTAGGTATTTCCTGCTATTACAGTATTCACATTTGCTTCATTATTCCATATCCCCACCTGTATTTCCGATCTCAGGTCAATAAGTGAGTCTGTATAGTTCAGAAAATCATAATGATAGCCCGACTTGAACAAATATTTGGTTTTTTCATGTTCTATATTCCATTCCAGGTATCCTCTCAGCATTCTGTCAAGTTGACGGGCAATACTTTTTGCCATTGTCATTGATGGCGGTATTCCTGCTTCACGCTCCTGCATCCAGAAACCGGCTTTTAAATTATGTTTATCACTTATTTTCAAAAATGCTTCCTGTAAAAGCCCAAACTGCATTGCATCAGCATTTGTCAGTCGTTCAACCGGTTTACCATATTTGGCAATATTCTCATATTTGAAATTATTTTCCGAAGAATTAAACCAAATCGAAGTTGAGAAGCCAAATCTGCTCTTCGAAAAAGCCGCTTTCAATGCCGTTAACATATCGCAATATTGCCCGAATTGCGTTGCCAGACTCAATTGATTCTTATTTATTCCATTCTGACTACTTAAAAGTATGCTCCCTCCTATCGCCCCGCTTCCGGTAATAGTACTGCCGCCTCCGCTAACCAGTTCAACATTGTTGAATAAAAAAAGCGGCAGCATCGAAATATCAGCCATAGCAATATTGGGAGGATTAATATTAAAACCATTCCAGAAGACTGCTGTATGCTGAGGTGCAGTACCACGAATACCAAGAGTTGCCAAGCCTCCGGCACCATAGGTCTTAACAAAATATCCACTATGTGCTGACAAAACATCTGAAAGTTTTAATCCCGGTAATTTCCTTAAATCACCAAGTTTCAGCGACTGAACTTTTAATCCGGCGCTGTATTGCTGAATCCGTTTCGCACTTACCACCACCTCATTAAGCTCCATAACTGTATCTGACTCAATGGTTTGAGAAAACACATGAGACCATACGATCAGGAACAATATCAGCAGTTTTATCTTCATTCTATGCAATTCATACCAAAAAAAACCATTCATACGCCATTCAAATGATTCCGGCAGAAAAGAGATAGAATAAATTGAGTTTCTGGAACAACAGCAAAATATTCCCGGCTTTTATCCCGAAAGCACTGAAATCATGTATAAAACCGGCAGGTCTTCTGACTTGCTCTCTTTTTGAAAGCCTTCCCATTTTCAAAAAAACAGTGGCTCAAAATGGAGTTCAAAAAGAAATAAAGAGCTAACAGCAGCGGGTACTGTTCCTGATTCTCACAGGATTCCCTATTAAGCCCGGTTTCGGTAAAGAAACTATGGGCGCCGATTTGACGGCAAAAGTAAATTATTTTTCGAATCTGGCAAAGCAGAATGCAAAATTGCCGGAATAAAGCATAAGTATTCACAGAGTTTTTTACAAAAATGCAATTCTTGTCAGGGTTTATATTATTTTTGTTACCATATTTCATTTGCGAACTTTTTAACTATATGGAACTAATTCATCTGAACCAGGAAAAATGTGCACAATGCATGCAATGTGTACGGGATTGTCCGGTCAGGGCAATAAAACTTGGCTGGGATCAGGAGTACCCTGAAATATTGCACGAAAGGTGTATAGGTTGTGGAAGTTGCCTGCGTTCATGCGATTACGGAGCTATTACCTACCATGATTCTATTCCGGCAGTACAGGAAATGCTTGCATCAGGGCAAAAGGTAGCTGCTATTTTGGATCCAAGTATTGCTGCTGAATTTCCTGATATTACTGATTATCGAAAACTGGCAGGCTTGCTCCGCCTGCTCGATTTTGCATGGGTTGCTGAAACAGCTTTCGCTGTGGAAGTCATCGCTCAAAAATACGGAAAGCTGTTAAAAGAATTTAAAGGCAAATATTATCTCACTTCCAACTGTCCGAGTCTGGTTTTGTTTGTTGAAAAATTTGAACCACAACTTACCGGCAATCTGGCACCCATGCTTTCGCCAATGCTGGCTATGGCAGCTATCATGCGCGAAATTTATGGTCAGGATATAAAAGTTGTCGGCATTGTTCCCTGTATTTCGGCAAAAATTGAAGCTTCGCGTTCGGAGGGGCAATCAAAAGTGGATGAAGTCATTACTTTTACTGAATTAAGAACCCTGTTCAAAGGTATGGATATCAGCGAGGCATCTCTTGAATTTTCTTTTTTCGACCCGCCAAACGGTCGTTATGGCTCACTTTATCCCATTGATAACGGTTTTGTTCAGATTGCCGATATAAATGAGAATATTTTAACGGGCAATACACAAACAGCTTCAGGTAAGCACGAGTTCATGCAGTCAGTAAATGAGTTTGCAAGATATCCGGAAACAGTTAAATCAAATTTCAATATATTCTATAACAAAGGTTGTATGATGGGTCCGGGGATGACCTTTAGCAGTGATTATTACAGGCGTCATGCTCTGGTTAAGGATTATGCATCGAGGCGCATAACCGCTGTTGATGAAAAAACCTGGAATGAGTATCTTGAGCGCTTCAGCAAGCTTGATCTTTCATGTAGTTTCATTACTGACGATCAGCGTTTGCCTGTACCCGGTGAAGATAAGATAAACGAAGTACTGAAGATCATAGGAAAAGAGAACGTTGAAGATGACACAAGCTGTAATCTGTGCGGGTTTAACACATGCAGGGATTTTGCAATTGCTGTTAGCCAGGGTTTGGCAAAAACCGATTTATGTATACCATATTCATTAAAAACTAAAGAGAACTACATTAAAATACTGAAGAACCCTACTGAAAGATACGGGGGAACAATTCAGAAGATCATTGATGTAACTGAACGTATCACAAAAGGCGATTATCACTCTTCAGGAAAACTACCTGATATTGTTGCTTCAGAAACCGAAGCTACGGAAATGAGAAATCTTGCCGAATCGTTGAGCACAATGTGTAACACTGTTGGTAACCGCGAAATTAAAATGACCCAAAAGCTCACACAGGCCGAACATGCCTTGCAAACACTCGGGGTATTGATTCAAAAATTGCCGGCAGGAATTGTAATAGTAAATGAAAATCTGAGAGTGGTTGAATCAAACACCAGCTTTGTGGATATGCTCGGCGAAGATGCTGCCATGATAAATGAAGTGATACCGGGTTTAAAAAATGCTGACCTGAAAACATTGCTGCCTTTTAGTTTCTATAACCTTTTTAAATATGTACTTACCACCAATACTGATGTTCTGGGTAAAGACCTGCATTTTGAAGATAAAATGCTTAACATCTCAATTTATTCAATAGTGAAGAATAAAGTTGTCGGTGCTGTAATTCGCGATATGTATCTACCTGAGGTTCAGAAAGAAGAGCTCGTAAAGCGACTTACCGAAGTAATAGATCAGAATTTACAAATGGTTCAGGAAATAGGCTTCCTGCTTGGCGAAGGGGCTTCAAATACCGAACGTATGCTTAACTCATTGATAGAAACACATCGCGCCCATCAAAAAAAGATTGAGCAATGAGCCAGGAATTCTACATAGAAGTACATTGCCAGCAAAAAAACCATGGTAATGAAAGGATTTGCGGCGATGTTTTTCAATCAGAGAGGATTGGTGAAGAACGCCGCCTTGTTGCTGTATTATCAGATGGTATGGGTCATGGTGTGAAAGCCAATATTCTTGCTACACTCACAGCCCGTATGTTGCTGAATTTCACGAAAGACCGCAAGAATTTTGAGCGAATTGCCGAGATCATAACCAAAACATTACCGGTTTGCAGCATACGTAAAACCAGTTACTCAACCTTCACCGCAATTGACGTATCATACGAGGGAGAAGTAAGCATTCTTGAATATGATAATCCGGCATGTTTTATTGTACGGGATGGAGACCCGATTGAAATACAATGGCAGAATTTTGTAAGCGAAGGAATGCAGGGCAGAAAAATGCTGATGCGAAATGCAAGTTTTCAGATAAATCCTTACGACAGAGTGGTGTTTCTTAGCGATGGCATAACACAATCAGGATTGGGTGCTAAATATGCCGATGGGTGGGGTCGCGAGAACCTTAAAAGTTTTGTTAAGGAAACATTGAAAAAGAATCCTGAAATGTCAGCAGCCGAACTGGCAACCAAGGTATTGACCAAAGCTTTAGCCAACGATAATTATAATCCTGAAGATGATTGTTCGTGCGGGGTGATATTTTTCAGGGAACCCAGGAGTCTGCTGTTATGTACAGGTCCTCCCTTTGAAGAAAAGAATGATGAGGTTTTTGTTAATAAATTGCAAGAATTCAATGGTAAGAAGATCGTTTGCGGAGCCACAACAGCAGATATAGTTGCCAGAGTATTAGGGGAAGAGGTCGAAGATGAAACTGAGTTTTACGATCCCGACCTGCCACAGGCGTCCTTTATGAAGGGTGTGGATTTGATCACTGAAGGTATGCTTACTCTCAACAAGGTCATTAATCTGCTAAGTAATTATGACAGCAATACGGTTTTCACCAAAGGACCTGCTGACAGGATTGCATCAATGCTTATTGATACTGATGAGATATTTTTTCTGGTTGGAACCAAAATAAATGAAGCCCATCAGGATCCATCGCTGCCAATTGAACTGGATATCCGGCGTAATGTGATAAAACGCCTGGCGCAACTGCTCGAAACCAGGTTCCTGAAACATATAAGGGTTGAATATTTCTGAGCCTGCCTTTTATTGAGTTTCAGGATTTTCAGACCCAAAAGGTTTGAAATGATAAACGCTGCTATATCAGCAATATAGTTATACGAATTGTAATTTACAAAATAGCCCAAGCTGTTTTGTAAATTACAATCGTTAATGCCAGTGGTTAAAATATTCAGAACAATTGAGTAGAGCGATAATTGTTCTGTTATATTTTTCCAACCGATATAATACAAAACCAAAGCCGGTGAATTCAAAAGATCATTCAAAAATAACCAGGAGTTAACAACATGACTTTGCCATAAGTCAATTTGATATAACTTTGCCGCATGGAAACAAAAAGAATCTTATTTGTATGTCTTGGCAATATTTGCAGGTCGCCTGCCGCTGAGACAATATTTGGAAAACTGGCTTCTGAAAGCGGACTTACAGTAAAAGTTTATTCGGCAGGAACCTCCGGCTGGCACGAAGGTGAAAAAGCTGATCCCCGTATGCGTCATTTTGCTAAAGAAAGAGGGTATAATATTACCAGCATTGCAAGAAAATTCAAACCTGCTGATTTTGACGATTTTGATTTGATAATTGCAATGGACGACAGCAACTATGAACATCTGATAAGCTTAGCCAACAACAGCGGACATAAAAACAAAGTATCAAAAATGGCTGAATATATCAGGGAAAAAGGCTTTAACGATATTCCTGATCCTTATTATGGTGGCGACGAAGGCTTTACACTGGTAATTGACCTGCTTGAATATGGTTCGAAAAAACTTATAGCTGACCTGAAAAAGAAAACGAACAATAAATAGTTTTAATAATGTTACAATTTCCTCACAAATAATATTTTTGAATATTGAGTTTCAAACAATTACAACATAAGTGGTTCAGATAAATACTAAAAACTCATAGTTCAAATAATTTAATATATTTTTGTGAACGCTAATTCAGGATCATGATAAACGGCTTAATAACACTTTTTTTTAATATCAGCGGAGGCGAGTTTTTGGTTATTATACTGGCTGTATTCATAGTTTTCGGACCTGCCAAACTTCCGGAAATGGCTCGTAAACTCGGACGATTGATGAATGAAGTGAAAAAAGCTTCGGGCGACATTACAAAAGAATTCAGGCAGGAAGCTGCTGCTATTGAACAAAGTTTAAAAAAAACTGCTGATGAAGTATTAAAAGAAACTGAACCGGTTGTAAAAACTTTTCAACAAGATATTGAGGAGATTTCTGATAGCCTCCGGTATAATCCTAAGGCTAACAAAGAAAATGCCAGCCAGGAAACAACAAATAACGAAAAACCAGAAAATCAAATACAATAATTTATATTACTATCGTTTTAATGCATTGAATCCTTTGCAGAGTATAATCCATATATAAATGAAGCTATTCCGAGGTCTGATACCAATTTTATTTTTTATAGTTTTCATGCCTGAGCAAGGCATTGCCCAGCGCAGATATAACCGCATGGTGGCTGCTGCCGAAAAAGCTTACGAAAGCTGTCAGTTCAATACTGCCCTGAACCGGTATAAAAAAGCATATTCCCGTACACGCGACAAGGATAAAAAGAATTTTGCCATGTATCAGATGGCTGAATGTTATCGTCTGGTCAACGACACAAAACGTGCTGAAGGGAATTACAGGAGATTACTACGTCCGAAATATGAAGAAAAAGAACCTCTGGTTTTACTTCATTATGCTGATATGCTTCGTACAAACGATAAATATGATCTTGCCGAAGAGGCTTATCATGCTTTTATTGAACTGGCTCCTGAAGATGAACGCGGAAACATAGGGCTTGAATCAGTGAGGCTTGCCCGCGAATGGCTTGAAAATCCGACTAAATATGAAGTTACCAACGAAAGGAAAATAAATTCCCGTGAAGATGACTTTGCCCCAAGTTATGCTGACAGAAATTACAATTCAATAATTTTCACTTCCAATCGTGACGGAATTACCGGCAAGGGTAAGGACGACTGGACTGACAGGGGTTATTCTGATTTATTTTATGCCAGGCGCGACCCAAAAGGCGATTGGGGGACTCCTATATCCATTGATAACCAGGAAGTTGTAAACTCTCAGGCACATGAAGGAGTAGCTGAATTCACACAAAGATTTACAAATCTGTATTTCACCCGTTGTTACGGAATAAAAACTGAAGAAGAACCGGACGAAGGCTGCCAGATTTACAAAGCAACACGGGAAGAGAACTCATGGACTGAGCCTGTTAAAATAGATCTTGGTGGAGATAGTACCAGTGTCATAGGGCATCCTACACTTAGTTCGGATGAGTTAACAATAATTTTCAGTTCCAATTTTGAAGGCGGGTACGGAGACAAAGATTTATGGATGGCAACCCGCTCATCGGCAACTGAAGAGTTCGGGCTGGCAAAAAATCTTGGTGAGCTTATCAATACCATGGGCGACGAGATGTTCCCTTTTCTCCGAGACGATACTATTCTTTATTTTAGCTCAAATGGTCATCCGGGAATGGGAGGATTAGATATTTACAAATCATCACTTGTTAACGGCGAATGGCAGAAACCTGTAAATATGCAGTACCCAATCAATTCACCTGGCGATGATTTTGGCATTACATTCAAACCTGATGAAGAGGTTGGATTTTTTAGTTCCAACAGGCGCGGCGGACGCGGAGGAGACGATATTTATTCATTTATCAAACCTCCTCTCGTTTTCAATCTTCAGGGTATTGTAAGAAATGAAGCCACACTTCAATATATATCCGATGCTTCAATAAAAATGGTTGGAACCAATGGCTCATCAGTAGAAGCCCGTACCGATGCAAAAGGGTTTTACAGCTTTGCACCTTCACAAATCAAACCTAATACTACTTATGAACTAACAGTGGATCAGCAGGGATTTTTTATTAAAACTGGTAAAATAACAACCGTAGATGTATTTGCAAATAAAGATTTCAAGGTTGATTTCCTGCTTGAACCTATTCCTGACAAACCCATCCCTCTGCCTGAAATTCGTTACGAACTTGCCAAATGGGATCTTCTTCCGCAGTATAAGGATTCATTGCAGGGTTTGATAACCATACTTGACAACAACCCTACCATTATAGTTGAACTTGCAGCCCATACCGACTCGCGTAATACCTTTGAATTCAATGATATACTTTCACAAAAACGTGCAGAATCAGTAGTGAACTATCTTATTGAACGTGGAATTGCTTCCGACAGGCTAATGGCACGCGGATATGGAAAAAGAGTTCCAAGAACCCTTGAAAAAGACATTACCATTAACGGATACACTTTCAAAGAAAACACTCTGCTTGATGATCCATACATTGAATCTCTTCCAACCCTTCAACATAAAGAAGCTGCGCATCAGTTGAACCGCCGTACCGAGTTCAAGGTTCTTAGCCGCGATTACGTCCCTAAGCGAACAACTAAAAAACCCACTGATATTCAGATAGTTGTGAACCCTGAGGAAAATATAATTACATACCGAAGCGGAGATAAAGGTGAAATTTATGTTCCATGCATTCTGAACCGCTATAATTTGATATTTACCCTGAACACCAACAATAAAAATGATATTGGGCTCTCGTTGGATCAGGCTCTTAAGCTGCTTAACGATGGCGCTATTAACAGAAATGATTTTGAAGGAGATGCTGAAAAAATTATTGGAGCCGGTACAATAGCTGACAAAGCGGTATTTACAATTCGGGAATTACGTATTGGCGACAAAACAGTTAAAGACCTGAAAGCCACAATCAATCACAGGCAATCCGATCCGCTCTCAGTTGGGGAAAATATTCTTAACCAGTTTGGGGAGTTCACAATTAATAAGGAAAACCGACAAATCATTTTCAAATAATATGAAAGACCTGTCACGATATGGTCAGCGAGGAGTTTCCTCTTTAAAAGAAGATGTACACAAGGCTGTCCGCTCCACTGATCGTGGCATTTTCCCGGGTGCTTTCTGCAAAATTGTACCTGATTTTCTGGGTAATGACCCTGAATTCTGCAATATCATGCATGCCGATGGTGCAGGTACTAAATCATCGCTGACATATATTTACTGGAAGGAAACCGGTGACCTAAACGTCTGGAAAGGAATTGCACAGGATGCTATTGTCATGAACCTTGATGATCTGCTATGCGTAGGAGTGTGCGATAATATGCTGCTTTCATCTACCATTGGCAGAAACAAAAATCTGATCCCCGGCGAAGTTATTACTGCATTAATACAAGGCACTGAGGAGTTTCTTGAAAAAATGCGTGACCTTGGTATTGGAATCTGGTCAACAGGAGGCGAAACTGCTGATGTTGGCGACCTGGTTCGCACTGTAATAGTTGATTCTACAGTGGTAGCACGGCATAGACGCGACAGGGTGATTTCAAACCATAATATTCAGCCCGGCGATGTGATTGTAGGTCTTGCTTCTTTTGGGAAAGCAAATTATGAACCTGAATATAACAGCGGAATAGGTAGTAATGGACTTACTTCAGCCCGTCATGATCTGTTTTATAAGTTATATGCCGAAAAACACCCTGAATCTTTTGATCCGCAAATTCCCCACGAACTTACATATTCAGGTAAACTCAAACTTGACGACAAGACTGAAATCCCTGAAATGAATGCAGGCAGATTGATCCTTTCTCCAACCCGAACTTATGCCCCCGTCATAAAGGAAGTGTTGCAGCATTTTCAACCTTATATTCATGGAATGGTGCATTGTACCGGCGGAGGACAAACCAAAATAATGCACTTCGTTGATAAAATCCATATTGTGAAAGACAATCTGTTCCCTCCTCCTCCTGTTTTCCAAATGATACATGAACAATCCGGCACTTCATGGAAAGAAATGTATCAGGTTTTTAATATGGGGCACAGAATGGAAATATATTTACCTGAGAACCTGGCAGATAAGATCATCTCTATTTCTGAAGATTTTGGCATTGACGCCAGGGTTGTTGGGCATTGCCAGCCAGGCGATTCAAAAATGTTGTCAATAAAAAGTGCTGACGAACAGCATGAAATAATTGAATATGGCTTTTAGTAAAATCCACTTTACACCGCTGATCGTTGAAATACACTTTGGCTAATTTCAGTTGATCCGGGACTGGAAGCAGAAAACAAAAATTTATTTTTCAAAAATGATAATGAAGTAATTTAATTTACTATTTTTGCACCCGTCAAAAATGGTGGCTATAGCTCAGCTGGTTAGAGCATCAGATTGTGGTTCTGAGGGTCGTGGGTTCGAATCCCATTAGCCACCCCAAAAGCCCTGAAAATGCAGGGCTTTTTATTTTGGTGTAACTATCCTGAATCTCTGTTCCAGACGATTTCCGTTTTCATCAACTATTACAAGGTGCTTAAGTCCTGTACCTGAGCTAATTGCAAAATTATGTTCATTTCTGGTAAATCCAAGATACTCTCCGTCAAGATGCCAGTAAATTACTGCATCCTTATCGCTATGAACGGCCTGCAATACTAATTTTCCCATTTTACCACCCAATTCACGAGGTATCATTGCCTGAATATTTCCTGAAGGATAAATAAGCTGCATAGGATTGTTCTCCTGAGTGCTTTTACAATCAGGATGCCATGGAGGTAAGTCCTGATAGCTGGGATGATGCATACGATAAAACCATTCCATGGCGGGCGGAAGTACGAACCACGAGACTTTTTGTATTTTATGAACCCGATAACAATCGCTGTTTACACGATATTTCCCTGAAACATCGAGATGTACCGGAATATGATATGGGCAGCTTGTGGTTCTCTGGCTCTTCAATGAAATCCACACCGAATCGGTTTCAGTGCAATTATCACCGGCAATATGTCCGCTTTCAATACAAATATCTTCAAGAACCATATCATCATAAGGCTGTCGGAACATGGTTGTAAGCGGCAAAATGCCGAAAAGATCAAATAAGATCGGAGCAGCATAGCCCACCCCGGTCAGATCGGGGCGACCTTCGCCACTGGCATTGCCTACCCAGACTCCAACAGTGTATTCCGGTGTTGTTCCTACAGCCCAGGCATCACGGTTTCCATAACTTGTTCCGGTTTTCCAGGCAACCCTCCGCGAATTTGAAAACATCTTCCAGCCGGCTTCTTCTTCCGGTCTGTTCACTTCAAACAATGCATTGAATGTGAGCCATATAGCAGAAGCATCAAGAATACCGGTTGGTTCGTGTTCTGATCTCTTGTTTTTCCTGTTCTTTTCCAAACCATCATCTGATGGCAATAAAAAAACAGGATTAAACATATCAGACTTATCATACATGCCATCGTTAAGGGTATAATTCTGCAACACTTTTGAAAGACGTGCATACATTGTCGTCACATCCCACAGAGTAGATTCTGCTCCTCCAAGTATCAGCGATAATCCGTAATGCGCAGGAGGATGCTTCAGTGTTTTCATACCCAGTTTCTGAAGGAGATAATAGAATTTTTCAACACCATACTGCTGAAGCATACGAACAGCCGGAACATTAAGCGACCTTTGAAGTGCACTGTATGCCTGTACCGCACCATCAAACTTACGATCAAAATTCTGGGGATTGAAACCAGGAATTTGAAATGGATAATCCGGCAATAAAGTTTTATGTGTGATCAAACCCTCATGTAACATTGCTGCAAACAGAAAAGGTTTCAGAATACTGCCCCCGCTTCGCTGAGCAGTGATAAGGTCAACCATAGCTCCGGGCACCATAGTTTTGGGATCCAAAACATTTCCCACATAAGCCAGTACCTGACCGCTATTATTATCAATTATCAGCGCCGCTGCATTATGGATCTGATTTGAGCGATAATAAGCCACATGACTATTCACAATTCGGGTGGCGTTCTTCTGAAGGTAAAAATCAATCGTGGAATTGATAAGTTTCCCCTGCCAGGCAATATTCATTCTTTCAAGCAGATGCATTGCTTCAGCCGGAAGGCTGACAGGTTTATCGGGTAAAGGCTCAATTAAGGCAAGTTCGTAATCTTCCTGACTTATAATTTTTCTTTTCAATAGTTTTTCGAGCAAAAGATTACGCTTTTGAAACAAGACCGGACGGTTGCGTCCGGGATGAATAAGAGCAGGAGTATTGGGTAAAACAGCTAATGTTGCAGCTTCGGCCCAGGAAAGATTATCGGCATTACAGCCAAAATATCTCCATGCTGCCGCATCCAAACCCACAACATTTCCGCCAAAAGGAGCATTTGAAGCATACAGAGCCAGGATCTCACTTTTACTGTAACGCAATTCAATCCTGAATGCAATAAATGCTTCTATTATCTTTTCAGTAATGGTTCTGGGTTTGTTTTTACGCGACAAACGTACAACCTGCATGGTAATGGTACTGGCACCACTGATTTTTCGACCTGAACTCAGGTTTGAATACAAAGCTCTGGAAATTGCAATAACATCTACCCCCGGGTGATAGTAAAACCGCTTGTCTTCAAATGCTATCAGTGCTTTTGCAAATTTCTCAGGTACATTTTCATTGTGAGGGAAACGCCATTGTCCATCGGCAGCGATCTTTGCTCCTAATAATTCGCCATTACGATCAAGAACAACGGTAGAAGTCGGGTCATTAAAAATGGTTCGGACCGGAATAGCCAGAAACAATACTATAATAAGTACAGAAAACAATAGTAATATTAAGGCTTTCCTGGATTTTGGCTTCATGCTTTATGATTTGCAAAAGCGAAATTAAATCTTTTTATGATAAAAGTGAATGCTATGGCAAAGGAACATTCCTAACATTTACAAGAATGCAAATTTACTTCTCAGGAATAAATATCCTGTATTAATTAAAACTATCTCAGGATGTTCAACAAGGCTTTATAACTAATTTACCAAACCTGTTTTGTTGTTAAAGGATATTGTAAATATCTATTATTTCACCGGCAACTTTTTTGGTATTAAACTTTAAATTCACAAGTTTTCCGGTTTGCATATCAAACACCCAGCCATGAATTCTTATTCTTTTCTCCAAAAGTGCTTTTTGCACATCTTTTATTTTCACAAGGTTAATACATTGTTCAAGAACGTTTAATTCCACCAGCCTGTTAGTTTTTTCGTCAATTGATTTTATAGCATTCAGCTCTTTCTTATGCAAACGATAAACATCACGGATATAACCAAGCCAGGGGTTCAGTATCCCCATATCAGTAGTACTTATAGCAGTTTTCACACCACCACAGCCATAATGACCACATACCACAATATGTTTTACCTTAATATGAACAACTGCATAATTGATCACTGAAAGAACATTCAGATCATTAACCGGTATTACATTGGCAATGTTACGATGTATAAACACATCACCGGGTTCTGAAAACATTATTGCCTCAGGCGAAATACGACTGTCAGAGCATGAAATAAACAAATATTTGGGAATCTGCCTTTTATGAAGTTTCACAAAGTATAAAGAATCAGCATTTAATTGTTCTTCAATCCATTGTTCATTATGCTCAAATATTTGTTTGATACTTTTATATGACATACAAAAACACTGATTATTTTTATATACGAGCCAGATTATCAGTCAAATCATTAACAAACTCAATTGCATTTTCAAGTCTTTGTTCTTCAATGCCTTTAATTATCCTGAAAGGCAGATCCCTATGCCTGAGTTCATGCAGATATAATTCCATTAAATACTGCCGCTGATCAGGATGTTCACGCTGAGGGTCTGGTTCCCAGGGAAGATCAATGTCAGTTAACAGGTAAAAATCAAATTTTTGTTGTGAGATATGGTTTTCAATCCATTGATGGCATTTCCCATATTTAACATCGCACCATATTTTTGTTACTATCAGTTCGGTATCGCAAAAAAGATACTTTGCCTTATGCGGAGGAGCAATATCATTCATACAAAACTGATTTTGAGCTATATACAAAACATCATCATAAGTATAAGCACGTTCAATCCGGTTCAGATAATCTCTGGCAAACTCAGGTACCCATATAGTTTTGTAATGCTTTGCAAGCTCTTTTGCAAGTCGGGTCTTGCCGGTAGATTCCGGACCGGTAACGGCAATTCTTTTGATCATACCTCACCTTCAAGGTGTAACTTTTTCCATTCAATATATCCCAAAACAGCAAGTATAAGGAAAACAAAATACTGGAAACTTGTAAAAACCAGCCCTTTTGAAAAATATAATGGAACCGAAACAATATCACCAATGATCCAGTAAATCCAGTTCTCAACCTTTTTACGAGCCATAAGAATCATGCCTACAAGAAAAACCGAAGTTGTAAATGAATCAATATAAGGAATATAAGAATTAATATAGGCAGTGTCGTCTTTCTTAAATATCCATATCAATCCAAAAATCACGAAATATGAAATTACTGTAAATGCAATTCCTGCCCATTGCTCTTTCTTTGAATTCCATGTTATATGCACAACTTTTTCATCATTTTTCTTTCGAAGCCAGTTATACCATCCATACACGCTGGTTACAAAATAAAAGAAATTAATGCCCATATCGGCATACAACATGGCATTAAAGCAGATATAAACATAAATGAGTACTGAGATTATACCGGTAGGATAAACAAGAATATTGGCTTTACGGGCATACCATACACTAAGGAGCCCAAAAATCACTGCTACTATTTCAAGCCAGGTGGTTTCAAGTAAATTATAATAAAAAAGATCAAAAAAAGTTAAAAGTATCATTTCCAGTGACTTTGGTCAATATTTACAATTTTAATTACAAAAACCGAATTTGAGAGTTCAAAAGACTTGTGGATCTCTGATTTAAGGATTTCCATTACGGTATCATATTCTCCAAAAACCTGAGTGCTAAGCCCATTTGTCTGAACTGTAATATCTTCGTACTGTTTAAGCCGCCCGATAAAGTCAAAAATTAGCGGCACATGCTCCGTTCCAATAGGATAATAACTAATATCAAGAGAAACTTTCATAATATTTTTTAGCCTGCAAATTTAATGTAAAAAACATGCTACTTTTGACAAAAAATCAATTACATGTTTCTTTTTATTAAGAAATATGCTACAACCTAATAATTACCAACACATTATCATTATGGAAAAGCGTATTTTAAGTATTCTCACCCTTATCTCTTTTATTATTCTTTTAAGCGGATGTCTGACCGTTGAAAGAAAAGAATACACTTTTGAATTAACCGGAGATAATTCAGGGAGATTAACAATCCGGTATATTAATATCATGTCAATATTAGATGATGGGCAAGACGTTTCAGGAGATGATTTTGAGGAACTGATAAACACCTACCTGAACGGAACTTCTATTGAGGATGAATATCCTATGGCTACAGTGGTCAGTAAAAAATTATACGAGCAGGATAACCAATTATGCGCCGAGGTTATAATTGAGTTTACTGATCTTGCTTCTGTAAAACTTCATCAGTTCGATCCCAATTCCGGGTATTTTCATGTAATACCTTCCGGCGGATTTGTAAATGAAAGATTTGATAATACAAATGGGCAGTATGCCAGTGACGAAGTGCCAATTATCAGGTGGCTATCCGCTGTAAGAAAACTTGAATTCAGTACTATTCTTAACGAACCGGATGAAGATACTGTTAGTCTGTTGCCTTATTTTCTGGAAATGAAATAGAAAAGGCGACTTTACAGAAATTCTGCAAGAAAATTTGTTCTCTCTGAGAGATTTCAGGGGGAGTCACTCATTTTTGATTCCGTTTATTAGCGAATGGGCTAATTCTTTGATATTAATCCCATCAAAATTACCGGAACTCATTAATAGCAAAACACTATTGATCCAGTCATAGTTTTTCAATTCCTGAACAAGAGTATCTGAATCGGTAAGAACCTGTAATTTATCATTGGCAAAAGCAGTAAAAACATCGTGAATTGTGATTGGAGGTAATTTCTTCAATGCTATGGTATGAGGATTAAAATAAACAAAGGCTACATCGGCTTCATCCATACAGCCCTTATATTCTTTCAGGAAGTTTTTGCTAAGGCTGCTAAAAGTATGCAATTCCATGCAGGCAACAAGCCTGTACCCGGGATATTGCTCTCTTACAGCATTTACAGTGGCTTTAAGTTTTGAGGGTGAATGAGCGAAGTCCCTGAAGATATGCGTCTGTTCATATGTTAATACTTTTTCAAGCCGTCGGGCTGCTCCTTCATAAGAAGCTATAGCTTCCAAAAAATCCTTATCGCTTACACCACATTCCCTGCAGACTTTCCATGCCCCGGCAAGGTTCTGCAGATTATGTCTGCCAAAAACCTTTAAACTATACTCTTTCCCATTGAAAACCAATTGGGTAAGCCCATCTTTCACATAATATTCGGGTGTATTGTACGGTATACGAACACTATTGTTAGTGTTTTCCAGCGCAATATTTCTTACAAGCTCATCTTCTTCATTATAAATAAGTGAACCACCATCTTCGATCATTTCGGCAAACATGCTGAACTGAATAACATAATCATCAAAATCAGGGAATACATTTATATGATCCCATGCTATCCCGCTTATCAGGGCAATATGAGGATGATAAAGATGAAACTTGGGCCTCGGATCAAAAGGTGCAGTAAGATATTCATCGCCCTCAAAAATCATAACAGGTGCTTCATCGCTAATTCTTACCATGACCTCAAAATCAGCTACCTGAGCGCCAACCAGGTAATCAAAATCCATATTACAAAATCGCAAAACATGCATCACCATGGCAGTAATTGTAGTTTTTCCATGACTACCACCAATAACTATTCTTTTTTTCTTCAAGGCATGTTGATACAGAAACTCAGGAAAGGAATAAATCTTTATCCCGATCTCATTAGCGCGTGCGAGTTCGGGATTGTCTTTACGGGCATGCATGCCCACAATCACAGCATCAAGCGAAGGTTTGATCTTTTCAGGAAACCAGCCATAATTCTTCGGTAACAAACCTAAAGCTTCGAGCCTGGATTTTGCAGGATCAAATATTTCATCATCAGAACCAGTAATTTTATGTCCCTTGTGATGCAGGGCAATGGCGAGATTATGCATAACAGCGCCACCAATGGCAATGAAATGATAGTTCATCTGTCAGAGTTTTATCAATGGTGCAAAGTTATGAAATGACATGTGTTTAACAGGCTTTATTTTTAAAAGACATGATTTTATCTGTTGCCTGTAAGAATCCAATATTATCAAATAAACAATTACACACTGATAATCAAGACATTAAAGCTCTAATTATTAAGAATTCTGATTGTTCCCAATATCTTATGTATGTTTGCATTGCCAAATCACCAAAAGGAATATTGATGACAGATAATTACAGAGCACAAACAGAAAGCAGGAAAAAAGTAGCTGATCTCAATAATCAGTTTGCCACGGTCAGCCCGAAAGAGATAATTGAATGGGCTATTGACCATTTTGGAGATAAAATAGCTTTATCATCAAGCATGAGTGCTGAAGATCAGGCAATTTTACACATGTTGCTTGAATCAAAAAAGCAATTCAGGGTTTTCACGCTCGATACGGGCAGACTTTTTCCTGAAACCTATGATTTGATTGACATTACTACAAAAAAATATGGGATCACAATACAGGTCTTTTTTCCGGATAAGCAGCAGGTAGAAGAAATGGTAAACGAAAAAGGCATAAATCTTTTTTATGAAAGTATTGAGAACCGAAAGAGATGTTGTGAAATAAGGAAGGTTGAACCTTTGAGAAGAGCTTTTAAAGGGCTGGATGCATGGATCAGTGGTTTACGAAAACAGCAATCCTTAACCCGTAATAATACAGGGCTTTTTGAGTGGGATGACAAATTTGACCTGATAAAGATCAATCCGCTGATAAACTGGTCTGAAGAAGATTTATGGGATTATATCCACAAACACAATATTCCATATAATCCTCTTCATAAAAAAGGCTTTCCAAGTATTGGATGTCAGCCATGTACACGCGCAATACAGCCGGATGAAGACATACGCGCAGGCCGCTGGTGGTGGGAAAATCCTGAAACTAAGGAATGCGGACTGCATTTTTCCAAATTATAGTTGACAATCAGTAAAACACAATGATCTCAAAACAAGAAACCGGTAATTATCGGAAATAACAGCCACCAGACCGCATTACACATAATACTTCAGCTATCAGATTTTTTTGATAATCGCAAATTCTCATGATCTCCCATATCTTAAAACCGGGCTGCGTAAAAGAATGTCCTGCCTGCCCTCACCGTCATCTTGGTTATGATGAGAGCCTTGCTGCAAAGCAGGAATGGGTAATCAAAAGTATGAGAGAATTTGCACCGCTTGTTGATAAAATCCGTGGTGTTAGTGAAAACAAATTATGGAATTATCGTTCAAAAGTCTGCCTGTCAGCAGAATATGAAGACAAAGCATGGAAAATAGGAATACGGCGGAAAGAGCAAATATATGCAATTCATGATTGTCCGGTTCATGATACAACAGTGAATCTGAATATTAAGCTGCTGATCAGCGTTCTTCCGGAAAAAGAAAAATTCCCTCTTGCTTATTATATGCAATCCGGCGCTCAGCTCACCCTGGTGGTTAAATGTAAAAACCTGCCGGATCTAAGCTGGCTGGATGACAAAACAACTAAAAAACTCAAAGAAAACGGTATTGAGGGATTATGGTTACATCTGCATCCCAGTGCCGGAAAAAAAGTTATTGGTAAAGGCGGATGGCATCTTATAGCCGGAAAACCCCGGTCAGTTAATACAACAGGACTGATATACGGACCATCATCATTTCAGCAGGTCATTCCTGAATTATATTCCGATTCATTAGCAAAAGCAGTTGATTTCCTTACTCCTGATTTCAATTCAGCAGTTATTGATCTGTATTGTGGCATTGGTGCTTCCTTGCAACGGTGGATTAAATCAGGTTCACAAACTATAGGGGTGGAACTTAGTGGAGAAGCTCTGGAATGTGCCTCACAAAATGCACCTGAAGCTGATTTATTACGTGGTAGCTGCAGACATCGTATTCCACAGTTAGAGGAATATGTTCAAAAGGCAAATTCAAAAAACAAGGAAACTCTCATGTATGTAAATCCTCCCCGTACGGGGCTGGAAGCTGAGGTAACAGAATGGATATCAAAAGAATTACATCCTGGGAAAATAGCATATCTTTCCTGTAGCGCCGGCACGCTCCACCGCGATCTTAAATACATGCAGGAATATGGATTAACGGTAAAAAGAATAATTCCCTACGATTTTTTCCCTCATACCCTTCATGTTGAAATGCTGGCTCTTATCGAAAAAATTCAATAAACGGACTAAAGCCCAATTCTATGTTTTAACAAACTAATAATCAATTGCCGTAGGCTTTAGCCGAGGCGATAGAAATAGGCACTTTCAGAAAATAGAATAATTTCTACTTTTTGGGATTAAAAACAG